>JAQIBT010000033.1 GCA_027858915.1 Salinisphaera sp.
GCGTCGGCGATTTCGATCAACGCAATGGCAATCTGTTCGTCAGTCTTGCCGCGCAGATCGGCGACGCCGTACTCAGTGACCACAATATCGCGCAGATGTCGCGGAATCGTGGTGTAGGCATAGCGCGCCACGATATTGGATTCCGGCCCATCGGAACCCTGGCGAACCGCCCGTACGCAGATGATCGAGCGGGCATCGTGCAGTTCGTGGGCCTGGGCCACGAAGTTGTATTGTCCGCCCACGCCCGAGAGCACCTGCCTGTTTTCCAACCCGTCAGCCGCAATCGAGCCGTCCAGGCTGGCCTTGATGGCAGTATTGACGAACCGTGCCTTGCGGCGCTGGGCGCGCTTGAGCTCTTCATTGCCGTAGAGATGATTGATCTCATGCACGCTGGTCATATGGAACAGCTCGCGCTCGGTATCGCTCAGATCGCGCAGCCGCTGATAGAAATCATTGGGGCCAAGGTAGAAACCGCCGTGTACCAGGGTCGCACCTACCAACCGACTGCCCAGGCAACGCGCCTCGATCGCAGCCCGCGCCTTCGAATCGGCAAGATTCGTGTTGATCGGGCGTTCATCGCTGCCCACCACCAACGTGTCATTGCTCCAGACGACTTGTTCGTGAAAGACGCCAAACCGCTTGAGATAAGCCACGTCGTCCGCGTCCAGCCGAGCGTGGATAGCGCCTTGTTCGAGCAACGCGGCCAGTGTGTCCGAACCAATTTTTTCGTTGATCGTGCCGTCATCGAGCAGATTTTGAATTACAACGTCGTTGTAGACACATCGTTTGATCACGCCGGCGCGATGAAGCTGCATATAAGCATCCACCAACATCTCGGTGCAGCCGTAAAGCCCTTGCTCGAAACGGGATAGCCCGTCATAACGGTCGATCAGCATCTGTTCGTCTGGCCCCGGATTCAGCCGGCCGACCAGTTCACCGAATAACGCATTCTCGTTGGCGCGCAGATCGCAGCAATAGGCAATAGCGTCCGACAGCGAGCCAATGCCAATCTGCAGCGTGCCGCCGTCCGCCAGCAAGGCCGCGACGCGCAGTGCGATCACATAATCAGCGTCGGCAACCGGCGCGGCCGGGGCACCAAACGGCTTGCAATCGGCCGCTGGGCCTTCGAACACCGCATCCAGCGTGCTCGTATCGATCAATGCGCTGCGCGTCATGGTGGGCAGCCGACGATTGACCTGGCCGACAATCAGCGGGGCGCTGCCCTGCTCACGCATCCTCTCGACCACCGGCAGCAGGTCGAGGGTGACGTCGGTATTGCACGACAACGACAGCTGCTCATCGCCCAGCCCCGGTGCAAGCATCTGTATCAGCACATTTACACCGGCATCCATCAGGTCGCGCGCGGCGTGCGTGTAGTTGACCGAGCGATAATGACGCTGGGCATATTCGTTGCCAAGCATCGCACCCGGCTGGAAAAAGAACTCGGAGACAATGATGTTCTCGGGCAGATTCTGCGCTCGCACGGCTTGCAGATAATCCAGCCCCGGATAGTCCTCGAACACGCGTTCGACAATTGGATCCATCAGCCGTTTTTCCAGATCGCTGCCGGCCACCGGCACGTCCAGCGATAGCGCCGTAATGATCTCCAACCGGATAGTTGGGTTGTGGAAGGCGCGCTGATACAGCGCGTTCATCAGCTGCGGGGCCTTGCCCAGCCCCAGCGGCGCGCCGACCCGGATATCCGCGCCCACCGTGTCGATAACCCAGTCGATCGTGGCGTCGGCGTCGGTGAATCGCTGGGTCGACCGAGGCAAGGGCGTCGTATCCAAAAGCGGTTTCAGGACTCGACGCCGGCCTCGGCGGCGTCGACCTGGTCCTGGGCCTTCTGGTGATACTGGTCGATATATTCCTGCGGCACCTTGACGGTCAGCGCACCGGGCAGCACGCGGAAGGTCGCCGGCGTACGCGTGAGAATCTCGCCGTCGGTGTTGATGTCCATCGGTCGGTCGGTCGTGATGTGGAATTCGGTGCCCTCGAACAGCTGCACGTCCTGCATCGACTTGTCCGGGCCACGCACCAGTCCCGGCAGCGATCCGACCAGAGACCAAAGCGGCTGGGGTTTGAGGCTGTATACATCCAGCCGCCCATCATCGATCGCGGCCTCGCTGGTAACGGCCATCCCGCCACCAAAATAACGACCGTTGCCGACTGCGATCTGGATCGAGTGCAGGCGTTGACGCTTGCCATCGACCCGCAGATCGGCGCCGAAAGGCCGCGTATCGCGGACCGCCTGAAATACGTTGCTGGCATAGCCCAGTGCGCCCAACCACTTCTTGGCCGCGTCAGAGCGATATTCGCTGGCACGTACCGCGAGCCCGATGCTGGCGACATTAACAAAATTGACGTCGTTGCACTGGCCCAGATCGACTTGGTGAGCGACGCCGTTCACCACGTTGGCACAGGCGCCCTGCAGATCGCCCGGGATAAGCAGCGTCCGAGCAAAATCGTTGGCCGTACCCAGCGGCAGCACAGCCATTGGCTTGTCGGCATCCATCACTGCTCGGGCCGCTAGATTGAGCGTACCGTCGCCCCCGCCCAACACGATGATGTCAACATCCGCACTTTTCTGCGTGATTTCGCGCGCGACTTGATCCGGCTCGTCGAACAGGCCCATGACCACATCGACTCCGAGTTCTTTCAGGTAATCACTCGCCGCGTCGGCATTTTCCTTGCCCTGGCGTGAGCCTTGGTTGATCATCAATAGCGCGCGCAGTGTCTTCACCGTAATATCGGTAATGTATAACGCCAGCGTATGCTTGCCGCCTCACAGGTGCAATGCATAGCAATTCAGCCAGCCGTTCTTGCGCCAAGCTGACGGCGGACCCAATCAAACGGATCGGACCACAATGCAAAGCTTCATCAATCGTATGCTGGGTGCGGCGAAACTCGACGTCGCCACCTACGAAGAAGTCGAACACGACCATTCGGCTACTGGCCAGGCGGCGCTTGTCGTCGCGCTTGCCTCGCTTGCGGCCGGCATCGGCGCGCTGGGAGCTGGCGGCGGATTGAGTTTTCTAGTGATTGCCACCGTCGGCGCCTTGCTGGGCTGGCTGATCTGGGCGGCGATCATCTGGTTCGTAGGCACAAAACTGTTGCCGCAACGCCAGACCGAAGCCAACATCGGCCAGCTGCTTCGAACCATGGGTTTTGCCGCCTCGCCCGGGCTGCTGCGTATATTCGAGATTCTTCCGCTGATTGGTGGCTTGATCGCATTGATCGTCGCCATCTGGATGCTCGTCACCATGATTGTGGCGATTCGGCAAGCGCTGGATTATGACAACACCCTGCGCGCGGTCGGTGTTTGTGTCGTCGGCTGGGTCATCCAGCTGGTGATCATGTGGCTGATCGGCGGCCTGGTTGGCTTTGGCGACGCCGGCCCCGTGACTGGCAGCACCATCTAGGACTGACCGGAGTCGGTGCATGGAATATAAGGATTACTACAAGATTCTCGGCGTTGCGCGTGACGCGTCGGTCGACGACGTCAAGCGCGCCTATCGCAAGCTGGCGCGCAAGTATCATCCCGACGTCAGCGCCGAGGACGATGCAGGCGATCGGTTCCGCGAGGCCAACGAAGCCTACGAAGTGCTCAAGGATCCGGAGAAACGCGCGGCCTATGACCAGATCCCGCCCGGCGGCGCTCGCACGGCCAGTCCGGGCCAGCGCCCGGGGTTCGAGCCGCCGCCCGGTTGGGACGCTGGGTTCGAGTTCAGCGGCGGCGGGTATACCGGCGGCGATTCGGCCGATTTCAGCGATTTCTTCGAATCGCTGTTCGGACGCGGCGGCGTGCCGGGTGGTCGCGCCAATCAACGCGCCAGCGGCGCCGGTGCAAGCATGCGAGGTCAGGACCACACGGCACGTATCCTGCTGGATATCGAGGACAGCTTTTCCGGCGGCAGTCGCACATTGAACATGCGGATGCCGGAAACCGACGATCACGGCCGCGTGGTCACGCGTGAGCGCGCCATCAAGGTGAGTATTCCCAAGGGCGTACGCGCCGGTCAGCAGCTGCGCCTGGCTGGTCAAGGCATGCCGGGTGTCGGCGGGGGGCCGGCCGGCGATCTGTATCTGGAGATCGGCTTCAACCCGCATCGTCATTTTCGCGTCGACGGCCAGAATCTGATCCTGGATCTGCCGGTCGCTCCCTGGGAAGCCGCGCTCGGCGCGACCGTGAAGACCCCCACACCGGCCGGCCCGGTGGACTTGAAGATCCCAGCCGGCTCGAACACCGGTCGCCGTCTGCGCCTCAAGGGCCGCGGCATGCCCGGCAAGACAGCAGGTGACTTGTTCGTTGTACTACAGGTCACCCTGCCACCGGATGCGAACGACGCGGCAAGCGCGTTGTATCAACAGATGGCCGACACCATGTCCTTCAATCCCCGTCAAAACCTGGGGGTGTAATCATGCAAGACGACGCTGCAACCACGCTGACCTGTGAAATCATCGAGGAGCATCATGTCCTGAGCCTGGGGCAGATCTGTCGCTCATGCGGCGTGCGCGCCGACTGGGTGATCCTACTGGTGGACGAAGGCGTACTCGAGCCCTTGAAGATCGATGAGACGCACTTTCAGTTCACCGCCCGTCATATGCGGCGCCTCCATACCGCGCGGCGATTGCAGCGCGACCTCGGTCTGGACATTGCCGGCATCGCGCTGGCGCTGGAACTGATGGATGAGATTCGCGAGCTGCGCAATCGTCTGCAGGCGCTCGGCGAGCCGCCTGTACGCCGTTGAGCCAGACGCTCAGTTCGCGACGCGATCAGGCCACGGCTTGCCGTTGGCCACCGCGTCGAAGTAGCGATCCAGCAGCCGACACTGGCGAACCGCATCGCCAGCCAGCATCATATCCATATACAACGCGGGATGCGGCGGGCGGCGTTCGCACAGCCAGCCAATATGCTTGCGCGCCACGCGTACCCCTTGTGGCTCGCCGTAAAAATCGTGGATCTGTTCTATCAGGCCCAGCAACAACTCGCGCTCGTCTGCAAGGCTTGGCGCCGGGGGCGCCAAGCCTGTCGCCCGCTCGACGGCGATATCGCGAAACAGCCAGGGACGCCGGCAGGCGGCACGCCCAATCATCAAGCCATCGGCGCCGGTGGCGGCCAGCACATCCCGTGCCTTGGCCGGCGAATCGATATCGCCGTTGGCCCAGACCGGAATCGAGACAGCCGCCTTCACCGCAGCAATGGTGGCGTACTCGGCCACGCCGCGATAATGCTGATCGCGCGTTCGCCCGTGCACTGCCAATGCAGCGATACCGGCCGCCTCGGCGTGGCAGGCAACCGTGACCGCATTACGACGCTCGGCACAGACGCCGGTCCGCATTTTCAACGTCACCGGGATCGGCGAGGCGGCGACCACCGCGTCCAGAATACGCGCCACATGATCGGTATCGGCCATCAACGCCGAGCCCGCCGCCTTGCGACAGACCTTCTTGGCCGGGCAGCCCATATTGATATCGAGAATATCCGCGCCGGCATCAGCGTTGACGCGGGCGGCGTGTACCAGATCGGCGGCATCACCCCCGGCAATCTGTACAATACGAGGCGCAGGCTCGCCGGTAAAATCCAGACGCAGCCGCGACTTGCGGGTATCTCGCAGCTCGGGCCGCGCCGACACCATCTCGCCGGTGGTGGCCGCTGCGCCCAAGCTCCGGCACAGTGCACGAAACACGCGATCCGAGACGCCGGCCATAGGCGCGGCGGCCAGGCCGTTGGCAAATGTAAAAGCGGCAATCTGCATAAGCGCGGCTATTGTAGCCTTGAAAAACCAAACCGCCGAAATAGTTGGGTATTCCGGCAAACGTGGTATTTTCTACCGCATTGCATTTCCCTGCGAGAACTCGATGAAAACCCAGCGCCCGCAAACTCTCACGCTGTTCACGACTCTTCTTGTCGCTGCCATGCTGGTCACCGGCTGCTCGCAGTCGCCACAGCAGAAGTACGACAAGGCCACCAGCCACTTGAAGGATGCGAAAAAAGCGCTCAAGGACGCAAAGGAAAAGGTCACCGATCAACAGCAGGACGTACAAAAAGCACAAAAGAAGCTGAACGACCTGCAGAACAAGGTCGACGCCAAGCGCCAGAAGGTCGTCGAGGCCACGCAGGCCGTCGACAAGACGGTCACCGATCAAGTGCTCTTCCGCACTCTTCAGAAACAACTGCTCAACAAGGATCAGTTCAGCAACTCGGCGATCTCGGTCGCAGTGAACAACCTCACTGTGACCCTGTCCGGCACCGTTCCCGACCAGAAGACCCACAAGCAGGCGCTACAGATCACCCGCAACCAGCCAGGCGTCGCCGATATACGTGATCAGCTGCAGATAGCCGATCAGCAGTCAGACACCAAGCAGGGGACGCAAGGTAACAGTCAGGGCAGCGATAGCCAGTCCGGGGCACCACAGGGTGACACTCAGAGCCCAAACAAGAATCAGGGTCAATCGCAGCCGCAAACTGACCAGAGCCAAAGCCAGAATCATAGCCAGAGCAGCGACGCCGACTCCAGCGCGGGTAACGCAGGCGGCGCTTCGTCCGGCACAGAGCCGGCTCCGGCCAACCCCCCGGCAGCCAGGCAGGACCAGGGCTCAGGTCAGAACAACGGCCAGATTCCCCAGGGCAATAGCGGCAGCGGCTCGCAGGGTAACCAGTCGGCGCAGCCCAACGAGAGCTGATCGCTTCTTACGTCCGCGTCTTGCGGCCGGCGGGATCGTCGGCCATCAACTCCAGAGCTTGGCGCTTGGCTGGTCAAGTACGTGGCGCAACGCTTACCCCGGTCGGGTACTTGACCCGATCTCACTCTTGCCAGCGATGAATCGAGCGATTAATCGGCTTTGAGCAGGCTATCGCTTAAGGACGCGTTAAGGGCCCGCGACCTAGTTTGTGTCTCCGCAAGAGAGGCTCCTGTGATGACAGCTTTCAATCGTCTTCCGTCATGGGGCATTGGCTTGGTTGCCAGTGCTCTGATCGCCGGTTGCGCGACCCAGCGTGGCCCAAGCGTCGACCCGATATTCCAGGCAGTACCCGGCGGGCGGTATGCCTGCGCGAATACGCCGGATCATCGTAATGTCGCGGTCCAGGGCGCCACCAGCACGGTCGGCCAGGCCGCCATAGGCGGTGCAGCCGGCGGTTTGCTTGGCAATCAGTTTGGCGGCGGCACCGGGCGCGACATCGCCACCGGTATCGGCGCTGCGGCTGGGCTGGCGGCTGGTGCCTGGAATGCGCATCGCATGAGCGACAATCGCTACCGACAATGTCTGCAGCAGAACGATAGCAACAGCTACCAGTACGGAAATTGATGAAAAAACGCGTTTACTGGGGCGACACAGCCATTGTTTGCGCTGAGCAACGGGCAAGACGAAAAGCCGCGTTGATTGTCGCCGGGGTATCGCTTGTCTTGCTGGCGTGCACGGTATCGCAGCTTGCGGCGGCGGCGCCGCCGCTTCAGACCCCAATCACGGCGGGCGCACATCCGCAGTGGATTCGCGTGTCGAGCCAAGGCAATGCAAGCGAAAAAAGCCGCACGCCGCGCAACCAGCAGAGTGAGCCAGCCATTGGGCCGTACGACGCGGCGCAGCGCGCCCGCCAGCAATATGGAGGGCGAGTGCTGAACGTAGTACTGGAACACGGCCCATCCGGCCCTTATTATCAAGTGAAACTGCTGGACAGGGGTCGCGTTCGCGTCGTGCATATTAACGCGGCGAAATAGCCGCTGGACCAGTTCCACAGGTTTAATGATGATTGGGACGGTTTGATGCGAGCTCTGGTAATCGAGGATGATGTCGATCTGCGTGAACAGATCTGTACGCGGCTGCGCCAGGAGGGCTACGCGGTCGACGAAACCGGCGAAGGCGAGGAAGGGATGTTCTATGCCAAGGAATATCCGATCGATATTGCTATCATCGATCTCGGTCTCCCGGGGCCAACCGGGCTGGACATCATCGCCGAGGTTCGCGAAGCGGGGCTGGACTATCCGATCCTTATTCTGACGGCCCGCAGTCGCTGGCAGGACAAGGTCGAGGGTCTGGAAGCCGGCGCCGACGACTACGTGGTCAAACCGTTCCAGCCCGAAGAGCTGTCGGCGCGCATCCAGGCGCTGCTCCGACGTTCACGCGGCTGGGCACAGCCAAGGCTGGAGTCTGGCGATATCATTGTCGATACCACCCGCCAGGAAGTGTTCGTCGGCGATCAGTCGATCGATCTGACCGCCTACGAATATCGCGTCCTTGAGTATCTGATGCTGCACGCCGGGGAGGTGATCTCCAAGACTGCACTGACCGAGCATATCTACGAGGAGAACGCCGAGCGTGACTCCAACGTAATCGAAGTGTTTGTGCGTCGCCTGCGTTCCAAGCTCGACCCGGATGGCACCCGCAAACCTATAGAGACCCTGCGTGGGCGCGGCTACCGGTTGAGTCGTGACGGGCGCAACCGTCGTCCGGCAGACGCCAGCAGCTCGTGATCAACTCGCTGCGGGCGCGGCTACTCGCTGCGACCGCAGTGCTGCTGCTGGCGTTCATTGGTCTGACCGGCTTTGCCTTGCAGACCGCGGTACGCGATCGCGCCGAGCAGGCCGAGCACGATCGCCTGCAAGGGCTCAGCTATGCCCTGCTCGGCAGCGCCGACATCACCGACAAGGGCCAATTCAAGCTGGGGCAGCGCGTGCTGCCCGAATCCAACCTGTCGCGGCCGGATTCCGGCCTGTATGCGTTCGTGCTCAATGAAAAAGGCAGTATTGTCTGGCACTCGCCCTCGCTGCTCGGCGGCCTCAAAATGCCGAGCCTGCCGGCCGTCGGCCAATGGCAGGCACTACGCGTGGCCCGCGGCAAGGATCAGCAGCTGCTGACCCTGTCTTTCGGGTTTCGCTGGGTTACCGATAACGGCGACGATTATCGCTACACGCTGGTGGTAGCCGAAAACTCGGCTGCATTCGTCAAGCAGATGCAACGCTTCCAGGGTGCATTGTGGACCATGCTCAGCGTGTCTGCTCTTATTCTGCTGATCGTAGAGCTTTTGATCCTGCGCTGGGGGCTGGCGCCGCTGCGCCGGCTGGCTCGCAACCTCAGCCATCTGCAGAGCGACGACGATCGTCGCCTGGAAGGCCGGTATCCCGACGAGATTCAACCGCTGGTGTCCAATCTGAATACGATGCTCGCCAATGATCAGGCGCGCTTGACCCGGTATCGCAATGCGTTGGGTGATCTGGCGCACAGCCTAAAGACCCCGATGGCGGTCTTGCGCGGCATCGCCGAGGACAAAAATCTACCGGAGGACACACGAGGGCCACTGCGCAGCCAGCTGGCACACATGAACGATATTCTCGACTATCAGTTGCAAAAAGCCGCCGCTGCCGGCAGGCGCAGCCTGGCCCGGCCGCTGGCGATCGCCCCGGTTGCCGAGAAACTGGGGCGGGCACTGACCAAGGTCTACGCCGAACAGGGCACACAGATCTCGGTTGGTATCGATGCCAGGTTACGTGCACCCATAGACGAAGGCGACCTCACCGAACTGCTGGGTACCGTGATGGACAACGCCGCCAAGTACGGCCGTGGGCAGGTTGTGGTCGACGCTGAACGCAGCCGGGATGCGCTCTGGCTCTGGATCGACGACAACGGTCCTGGCTTTGGCGAGGGCTCGAACACGGCGCTGCTGGAACGCGGCGTGCGTGCCGACTCGACCCGCGAAGGCCAGGGTCTGGGCCTGGCCGTCGCAGCAGAAATCGTGCGCTCTTATAACGGCGATCTCCATCTCGTCGATAGCACACTCGGCGGCGCGCGCGTCGAGATTCGAATCCCTGACGCCTGATTCTGGTCGGTCGGGGCCGGCTCGGCCGTTCCGGCCATTCGTTCCGGCACACCACGGCCACAGGCGTTCATGATCTGGCCGACCGCCTTGACCGCGAGTATTGCCACCGCGGAGACAACCGGCAATGGCGACGCCGTGCAGAAAACGCGCGGCGCAAACCATAGCCGGATGAACGCATGCGCCGTTCAACAAACACCGCCGTTGGGTTATCCTGCTTACAACCCGGCCGTCCCGGCCTGTTCCGCGCCGCCAACCGTTGCCGTCATGAGCCAGAGCAAAGACACACGTCTCGACCCAGAAAATCTCGACCCCCAGGCGCTACAGCCCCACGCCTACCACCGGACCGTCGGCCCGGCCCTGCAGGTCGCCGCCGAAGTGGCGGCCAAACGCGGCCATCGACGTCTGTACGACGACATGCCCGCCATGCTTGCCCTGGTCGAGATAGTCACCCGGCTGTCCGATCTGTACGCCGAGCATCACGGCGACACCGACGCGTCGGAGTCGATGCTCGACAGCGCGGCAACCGGCGCCTGTGTCATGGTGTTTCAGGAAGCCGAACTACCGGTAGATTCTATCGGGCAGCTGCTGGCCGCGCTCGAAACCGCCTACCGACAGCTTCACGAGCAAGCCGTGATCGACGACGCACGCCCGTTCATCGCTATGGCCTGGGCGCATCTGGACGACGACGAACGAGAAGAGGGCCGGCATTGCCTGACGCAGGCCTGTCAGAACATCATTGTCGCCATCGAGAGCTGGCAGGAGCCGGTGCACTGAGATGAATATTTCCTTTCGCCGCTGGGCGCGTGCCGGCATGGCGGTTCTCGCGGCGACCGCTATCGCCTCACTGTCGGGTTGCATCACCATCAATGGTCCGTTCGGCAGCAGCGGTGGCAACGAACTACAGGAAACCACGATCTCCGGCAGCGGGTCGGCAAAAATCCTGTGGCTACCGATCAGCGGCTTCATCTCATCTACTCCGTCGAGCCACTCCTTTGGACTGGTGCAACGGCAATCGACTCTGACAGAGGTAGACCGCGCGCTAGACAAAGCCAGCAAGGACAAGCATATCGCCGCTGTTGTGCTGCGTATCGACAGCCCCGGCGGCACCGTGGCCGCCAGCGACGAGATCTATGCTCGTATCCGGCGCTACCATCAGGCCACCGGTGTCCCGGTGATCGCTAGCCTTGGCGGTGTTGCAGCCTCTGGCGGCTACTACGTCGCCATGAGCGCACAACAGGTAATTGCCGAGCCCACGACCATCACCGGTTCGATCGGCGTGATCCTGATTGACGTCAATGCAGCAGGTCTGATGAACAAGATCGGCCTGGCGAACGAGACCGTCACCTCGGGCCCACACAAGGACATCATGTCGCCGCTGCGTCCGCCGAAAGCCGACGAGCATGCCATCGTCCAGCGCGTAGTGAACTCGTTGTTCGCGCGTTTTGTCTCGGTGGTCGAGAGCAATCGACCCCTGCTCGACCGAAGCCAGATCGGCAAGATCACCGACGGCCGCATCTTTTCTGCCGCCGACGCCCTGCATCTGGGGCTGATCGATGCGATTGGCCATCAGCCCGATGTGCTGGCAGCGGCGCGCCGAGCCGCCGGTGTCAGCCAGGCCGGCGTCGTGCGCTATTACCAAGGCCGCTCGGCCCCCACCACACTGTCGGCCGCCGCCGCAGCCTCCACAGCTGCCTCCGGTGCCGATATGAGTTGGCTGGGCGCGCTCGGCCAGGTCAGTAGTTCGCTCGGTGGGGACCAGCCACTGTATTTCTGGCGAGGAACGGCGCATTGACCCAGGGCCTGTTGCCGTTTCATACCACACCGCGCCGGCCACCGGTCAGGTCAACGCATTGACGGGCGTGGCGTCCTCAAGCTGCGGCAGCGAAGTCAGATGCGCTATCGACTGGCGGATATCCGAGCCCAGCAGACGAAGGGCGTGTTCGGCCAGGTGGCGCAGTGCCGGATCGATGTGCAGCTTGTTGCCTTCCTGATGCAGCAGGCCGATATCGACCAGTGTTCTCAGGTGGTTTCGGAACAGCCGCGAATCGAAGAATTCCGGACTGTTGCGACCGCTGATCAAGGCCATACGCTCGGCCATCAACTGACACTGGCGCTCGAAGCGCCCGCGCTCGACCACGCCCGCTTCCAGATTGTGGGTCAGCAGCATGGCCGTCATCGCATAGCGCTCCAGCGATTCGCGCATGATCCGCGACAGACTCACCAGCGCAGCAAACTCGCCACTTCCTGATTCGGGGCGTTTCAGACGGCCTTTATCCGTGCGCTCGAGCAGTCCGCACTCCAGCATGCCGGCCAGCGCATCGGCCAGCGCGCCGCGGCATTCGTCAGCCGGCCAGCGCAGAAACAGCTCGGATGCCAGCAGCGGATAGAGCTCGGCGGCATCATCGAGCAGCGCTTTGTCGCTACGCTGCTCGAAATGCGCAAAGAAGTTGGCAATCAAGGACGGCAGCGCGAACAGATGCATGACGTTGTTGCGCATATAAGTGAGTAGCACCGCCTGCCGCGACTCAACCGTGAGCACGTCGCCCCAGGCGTGCGGGGCTCGGATCAGTCGCATCAGCGGTTCTGCCTCGGCGAGCATCGCCCGGCCATCGCTGTCAGGGGCGCTGGCATCCGGCGAATAGGGAAACTCACGCGCCAGGCGTGCCAGCAACTCCATGGACTGGATCATTTCGTCTTCGGCCACTGCTTTCTGCGGGCTGCCAAGAAGGATCAACGACGCCAGGCCAGTCGCACTCAAGGTGGCCGTGGCGTTGATGCCGCGCATTACCTGCCCGGACAGTTGGCCGACGAAGTCCTGCAGCCAGGCCGGCCGCCCTTCGACGTCGAGTTCACTCATGCGCGAGCGCCAGTCGGGCAGATGCGCGTCCGCAAAATCGTGCAGATCAATCGGCAGACCAAACGATACGAAGACACGGCCGTACTTGCGTTTGAGGACCTTGGTGGAGCCACGTACGAGATCGCCCATCGATTCGCCTTTCTTCACTCGGGTGCCGCGCAATTCATCGAAATATCGATTAACCTCCATCACGCGATCATAGCCAATGTAGACAGGCACTACCGCCACTGACGCGTCCGGATTGGCCAGAGCGCTGGCCACCGTCATCGACAGCATCCCGGTCTTGGGTGCCAGCAGGCGCCCCGTGCGGCTGCGCCCGGCCTCAGGATAGAACTTCATCGGCTGGCCACGCTGAACCAACACTTCGATATAGGCCCGGAATACTGCCGTATAGAGACGATCCCCCTTGAAGCTGCGCCGCAGATAGAAGGCGCCGCAACGCCTGAGCAAGGCGCCCACCGGCCAGAAGTTGAGATTTACCCCGGCCGCAACATGCGGCAGGGCCAGCCCTTCCTTGTAGAGAATATAAGACAGCAGCAGGTAGTCCATATGGCTGCGATGCGACGGCAGGTAGATCACTTCTCGCTTGTCGTGCGCGGTCTCGCGCAAACGCGCCAGATGACGTACGTCGACGCCATCGTAAATGCGATGCCACAGCCAGGTCAGCACCCGCAGCATGAAACCGATGGCGATGTTCGAATGATCGGCCGCGATCTCGTCAGCGTAGCTGCGCGCGCGCGCGCGCAGCGCCGTGACATTCTTTTTCTCGCGCCGGGCACCGTCGGCGATCGCTTTCTGCACCTCGGGATCGGCCAGCAAAGAATTGATCAGTTGGCTGCGCCGCGACAGAGCCGGGCCCAGTGTCGCCGTTCGCTGGCGCCGGAAATGGATTCGCAGCACGCGCACCAGCTTGCGTACCATGGCACCCGGCGCGGCCTGCTCATCGAGCACTGCGCGATAATCGACCGGCTGGCCGAAATGCACCAGAGTGTTGCGCCCGTTTGCCATGACGATCAGCAGCTTGCGTAATCGACCGGGTCGTTCAGCATCGGCAAACAAAATACGGAACAGGGACGTCTCCTGGACCGGATTACGCCCCCAGAAAACCGAAACCGGAACAATTTGCGCCTCAAACCCCTGGTCGTGCAGGCCCCGGGCAATCAGACGATGTAGTTCTGATCGCTGCCGGTTTCTTCCGACCGGCACCGCCAGCACCACCGCACGCCGAACCGTAGGCGGCCGATTGCCCGCAAGATTAGGCCGTGGCAGACCGTGCTCGGCGCAGCCAGCTTCCAGAGCCAGCCAGTCCATGACGCTGGCCACCGGCAGCATATAGCAGATCGGACGATCCCGGTTCAGGGCAATTTCGCCCAGATCCGACGGCGACACATGCGTCTTGATCCATGTCCTCAGCGGCCAGCGCAGCAGCGGCATGAACAGCAAGAAAAAGCGCAGCGTGAAACGCTTCATGAGGACTTATCGCCACGCGCAATCAACCAGCGCACACCGCGTCGCACGCCCTGGCCGATTGCACGCGCCATACGTTCGGCCAGACCCCGCGTGGCCAGCCCTCGACGATCCTCGGTGGTTGCCAGATGAGGCGCATGCCGCACCCGCAGCTTGATCAGCGCCGAACGATCAGCAGCGACAAACTGTCGAAATAGCCAGTTCCATGGAAGGTTCCAACATGGCCCACGTCGTATCCGAGCCACAAAATCGACGATATATGGCTGCCCGGATTCGCCCACCAGTATGTTGCCGCCGCCGCGCAGATCACAGTGCGCCACGCCGCGCTCATGCATGGCGGCAACCAGCTCATCGAGACGATCGTAGGTCGGGTCCGCGGGTGTGGCTTGTGGCCACGGCGTCGCCGGCAGATATTCCATCAACAGGCCGCGCCGATCCGGCCGGTGGTACAGCTTGGGCATACCCATCAACTCGTCCAGCGCAATCAAGGCCGATGCTTCGCGCCATAACAACATAGGCGCAATCAGATGGCCAAACCAACCCGGCGTTCGGCCGTAATCCTTGAAGATCGCGCGCGCCTGGCCGCAGCGCACCAGCGCGACTTCGGGTTCGCTGGCACCGCCCTGCTTGAAGTAAAGCTCGGCATGAGCATGCAATTTATCACGACCCATCGCGCAAAGGCGCGCCAGGTCTGGTGATTTGCTAGACATACCTGAAACCACCCCGTGTCCAGTTCTGCGCGTTGTTTACGATGCGACGCGTTCGCGCAATCCGGCGTCCGGCCCGCCGTTGCCAACCCGGCCTCCTGCAACCGGCTCGTGGAGGTTATTTCGTACTGTCCGAACTGCCGGCGTCCGTCGCAGGGAAATCACCGAGGCTGTCGGGCGCGTCCAGGCGCGCAGGGACATGGCCGTCATACACCGCCTTTTGGCGACTTTCCAGATAATAGCTGCGTACGAAGGCATAGGGGTCGAACTGCTGGGCCAGTGTCTGATCGAAACCGAGCAGGCTCGCTCGCAGGTTGACTCCCTCCAGTACGCGCAGCAGATACGGTAGATAGGAGTAGTTGTGATCGATCTCATCGAAATTGGTCATATAGGTGACCGGACTGGCGAAATGATCTCCCGCCCTGCCGACCAGATCACGTCCGTCGCTGGGCCCCAGCAGCGGCAACACGAGATACGCGCCTGGCCCAAGACCCCAGTAGCCCAGCGTCTGGCCCAGATCCTCGTCTGGATGGGGCACATGGGCCATGCTCGCGACATCGAACAGTCCGCCCACACCGGCGGTGGTGTTGATCATGAAACGCCCGAGCGACTGATTGAACTTGCCCCATTTAAGCTGCAGCAGGCTGTTGACCATCACGATCGGCTGGCTCGCATTGTCAAAAAAGTTGCTCACACTCTTCTGGACGCGATTCGGCGTGATTTTGTCATAACCCTTGGCGATCGGGCGCAGCACGTACTTGTCGGCCTGATCGTTGAACTTGTAGGTGACGCGGTTGATCGGCTCGAGCGGGTCCCAGGGGTCGGACGGCGGACTGTGCACGCAGCCCGCCAGGACGAGAAGGCTCATCAATCCCGACAGGCCAATGAAGGATCGTATCAACTTAGGCATGAACTTGAGAGCCTCAAAATGTCCGCTCGATCTCATTTGGCCGAGCGGTAGTGGCCGAGCAATTCAGCCAGCGAGTGACTAGGACGGTAATTGAAGGTGCGCGCGAACAGGCTGCCGTCGATAATTACCGAATATTTAAAGAAATCGATCATGTAGTCCGGCGGTGCCAGGCGTCCGAGCGCGCGTATCGACCGCCGCGCCAGTGATGGCGGGATCGACGGCAGAAACAGCCGGCGGCAGCCCGCCATGACCAGCGCGTCCTGATAGGACACATAATCATCCGGAGCCACATTATATACGCCTGGATGGTTCTGCTCGAATGCCGCGATCACGGCGTCCGACATGTCCTGGACATGAATGAACTGCATCAAAGGCGAAAAACCCGCGAGGCAGGGCGCGAACGATTGCGAGAGCATGCGACTCATCTCGTTCTTGATGCCCGGCCCGGCAATCACGCAGGGGCGCAGGATCACGATGTTGAGCTCGGGATGCTTGTAGAGATGAATGTTGAACAGATTCTCAAGCTCGACGGCATCCACTATCTGCGGCATCAGGTTGGCCGCTCGCATCGGATATTCCTCGTCGATCAGACTCGGATTGCGAGCATCAGCCCCGTAGACATGAAAGGTCGATAGCGCCAGTACTTTCTCGACGCCGTACTTCAGCGCCAGCCGCAGAAGTCGGGTGGTGCCCACGACGTTCTCCGAATATCGTCGCCCTCGGGTGGACTGAGTGAACCGGATCCGTCCCAGATGGGCAATACCGACGAAGTCGTGCTCGCGGAACACATCTTCAAATGGCCGCTGATTGAAGTCGACCACGTAATCGACGGTATCCGGATAGTCGTCGGCGACGCCACGAAATTCCACACCCACGGTTTCATAACCGCGCTCGCGCAGATCGGCAATGACGTGCTGCGACAAGGCACCTGCGGCCCCCGTCACGAGAATCTTGCCGCGGCTGCCCGGGTCGATGCTCGACGGAGAGGATTTAGCTGCGCGGCTCCGCATCGGGCTATCCGCGCGCCGTGCCGGCGTCTTGCGGGCGGCGGCTGCACTCTCGGGCGGCGCTGATGGACCGGCTGAAGACTTGGCGCTGCTCATCTAGAAAATACTCTTTCGTTGGCTGATGCCCACGTCAATCAGGTCGCGAATCGCGTCCTTGATCTCTTCCACACGCCATTCTACTTCCCGTTCGTTGCGTGCATCGTTGACAAAAGTCATCGGCTTGCCGAAATTGAGAAACAGGCGCGCCGGCAAGGGCACCAGCGGCGCCAGCGGGAAATACGGCATGCCGAGCATGCGCGCGATCGGTTTCATATTGCCGAGAGACGGCATGGTTTCTTCACAGCCGACAACGCCAACCGGCACGATCGGCGTGTTGTGCTCCATGGCCAGATGCATGAAACCGTGCCCGAAACGCTGCAGCTGGTAACGCAGCCGATAAGGCTTGCCCGAGCCACGGATCCCTTCAGGAAACACCACCAGCGCCTCTTCGCGCTCCAGCATCTTCGCGCAGTTCTTCGGGTCGCCAATCACGCCGCCGACCGAGTTCATCCAGTTGCCGAGGAACGGTACCGAGGGAAACCAGCGTTCGATCATCGATCGCGGCAGCCGGGCGCCCTCTTTCCTGTTAGCGACCGCAAAGCTGATCATGACGCCGTCCATGGGCAGCTGGCCGCTATGATTGCCGACAATCAATACCCGCCCGCTGCCGGGCACGTTGTCGAGCCCCAGGGCCTGCACGCGAAAATAGCGTTCGTACAACCAGCGCACTGCGGTGAAGGTAATCTTGGCGGTATCCGGATTGAGCCCCCACGGATCATAGCCCTGACTTCCAATATTCCGCATCGGCAGGTTGTTGACAATATCGTCGACTTCCCGCGATACGGTGCGCGGCTTGAGAAACTGCCGGGTTCGCATCGTATGACCTCTCGTCAGATCCCGCCCAGACCTTTGAACGGGCCGGCGCATCGGATCATCGGTCGTATGGGTTTACACTCCGTTGAAATCGAGCTTATCACGCCCCGCCGTTGCTTCCGTGTGGGTCTTCCACTCACTCCTGATTAACGGAAACCCCCGATGCCGGACGACGCGACAGTGCAGCGGCTACCGATCGAAATGATACAGCGCGACCGCGATCAGGCACGAGCGTATTTCGACGATCAAGCGCTGACCGAACTCGCGCGCTCGATCGCCGAGTCGGGGGTGATTCAGCCGGTGGTGGTGAGAGGCGATGCGACGTCCGGCTACGTGCTCCTTGCAGGCGAACGACGCTGGCGTGCGGCACAGCGTGCTGGCCTGGATCGTCTGCCGGCGATCGTGCGCAACGATCTCGATGATCGTCAGGCGGCAGTACTCGGCCTGATCGAGAATCTGCAGCGCGAGTCCCTGGGAATCATGGAAACCGCACACGGGCTCGCTCGGCTGGCCGATCAGCACTGCCTGACGCACGATGCGATCGCTCATCGCATCGGCAAGTCGCGCGTCTATGTCACCAACTACCTGCGCCTGCGCCAGCTTGCTGAACCTGTGCAGGCGCTGCTGGAAAACCATAAACTGTCGCTTGGACACGCCAAGATTCTGGCCGGACTGCCTGCCGCCCGACAGATCGATCTCGCCCACAAGGCCGTGCGCAGCCGCTGGAGCGTCCGCCATCTGGAACACCGCGCTCGCAGCCATGACAGCGCATCGCGCGAGCCATCAACCGTGGATGCTTCCCACATCGACCTCGTCGCTTTGGAAAGCGGGCTTGCCGAACACGTGGGCAATACCGTTCACATCGACTTCGATCCGGCTCACCGGCGCGGCGAACTACGCATTGCCTTCCATGACCTGGACGAATTCGAAGGCCTGCTGGCGCGGCTTGGCTACGTGCCCGAGTGACTGCGGCTGGTCGCCCCCATGATCCTCGGCGTTAATGTTTTGCCTGCGCGACCGCTGCATCGTTATCGACCGCGCCTTCCGCGCAAGCCAATCATCCTTTGTCAGAATCGCCGTCGACCCCTTTTCCCGGCACCACGGGCTCGACGAGCTGTGCCAGGCTCATGTTCAGATTGAATCGGTCGCTGTCGCCACCGCGCTGACCGCGCCGGATATCGTCTTCATCGATCTGGATCATCGCCAACCGTGCGATGCCCCCGCCGGGGCCTCCGGCCGGGCCAGACCAGACTCCAACCCGTGGCTGACCCGGCGCCAGACGTGACAGACCATCGGCGTACAGAGCCCGCAGTGCCCGTGGCATCAACGCCTGGGCCCCGCCGTCCAGCGGCGCCGTACTCACCTGCAGGTCCAGCCAGCTGCGCCACCGACGCCTACCCAGCCTGGACATACGCTCGGAAGGCAGCCGCTCGATCAACTGACGCATCGCCATAACCGCCACGCGACTGCCCTGCCCGACCAGAGAAGGACGGTCGCGCTGGTCGTGCGCCAGCGCTGCTCGATCGGCCGCATTCTCGGGTAGGGTCATACAACCGTCGACGTGGGCGCTCAGCCGCAACAGCTGGCCGTAGCCGCGCGGCACGCTGGACACCGCCAGTGTTGCGCTCAGCCACGGCCGACCGCCATAGGGATTGGGTAGCTGTAGACAGATACGCGTGCTGCGCGGACTGGCCTGGGAACGATCATCGCGCCGAAGCGGTCGGGCGAGCAGACCGACACGGCGTTTGACTGTGTCGAACATGGATTTTGCCTGCGGCATGTAGACTTGGAGGCAAGTATAACGCCGTGGTTTTCAATCATGCCGGAAGCAAAGCAATACCGTATCGGCGGTCGTGTCCAGGGGGTGGGCTTTCGTGCCGCCACCTGTGACAAGGCGCGCGAGCTGGGGATGGCCGGATGGGTTCGCAACCGACGTGATGGCACCGTAGAGGTGATGGCGACCGGCTCTGAATCGGCGCTTCGAACACTGCGGGACTGGCTTGGGCATGGTCCCCGACACGCCCGGGTCGATACGGTCTCCGTAGAATGCGTGAACAGCGGCGACCTCACTACGCCGTTTTCCATACGCTGACAAGCTTGGCGTGAACAGGGCGCCTGTTGCTCGTTTCATATGACGCCGCGCGGACCGTGCAGAACGTCGGCCAACAAAAAGAGGCCCAGGTCGGGAGGGCGTCCGACCCGGGCCAGCAAAATGATGCCGCCAAGGGGTAGGCGACATCTACTAACGCAGCGCCTCGACTCGGGTAGGATGCGCTACGTTGGGCAGATCCGGTGAAGGGGGAACACCGTTTCTGCCAGCAAAGGGATTGCCCCGTTGCCTTGAGCGTTAATATAGGCAAAAAGTCGTAGAGTTTCTAATTAAATCTCTATTTCCTGCTTATAGTGCTGCACTATACAGCTATTATTTCGAGCATAGACAGTCACCTATCCTAATACGGTCGCCTTGCCGGAGCCTTTGATGAATCAGCCCCTAGCCGAATCCCAGACCCTAACAGCGCAGGAGGCAGCCAGAAGACGTACGTTCGCGATCATTTCGCATCCGGACGCCGGCAAGACGACGCTTACCGAAAAACTGCTGCTATTCGGCGGTGCGATTCAGCTGGCGGGTACCGTCAAGGGCCGCAAGGCCACCCGGCACGCCACGTCCGACTGGATGGCGATGGAGCAGTCGCGCGGCATTTCCGTCACCACCTCGGTGATGCAGTTTCCGTATAACGAGCGCATCGTCAATCTGCTCGACACACCGGGCCACGAAGACTTCTCGGAAGATACCTACCGTACGTTGACGGCCGTAGACTCGGCGTTGATGGTGATCGACATCGCGCGCGGCGTCGAACCTCGCACGATCAAGCTGATGGAAGTCTGTCGGCTGCGTACCACGCCTATCTTCACCTTCATCAACAAGATGGACCGTGAAGGTCGGCCGCCCCTGGAAGTCCTCGATGAGATTGAGGAAGTCCTCGGCATTGTCTGTGCGCCGATCACCTGGCCGATCGGTATGGGCAGCCAGTTCAAGGGCGTCTATCACCTGCTCGAGGACAAGGTGCACCTGTACGAAGGCACCGATAATGAAGCCGGTGGCAAGACCGTCACTCTGGACGGGCTGGATGATCCTCGCCTGAAGGAGATCGCCGGCCACTACTACAACGACCTGCTGGAAGAGATCGAACTGGTGCGCGGCGCCGGCGATGGCTTCGATCTGGAAATGTATCTGGCCGGCGAGATCACGCCTGTATTCTTCGGTTCGGCGGTCAACAACTTCGGCATTCGGCCGTTGCTGGATGCTTTCGTGGAATGGGCCCCGGGCCCGCAGCCACGCAACACCACATCGCGCGAGGTGCAGCCCGCCGAGGAGTCGCTGTCCGGCTTTGTTTTCAAGATCCAGGCCAATATGGATCCGCAGCATCGCGACCGCATTGCCTTTATGCGCGTGTGCTCGGGCCACTACGAAAAAGGCATGAAGATGCAGCATCTGCGGGCAGGCAAGGAGATCCGCATCAACGATGCCATCACCTTCATGGCAAACCGGCGCGAAGCCGCCGAACACGCCTGGCCAGGCGACATCATCGGTATCCACAATCACGGCACCATTGCGATCGGCGATTGTTTCTCGCAAGGCGAGGATCTGGCTTTTACCGGGATCCCGAACTTCGCCCCGGAGCTGTTTCAGCGCGTGGTACTGCGCGATCCGCTCAAGGCCAAGTCGCTGCACAAGGGCCTCGACCAGCTCTGCGAAGAAGGCGCGACCCAGGTATTCCGACCGCTGCACAACAACGACGTCATCCTGGGCGCGGTCGGGGTGTTGCAGTTTGACGTAGTCGCAGAGCGCCTGCGCACCGAGTACAACGTCAACGCCGGTTTTGAATCGATTGCGGTGTTCACCGCGCGCTGGATCTACGGCGATGAACGCGAGATCCGGCGCTTCCGCGATCGCATGGATACCGGTGTAGCCGAAGACCACGGCGGCGCCCTGGTTTATCTGGCGCCTTCACGCGTGAAGCTGCAGCTGACCGAAGAGCGCTGGCCCGAGATCACTTTTGCGGCGACCCGCGAGTACAACGTCGGCGCATGAACAGGCGGTCCCGCCGCAACAACCGCGCATTGGCGCAACGTCCTGGCAAGTGGCCTGCGGGACAGGGCACTCAGGAGCCTGCGGCTTGGTCGCCGGACTCGGCAGTATCGATCTTCAATGACAGTCCAGCCTGTGCGAGTCGCTCGCTCTCGCGGTCCAGATCGGCTCGCGTGAGCGGGCGGGAATCCAGCCAGCCCTCGTCGAATACCAGCTCGACACAGTCGTCGGTGATGGTCAGCGCCACCGATGGCATGATCTGTGGATCGCGTCCCCGATGCAGGATCACGGCCAGGCGCAGACACACCGCCAATGCCAGACCGATATCGCCCCAACCTCCCGGCATGGCGTCGATCAACTCGCGGCGCAACCGACCACGATGCAGACGAACCAACGTCGCCATCAGCCGCTGATCCGCCTGCGAGAACCCCCGCAGGTCGGCGTTGGCAAGCAGATATTCGCCGTGCTTGTGATAGGCGCGATGCGCAATTGCCAAACCGATTTCATGCAGCATGGCCGACCAGCGCAGCAGCTGACGCGGCGCCGTGTCGGCCAGACCGGCACTGGCCAGCAGCCGAACCGCGGTGTCAGCCACCTGCAGGCCGTGCTCGCGATCAACACGATACGTATCGGCGGCCGCCGCGACGCCGTCGTCACGACTGTCATGGGCTGACAGACGGCCGATCAGATCGGCGATCACGCCTTCGCGCAGCGCCTTGTCGGAAACGCGCATCGAGGTAATACCGAGCGCTTCGAAGAGGCCGGTGAGCACGGCCAGACCACCGGGAAATATTGCGCGCCGATCGTCGGCCATATCGCCGATCGACAGCTTGTCGAGCTTGCCGGCCTTGCGCACCTGCTTGCCCAGTTTCTTGAGCAGAGGCGGCGTGATCTCGGCATCGGGACCATCCAGGCCGCCTGCGCGAAGAATCGATTTGATGCTACCGGACGCCCCAATAGCGATGTCCCAGCCGGATGCGCGATACGCGCGCACGATGGGTTCCAGCACGACCTGAACATCCAGAACGGCGGCGTCCCAGCCAGATTTTGTGATCGCCTCGCTGGGGAAAAATCGCGACATCTGTGTGACCGCGCCCAATGGCACGCTTTCGACCAGCTGCGGAACATCCTCGTTGCCAATGACAATTTCAGTAGAGCCGCCGCCGATATCGATCACCAGCCGACGGCCGGGTGATGCGTTTAGATCCTCCACTACGCCGGCGTATATCAGACGCGCTTCCTCGACCCCGTAGATGATCTCGATCGGGTGACCCAGCGCTTGATGGGCCTGTTCCAGAAACGACTCGATGCTGCGTGCCTGACGCAGCGTGTTGGTACCCACCACTCGCACATGAGCACCCGGCAACGGCTTGAGCCGCTCGCCAAAGCGCCGCAGGCAGGCCAGCGCTCGATCACAGGCCACAGGATCCAGCCGACCATCGGCTTGCAGGCCGCCTGCCAGGCGTACCGACTCCTTGAGCCGGTCGACGACGCGGCTGCGACCGCCCTGGAATTCCACCACGATCATGTGAAAACTGTTCGAACCTAGATCCACCGCCGCGACTGTCAACGGGTCCGTGGAGGCCTCTGGGCTTTTCAAACGATACGACATGCGTCTATCTTAAGCAGCTTGTGAACCGGTTGCGAGGGGCAGGGTTTGGCTACCGTATTTCCTACGACAATATGCCGGCGAGATGAACGAGCTATTGTGGCCCCCCGGCCCGCACTGGCGATCCGCCATCGCTCGCGACGACCAGGACCGGTTGCCGCATGAAACGGCAACTGGTCCTGGTCGTCGCGTTGATATTGGCTACCGCCGGCTGCGCCAGCCAGAACGTGCCAGGCAGGCACGCAGAATTCGACGCTGACAGCGGGCCGGTACAGCAAAGCAAGCTGGAAAACGCGCTTCACGACTACTACGAGCAATGGCAGGGCGTGCCCTATGCCTACGGCGGACGCAGCCAGAGCGGCATAGATTGCTCCAGTTTCGTACGGCATACGTTCGCCGCCGTGGAATCCTATGAATTGCCACGAACCACCGTCGAACAGGCTCAGGTCGGTATCTCGATCAGCCGTGCCAACCTGAAAACCGGCGACCTGGTTTTTTTCCACACCGGGCATTCATCGCACCACGTGGGCGTTTATCTGGGTCAGGGTCGTTTCATGCATGTGTCGTCGCGCCGGGGCGTAACCATCTCGCGACTGGATAATATCTACTGGCGCAAACACTACTGGCAATCGCGGCATATCCTCGCAGGCTCGAGCTGAGCCTGTTGCCTGACCGAGACTCGCCGACGAGTTGCGCCAGGCATTATCGAATACACCAGCCATGACGACCGCCAGGCCCGCCAATGCGCGAACTGCGAACGCAGCAGGCACGGCACCGATGCCCATTATTGCAAGTTCTGCGGCGGCGATCTGGGCGAGAAGCTCGATTGAAGACACCGCTGGTCGGGATATGCGGCTTCGCCGAAGCCCGCCTGTCATCCTCCTACGTATCCGCGCATTCAGGACTGTTGCCGCTTCATAAGACGCCGCGCCGTCTAGGGCCTGTTGCCGTTTCATGCGAGCGCCGCGTTGGAGTCCTCAAATCGTTTCAGGCAAGGCGCGAGTCGCCGGTCGTGGCGTGCCACGACCCAGACTTGCCACGCCGCCTGGGGCGATTTGAGGCCCAACCCTTCGGGACAAGGGCTCGCACGAAACGGCAACAGGCCCTAGACATAAAAAAACCCGCCGCATCAACGAATGCGGCGGGCCCTTTCATCTTTCAGTGGAATTGAACGACTAGGCGCTGGCGCTCTGGTGGTCACCGCGCGCGTCTTCGATCAGACGATGCGATACCGAACGATGCAGCATGGCCTGAGCGCGCTCGATCGCCCGATCCAACCCTTCATGGCGAATCTTGAACTGCTTGTGGGCCCGTGCCTTGAGGTCGTCCGCACTCGGCAGCTCCGGCAATTCGATTCCGGCCAGATAGGCCTCGGCCGCGCTCCATTTATCATGCGCATGGCTGCGCAGGTCGTCCATCATGTGACTTCCTTCCCAGCGCTTACGGATATTCGCGCTAATGTGCTCAGCAGAGAAACCTTCAGCGATGTAGACAGCACACTTGTCGATGATGCGCTGCGTTGGCGCCTTCTCGTTGGCAAGAATGGTCTTCGGCGGCTGACGCAGGTCCCACACGAGGCCGACTTTCTCCAGGCCCAGCAGCAAGTAATAGGTCACATCCACTTCCCACCAGAAAAAGCCGTTGCGGGCCGTCGCCGGATAATAGTGATGATTGTTGTGCCAGCCCTCGCCCAGCGACAACAACGCGAGGAACCAGTTGTTACGCGAGTCGTCGCCGGTCAGGTAACGCTGTTTGCCAAACATGTGGTTCAGCGAGTTGATGGTGAAAGTGGCGTGGTAGACCAGAATGGTCGACAACAGGAAGCCCACCAGAAACCCGGACCAGCCGGCGATCAGCGTACAGACCACAGCCGTTATGATGCCGGGCATATACTGATGCTTCTCAATCCAGCGCAGCTCCGGATACTTTGAGAAGTCCTTCATCAAATCCATATCCGGATTGGAGCGGGCTTCGCGATAGACCCAACCGATGTGGGCATCGAACACGCCGTACTGGCGCGGCGAGTGCGAATCCGCGGGCATGTCGGAATCCCGATGGTGCTCGCGATGCTTGGCCGCCCACCAGAGCGGACCTTTCTGCATGGCAGTCGCGCCAAGGAAGGCCATGACAAACTGGAACACGCGACTGGTCTTGTACCCACGGTGCGAGAAATACCGGTGGTAGCCGCCGGTGATCCCGAATACGCGGGCGATGTACAGACCCACACACAGTGACACGGAAGCCCAGGTGAAGCCGGTCCACCAGATGCCGATAAGGCCCAGATGCATGATCGCCATGGGCATGAACTGCACCCAGTCGAAGTGATCATCCATATGTTGATTGGACGGAAATTTCCTTTCGCTCATCGCGTGACGAACCTCATGAAGGTCAATTTTAGTTGCAGTGCACAACCGTACACTTAACAAAAAGTATGGAGCACTTGAGAATAGTTTTCAAGAAATAGTCGTAACCGCCTGTTCAGTTTACGTGCGGTCAGCAGGTCGGATGCATGGCATCCCGCTCGGGTTCGAGGCTGGCGAAGTCAAACAGCGCCGGGTCGGCCATCTGTGACGGTGCGATACGAGTCATCGAGCGGAAGATGCGCTGGGTACGGCCGGGATCGTCGACTTCCCATGCAACCAGCATCGCCTTGATATTCTGGCGCTGCAGGTTGGCCTGTGAGCCGCACAGATTGCAGGGAATGATCGGAAACTGTTTCAGGCGTGCGTATTTCTCAAGATCCCGCTCGGCGCAGTAGGCCAGCGGTCGAATCACCACGTTGTCGCCGTCGTCGGATTTCAACTTGGGCGGCATGGCTGCCATACGCGAGCCATGAAACATGTTCAGGAACAGGGTCTCAACGATATCGTCGCGATGATGGCCCAGCGCAATTCGATTGAAGCCATTCTCGCGCGCGTAGCGATACAGAATGCCGCGCCGCAGACGCGAGCACAGCCCACACATGGTGCGCCCTTCGGGCACCTT
Source organism: Salinisphaera sp. (assembly GCA_027858915.1). Classification (GTDB taxonomy): domain Bacteria; phylum Pseudomonadota; class Gammaproteobacteria; order Nevskiales; family Salinisphaeraceae; genus Salinisphaera. The sequence goes on from JAQIBT010000033.1 coordinate 26,362, forward strand.
GTCGGTGACGATGGAGTAGGTATCGCGCTCGACGATCTCGTAATCAACGCCCAGACCCCTTAGATAAGCGGGCAGGATATGCTCGGGAAATCCAGGCTGCTTCTGATCGAGATTCACCGCACGCAGCGTGAAACGGACCGGCGCCACTTCCTGCAGATAGCTCAGGACGTCCAGTAGCGCATAGCTGTCCTTACCGCCCGACAGGCAGACCATGATGCGGTCGCCGTCGCGGATCATGCCGTAATCGACGATTGCCTTGCCGGCCAGTCGGCGCAGACGCTTGGTCAGCTTGTTGGCAGCCACCGAACCGGGCGCGAGCCCTTCGGGTGGGCGCGTATCGAGAACCGGAATATCACTCATATCCGTAGGGCGCATGGTTTGACAGAACACATCATTGTACCGGTGCGACACATCCGAGGCCCAAACCGACGCGCTGCGAAGCTTGAAACCAGTTCAAACAGACGCCAGCAACTGCTGGATCAGCCGATGACTCTGGCCTGCATAGCCGCCACCGAACAGTCGGGCGTGATTGAGCAGATGATAGAGCTGATACAACGGGCGCCGTATCTCACGATACCCCGGTGTGCCTGGCCAGGCGCCCCAGTAGGCCTCAAAGAAATCGGGCGTGAAACCGCCGAACAGTTCGGCCAGCGCAATATCGGTCTCGCGATCGCCATAATAGACCGCCGGATCGTAGATGACGGGCCGGCCGGCGTCATCCATGCCGGCGTTGCCGCCCCATAGATCCCCGTGCAGCAGCGATGCTTCAGGCGTGTGGCCGGCCAGCAGGTCGGGCAGTGCAGCCAGCAGCCGATCGCCGTCGCGAGCCAGCGCCGGATGCTCAGGCGCGATCGCATCGAGCATCACCGCCAGGCGATTTTCGCGCCAGAACTCGACCCAGCTGCTGTGACGCGCATTGTGCTGCGCATTCGGGCCGATCATGTTGTCGCGGTGCCAGCCGTGCCGAGTGGCGACCACCCCGTGCATGTCGGCGAGTGCTTCGCCCAATCGCCGCATGCAGGCGCGCGAGGGACGTTGCAGTTGTACGTGCTCGATGACCAGAAACGACCAGGCATCCTCGGCGCCCGACACGACCGGCGCCGGCACGCGCAGCCCTACCGCCTGGCGCAACTCCGTCAGCCCCGCTGACTCGGCCTCAAACATCGCCAGTCGGTCGGCGCGGTTGATCTTGAGAAAATAACGATGCCCGTTGCCCGACAGCGCATAGGCCTGATTGATATCACCGCCGGCCACGCTGCGACGGGCCTCGGTGATAAACGCCTCGCCGCTGGCCTGCGCAATCGCCACATCGACTGCTTTGATCAGACGGCTGGGCACGGTCATGCAGCGGACGCGTCCAGCCCAAGCCGTGTCCGCAGACGCACGCCGATTCCCTGGGCATCACATAGCGCTTTGAGACGCTTGAAGTCGGGGGCGCGACGCGTAATTCGGCATTGATCGGCGGTCAATTCGATGTCCGTGACAATCACCGCCAACCGTCGCGAAAGCCGTGCCTGGCCGGCGTGCCGTGCCAGCTTGTCGGCCAGTGAGGCGGCGCCGCGCAGCGCCAGCGTGCGCACGGCTTCGATATCGCCCAGCATCGCTTCCAGATCGCTGAAACGTTCGAGCAGCGCCGCAGCCGTCTTCGCGCCAATGCCCGGCACGCCCGGAATGTTGTCTACGCTATCGCCAACCAGCGCCAGATAATCCGGGATCTGGGTCGGCGTCACACCGAACTTGTCGCGAATAGCCAGCGCATCAAGACGGATTTCGCGCGCATAGTCCCAGAGAATATCGTGCGCGCCGAGCAGCTGCGCCAGATCCTTGTCCGAGGTCACGATCGTCACCGGCTCGGTGGTGCCGGCCGCCAGCGTACCGATCAGATCGTCGGCCTCGAAGCGGGGGCTGGACAGCGTCGTGATGCCCAGTGCCTCTGTGAGTTCGCGGCAGGCTGCGATCTGTCCCGTCAACGCCTCGGGCGGCAACTCGCGGTTGGACTTGTAGTCGGCATACCATTCGTTGCGGAACGAACTGGTCAACGAGTCATCGAACGCGGCCGCGATCTCGCGCTCGCCGCTACCGGCCAGCAGCCCGGTAAGAAAGGTCGCGTAGCCATGCACCGCATTCAGCGGCCGGCCGTCGTGACCCGTGATACTGGCGGGCAGCGAATGAAAGGCGCGAAAAATATAGACGCTGGCGTCGATCAGCAGCATGACGCTAGTGTACTCGAGCCTTCATTGAACTGTCCCGCCGGGGCCTGTTGCCGACACAAAACCGATATCGAGGATTCCTGCATGCGTCTCTCATTCTTGCGAACCGCTGTCCTGCTGGTGGCCTGCGGGCTGACCGGCGTATTCACCGCGGCCCAGGCTGACACTACCTTGACCTACGCCGGGCCCAGCGGGCAGTACATGGTGTACATGACGGGCCAGGCGATTCGAATCAACGGCGATGACCAGGCATGGCAGCTGTACCGCCGGTCCGACCCGGCGATCATCTCGGTCGATCCGGCAGACCAGTCCTTCACCCGGCTCGACCAGCGCTCGGCCGTCGCCATCCGCAAGCAAATGAACAGCCTGCGGGCGCGCGTCGAGTCGCGCCTGTCCCAGTTACCACCGGCCCAGCGCGCCGCCGCCCGCCAAGCCATGTCGGCACGCATTCCGGGACTCGACAGCACCAGCGGGTCGATAGGCCTGGACCGGACCGGCAACCAGGACAAAGTCAACGGCGTGTCATGCGAAATTGTCCAGATCGTGCGCGGCGGCAAACCGGCAGACCAGATGTGTGTCGCCAGCCGTGAAGCGCTGGATATTTCCAGGTCGAGCTTCGCCACCCTGCAATCGATGTTCAAGCTGCTGGAGGGCATGCTCAAGGGCACTGGCCTGGAAGGCATCGGCCTGCCCTACCAGAACCTGTCCGGTATGCCGGTCCGTTTTGTCGACGGCGTGTCGCAGGAGCGCCGGTCACTGATCTCCGTGTCACACGATAAAATCCCAAAAAGTCGTTTTAGTATTCCTAATAGTTATATAGAACAAAACCAACGCGTCCGACGCCTCAGTAGCAGCGAATAGCGATTAACAGCCGCTGGCGCTGGACTTGGGCGCATGAATTGTTGCTAGACTAAGGTTCATCCATCCGGAAGGCGAGCTCGGGGGAGCGTGCGTATTTGCACGTCGACCGCCTGATTCCGGCGTTCATTCTCTTGAGAACAAGGCAAAACATGAGCGTATCTATCGCAGTCCCGAAAGAGTCCGCCAGCGGTGAAACGCGGGTAGCCATGGTGCCCAAGATAGCCAGCAAGCTGACCAAACTGAATGTGGCACTGACGATCGAAAAAGATGCCGGCGCCGGCAGCCGGATCCCGAACGAAGCGTACGGCGACAATGTCACACTCACCGAAAACGCTGACGATATCTTCGGGGCCGATGTCGTACTGGCTGTCAATGCGCCCGACGCCGATCGCATCAAGAAAATGAAGAAAGGCTCGGTGCTGATCAGTTTTATCCAAGCACATAACAATCCGGACATTCTCGAGGCGCTGAAGACCAATCACGTGACGTCTTTTGCGATGGAACTGGTGCCCCGCATCACCCGCGCGCAATCCATGGACGCCCTGTCCTCGCAGGCCTCGGCGGCCGGCTACAAGGCAGCATTGATGGCTGCCAGCGCGCTGGAACGCTTTCTGCCCATGCTTACCACCGCTGCCGGCACGATTCGGCCTGCCAAGGTGTTGGTGATCGGCGCCGGCGTTGCCGGTCTGCAGGCGATTGCCACCTCCAAACGGCTTGGCGCCAAGGTGTTTGCCTACGACGTACGCACCGATACCAAGGAACAGGTGGAATCGCTGGGCGCCAATTTCCTGATGGCCGAGGGCGTCAAGGCCGAGGCTGAGGGCGGCTATGCCCGCGAGCTGACCGACGAAGAAAAGAGCAAGCAGCAGCAGATGCTGGCCGACAACATGGCCGACGCAGACGCAGTGATCACCACCGCGGCGGTCCCCGGCAAGCCCGCACCCAAGATCATCTCCAAGGCCATGGTGGAAGCCATGAAACCTGGCTCGGTATTGATCGATCTGGGGGCTTCCGGCGGCGGCAACTGCGAGCTCACCAAGCCCGACGAGATAGTCACCCACGGCTCGGTCACCATCCATGGCCCGTCGAACGTGCCGGCCCAACTGGCCGAACACGCCAGCGAAATGTATGCCCAGAACGTCCTCAACTTCCTGCAGCTGATTCTGGTAGAGGAAGAAGGCCCGGACGAGGGCCAGAGCCAGAACGAGAACAAGGCCGCCGACAAGCCAGGCCAGAAACAATACAAGCTCGACATCGACTGGGAAGACGAGATTCTGGCCAAGGCCGTGCTGACCCGCGACGGCGAACTGGTCAACGAATCGGTCAAGAAGCTGCTGGAAGCCAACGCCTGAGGCGTCTCGCGCCACCGTCGTCAGATTAATCACTCGGGGAGAATCCCACATGATCACCGGTTTCGTCGCACTTTATATCTTCATGCTCGCTGCCTTCACAGGCTACGAGATCATCGGCCGTGTACCAGTCATCCTGCACACGCCGCTGATGTCCGGATCGAATTTCGTCCACGGCATCGTACTGGTCGGCGCCATGGTGGCACTGGGCAACGCCGGCGGTTTCTGGGAGACGCTGATCGGCTTCATCGGCGTGATTCTGGCGGCCGGTAACGTGGTCGGCGGCTACGTCGTGACCGAGCGCATGCTCGAGATGTTCAAGTCTTCCAAGGACTGATCTCCGGCATTCGGGCTTGCTGACAAGCCGATCCGATAACAAGACAAGGTTACCGCTATGAGTTTCTGGGCATTCGTTGTCAACGCGAGTTATTTCATCGCTGCTGTGCTGTTCATCTACGGCCTCAAGCGCATGGGCTCGCCCAAGACCGCCAAGAACGGCATCAAGGTGGCAGGCGCCGGCATGCTGCTGGCTACGATCTTTACCTTCTTCAATCCCGCCATTCACGGCGGCGCGTGGAACTACATCCTGATGATCATCGCGATCGCCATCGGCGGCGGTGCGGCCTGGGTGTCCGGTAAGAAAGTGCAGATGACCGCCATGCCGCAGATGGTGGCGCTGTACAACGGCATGGGCGGCGGCGCGGCGGCTGCCATCGCCCTGGTCGAAATGTATTCCCATGAAGCCTTCATGCACGGCAACGCGGTCATCATCATGGCCGTGCTGGGTGCGATGATCGGCGGCGTATCGTTCTCCGGCTCGCTGATCGCCTGGGCCAAGCTCGAAGGCAAGATGCAGAAGACGCTGCGCCTGCCCGGCCAACAGATCATTAACGGCGTGATCGTGTTGCTGGTCGTGGTGCTCGGTCTGTGCATCATCGGCTCCAACGTGAGCGCGCCAGTGCTGGTGACTTTCTTCTTCCTGGCCTGCCTGGTGTTCGGCATCCTGTTGACCCTCCCGATCGGCGGCGCCGACATGCCGGTGGTTATCTCGATGTACAACGCCTTTACCGGCCTGGCAGTGGCCTTTGAAGGTTATGTGATCGGCAACCCGGCCATGATCATCGCCGGCATGGTGGTGGGCGCAGCCGGTTCGCTGCTGACCTGGCTCATGGCCACTGCCATGAACCGCTCGATTGGCAACGTGCTGTTCGCCGGTTTCGGTGTCGACGAAGGCAGCACCTCGGAAGATCCGGAAGGGGAGATGAAGGCGGTCGAGGCCTTCGATGCAGCAGCTTCGTTTGCCTATGCCGACTCCCTGATCGTGGTCCCCGGCTATGGCCTGGCCGTGGCCCAGGCCCAGCACAAGCTCTGGGAATTCGTACAGATGCTGCACAAGGAACACGGTGTCGACGTCAAGTTCGCGATCCATCCGGTGGCGGGTCGCATGCCCGGACACATGAACGTATTGCTCGCCGAGGCCGGTGTGCCCTACGACATGATCTACGATCTGGACGAGATCAATCCGGAGTTCCCTAATGCCGATGCAGCACTGGTGATCGGTGCCAATGACGTAGTCAATCCGGCCGCCAAGGAAGACAAGGGCAGCCCGATCTATGGCATGCCGATTCTCAACGTCAATGCAGCCCGCGAGGTCTATGTCATCAAGCGCGGCAAGGGTACTGGCTTCTCAGGTGTTCAGAACGCACTGTTCTTTGGCGACAACACTCGCATGGTGTTTGGCGATGCCAAGCAGGTCTGCGCTGACCTGAGCAACGGGTTGAAGCAGTTGTAAGTCGGCTGTACCCGCTTTGAAGAAGCCGCCTGCGGGCGGCTTTTTTATCGCGCGAATGTGCTGGGCGGATGGAGCGCCTGCGGCATCAGGATAGCGGCTCCAGATTGCGGCGCCCAGGTGCAACGCGGCCACCGCAAGATTCGAAGATCGTCGTTATGACGTGCTTCTTGCCTACGCGCTACGATTGGTAATTGCGCCAAGCTCCCAACCAAGGCAACCCGACTTCCTGACCCATGCACGAACTCGCCCCGATTATAAAAGCCCTATCGAGTCATGAGCCACGGCGCAGCCGCTGGCGGCATCGGCTACCGCGAGCTGCGGTGGCGGTGCTGCTGCGAGAGACCGCCCAAGGCGCTCAGGTACTGCTGATCGAGCGCGCGCATCGCGACGGGGATCCGTGGTCGGGCAATATGGCATTCCCCGGCGGCCGGGTAGACGGCTCAGACGAAGACAGCGCATCGTACGCAGCCTGCCGCGAAACCCGCGAGGAGATCGGCATCGAGATTGATCGCGGCGATGGTATCGGCCGACTATCCGATCAAATCACGCTCGATCATCGGCGACGCGGGCTGATGGTCATCTCGCCCTTTGTCTATCGGTGCCCGGACCACAGCCAGCTCGTCTACAACCACGAGATTGCTGATAGTGAGTGGGTCACGCTGGCATGGCTGGCCGAGCATGGCCATCGCCAGCCGCACGAATGGGCGGTGGGCCCGCTCAAGCTGTCGATGCCCAGTTACGCTCTGTCGCGAAACCGCCGGCTGTGGGGGCTGACTTTGCATATGCTCGATGAACTGCTGAGGATCGCTCGCCGTCGCTGAAACGAGTGGGGTTGGCCGGCAGCGCATGTCATGTGACGCAAAACGTCGTATTTCTAGTCCATCGATACGCGTGCTCAGGATCTGAAGCATGGGGAAAAGCCGATTTTCTACAAATATTTACAGGACATTTCTAAACAAATCCACAGGCCTTTGGCAATAAAAAATCTAACCTGGCTTTCTATTCAGATCAGAAATTATATTCATAGAATTTTGATTTAATTAGTTATTTATTATTACTTCTGTATATCTCGATTTGGTAGGCACGAGCTATGGGCAAAACGTCCAGAAATAGTCCACGCACTTATCCACAGACCGTGGACTCTTGACAGAGCCGCGACATAACGTCTTGAAGGTCGCTGTCCCGGTGCCACTGGACGGCACTTTTGACTACCTCGCCCACGATCCAGCCGCTGAGATCGCAATCGGCAGCCGTGTGCTTGTGCGTTTCGGTCGTCGTCCATTGGTCGGGATCGTCCTCGCTGTGCACAGCGACAGCGCGTTGCCAATACACAGGCTGCGCGCCATTGACCAGCTACTCGACGACGAACCAGTAATCGACGCGCCTTTACTCAAGCTGCTCCGCTGGACCGCTCGTTACTACCATCACCCGATCGGCGACACCCTGGCGAGCGCTCTACCGGCGGCCCTGCGCCGAGCCACTGCGCCCACCGACAGACACCGAAACCGGGGCTGGCGCGCGCTGGCCCGCAACAACGAAAATAGCCGCGCGCTCATCCGCGCGCCGCGCCAACAGGAACTACGGGCGCTGATACGCGCCACCGACGAGGCCGTTGCGCACAGCACGTTGCTCGCCCGTCACCCCGGCGCCGGCCGGCCGCTGCAGGCACTCGCCGAACGCGGCCTGATCGAGGCCGTAGAGCTGCCGGGCGGCATCGAACGCGGCCAGGCCGCAGCAGCGCCGACGCCGACGTCAGCCCAGCAGGCCGCACTCGACAAGCTCGCCTCTGCGCCTTCCGGCTTCGCGCCCGCGCTGATCGAAGGCGTGACCGGCAGCGGTAAGACAGAAGTCTATTTCCGGCGTATGCAGGCCGCCCTCGATGCCGGCGGGCAGGTGCTTTATCTGGCGCCTGAAATCGGCCTGACTCCGCAGCTGATCGACCGCCTGCGCACCCGCTTCGACGCGGCTATCGGCCTGCTGCATTCGCAGCGCAGCGACGGCGAGCGCGCCGATGTCTGGCGTGCCGCACAACGCGGGCATGCCGATATCATCGTCGGCACGCGATCGGCTGTTTTCACCCCCATGCCGCGTCTAGGCCTGATCGTGGTCGACGAAGAACACGATGGCTCCTACAAGCAGGCAGACGGACTGCGCTATCACGCCCGCGATGTCGCCCTCAAGCGCGCCCAGGACGCCGGCATCGCGATTCTGCTGGGTAGCGCCACACCAGCCCTCGAGACGCTGTACAACGCACGCCAGGGCCGCTATGCCCATATTCGACTCGCCACCCGCGCGACCGGCGCCAGTCTGCCCGCAATCCGACTGATCGATGTCCGCTCGCGGCCGTTGGACGGCGGCCTGTCTGAGTCGCTGATCGCGCATATCAAGCCGCATCTCGAAGCCGGCAATCAGGTGATGATCTTCATCAACCGACGCGGATTTGCGCCTGCGCTGGCGTGCCACGACTGCGGCTGGATTGCGCCGTGCGAGCGCTGCGACGCGTCGCTGACCGTTCATCGCGGCGGCGCGCAGTTGCTGTGTCATCACTGCGGCGCTGCCGGTCATGCGCCCCACGCCTGCTCTGCCTGCGGCAGCGAATCGCTGCTGGCGCTCGGCGCTGGCACCCAGCGCGTCGCGGGCGCTCTGCGCAGCCGTTTCCCCGATATCGCGGTGGCCCGGTTCGATCGGGACAGCATGGCGCGGCGCGGCCGACTGGAAGCCCAGCTGGCTGATGTCGCCAACGGCACCACTCAGCTGCTCGTGGGCACCCAGATGCTGGCCAAGGGCCACGATTTCGCGCGCCTGACCTGCGTTGGCGTGCTGGATGTCGATGGCGGTCTGTTTTCGGCAGACTTCCGGGCCGCCGAACACATGGCCCAGATCGTCACCCAGGTCGCTGGCCGCGCCGGCCGCGGTGATCTGCCCGGCGAAGTATGGCTGCAGACCCGCAATCCCGAGCATCCGCTGCTGCAGCGACTACTTCGCGAGGGCTACGTCGGCTTCTGCGGCGCCGCATTGGCCGAGCGCGAACAGACCGCGCTGCCGCCGTTCGGATATCTGGCGCTGCTACGGGCCGAGGCACTTGAGATGCTCCATCCACAGGAGTTTCTGGCCGCGGCCGCTGCGACCGTGCCGGCCGAAGGACAAGTCGCCTGCTGGGGGCCGGTGCCGGCGCCGATGGCTCGCCGCGCAGGACGCCATCGGGCGCATCTGTTGCTGCACGCAGCAACCCGCGCGCTGCTGCATCCGATTCTTGACCACTGGCAGGCAGTACTACCCGACCTGCCGGGGGCCCGACGGGTACGCTGGTCGATCGACGTCGACCCACAGGATCTGCTCTGAGCAGCTTGCGCAGGCGTCGCTCGGAAACACCGGCGGAGGGGTCGCGTGAAACAGCAACAGGCCCTAAACTGCGCCGTCATTCGATACACCGGACCGTCGACTGCCGTGAAATTTCTGGTACAAGAATTGCTGGCCGCCGCCGCTGCGCGCGCCTGGCCCAACATCGATATTCCCAGCGCGCCGCACATCGAGCGCACGCGCGATGCCGGTCACGGCGATTTTGCCTCCAATCTCGCGATGACGCTCACCAAGCAGGCGCGCCGCAATCCACGCGAAATTGCCCAGGCTATTGTCGACGAGCTGAGCGACGACGAACGGATCGCCAGGGTCGAGATTGCCGGGCCCGGCTTCATCAACTTCTTCCTGGCGCCGGCCGTTTTTCGCGCCACCATCGACGAGATACTCGATTCGGGAGATCAGTACGGACGCTCGCACGCCGGTGACGGCCAGAAAGTGCTTATCGAGTTCGTTTCGGCCAACCCGACCGGACCATTGCATGTCGGCCATGGACGCGGCGCAGCGGTCGGCGACTGCCTGGCGCGTCTGTATGAAGCCACCGGCTGGGACGTTACCCGCGAGTTCTACTACAACGACGCCGGCGTGCAGATCGACAATCTCGCGCACTCGACCCAGGCCCGTTGCCGCGGGCTGACGCCGGACGACGCCGGCTGGCCGGAGGCCGGCTACCGCGGCGAGTATCTGGTCGCCGTCGCCCAGGCCTACCTGGCCCGCGAAACCGTCGCCGCAGATGACCGCGAAGTGACCGGCGCCGGCGATGCCGAGGATCTGGCGGCAATCCGCGAGTTCGCTGTAGCCTGGCTGCGGCGCGAGCAGGATGCCGACCTGCGCGCCTTCGGCGTGCAGTTCGACGTCTACTCGCTGGAATCGGCGCTATATTCCGAAGGCCGCGTGGCCAAAACCGTCGATGCGCTGGTAGCTGCCGGCCATACCTACGAGGCTGAAGGCGCCCTGTGGCTGCGCACCACCGACTACGGCGACGACAAGGACCGGGTGATGCGCAAGGCCGACGGCGGCTTCACGTATTTTGTGCCGGATGTCGCCTATCATCGCGCCAAATGGGAACGCGGTTTCGCCCGGGCGATCAACGAACAAGGGGCCGATCATCACGGCACCATCGCGCGCGTACGGGCCGGCCTGCAAGCGCTGGATATTGGCATCCCCCAGGGCTGGCCAGATTATGTCCTGCATCAGATGGTCACGGTCATGCGCGGCGGCGAGGAAGTGAAACTTTCCAAGCGCGCCGGCTCCTACATCACGCTGCGCGACCTGATCGACGAAGTCGGCCGCGATGCCACCCGGTTCTTCCTGATCGCCCGCAAGTCCGATTCGCAGCAGACCTTCGATATCGACCTGGCCCGCAGCCAGTCCGAGGAAAACCCGGTGTACTACATCCAGTACGCCCATGCGCGTATCTGCAGCGTGCTGCGCCAGCTCGACGAAAAACACATGCCCTTCGAGCGCATGCAGGCCGACTATTCGCGTCTGGAAAGCGAGCACGAACAACGCTTGATCACCGTGCTATCGCGTTTCCCCGAAACAGTCGTAACAGCTGCCGAAGACTCTGCCGTGCAGACTGTGCCTCACTTTCTGCGCGAAGTGGCCGATGCATTCCATAGCTATTACAACGCGCAGAAATTCGTGATCGAGGACGCCAGCCTGCGCAACGCGCGTATCGCACTGGTGATGGCGACGCGGCAGACCCTTGCCAACGGACTTCGACTGTTGGGTGTAAGCGCTCCAGAACAGATGTAGGGATCAGGCATGGCCCGCGATTATTCCTCGCGACAGAACAATCCTCCGTCCAAGAACGGCAAGCGCAAACCGACCCGGCGCGCGGCTCCGGCGGCCAAATCGATACGCCAGAAGAAAAGAGGTGGCGGGACTCCGGGTTTCGTGTGGCTGCTGTGCGGATTGTGCATCGGCGTCACCGTAGCCGCTGGCTTCTACATCTTCGCCCGGCCGGCGGGAACGCCCGGCCATGACCGGGTCAGCATCAATCTTCCCAACGGCGAGTCCCCGGCGAAAAAACCGACAGCGGATACCGCGGTATCGGCGCACGCCGATAACGCACAGGCAAAGCAGCCGGACGCCAAGCCCCGCTTCTCGTTCTACAAGATGCTGCCCAACTATCGGGTCGAGGTACCCGATGGATCCGCCGGTAGCCGTTCGTCCACAGGCAAAACGCACGACGAGGAACCCTCGAACAGCACGCCACCGCCCACCAGCGCTTCGGCGGCGCCAAGCCCGGACAGCAAGCACACGGCGGCGTCGACGTCATCACCACCTGCAGACAGCGGCCATGGCTACGTGATCCAGGCCGGTGCGTTCTCTCACGCCACGGACGCCGAGCGCCGCAAGGCCCGACTCGCTCTGCTCGGGATCACCGCAGAGGTCGTGGACGTAAAGTCATCATCGGGCAAGACGATCTACCGGGTCCAGAGCGATACTATCGCGTCGCGATCTGAGGTCGACGATTTCATGCATCGGCTCGACAAGCATCAGATTGAAGGCCTGGTGCGACAGGCCGACCAATGATCAATTAGCCAATATTTGCGTCGGGTTGCCTGCCAGGCAACCCGACCACGCGGCATCACGAGCTACTGGCCGAGATATCGGTTTTTCAAGAATGTCCATTGATTGCTTTCGAGATATTCCAGAATCGCGCGGTTGATAGGCTCTCGCAGCGGGCTGCCCTGCGGCAGGGCGAACGCATAGTCCTGGCGCTCGAACGTGTTGGGAAGCACGGTGATCTTGTTGGGATATTTCTCGCGCACGCGGTATTGCATGAGTGGCGCGTCGTACACCACGGCGTCTACCTGGCCCGCGGCCAGGTCTGCTAGTGCTGCCGCCAGCGTATCGCGCCTGCTGAAAGCGATGCCGCGATCGTTCAACGCCTGGGCTGCTGCCGAATGGGCGACGGTGGCCACGCGGGCGCTATTGAGGTCGTTGACGCTCTGAATGCCGGTAGCCAGCTTGTTGACCGTCAACGAGGTCGCGATGGCGGCCGTGAAGCTGGAAATGATGATCACGGCCGCAAACATCCAGACCAGGCCGACCAAACGGCCACCAGCAGTGCGCGGCGATTTATCGCCGTAGCCGACCGTGGTCATCGTCACCGCCGCCCACCAGAAGCCACTGGCCAGACCATGAAGCGGGCTGCCGCCGAACTCATCCGCATTGTGTCGGCGCTCGAACAACCATACCAGCGCACCAAACGCCAGCAGCACCGCGGACAACGTCAACAGAGCGGTAAAAAACTGCCAGGAAAAGAATCGCTTGATTGTCTGCCATGTGCTGTTTCCGCCCTGCGTCGGCACTGCGATCGCCAGGCCAGAGGAATAAAAGGGATAGGTGAAGTCCAGCTTGGCTTCGCGCTGCGCCGTGACGGTCAGCGCGGCGACAGCGATGTTCAGTTTGCCGTTCTCGACCCCGGACAACAGACCCTTCAGATCGGTTCCCACATATTTGGTCTTCAATCCAAGCTTGTCGGCCACTTCCTGCCACAGCTCGATACTCAGACCGCTGTAGCCGTCGCCGCTCTTGACCACGAACGGCGGCGCAATCTTGGTGCCCACGGTGAGCGTTCGGCCGCTATCGCCCGCGGGCAACGCACTCGCGATCGCCGGCGGCTGGCCGTTGCTGCCGCTCGGCGCCTGTGCCCAGAGCAACGGCGCCCAGACGCAGGCAAAAAGCGCCAGACAGCAGGCGGCGAGGCGGCGACTCGAATAACTCGACATTGATATCCCCTACTCCCTTAAGGCTGGCTCTCCGGCCAGCCGATGCGTATACATCACCCCCGGCCGCCTACAGGCCAACGCAGGCTAGGCGAGCCTGACGGCAGCGGACGCAGCCGGCGGAGCGATCAGATCGGATCGAGTTTGGCATAGCCCGCAATCAGCCACTTGCTGCCTGCGCGATCGAAATTCACCTGAATCCGGGCGCGTGCGCCGTCGCCTTCGAAAGCCAGCACTGTGCCTTCGCCAAACTTCTTGTGTTGTACGCGCTGGCCCAGCTTCAGGCCGCCGGCGCTGACTTCTGCGCGGCCGATCGCACCGGGTCGGAACACCGGCTGCGAGATACCGGCCTGCGGCCGTGTTTCACGCAAATAATCTGCTGGCACCTCGCGCAGGAAGCGCGACGGCGCACAGAGATTTTCTGTGCCATGGATACGTCGGACCTCGGCGTGCGACATATACAGTTTTTCCATCGCCCGGGTCATGCCTACATAGGCCAGCCGGCGCTCTTCTTCCAGACCGTTCTCGTCGTCGATTGAGCGTTGGTGTGGAAACAGCCCTTCCTCGAGGCCGACCATGAACACCACCGGAAACTCCAGCCCCTTGGCCGAATGCAGCGTCATCAGCTGCACCGAGTCATCCCATTCGCCCGCCTGGGCTTCACCAGCCTCCAGCGAGGCATAAGCCAGAAACTGGGTGATTTCGTCCATGGTCTCGTCGTCATCGGCCTGATAGGCGCGAGCGGCCGAGATCAGCTCGTCGAGATTATCCTTGCGGGCTTCGGCCTTCTCGTCGTTGCCCTTGCCGTGGTGCGTCTTGAGATTGGTGGTCTGAATAACCGTCTCGGCAGCCTGGTGCAAGGCCTGATCCTCGACTGTCTCGTCCAGTTCGTCGATCAGCAGGATGAAGTTCATCACGGCCTTGGCCGCACGTGCCGACAGGCCCTGTGTATTGTCAGGGTCGGCCAGATCGAATGCTGCCTGCCACAGGCTCATGGCGCTGGCGCGGGCATGCGCGCGAACCTTGTCGACCGTGGTATTGCCGATCCCGCGGGTCGGCGTATTCACCACCCGCTCGAAGGCTGCATCATCGGCTCGCGACTGGATCAGACGCAGATAAGCGAGCGTGTCCTTGATCTCGGCGCGTTCGAAGAATTTCTGCCCGCCGTAAATCCGATACGGAATCTCTGCGGCGATCAGGCGCTCTTCCAGCACTCGCGATTGCGCGTTGGAGCGATACAGAATCGCCACATCGGAGCGCGTGCCGCCGTCCTCGATCCAGTGCTGGATACGGCCGACTACGTGCTGGGCTTCGTCGTATTCGTTGAAGGCCGCATAGACATCGATCGGCTCGCCGTCGGCACCGGCGGTCCACAGCTGCTTGCCCAGACGCGCCACGTTGTGGTCGATCAGGCCGTTGGCGGCTGCCAGAATGGTGCCGGTAGAACGATAGTTCTGTTCCAGGCGCACGGTCTGCGTACCCGAGAAGTCCTCTTCGAAACGCATGATGTTGTCGACCCGCGCGCCGCGCCAGGAATAAATCGACTGATCGTCGTCGCCCACGATGAACACCTTGCCCTGTGAGCCAGCCAGCAACTGGATCCAGGCGTATTGCAGCGCGTTGGTGTCCTGGAACTCGTCCACCAGGATATGCGTGAAACGGCGACGATAATGAGCCAGCAGGTCCGCGTTGTCGCGACAGACTTCGAACGCGCGCAGCAGCAACTCCGGGAAATCGACCAGCCCGGAGGTCTCACGAGCACGCTCGTAGGCCTTGTAGACGCCGATGAGCTGGGAGCGTGCATAGTCGCCGGTATCTACCAGATCGCCCGGGCGCTCGGCTTCTTCCTTGCACTTGTTGATGAAGCCGGCCATCTGGCGCGGCGGCCAGCGCTGTTCGTCCATCTCGAGTGCGCGCATGACGCGCTTGACCAGTCGCAGCTGGTCGTCGGAGTCGATGATCTGAAACGCCTGCGGCAGCCCGGCTTCCTTGTAATGCATGCGCAGCAGCCGATGCGCGATGCCGTGAAAAGTACCGACCCACATGGCCCGCGCCGGCACGCGGATCATCGGCTCGAGCCGCGAGCGCATCTCGCCGGCGGCCTTGTTGGTGAAGGTCACCGCCAGAACCGACTGCGGCGAGACGCCTTCAACACCGATCAGCCAGGCAATACGGTGTATGAGTACCCGCGTCTTGCCCGAACCGGCACCGGCCAGCACCCGCATATGCACCGGCGGCGCGCCGACCGCGCCGCGCTGGGCTTCGTTGAGAGAGTCGAGAATTGTCGATACATCATCCATCATGCAATTGTACCCAAGGGAAGATCTGTGTGAGTCATCGCAGGCGTATCGGCCCAGTCAAGAGGCTTCCCCCGACAACCACGATTCAGGTCAGCGCTGATATTCTGCCGAACCGTCTGCCTCACGCCACCGGCACGTTGATCATGAAACGACTGATTCCACTGGCCCTGATCTGCTTGACCCTGGCTGCCTGCGCCACATCACCGACCGGGCGCAGCCAGCTCAAGCTGTTTGGGGGCGGCAAGATGGCTGCGCTTGGCGACCAGAGCTATGCCCAGCTCAAGCAGAAAACGCCGATCGATCACAACGCGGCCGATAACCGCTTCGTGATGTGCGTGGCGCATGCGATTACCAGCGTGCCCGGGGTCGACAAGGCAGTAAATGGCCCATGGCAGATCACAGTGTTCAAGTCGGACCAGATCAACGCATTCGCGCTGCCCGGCGGAAATATCGGCGTCTATTCCGGCTTGCTCCCGGTTACCCAGGACGGCGCTCAACTGGCAGCAGTCATCGGCCATGAGGTAGGCCACGTGCTGGCCGGCCATGGCAACGAACGCATGTCAGAGCAATACGCCACTCAGGGCGGCCTCGCCGTGCTCTCGGCTTTTTTGGGTGGCAGTGGCGCTGGCGCCGGCGGCCAGGCCATCATGTCGGCGCTCGGCGTCGGTGCCCAGGTCGGTATTCTGCTCCCCTTCTCTCGTGCTCAGGAAAGCGAAGCGGACCTGATCGGACTGGAACTGATGGCCAAGGCCGGATTTGATCCACGCGAAGCCGTCAAGCTCTGGCAGAACATGAGCAAGGCATCGAATGGCAACTCGCCAAACCAGTTCTTGTCCACTCACCCCTCCAACAACAATCGCATTCAGGCGCTGCAGGCGCATATGAACAAGGCGATGCAGCTGTATCGGGCGGCGCCCCACCATCCCCAATGCAGTAAATAATCGCTGGATACGGACGTAATCGATAATTTTTCCCGATTCGCCGGTTTTTTTGTTGCGGAGCGCCTCAACTTAGGTAGACTCGATTGCAAGTAGTCGATGGCTGCTTTCCGCTGGTCTTAGTTTGGTGTCGTTGACGAGCCCGGACGGTTTTAAATAGTAATGACACGCTATTGTTAGCTAGGATCAGTCGAGATGAATATTTACGTTGGCAACCTGTCGTGGAACTCCACGGACGACGATCTTCGCAGTGCGTTCGAAGCATTCGGCGAAGTCTCTTCCGCCAAGGTGATCATGGATCGCGAGACTGGCCGTTCGCGCGGTTTCGGTTTTGTCGAGATGTCTGACGACAATGCCGCTAAGCAGGCCATCGAAGGCATGAATGACAAGGATCCCCAGGGCCGCACCCTGCGGGTGAACGAAGCACGTCCGCGTGATGATCGTCCGCGCGGTCCGCGTCGCTTCTGATAGATCGCCTGTATCGATCGTAGAAAACCGCCGGTCGTCGTTGGCAGCCGGCTTTTTTATGCCGATTCCACGTATCTCAGGCCTGATGACGTGAATTGTGTATCTATGCGTCTTGTGTAGCGGCGCTCGACAAGGCGTGCGATTCGCCCCGCATGTCCTACGCCGGGTTCGTATCACTTGCCCGACGGGCTGTCAGGCGTGGCGAAGAACACCGTGGCGGGCAGGGTCAGCGTCGTCTGAGGCAAGTGCACCGCCCGCATCGTTGCCAGCACGAATAGTAAGGGATTGACGTCGTATATCGCGCGCAAGGGCGCCTCAAGCGCTGGCGCGATGAATCCCTCGGCGACCAGCCGGCCAAGTGCCACCGCGCCCGGACGCGCACTGTCTGGATAGTCGCTGGCATAAACCAATTGATCGTAGAACTGCGGATGCTGGAGCAGCGGCCACAGCACGCTGTCTATGCGGTTGGATGCCAGCACGCCGGCAAGGCTCACCGTCAGTCGGTTGGCATGCCCGGCGTACGCCAGCAAATCGAACAACGCCGGCATCACGCGCTGGCCGTCAGGCCCGATTGGGCCACCGATAATCAATTCGACATGGACGCCCGCATCCAACGCCGCGCGAACGATCGATGGTGGAACCCAGGGCCGACGACCGTCTCCCGCCGATTGTCGGCCGATCATCACCTGCAAGGTCGCATCGTGGGCGGCAAGCTCGCTATATATCGCCTTGGTTGTCCTGGCGACCGGGTCCAGCTTTTGTACGGCCGGATTCCAGATGATTCGGGTCGCACCTGCCTCCAGCCAGTGTGCGAGCCGATCAGGCTGACCCGCCGACATCGATACCACCGGGGCCAATGTGGTGGCCTCGCCACGGCTCGCCAACCCAACAATATAAGAATTAGAGACAAAGGGTAGGTGACTGGTCTTTGACCGCCCGGCTGCCCACCGCGCCTGGATCCAGGCCTGATACGGCCCCGGCATCGCTTGAGTCTGACGGACCAGGCGCGCCAGATACTGCGCATCAGGACGCGGACTGTCGGCCGCGATGCCACCGGCTCGCCAACGCAGCTCACGCTGTAACCAGATCAACGGCCCCGGCCGGTTGCCGGTCGGTCGGCTCTTGTGATCGACATTCGAAGCGGACAGCGTGCCCCACGTCAGTATCTGCACGCCATGATCGACGACGATACGTTGGTTGGCATCGGCAAAGGTCTGGTCGATCAACTTGCGGGCGACCGGGCCCAATACCCATGCTGCATCCTCCGGCGCATAGACCCAATGTCCACCGTAATAGTCGAGCGCCTGGCGCCAAAGGCTCGCGCTGGCCAGCGCGATCACTGCCAGACCCACGAGGAGAGCCACTCCCCGCCAGACCAAAGCACGCATCGGGAACGCTAGACCCGGCCAGTCGCGCAGCGACCGACCGTATCAGCCACTACGGTATAAAGCCGGCTGAGCAAAAGACAGGAACAGCGGATATTGATCATGCTCAGGCCGTCTCTTCCTTCTCCAGCCGCTCGGCGTAGTGACAAGCCACCTGACTGTTGTGGATCATCCGTAGCTCAGGCACGGCGTCGCCACAATCGGGACGCGCCCACGGACAGCGGGTGCGAAACACGCAGCCGCTTGGCGGATTGGCCGGCGACGGCAGATCACCCGGCAGCCGAATCCGTCGGCGCGCACGCTCGGCGTCGAGATCGGGCCGCGGCACAGCCGACAGCAGCGCCTTGGTATAAGGATGACGCGGGCTGTCGAATAATACGTCCGACGAGGCCTGCTCCATCACCCGTCCGAGATACATCACGCGCACGTCGTGGCTGATCTGGCGCACCACCGCCAGATCATGGGCGATGAACAGCATGGCAACGCGAGTTTCGCGCTGCAATTCAGCCAGCAACTCCACGATCTTCGCCTGGATCGACACATCCAGTGCAGACACTGGCTCGTCGCAGATCAGCACCCGTGGCTCGACGACCAGCGCCCGCGCAATACCGATGCGCTGACACTGTCCACCGGAAAATTCGTGGGGATAACGACCTAGCTGGGCGCGAGATAGCCCCACGCGATCAACCATTTCAGCGACTTTCAGACGACGCTCGGCCCGCGACAGGTCGTGCCTCAGGTGGTGCAGCGGCTCGGCCACAATCTGAGCCACGGTCATACGCGGATCCAGGCTGGCCAGCGGATCCTGGAAGATCATCTGCACTTCCCGGCGCAGCATCTGCCAATCGCGTGGCGTGCCGGCGGTGAGGTCTCGCCTGCCGAGATGCAGCGTCCCGGAGCTGATCGGCACCATGCCGGTGAGCGCACGCGCGAGGGTGGATTTTCCGCAACCGGACTCGCCTACCAGCCCCAGCGTATGGCCGGGCGTCAGTTCAAGACTGGCTCCGTCCACCGCGCGCAGCACCGGCCTTGGCCACCAGGGCCAGTCGGCCTTGAGCGGAAAATGCACGCAGATGTCGCGCGCGTTGAGAATGGAAGCGTCATCTGCCATCAATTACTCGTTTCGCAACCCCCAGTCGATGGTACGCTGCCTGAAGTGAAAACACTCGATTCAGATCCCAACCCAATAGTCACGCCGCGTTGCGCGGATTCGTTATCGATCCTGAGTTTCAACATGCAGGTCGGCGTTGGCACTAAGCGCTATCGTGAGTATTTGACGCGTGGCTGGCGTCATCTGCTGCCCAGCCAGCAGGTACGCGACAATCTGGAGCGTATTGCTGCGCTGCTGACCGAACACGACATCATTGGGCTGCAGGAAATTGATGCCGGCAGCAGGCGCAGCCGCTACCAGAACCAGATCGAACAAATCGCCGACTATGCGGGTTTTGCCTATTGGTACGTTCAGGTCAATCGCAACCTGGGCCGGGTGGCTCAGCACGGGCTGGGGCTGATCAGCCGTTTCGAGCCGTTTGACGTATCAGAGCACAAGCTTCCAGGGCGCCTACCCGGTCGCGGCGCGTTGATCGCGCGTTTCGGCAACCCAACCAATACGCTCACCGTGGTGGTCACCCATCTGGCACTGGGCGCAGGCAGCCGTACCCAGCAGCTCGCCGCCATCTGCGATCTCGTCGCCGGCGAACAGAACGTGATCGTCATGGGCGACACCAACTGCACTACCCGGCAGCTGCTGGCCGACAATGCGCTCGCGGCCAGTGGACTGTGCGTCTACGACCGATTGCTGCCTACCTTTCCCAGTTGGCGGCCGCGGCGCGGCATCGACCACATCATGATCTCGCCGTCGCTCTCGGTCCGTGAAGCAAGCGTCGTCGATGCGACGTTGTCCGATCATCGACCGGTGCAGATGTCGATCGATCTGCCACCAGCGCTCCGCGCACTGATTCCGGCGCGTCGGAAGACCACACCCGGATATTAGGACCTGGGCATCAACGTCCGCCAATGAACGCTGACCGCACGTTTCCAGTTCGAGTGCAATTGTGCAAAGCCGGTCCGCAGGCCAGGAAACAAGAAGCCTCGTTGATCCTAATGCCTTGTTTTTCAGCGTCGGTTACGCGTGTTCGGGTTCAGAAATACGGCGAGAAAAGCCA
The DNA here is from genome assembly GCA_027858915.1 of Salinisphaera sp. Lineage (GTDB taxonomy): Bacteria > Pseudomonadota > Gammaproteobacteria > Nevskiales > Salinisphaeraceae > Salinisphaera. The sequence continues at coordinate 46,927 of JAQIBT010000033.1, forward strand.
GAAAAAAGAGTCTCGCAGGCGCGCCGGCCAGCGGCGTGAAGCCAGTTCGCGTGCGGTGATCGGCGTGCTGTGGTTGATCGTTTTGCCGACGTGGCTGGCCAGCGTCCATACGGTTTCCGTGTCGAAGATCTCAACCGCCAGTTCGAAGTTAAGCTGCAGACTGCGAGGATCGATGTTGGGCGAGCCGATCAACGCGTAATCGTCGTCGATAATGAACAGCTTGGTATGGGCAAACGGCGGCGGCCCGTAGTACACCTTGACCCCGCGTTCCAGCAGGTCCAGCAGCCCATGCCGCATCGCCCAGGCGACAAACGGCAGATTGTTGCGCCCCGGCAGCACGATCGACACCTCCAACCCGCGCAGCGCTGCGGCCTGCAGCGCACCAACCAGCGCCGGCCCGGGCAGGAAATACGGGGTGACAATCAGCACGCGCTTCGAGGCGCTGGAAACCGCCGTCTGCAGCAGCGTGCTCAGGCGCTCGATATCCCGCGTCGGCCCGTTCTCGACCGTGCGACAGGCGGCCTGCCCGACTTCCGGCAGATCACGCGCGCTGATTGCACTCTGGTGGCCGGTGGCGAACGCCCAGTCCGAGAGAAACACGGCCTCAAGCTGGCGCACAATCGGTCCGGCCAGACGGAAATGCATGTCGGCCACGCCGCGTGTGCCGTCGACGAAATGCCGGTCACCAATATTCATGCCGCCGGTAAAAGCGACACCGCCGTCAGTCACCAGAATCTTGCGGTGATTGCGCAGGTTGATCCGCAGCGACGGCGGCCACAGCCGCGGCGGCAGGAAACGTGCTGCCGTCACGCCGTAGGAGGTCAACAGTGCGACCGGCCGCTTGCCGGGCCAGGCATAGTATTCGCCTAAACCGTCAATCAGTACGCGGACGTCAACCCCGCGGTCGGCCGCTGCCGCCAGCGCCTGGATAAAGCGCCGTCCGACGCGGTTGGTCTCCAGGATATAGGTGGTCAGATAGACAAAACGGCGCGCGTTGTCGATCGCCTCGAGCATCGGCGGGTACGCCTTGTCGCCATTGCTGAGCACGCGGATCTGATTGCCGGGCACAACAGGCCACACAGACAGACGATCACCCGCGGCGGCAAGCCCGCGTCGGCGGCGGCCAATGAATCGATGGTAATCACGCAGTGCGGCATCGGCACCCGTGCGACGCGCCCCTAGGCCGTGGCGAGAAGCGCGATCGAGCCGGCGAGCACGCACGCGCACTCGATTGACGCCGAACATGTAGTACAGCAGCGGCCCAACCGGCGGAAACAGCAACGACACACCGATCCAGCCGAAGGCGCCACTGGGCGTTTCGCGGGTGAGCAAGGCGTGCACAGCAGCCGCAATAGCGCTGACCGCCACGATCAAAACCGGAACCCAGAACTCCAGCCAGTCGATGATTTCAGGGCCCAGGATCACTGGCCAGTTCCTACCTTGATCGGCAACACGTAAATGGTCATAGCGCCCCGTCTGTGCCGGCTCACAACGCTTGACTGCTCCAACGGCAACATCTGTTTCAAGGATGGTAACAGCCGCTCGACAGGCACCACTGGAGAATTGACGCCGTTGCAATGGTATCCCTGCCGCTACGCAGCATTACAGTCATTGACCCGATTGGTACGGCCGAGCTATCGGCTGAAGTCGGGTCGCAGACGTGCTTAGGAACCGAAGCCAGCCTGGCGCTCTATCTCAGCATAGCGCCACTGGATATGGGGCAACCTTGGCCTTGCGGTCGACTTGGCGAACGACGCGGCGCGGTCGGTTCCGATGACCGGCTATGGCCTAACGTAGTCAGAAAACAGGATTCGGGCAGGCACCCCTCTCCACTCACTCTGCCTTGTCCGGCTTCGAACTGTCGCTGTCGCTTGTTTCCAGCATGCCTTCAAATTTCTCATGTCGCTCGGCTAGAAAATGGCTTAACGATTTAAGAGCATCAATATGCTCACCGAAGGTCTTGATCGCAACCAATAGTGGCACCGCAACGATCATGCCCACGGCAGACCAGAGCCAGGCCCAGAACGATATGGTCACAAAGACCGCGACCGTATTCAGGCGTAAGCTGCGCCCTATAAAATACGGCGTGACGAACTGGCCCTCGAGCGTGGTCAAGCTCAAGTAAACCCCGGCCACAATCAACGCCCATCCCGCCCAGGAAAACGCTACCAACGCCACAAGCGCCGCTATCAAGATGCCCACGAATGCGCCGAGGTAAGGCACAAAGTTGAATAGAAAAGCAATGATGCCGAACATCAGGGCGTTGGGCAGACCCAGTGCCCACATGGCGATACCCACCGCGACACCCAGGCCTGCGTTGATGATGGTGATCGTCAGCAGATAGCGCGATAGTTTGCGCTCGATGTCGTGCGCAATCTTGACCGCGCGTTTCTTGTCGTGGAGGGTCGGCATGACCTGCACGATCTTTTCATAGAACATGTCGCCCGAGGCCAGTAAAAACAACAACAGCACTAGCGTGAAAACAAACTGTGCAACAACCGAAGGCAGTTGGGACGCGATACTCTCCGCGACGCTCATACTGGTTTGGGCAGCGTTGCTTTCTTTTTTCGAGCTCGGCCCGTTCGACGAACTGCTGTTCGGGTCGGGACTGCTCGGAGCGGCGAAATAATCGCTGAACGGACCGGATATGCCACTCAGCCGGTATTCGACCGTGCTTTCCAGCCGCGAGCTGTTATTCGTCCAGGAACTGATCGGAACCGCCAATGCGGCGGCGATGCTGAAAAAGATGATCAATATCACCGACACGATACCCAGCGCGGACAACCCCTGGGGAACCCCACGCCGATCGAAAAACCGTCGTACCGGGCTAAAGACCATCGATAAGAGATAAGAGATAAGCGAATATGATCGGGATGAAAAAAACCTGTGCGTAACCCAGCGCGAACACGGTTAGATATAAAAAGATCCCGATTCCCACCCATTTGGGAATGGCAGACGGCCAGCTCCGCTGAGGCGTATCACGGTCTTGGGATTGCCGGTCGGTTTCGAATGCCATAAGTAAATCCCAGTAGAATGACCGACGCGCAATACATCACAATAGTTTAAATGGCTTCGATTTTCTCAAGGCGCGAGGAGGCGAGCCATGCGATTTCGTTGCCAAGACTGATTGTATCCTCTGCCAGCCGATTGAAGAGGAGCAGCGCTTCTGGTTTCGCAAATGACTTCTCGACGATCACCGCGCGATGTGACGTGATACAACGCGCGGCAGATCTAGATTCGAGCAGAACGAGCCATACTCCCAGTTTCACGTCTCCCGAAGTCGTCACGCGACCGTTTCCGACCGGCCACCGAGGTGCCCAGGTTCGGCACGCGTTAGCCCTACAGCCACGAATTGGTCATACATGCCTATTCAGCGAGGAAATGCATGAGGCAAGAAGTCTTTCGTACGCCGGAAGCGCGCTTTGCCAGGCTGCCAGGCTTTGCCTATGCGCCGTGTTATGTCGAGGTCGACGGCCTGCGCATGCATTACGTCGACGCCGGCCCTAGGGGCGCGCCGGTAGTTGTGCTCATGCACGGCGAGCCCACCTGGGCCTATCTGTATCGGCACATGATCGAACCACTGGCCGCGGCCGGGTATCGCGTGCTTGTACCAGACCTGATCGGCTGCGGGCGATCCGACAAGCCAGGCGCAGTCGCCGACTATAGCTATGCCCGGCATGTCGCCTGGACATGGGAATGGTTCACGCAGCTTGAGCTCGCCGATGTCACTCTGTTCTGCCAGGACTGGGGATCGCTGATCGGCCTGCGCCTGGTTGCCGAACATTCGGACACGTTTGCGCGCGTGTTCGTCGGCAATGGTTTTCTGCCGACCGGGGACGAGAACATGCCAAAGTTGTTCTCGCTGTGGCGCAGTTTTGCTTTGTACAGCCCGGTATTCCCAGTCGGCGCGATCCTGCAGGCTGGCAGCAAGCGCTGGTTATCACGGGCCGAGCGCGCGGCCTATACCGCGCCTTTTCCGGACAAGCGCTACATGGGCGGCATCCGCGCGTTTCCGGCTTTGGTGCCTATGACCTCGGACGATCCCGCCACGCCGGCCAACCGAGCCGCCTGGGAATCGCTGGAGAGGTTTCCGCGACCTTTACATACCTGCTTTGCCGACGGCGATCCGATCACCCGCGGCGCCGACAAGACCCTGCGCCGGCGTGTCATCGGCGCTGCGAATGCCCAGCACACCACCATTCGCGGCGCGCGGCACTTTCTGCAGGAGGATCAGGGCGCGCAGATCGTCGCGTTCATGCTCGCCCAGATGGATCCGGCGCGTTAAGCGTTGCGTTGCTTGTGACGCTGAAACGCCTTAATATGTTGCATGTAACATGTGAGGTCTAGTATGGCTGGAGTAAATTCGAGAGTTCAAAAGCATCGCGATGCGTTACGCATGGCAGGGCTTCGGCCGGTGCAAATCTGGGTGCCGGATACGCGACGGCCAGATTTCCTGGAAGAATGCCGTCGCCAGTCGCGGCTTGCTGCTGAAGCCGATAAGGCTAACGCGAGCATCCTGGATTTCATGGATGAAGCGCTAACTGATATCGATGGCTGGACGGAGTGACACGGGGCGACTTCGTGACCATTGCCATGCAAGGCGATTTTGGCAAACCGCGACCCGCCCTGGTCATTCAGGCCGATCAATTTGACGAGCACGTCACGGTTACCGTGTTGCCGGTAACGAGCACGCTGGTGGCCTCGCCGTTGTTTCGTATTGCCGTGCAACCCAGCGCCGAAAACGGTTTGCAGAAGCCCTCGCATGTGATGGTAGACAAGGCCATGACCGTTAAGCGCGACAAGATAGGGCAATCCTTCGGACGTATAGATTCGGCTTCGATGATCGAGGTTGAGCGTTGCCTGGCTTTGTTTCTGGGCATCGCAAAGTAGCTGACCTACTCGCGCATCTGGGCACCGCCGTGCGCGCGTCGAACCGCTCGCCCCGATTTTGCTGAATCCGGGTTGCGTTCACTCGGCGCAATACTCGCCTGAGCTATCCCAGAAGAGCAATTTTGAAGACGGTATCCTTAATTTATTGCAGACACGAGATAGGTATACGATCCCCCGATCCGTCGGGCCTTCGGACTGGTATAGGACGCCGACACAGCCGGGCTTGTGATCAAGCTGGCGAGTGTCGGGCGGATCGGTTTGTCGGATCCGTGGTGACGCGCGATACTGCGCTTGTCAGCGAACTTTTAAAAGACTAAATTTAGTCTCGAAATCATTTCTCGGAGTTCGATTGTGCGCTATTCAATCCAGGTGAAACCGATCAGCTTTTTGAAAGCGAACGCTGCAGAGGTTCTTCGCCGCCTAGAAGAACAGCGCGAACCGATTGTCATCACACAGAACGGCGAAGCAAAAGCGGTGCTTCAGGACGCGGCGTCTTACGAGCAAACCCAGGAAACGCTGGCGTTGCTCAAGATTCTGGCGCTCGGCCAGCGTGAAGTCGAACAAGACAATGTCAAACCCGTGTCTGATGTGATCGATCGTCTGCGGGCCAAACGGCTGGAAGAGTAGTGTCTTATGACGTGGCGCTCTCTGCGGGAGCGGAGCGTGATCTCGAGGAACTATATGACTATATTGCGACGTCCGATTCGCGAGAAAACGCGAATTACGTTCTGGATCGGCTATGGGATATGACCGAGCGGCTCTCCGTCGCGCCCGAGCGCGGTAGCTATCCAAAAGAACTTTTGGCGCTCGGTATCCGCGACTATCGCCAAGCTTTCTTTAAACCGTACCGTATTATCTATCGCGTTTTCGACAGCTGTGTCGTCGTCTACCTGATCATCGACGGTCGTCGCGATCTGCAGTCCTTGCTCGAACGACGCTTGCTCCGCAGCTAAACCGTGACACCGGCCGGACCGCCGATCTGGGCCGAGACGACGAAACAGGTGGGCCATCCCATACGAAAATCTGGCGATACGGCGCCAGCGGCACGCTTCGCGGGGTAGTACGAAGCTAGACCTGACCCTGAGAGCGTTTCGGACCTGAGCGTTTCCGCTTTGCTGGCACGCACGATCCGGCCCACCGTTGTGAAATGCAGCCCAAAGTGACTGGCAATCTGCAGATAGCTATACCCGCCCTAAGAAGATAAACCCGGCGGCCTTATTGCTGGAAGGCGAGGATTGCTACATTGCTAGACCGCAGCTATTCGCAAATAGTAACGTGTCACCGTAATAGTCCGATGGCAAAAAGCTGTGGATCAAACGAATAGTACGAAGCTAGACCTGAACCTGAGCGTTTTGTTTATTTTGAACAAAACGGATAGCAAGAAGTAAGGTTCGTCTCAGGGAACCCAAACATTTGATCCGATAATGATAATGAGCAACGATCAGGACACGCCGATGCGGCCGATCGACCGCGTTGCAACGTACTCGCGCATCTCGGACCGGCTGCATGTAATAGTCGACTTATCAAGGAAGGCTGAATGCCCAAGAACAAGCCACGTCACGACACGCTTTTGCGAGAGAACCGTGAACTGCGCAGACAACTCGCGGAGAAGCCCGGCCGTCAGACGCAGCGCGAAATCTTCAAAACCATACGGGAGCTTTGCAAGCCCGCAATAATGCTCGGCATTCCGTGTTGGGCGGCGGTCGAGATCTTTAACGCTTGGGCCGGAACTGCGACCGATGTGAACATCGCGGTGGAATTTATCGGCAGCTTGAAGGTCTCAACGACTATCGTTTTCTCTTACAGCTTGGTCGCGACATGGTACGGCTGGAAACAGCGCCGATTGCGTCTCCGCGTTGTTTCGTCGCAAGATATTCATATAAAGGAACTCGAAACCGGATATGATCCAGACCGATCCAGTAGCGGGCTCGATAGCCAAGGCCAACCCCGGCAGGAAGACGACTCATGACACACGAACAGCTAGCGATCGCGCTTCAGTCCGCATTGGGGATAGCTCTTTGGTGCGCGTTTCTCTTTTGGCTTTATCCACACTATCGTATCGAGGAATTCCGTCAGCGTGTTTTTGAACTGCGCCAGAAGATGTTTCGAGAGGCTGCAGCCGGTCGAATCGATTTCAACGATCCAGCTTACGGGATGCTACGCACAACGATGAACGGTATGCTCGGATACGCGCACGAGCTCTCCGTGTGGGTGCTGCTATTTGAAGCGACCCAAGGTCCTAAAGAGACGGGCGGCGATTATCGTGCCGCTTGGGAAAAGAACGTCAGTTGCTTGGAGGCCCGACAGCAAAAGATTATCCGTCGCTTGCGCTCAGAGATGGACTTCGAGACCTTGAGGTTCCTCATCATGCGTTCGGTGGTGCTATCAACGGGTGCGGCGCTGATCCGAGCTCTCTCTCATGTTCGCCATCTTAATCGGAAATTTTCGCCCCATGCGGCTGGCTGGTTCAACACTATCGACAGCACCGCGTATAGCATGGGCAGAGAAAACAGATCAGGTCATCGACACATCAATGCGTGAATTAAGCTTGCTCTGAAAATTGGTATGAACATTTACCAGTGAATGTTCCCATCCTGAGCTCGTTCAAAGCCTGATTTCTATTTCTTGGGAAATTGCGTTTGAACGGTTGATTAAACTGGCGAGCAAGACCACGGTTTCTGCATTATCCCGTCGTAGTCGCCGTCAGGTACGGCCGGGCGGGAGCCGTGAATATTTGTGACACAACGGCTGGAGCTGGCGCGTAGAAAGAGCGTCTTTCTTCCGACGCTCTTTTCGCCGATCCAGCGATGGGCACGAACTCAGCCCTCCAACCGCGGAATCGCTGCCAGTAGATCGCGGGTGTACTGCGCCTCGGGGGCACGAAATATCTGCTCGATTGGCCCGTGCTCGACCAGATCGCCTCGGCGCATTACAAGTGCCCGGCTGCACTGGCCGGCGATCACGCCCAGATCGTGGGTGATCAGGATCAGCGCGGTATGGGTCCGGGCCCGTAGTTCGTCGATCAGGTCCAGAATCTCGGCCTGAACGGTGACGTCCAGCGCGGTGGTTGGCTCGTCGGCGATCAGGATCTCGGGCTCACAGGACAAGGCCATGGCAATCATCACGCGTTGACGCATGCCGCCCGAGAACTGGTGCGGATAATATTTGATGCGCCGTGCGGCCTCGGGAATACGCACGGCTTCCAGCATGTCGATGGCGGCCTGCATCGCTTCACGCCGGCCCATGCCGCGATGGGCACGCAGCACCTCGATCATCTGGGTGGAGATCTTCAGATGCGGATTGAGCGCAGTCATTGGGTCCTGGAAGATCATGGCAATTCGTGCGCCGCGTACCTTCCGCAGAATCCGCGGTTTAGCAGACAGCAACTCGATATCGCCCTGCTTTCCACTGCCTGTCAGCGTCGCTGTGCCGCTGATTTTCGCGTTCGGCGCAAGCAGGCCTATAAGCCCGAGCACGGTCTGGCTCTTGCCAGAGCCGGATTCGCCGACGATACCCAGCGCCTCGCCGCGCTCGAGTGTGAAATCCAGGGCGTGGACTGCATCCACGACCGCGTCATGCGTTTCGAAGTCGATCTTGAGATTACGTACTTCGAGTAGTGGCCTGCTCATGGGCAGCTACCGATCCTTGGGATCGAGCGCATCACGCAGCCCGTCGCCGATAAAGTTGAAGCAGAACAGCGTGACGGCCAGGAAGATCGACGGGATGATGAGCAGCCAGGGCGCGACGCTCATCTCGCTAGTGCCGTCGTTGATCAGGGCACCCCAGGAGGTAGCCGGCGGCTGCACGCCGAGCCCCAGATAACTCAGAAAGGATTCGAACAGAATCACCTGCGGGATCGTAAGCGTGACATAGACCACTACCAGCCCCAGCAGATTAGGCACGATATGGCGCGCGATGATGCCCGGCGTGCCCGCACCGGCCATGCGTGCGGCCTCGATATAAGGCTGCTGCTTGATCGACAGCGTCTGACCGCGAACGATCCGGGCCATGTCCAGCCAGCTCACGGCGCCAATAGCCGCAAACAGCAACAGCAGGTTTCGACCGAAGAACACAACCAGCAGGATCACGAAGAACATGAACGGCAGCGAATACAGGATATCGACGATCCGCATCATCAGGTTATCCGTACGGCCACCGAGGTAGCCCGACGTAGCGCCGTAGGTCACGCCGATGATCAGGCTCACGAAGGTGGTGACGATCCCCACCATGAGCGATATCCGGCCCCCGTTGAGGGTCCGCACGAACAGATCCCGGCCGACTGCGTCAGTGCCGAAGAAATGCCCGCTGGCCCAGGACGGCGCGGTCCAGATCGCATCGTAATCCTGTGAGTAGTAGTTGAAAGGCGACAGCCAGGGCCCGACGACCACTGCCAGCGTGATCAGCCCCAGCAGTACGAGCGACGCCATGGCGGCCCGGTTGGCCTTGAGTCGACGCCAGGCATCGCGACCCAGGCTGTTGCCGCGTGCTGCGTTCTCCAGACTGTCTCTCTTGCGCGAGATCATCAATACGTCACTCGCGGATCGAGCCAGCCGTAGATTACATCGACCAGCAGATTGAAGCCGATGATGATGATGCCGTAGAACAGGGTGATGCCCAGCACGAGCGTGTAATCCCGGTTGAGCGCGCCGGTGACGAAGAACCGGCCCAGCCCGGGAATCCCGAAGATCTGCTCGACCACCACCGAACCGGTGAGAATCCCGGCCGCCGCCGGCCCGAGAAACGACACCACCGGCAACAAGGCGGCCGGCAGAACGTGTACGAAAAACACCCGGAAACCGGACAGGCCCTTGGCGCGCGCGGTACGGATATAGTTCGAGCGCAGCACCTCGATGGTAGAGGCACGCATCAAACGTGTGACATAAGCGACATACATGGCCGCCAGCGCCAGCACGGGCATCACATAGCTCTGCCAGCCATCCAGCCCACCGGCCGGCAGCCAGTCGTTATAGACCGCAAAGACGAGCACCATCAACGGCCCGAGTACGAAGTTGGGCACCGAGATGCCGGCCAGCGACAATCCCATCGCTCCGTAATCGGCCGTGTGGTTCTGATGCACAGCCGCCAGCATGCCCAGCGGTATGCCCAGCGCCAGCGCGAGCGCGAGTGCGGCAGCACCTAGCGTCAGCGAGACCGGAAAGCCGGCAGCGATCAGCGAATTCACGCTGGTGTTCTTGTACTGAAACGACGTGCCGAAATCCAGATGCGCGATATTGAGCAGATAGCGCCGGTATTGCTGAATCAGTGGTTCGTTCATGTGGTACTTGGCTTCGAGGTTGGCCCGTACCTCCGGCGTCATCGGCCGATCGCCGTCCAACGGGCTGCCGGGCGCCAGATGGACCAGCGCGAAGGTCAGCGTCAACAGGATGAAGATGGTGGGGATCGCCCCCAGCAGGCGCTTGACGATATAAGCCATCATCAGTGGTTCTCCTGCTTGTCATTGGCAGGCGGCGGCGATGTCTGGCTGGCAGTGCCGGCGGGCACGATGTCCAGATCCTTGCTGTAGTAGTTATCCAGCGGATTGGGCACAAAGCCTTTGACGTAGGGCTTGATCAGATGATGATTGGTCCAGAAAAAGATGGGCATCAACGGCGCGTCGTGCAGCAGGGCGGCTTCGGCCGTGTGCATCAGAGCCGTACGCTGCGGGCCGTTGGGCACATGTTCGGATGCGGCTTGGGCCTTGTCGTAGACCGCGCTGTGATAGCCGGTGTAGTTGAGCGCGGCATGCGAATTGAGGATCGAGAAGAACGTGTTGGGGTCCTCGTAGTCGCCTATCCAGCCGCCCCAGAATATCTGGGTATCGAACTGGTTGCGGGTAGTCTGCAGAAAGACCTTCCATTCTTCATTGCGCGGCGTGATCTCGACCCCCAGCACCTTGCGCCACATGGCCGCGGCCACCAGCGACAGCGTCTTGCCGATGCCGCCGGTGGGATACAGGAATTCGGCCTTGAGCGGATGCTGGTCGGAATAACCGGCCTCCTGATACAGCTTGCGCGCCATCGCGTCGCGCCGTTTGTCCGACCAGTCGGCCCATTGGTAACGCACGCTGTCGTAGCCCTGGACCGCCGTCGGAATCCAGCTGTAAGCCGGAATCTGCCCGCCGCGCAGGATCTTGTCGACGATGACCTGGCGGTTGAGCGCCATGGACAACGCCAGGCGCAGCTTGCGATTGTCCTTGAACGGCGCGCGGGTGACGTTCATGCCGAAGTAGGCAATACCGAGAGTGGGGACGGTATGCAGCTGTTTCGGGATATTGGCCTTGATTGCATCCAGATCGGCGGCCGGCACACTGTAGGTCCAGTCCAGTCCGCCGGCCTGATAACGCGACAGTTCTGACTTGCTGTTGTCGATCGGGTAGTACTCGACCTGATCGATACGGGTATGGGCGTTATCCCAGTATTGTCGGTTGCGCACCAGCACGATCTTGTCGTTCACGCGCCACTGTTTGAGTTGGTAGGCGCCGTTGCTCACCGAGTGGGCCGGCTGGGTGAAGGCATCGCCCCATTTTTTGACTGCCGGCGGATAGACCGGGTCGCTGCTGACGTGGGCCAGCGTCTGTAGAAAGAACGGCGTGGGCTTGTCGAGCCGAATCTGCAAGGTGTGCTTGTCGAGCGCCTTCACCCCTAGCGTGGCCGGCGTCTTATCGCCGTTGATGATAGCCGTCGCATTGACGATCGGGGCGTGGATATCGGCATAGGGGGATGCGGTCTTGGGATCGACCATACGGCGGAAGCTGAACACATAATCGCCTGCGGTAACCGGCGCGCCGTTGGACCAGCGGGCGTTATCGCGCAGATGGAACGTATACGTCTTGCGATCGGCGCTGATCTCCCAGGTCTTGGCGTCTGCTGGCAATATCCCGCCCTTGTGGCCGGTGATGACCAGGCCTTCATAGAGATCCTGCAGGATACCGGCCGCTGGCACGCCCGAGGCCTGATGCGGATCCAGCGTGCCGGGCTCGGAGCCGTTGCCCTTGCGCAGTACCTTGGTGCCGTCAGCGTGGATATCCGGCTGTATACGATTGGGGAAATCGCTGCGGTCGCTGCTGCATCCGGCGACCAACACGACCAGCATGACGCAGCTCGCAGCTATCCAGGACACCAATCGGCGTTCGGGCATCAACAATTCCTTTCCCCCTTGGAACGTCAGCCAGATTACACCAAGCGATCCGACTCGCGCGGCAACGACCTAACCGCCCGGATCAGGCGCTTCGGGCCAGCCGCGCGCCTTGCTTCTTCAGCTGCACCAGCAGCAGCGACACTGCCGCCGGCGTCATGCCCGGAATCCGTGCGGCCTGACCCAGCGTCGCCGGCCGGATATCGTCCAGCTTGCCGGTCAGTTCGTTGGACAGGCCCGAGACCGCGCGATAATCGAAGTCGGGCGGAAATCCGGTCTCCTCGTGTGCGCGGGCCCGTTCGATCTCGCCGTTCTGGCGTGCGATATACCCGGCATAGCGGGCCTGGACCTCTACCTGCTCGCCGACCGAGATCGCAGCTTCGGGCGACATGCCGTCTGTGTCGGCCGAGCCGATACCGGTACGCGCCACCAGGTCCGCATGGCCGATACCCGGCCGCTTGAGCAGATCGGCTGCCGACACGGCTTCCTTGAGCGGGTTGCCAAGCCAGGCTGCACCAGCGTCCTGGCCGAGGTCCGCTGGCTTGATCGCAATATCAGCCAGACGTGCCTGCTCGCGGCCCACCGCTTCGCGCTTGATATCGAACGCCTGCCAGCGTGCTTCGTCGACCAGGCCCAGCTCGTGGCCGATCGGCGTCAGCCGCGTATCGGCGTTGTCCTCGCGCAGCAGGAGTCGATGCTCGGCGCGCGAGGTGAACATCCGATAAGGCTCGATCGTGCCGCGAGTGATCAGATCGTCTACCAGCACGCCGAGATAAGCGTCGTGCCGCCCCGGCCACCAGGGCGCTTCGCCGGCAGACGCGCGCGCGGCATTAATGCCAGCCAGCAGGCCTTGTGCAGCGGCTTCTTCATAGCCGGTGGTGCCGTTGATCTGACCGGCGAAATACAGGCCGGCGATCGCCTTGGTCTCGAGCGAGTACGACAGCCCGCGCGGATCGAAATAATCGTATTCGATGGCATAGCCGGGGCGCGTGATATGTGCGTTCTCGAAGCCGGCGATCGAGCGCACCATGGCCAACTGGGTTTCGAACGACAGGCTGGTGGAAATACCGTTCGGATAAACCTCGGCGGCCGTCAGCCCTTCTGGCTCGATAAATATCTGGTGGGCGTCCTTGTCGGCAAACCGCACAACTTTGTCTTCGATCGACGGGCAATAGCGCGGGCCAACCGACTCGATATGCCCGGCATACATCGCCGATTCACCAATATTCTCGCGAATATACGCATGCGTCTCGGCGTTGGTATAAGTGATATGGCAACAGACCTGACGCGGATGCTCGGCGCGGCGGCCCATGAACGAGAACACCGGAGTCGGATCGTCGCCCGGCTGCTCGGCGAGCTGGGAATAATCGATTGACCTGGCATCAATACGCGGCGGCGTGCCGGTCTTGAGCCGGCCAACCGGCAATTCGAGCGCCCGCAGGCGTTCGGCCAATGCGTTCGACGGCGCATCCCCGGCACGCCCGCCGCCAAAGCGCTTGTGGCCGATATGGATCGTACCGCCGAGGAAAGTACCGACGGTCAAGGCCACGGACGGCGCGTGGAAAGCCAGGCCCATCGTCGTAGTCACGCCCGTGACACGATGATTTTCGACGATCAGATCGGCCACTGACTGCTGAAACAGATGCAGGTTCGGCTGGTTTTCGACCATCTCGCGCACGGCCGCCTTGTACAACGCGCGATCAGCCTGCGCGCGCGTGGCCCGTACCGCCGGGCCCTTGCGGGCATTGAGCGTCCGGAACTGGATACCACCACGATCGGCCGCCCGCGCCATCACGCCGCCCAACGCATCGATCTCACGCACCAGGTGGCCCTTGCCGATACCGCCAATCGCCGGATTACAGGACATCTGACCGATGGTCTCGATATTATCGGTGAGCAGCAGCGTACGCCGGCCCATGCGGGCCGCCGCGGTTGCGGCTTCAGTGCCCGCGTGGCCGCCACCGATTACGATGACGTCGAAATGCGTCTGGCTGTTGTACATGGGCTGTGCTCCCAACGTGGTCGTCGGCGCGCGTGAAATATATTAGCCGCGTAGTTTAACGCGCGAGCCTTGCGAAGTTGAATCTGGCCGCATCCGCGGCAGGACCCATTACCCCGGTTACAGCCCCTGAATCGCGGCCTGCGTCTGATCGACCACACTCTGCCAACCGGGTTCGCCGTGACCGTTAAGCGTCAATTTGCCGTTGTGAATACGCAGCGTCACGCCATAACTGGCAGCGTGGCCATCGACTGCCGATTGTCGTGTAATCAATCCACGAGCCGTCAGCGACTGCAATTCCTGATCCACCCGCTGAGCGGAAACAGCCATGCCGTCACCCTGCCGGGCAGCAATCTGGTGTTTCGTAAAGCGCTGCGCCAGCACGGCCGGTACTCGTATGCGCAGAGCGATATCGAGCTGGCGAATAGTGTCGGCGGCCATGGTGGACGGCTGCAGAGCTTTCGGCACGGACAGATGGCCGCTAAGCCGTAGCGGTCCATTTTTGGTATAGAGCGCGCTCTTCGCGATCGCCAATCGAAAGCCCGGCGACAAGACGCCCGGCAGCACGTCGGTATAAAGACGCGGATCGTCCGCGGCACCGCCGGTCAGCCCCCCCAGTGTCCGCCACTGGCCAGGCAGTGCCATCCAGGCGGCCTCATCAGCATCGGCAACCGTAATTTTCAGATGCAGTTCGCCATGGGTATTGTCTGGCAGCACCACTTCGCGGACCGCCAGCGACAACGCTGCCTGCCCCGGCGCCGAGCGCTGAAGATCGCCCTCGAACTGGCTTAACCGCGTCGCGCGGCCCTGGCCGTTGTCGAGGGTGATGGAATCGGCGGTGAGGACCAGATGATCGAGTCGGTCAGCGGCGGGGTCGATCTTGCCGACGGTCAACTCGAGATTACGCCAGGCCAGACGCCCACCATGTTGTGGAGACAGCGCGAACGAGGGCCAGCGAAGCTGTCCGCCGGCAATCGCGCGACCGGCTATTGCCGTGGTCAGCGCACCGTCGACGGCAGACGTCTGGAACTGCGCGATCGGCTGGCGCCGGCTGACTTGGAAGCTGACCCCGTCCAGATGCAGAGCGACGTGGCCGCGGGTATCCAGTGCCACGCGCGAGCGCAATATCAGCGGCCCGGGCACCGGCGAGAACACATAGCGCGGCCAGAGCGCCGCCGGGTTGACTCGCGTGTCGGCCACTGCAAGCACCGGGCGCAGGCTGCCCCGCCCCGGCGCGCCAAACGCCAACGGGCCTTGATAGATACGGCTGTTCAGAATCACAGTCGGGCACGGAGACGCATGACACAACGGGCCAATCGGGCGCAGCGAGATACGGGCATGCGAACTGAACCAGCCGCGATCGAACTGGCTGCCAGCGACCTCTACCAGACCCGGTACGCGCAGGCTGGCTACCGCATGATCGAACTCGCGGGCCATGTAAAAGCCAATCAATCCCGGCAGCCCGACGCCGAGCAACGCCAGCACGAGCGTCCCCCAGAGCAGTGTCTTTCCTATCAGCCGCATGTTGCTGCCTGCGTGGAAGTTTTCACGGAATACGGCCCACAACCATCGATCCGATACGGAGACTCATCATAGATCGCAGCCGCGCATACTGCATGTTGGTATGCAATTTGGTTATCCACCAAGCATGACTGCCCAAACTCATACTCCGGTCCAGGCCGCCGACGCTCACAGTCCCAACGATCTCGTCGAATGGCTGATCCCACTCTACGGCCCGGCCGCTGCCGAGCAATGCATTGAGGCGGCCAGCCAGGCCGCGCGCCGCCACGGCCTGCCACAACCCACCGATATGCCGGTCGATCAGGCATTCAACCTGATGATCACCTACCCCGACATCATCCAGCGCCCAGGCGAGGCACCGCTGGCTACGCTGCGCGATTTCATTGCCCGCAACCTGGGCGATGCGATTGCCGCGGTGCATCTGCTGCCGTTCTATCCGCATAGCTCGGACGAAGGCTTTTCGGTGATGGACTATCGCCAAGTCAATCCGGACTTTGGCGACTGGGACGACATCGCAGCTCTGGCCCGCGACAAGCCGCTGATGTTCGACCTGGTACTCAACCACGCCTCACGCAAGGGTCTGTGGTTTGCGCATTATCTGGCCGACGCGGATCCGGGCCGCGATTACTTCATCGAAACAGATCCCAAGACCGATCTTCGCGCTGTGGTACGCCCGCGTGCCACGCCGCTGCTCGCCGAAGTGGTCACCGCACGTGGCACCAAGCATCTGTGGGCGACCTTCTCCGACGACCAGATCGATCTCAATTTCGCCAATCCGGCAGTGCTGTCTGAGTTCGTGGATATCGTCTTCGAATATGTCGCACGCGGGGCGCGGCTGCTGCGCCTGGACGCCGTGGCTTTTCTCTGGAAAGAGATCGGCACGCCTTGTATTCATCTGTGGCAGACCCATCAGGTGATCAAGTTCATGCGGGCGCTGCTGGAGCGCTATGCGCCTGGGCTGCAGCTGATCACCGAGACCAACGTGCCACACGCCGAGAACATTTCGTATCTCACCGACGGCAACGAAGCCCATGTCGCCTATCAGTTTGTACTGCCGCCGCTGGTCGCACACACCCTGCTGCATGCAGACGCGACCCGGCTCAACGGCTGGGCAGTCAGCCTGCCGGCGTTGCCGCCGGGCTGTCATTTTCTCAACTTCACCGCCAGCCACGACGGCATCGGCCTGCGCTCGGTAGAATCCATCCTCGACGACGATGAACTGGCGACTCTGGTGGAAACCACCCGTGAGCGCGGCGGTTTCGTATCCACCCGTGGCATGCCCGACGGCAGCACGCGGCCGTATGAGCTGAACGTCAGTTACTACGACCTGCTGGGCGAGCCCGGCGCTATCGACAGTCAGACCCATATCGATCGATTCGTGGTGAGCCAGGCAATCAGCATGGCGCTCGCCGGTATTCCGGCGTTGTATTTCCACAGCCTGGTGGCCACCCACAACGACATGGACGGCGTCGAGAACAGCGGCCACAGTCGATCCATCAACCGTCGTCGCTACGACGCCAGCGAGCTCGGCTATCAGCTGTCGATCGAGTCACACCACGCCAAGGTGCTGTCCCGGCTCAAGCGCCTGCTTGCCGTACGCGCTCGCCAGCCGGCGTTTCATCCGGATGCCGCACAGCAGATCGTCGATCTCGGACCGTCGCTGTTTGCGGTGCAACGCACCTGCAAGGAGCAGACGCTGCTCGCTGTGCACAATGTCAGTGCAAAATCGGTGAAAGTGCCTGGCAACATGCTGCCAGAGGCGCGCGTCCGCCGGAACGTCACTGCAGCCACTGAAATCAGCGGCGCCCAGCGCTCGATTACTATTGCGCCCTACGAGATTGCCTGGATCAGTGATTGACTCGGGACTCGGGATTCCGAGTATGGCGACCGGTTCAGCGGAACAGATACGCTGCCATGAACTGACGCTGGCTGGCATCGGGCTGGCCTAGCCAGGTGATGGTCGAGGAGCCGGGCTCTGTCGGACCGCCGTGATTGACCAGCAATGCCCCGACGGCCTGATCGGCCGCCGGCGACATAAGGCTCACTATCTCCTGTGCCGCGCAGTCGTGTGGCTTGCAGCTCGACAACACTGCGTATTGCGTTTCGGACACGGTGATCTGGCTCACCGGCGTTTCGGTGCCGATGGTCTTGACCCAGGCATGGTCAGCGGTAATCGGCTGAATCAACTGATCGTACTGTGCCTGCAACGCCGGCTTCTGTTTGAGCAGTTGGCTCGGGTAGATCGGCTGGTTGTCTGCGGCATATGCGACCGGCAAACCGCTCGCAGCGACACACAGCGCAAGTACGACCGACGAAACAAAGCGGTGAACAGTCATAGGGGGAACCGAGGCGCGGAGTGTATGCCAGCAGTCTAGGGGCTGTTGCCGTTTCATGCGACAACGCCGCGCCCTGATCACCCAGCAGAACTGATCGCATCGGTCCGATCGGCTTCCACGGCCGCATGAAAATCATCGAGAAAACACGGGAACGCTGCACGTACGCGATTCCAGGTCGGCATGAAGGGCACTTCCATTGGATTGGCCAGGTATTCCTCTCCGGCGTTGATGATCGATTCCACGAATACCTCGACTGTTTTCTCTTCCTGGTGGCGGTCGAGCTCGAGGCCGTTGATCTGGGCATCGAAATAGAAACGTTCCACGGCGTCGAGGGCATTGCGCAGATAGACCGCCTTGATCGTGCGGATGGTCTCCGGGGTCATCGTCACGCCGTAGGTCGCGAGCTTGCGATACAGCGCCTTGGCAATATCCGTACTCATCTTGGCCAGGCCGGTATTGGCCTCGTGATCGGCGACCGGCTGATGCTTGTGGTCGTAATGGTTGGCGATATCGACCTGGCAGACCGCATTGCCGCCATAGGTGCGATGTACTTCGGCGAGAATGCCCACTTCCAGCCCCCAGTCGCTGGGGATCCGGATCGCTTGGGCCACGCTGGCGCTCATCGCCATTTCGCCAGACAACGGGTAGCGAAAGCTGTCCATGAAATTCAGATAATCCATCTCGCCGACCACCGTGCCCAGCGCACGCAGGATCGGCGTCATGAACAGACGCACCACCCGGCCGTTGATCGAGCCGTCGGCGATACGCGCGTAATAGCCCTTGGCAAACTTGAAGGTAAAGTTCGGGTGCACCATGGGATAGAACAGCCGCGCCAGCAGATCGCGGTCGTAGGTCTTGATATCGCAGTCGTGCATGGCCAGTACGCGGCCGCGGCCGGAGGCCAGAAAATAACCCAGGCAATTCCAGACGTTGGCCCCCTTGCCGGGGCGCGCAGGCGCCAGCCCCTCGCCGTCCAGCCGATCGTACAACGCCTGCAGACGCGGGCCGTCATTCCACAGCAGACGATGGCGCGGCCCCAGACAGCCAAAGAACTCGTGCGCGTGGGCATACTGCTCGGCGCTGGCGCCGTCCAGGCCGATAATGATCTCGGCCAGATAATCGACCTGTGCCAGCTCGGCCACGATATCAGGCAGCGCGTCGCCCTCGAGTTCGGAATACAGACAGGGCAGGACCAGCGACATGGGTCGGCTCTGCGCAAACGAACGCAGCTCGGCTTCCAACGCCTCGATCGGTCGTTCGTCTAGCCGATGCAGCGTTGTGATGACGCCGTTCTGATGAAAATCTGCCATGGCTATCGCCTTTGTCAGCGACTGCAGCCGATGGGCTGAAGTCTAGATTTCGCGGTGCTCGATCAATGACGCAATAGCACCTGCCCAGCCCGCCGGCCCGATACCGGGCGCATGTCGAATCGAGCCCGATGCCTTCTCCTGATAGCTGCCGTCCGGTCTGGCCACCCAGTAACCGATATCGGCGGCTGCCAGCATGCCGGCGTCATTCGCACTGTCGCCCAGTGCTATAGCAAGAATCGGGCCGTACACTGCTTCGAAGCGAGCGCGCAACCAGTCCAGCGCGTCGCTCTTGTCGGCGTGTCCAAGCAGGTGCACGAAGCGCCCGCCGCGTCTGGTCGTGAAACCGGCCTCGGCTACCCGCCGCGAAAAATCGATTTCGGCCGCCGCACTGTCTTCCCATAGCAACGGCTCGGAGGCATGCCGGCGTCGAGCATCGGCCGCAGCGGCTGCGTCCAGTCCGGTCGCGGCCATCACGTCGGCGACGTCGAGATCCGCGAATCCGGTATATCGATAACCGTGGGTCTGTTGCAACCGACGCGCCAACGCGACCAGTTCGTCATAGGGCAAGCCCAGCGTGGTGAGTTCGACCGAATCGCCATCGTGATCCGCACCGGTATCGAAGTAACCATGCGGCACGGCCACTACGCCGCCGTTCTCGGCAGCGAACGGCGCGTCATTGCCCATGGCACGCCGCAGCACGCGGATCTCCGCAACCGTCTTGCTCGTGCAGATACACACCGGCACGCTGCGCTCCGCCAGTTGCTTCAATGCCGGTGCAGCGGTCGACCATGTGTAATTGTGATGATCGAGCAGCGTGGCATCGAGATCAGTGAAAACAACAGCCTGACGGTTCGGCATGGGGAGTCGGCCTTGAAGAATCGTTTTGGTTAGACTGTCGACGATATATCGTGTTGACGGCAATTTTTCATTAAGATAGCGTGAACTTCGTCCGGCAGGCTCGTCATGCGTATTCTGGTAATCGAAGACAACGAGGATCTTGCGGCCAATATCATCGAGTTCCTCTCGGCGCGCGGCCGCGTCATGGATAGCGCGACCGACGGCGTCACCGGCCTGCACCTGGCGGTGGTCAACGAATACGATGCCATCGTGCTGGATCTAATGTTGCCCGGGATCGACGGGCTGGCACTGTGCGAACGCCTGCGCGAGGAGGTCGACACGCAGACGCCTATCCTCATGTTGACCGCGCGCGACACCATCGACGACAAGCTGGCCGGCTTTGCCAGCGGAGCTGACGATTATCTGATCAAGCCGTTCTCGCTGCTGGAACTCGAAGCCCGGTTGGACGCGCTTGGCAACCGGGGTCCGCGCCGCAGCATCCATCAGCTGAAGATTGGCGATCTGGTGCTCAATCTGGATACCTGGCAGGTCGAGCGTGGCGGCCGGAAAGTTTCGTTGACTCCGACCGCTCTACGGCTGCTGGAAGTGCTGCTTCGTGCTTCGCCACGGCTGGTTCGCCGCGCCGAGTTGGAAGTGGCCATCTGGGGCGACCATCCACCGGATTCCGAAGCGCTGCGCACCCATATCCACGCACTGCGATCGGCCATCGACAAGCCATTCGCAGGCGCCATGCTGCATACCGTGCCAACCATGGGCTATCGCCTGATCGAGCCGGATGCGGCTTAGATCCCGCCGGCTCTCGCGGCATCTCGCCAGCCGACGGGACAGTCTTCAGTTCCGTGTGACCTTCGCGCTGGCTCTGTTCGTTGCGATCGTGGTGGCCTCGATGCTGCTGGCGCTGTTCGCTATCAATGGCCGACTCAAGAGCGATCTGCTTAACGGTCTGGTCAGCCATGAAATGTCCGAACTGGTCAATGAATACCCCAGTGAAGGCGCCAAGGCGATCCCGCATTCCGCCAACCTCACCGGCTACGTGGTGGCCCCGGACAAGATCGATACGCTGCCCGCACCCATGCGGCATCTTGGGCGCAGTGTCCGCGGCGTAACCCTGGACTTCAACGACCACAGCTATCGCGTTGGCACAGCGATGATCGGTGACAAACGCGCGTATCTGGCCTACGACATCACGGCGCTGGAGAATCGTGAAACGCTGTTCAAGATTCTCGCCATCGTGGCCGCACTGATCGTGCTTGCACTGGCGATTCCACTGGGCGCATGGATCGCGCGTATCAGCCTGAAACCAATCAACGCGCTGGCAGAACACGTCGGCAATCTGCATCCGGATGCACGCGCTACGGCGTTAGCCGATCGCTTCGAAGATTATGAAGTCGGCGTGATTGCACAGGCGTTCGATCGCTTCATGCTGCGACTGGACGAGTTCGTCGAACGCGAACGCAGCTTTACCGCCGACGCCAGTCACGAGCTGCGTACCCCGTTGGCGGTCATTCAGGGGGCAGTCGAGGTGCTGCAACAAGACGACATGCAGGCCGCGAGCGCGCCTCTGCGGCGTATCGACCGCGCCTCGCGCCAGATGGCCGAACTGATCGAGGCCCTACTATTTCTGGCTCGCGACGAACAGGCCGAAGCCGACGGCACCGCATCGGCCTGTCGAGCCGACCATGTAATCAGCGAGATAATCGACGCCTACAAGCCCCTGATGACCACAAAAAACGTCGAGATCGTGGCACTCGAGCCATGCGAGGTCACTGCACCTCGCATCGCTTTGGTGATTGTATTCGGCAATCTGTTGCGCAATGCACTGCGTCACGGCGGCCAGGATATTCGCGTCACACTCGCCCAGGGAAGCCTCAGCGTGACCGACAACGGCATTGGCATGGACGGCGACAAACTACGGCGGGCTTTCGACCGCGGTTTCCGCGACGGTCCGGGCGCCGGTCTGGGGCTCGGGCTGTATCTGGTCAAGCGCGTGACCGATCGTTATGGCTGGCAAATTAGACTGACCAGCCGGCCAGACGAAGGCACCCGCGTCGAACTGCAGCTGACCTGATATATGGCCCGTAGGAGCCCTGGCTTGATTAAAACTTCATACGCCGCTGACATTTCTGGGATTGATGCGCCGGCATGCTGTGCGCTGATTTCACGACGGACACTACGTTGAGCAGACAGCGCAGCGGCCATACGACCGGCTGGCGCGGCGCCTTGAAGACCTGGCGTCGCAACAATCGCGAGCGTTTCAACCGCCTGCTGGCCCGCGTAATCGGCAGCGCCGAACCGACCAGCACGCCGCTGGCCGAGGACACTCGGCGCATCCTGGTCGTGCGGCTGAACAAGCGGCTGGGCAATATCCTGTTTCTGACGCCCATGTTGCGCAGCCTGGCCGCCACATTGCCGGCCGCACGTATCGACGTAGTCATTCAGGATCGCGCCCAGATCAAGCTACTGGAAAGCCTGCCCGGCATCGGCCGGGTATGGATTCAGGACACTACTGTCTTCGGCATTCTTCGCTTGCTGCGTGCCGTGCGTCGCGAACGCTACGACCTAGCGATCGACCCGGCCAGCAATTCGGCCAGCAACCGGCTGGCCCTGGCGCTGGCCGGGGCACGCCAGCGCATGGGTTTTGCCGGTCACGATCAATGGGTGTCTCTGACTCATGCCAGTCCCAGAGCAGGCAGCGACCATCAGGCGCTCAAGTCAGTGCAACTCCTGGAAGGCGCGATCCGCGATCGCCACGTTGAGACCTTCGATACCCTGGCCGTCTTCCCCGACGTCGCTGCCTGTGAAGCAGCCGAAGTCCACTGGCAGAACGCGCTGGGCCGATACAGCAGCGGCGCACCAGTCATCGGGTTTTTTGCCCGCGCGACCGGCCGCAAACAACTGCCGCCCCACTGGTGGCAGGCATGGGTTGCCGCTATTCGAGACCGCGCGCCTGATGCCGTGCTGTTGGAGATACTTCCGGCCGCGCAGGCATTGCCGATAGTGCCGGAATTGCCCCATATTGCGATTCGACCGCTCGACGAGCTGTCGGCCATGCTGGCCAAACTGGATGTATTCGTCGCCGCCGACAGCGGCCCCATGCACCTGGCGGCGGCCTCGGGCGTACCGGTTGTCGGCCTGTTTCGGGCCACTTCCCCAAAAGCCTATGCCCCCCTTGGCCGTTCCTGCATCAGCATCGAAGGCAATAAGCTGGACGCCGGCGATGTCGCCGACGCCGTGCTTGCACGCCTGAGCCATCGCGGTTCAAAAACCAGTGCCCGCGATTGAAGCCATCCGCATCAACGGATCAACGGATCAACGGATCAGTGCAGAGATGTCGCGCCGCCAACGAAACCATGCATCGTATCCTCCGTGGACGCTATCATGCGCCCATGAGCGCCACGAATTCATTCGATACAGTCCGCTTCTGGCGGCCCAGCCTTGGGGAACCGAACACTCTCCTGGCCGACGCAGTGTGTATCCGATATCGGGCCGACGCGACTGACCCGTGGACGTTTCCGACGCCCTGGCTTGCCGGATCGTTCGACGCCGAAACCTGGCATCTGCCATCACCGGTCGAGGCAGGCCAGTTTGGCCGCTGGTCATATCGACACGCGCCGGGCATAGCGATGGCCGCACTGCACGCGGCCGAGGCGGGCGACGAGGATCCGAGCGCGCCGGTTGCCGCCGTCGGACGGGATGCCTACCGTGAACTGTTTCGGCTTCAAAAACAGTTGGGCCTGGCGCACGTCGTTCGCATCTGGCATTGGCTGTCAGCGCCCACTGCGGGCGAAGGCGAAACTGAGCGCTATCGGCAATTCTGTCGCGGGCGCGCCGAGGCGCTCGACAACGCGATACCCGCCTGGCCGAACCTGCCCCCGGCCACGCTGGTTGCGGGCTCGGTGCCCGGCTTGCGCATGCACGTCATTCTGAGTGACAGCCCGGTCGAACCGGTCGAGAACCCGCGCCAGATCAGCGCCTATCGCTATCCGCCGCGCTATGGCCAACGCGCACCGGCGTTTGCGCGTGGCGGGCGAGTCCAGCTGGCCGGGCATCAATACCTCATGATCTCCGGCACCGCCAGTATCGTCGGCCACGAAAGCCTGCACGCTGGCGACCTCGCAGCCCAGTTTGACGAAGCCTTTTGCAATATCACCGCCGTAATCGACACCGCCTGCAATGGAAAAGCCTCACCCGCGGATCTGGAATGCATCAAGGTGTATCTCCACAATCCTGAGAGCGCCGAAGCGGTACTGGTCTTGTTGTCGCAGCGCCTGCCCCACGTACCCGCCGTGCTGGTCCACGCCCCCCTCTGTCGCCACGAGCTGCTGCTCGAACTCGAGGGACAGATGCGGCTCGATCATCGCAACAACTAAGCGCAAGACCGTTCAAGCGCTGGCATCAACGTCCAAAACACATCGAGCTAAAATTCGCGCGCCGTGGCGGCCGGCCCAATACAGAGCAACGCCGTCGGATCCATATCCGGCGCTAGGCGTAACATCTGTCCGGTCCTTGCATCATCGAAGCCACCAACCAGAACACAGCCAAGACCCAGATTGGTTGCTTGGAGATGGACATTCTGGGCCAGTGCGCCCGATTCCATGTACACATAGCGACTGCCGCGCTCGCCCTGCGGCGGCTGATCGGAAAAATGCCGGTTGCAAGCTTCTAGTCTTGCAGCGACGCCGATGACGGCAGCCGCGTCGCACAGCCACGGCTGATCACCGATAGCCGCAGCGTTTATCTGTGCTTGCGGAATAGAACCAGCCAAAGGCTCGAGAGAGTGGCCCTCAGGCAGATACGCGTATACGCCCGGCAAGAGGCCGGCTACCCGCCGCGCAATGATACGGAGGCAAAGCGGATATAACCCGCCAGCCGTCGGCGTGGTTCTTTTTCCATCGGCCCGGGTGACGCCCTGGGCAGACCACAAGAGCGGCGAAAGCACTGAAAGCGACAGCGTCGCGTCGGCGTATTGTCTGATACTCCGACGGGTTCGAATGCATTCGTTCAGGGTATGCGCCCCATTTGAAACGGGTGGTGGCAAGTCAATGGTCATACGCCGACTTTAAGACAGAAGGCATTGATCCGCAGCTTAAACAGATGACGCAGATTCAAGGGAGAAATGCTTGATGTTCGCTAAGCGCGAATAATACCGTGAGCAGTAGCACGATGGTCGGCAACGCGACTGCCGTGATCACCTACAAGGCGTTAGTCGGCTGCTCGATGAGGATCGCGCGATTATCTGCCGCGCGTGCTGCGTCATCGTCGGCCCTGACTGGTGTATCCGCCAGCCAGTCGACCCAGGCAGACGGCAACCCATGAGCACGCGCGCCTTGGACCACGAAATCGCGATACCAATCCAGCACAGCCAGGCTGTCGTCCAGCCAGTTTTCGCGGCCGCGATAGGTCGCGGCGATCACCTCCTCGTTGGCCGTACCGACCGCCGTCTCGAGAAACTCATAGGCCGGCCCCTCGGCTGCGTGCAGACGGGACAGACGATCGGGATCCAGTTCGAACAACACGCCGTGAACGCAGTCACCGTCATTACCGGTGGCGACGATATTGCACTTTCCGGAACCGTCCGCACCGCGCAGATGCCAGTACAACCGATGCCCGTCGAGCCATGCCGGGCCCACCGGGCGCACGCTGGGAACGCGGCGTGCCAGGCGGGAGGTGAGCATGTTCGAACCGTAGGCAAAGTAGTACATGGGGATTTGAATCCACGCCGTTGATTGACGGCGTGGATTCTACGCCGCCGTGTCCATAGGATCAGGCAGCCGCGGCGAGCATTCCCCGCATGCGGGTCAATGCTCGCGCGTGCAGCTGGCATACACGGGATTCAGACACGCCCATCCGCTCAGCAATCTGGCGCAGGTTTTCACCTCGTTCATAATACAGAACCAGCAGCTGCTGATCGCGCTCGGGCAGATCCGACATGACGCGGGTTACATAGGCCCAGAGATCGCAATCGGCTACTGCCTCTTCAGGCAGCTCGGCCCCTGCGCTGCCGATATCCGCCGCCGGATTGGCCTCGAGCAGACCGTCCAGACTGGCCATATGGACACGGTCCAGATCAGCGCATAGATGCTGGTATTCGTCCGAAGACAGACCCATCGCGGTGGCCACCGCGGCGCCCGACGCTGCACGGCCGGTCTGTCGCTCGATGGTCAGGGAAGCCTGACGCATGCTGCGGGCGGCCCGGTGCAGGGAACGAGGCGTCCAGTCACCGCGCCGTATTTCGTCGAGCATGGCGCCGCGTACACGGATACCGGCGAACGTCGCAAAACTGGCGTCCTGTTCAGGCTGATAGCGCTCATAGGCTTCCAGCAGTCCAACCATGCCGGCCTGAATCAGATCGTCGATCTGCACCGACGCCGGCAGACGACGATGCAGCCGCCAGGCAATACGACGAACCAGCTCTTCATTTTCCCCAACAACGGCCGATAATTTCTGGACACCGGCTCTCTGGACTGCAGTATGCATCGCTCCATTCCCCCTGTGAAAGCGTCAACCCCCGATCACGAGCCGGACGACCATCGCATTGATCGCGGCCACATGGAACCACATGCAAACTATCAGCCAATATTGATAAGCTATTTTTTTTCAATTGCTTGAGCAGTTTAAAAGACATAAATTGTCAGTTTTTATCAGGATCCAACCGACAATTAACGTCAATTGTTGACATTTTTTGACTCGTTGTGTCGCCGCAAGACGACAGCTCGCACCGACGAAACGAACGCTGGTCCAGAGCAGCAGACCGGGCGTAATCGACAAGATCGGGACAGCAAAACGCTGGCGCTGCAGATCGCCGCGCGCTCACATCTCGAGTACTCTGGCCCCAAGCATTCCGAGTACGAGGCAAGCTGTATGCGCAGCGTGACCCCCTGCGATCGATTATCAAGGCGGTGTTCATGAGCCCCGTTCAAGTGGTGATTGCACCCGATAGCTTCAAGGGCAGCCTGTCGGCCATTAAGGTGGCACAAGCGCTGGCGCGCGGCCTGGCGCAATCCGGCCAACCGGTCAGATCCACCGTCGCGCCAATGGCCGACGGCGGCGAGGGCACGCTGGATTGCGTGGCCGCAAGCTGCGCTGGCGACTGGCAGCAAACGACGATCGAGGCCATTCATGGCCAATCCATCAATGCGCGCTGGTTCCTGATGCACGGACACACGGCGGTAATTGAGTGTGCGGAGGTGCTCGGCCTGCCCCTGATCGAGCAGACGACCGACGCGCCAGGACTGCGCCGACGCAGCAGCGCCGCACTCGGCCATCTGATCACCTGCGCGCTGAATGCCGACGCCGAGGAATTGGTTATCGGGCTGGGCGGCAGTGCCTGCAACGATGCCGGCCTGGGACTGATGGTTGCGCTGGGCGCGCGGGCACTGGATCGGGATGGCCAGATGCTCGCTCCAAGCATGGATGCGTTGCTCGCGCTGGATCGGCTGGACCTGAGTGGCCTTGACCCACGTTTGATCGACCTGCCAATTCGCGTGCTGTGTGACGTCGACAATCCATTGCTCGGCGAACAAGGAGCCAGCCGCATTTACGGTCCGCAGAAAGGCCTGACAAACGACGATATCCAGGCGGTCGAAACAGCGTTTGGTCGCCTGGCGCAGTTACTCGACGTACAGGACAAAACCTCGTTGGCCGGCAGTGGCGCAGCCGGCGGGCTGGGCTTCGCGCTGGCCGCACTTGGCGGCAACCTGGAAAGCGGTGCCGAAGCATTGATGAGCCTGACCGGTCTGCGCGAATCGATGGACGAGGCCGATTGCGTACTCACCGGCGAAGGCCGGTCCGATCGCCAGACGCTGGCCGGCAAACTGCCACTGGCGGTAGCGCGGGCCGCACGTCCGACACCGACCTATCTGATCTGTGGCGCGATCGCCGATGACGCCCGCTCGGCGCTGGAGCAGGAATTTGCGATGTGTCACACGCTGGTTGAGTGTTCCGGCAGCCTAGCGGCCGCTCTCGCCGAACCCAGCCGGTGGCTGGAGCAGATCGCGACCGAGCTGGCCGCCGATATCGTGGCACTCGGAGCACCATGATGGACCGCGCGACGACGACACAGGACAGCGATGTCTGCACTCGCGTATCATAGCGACGCCGGCCGTTCGGCGCAGACCACTCCGAGACGAGAGCAACCATGCTTCGAACCTTCAACATCAGCGATGACCGGATCGTCGAGGATCGACGAGACGACGCAGCCACTGCGGCCGGACTGGCACGCGCGCAGTGGATTGACGCCCAGGATCCCAGTGACGAGGAACGGGCTGCGCTGGCCAGTTTCCTGACCGACGAACTGCCCGAAGACGAGGACGTCGAGGAGATCGAGTCCTCGGCGCGTTATTTCGTAGACGATGACGGCATCCACGTGCATTCACTATTCCTCTGGCAGACCGAGGGTCGCCACGAGACCGATACCGTCGCATTCATCCTGCAGCCGAAACGCCTGATCACGCTGCGCGACGACGATATGGCTGATTTCCGCCTGCTGCGCCTGCGCGCGCGCGCGCATCAGGTCGAGGCGGACAGCCCAGAGTCATTGCTGGTAACGATCTTCGAGCAGAAGGTGGAAAACCTCGCCGACACGGTCGAGGACCTACATCTGAAACTGGAAAAAGTCAGCCACCTGGTACTCGAGGACGACAGCGCCGAGCTCGAGGACGCGATCGATTCGCTGGCAAAGCTGGAGGATTCGTCCGGCAAGATCCGACTGTGCCTGATGGACACACAGCGGTCGATCTCCTTCATTCTGCGCCACCTGCCGGCCGACGCGCCGGCGCGTGAGACAGCACGCGAGATCATGCACGACATCGAGGCGCTGATGAGCCACATCGCGTTTCTGTTCGACAAGATCAACTTCCTGATGGATTCCACGATCAGCTTCATCAATATCGAGCAGAGCAAGATCATCAAGATCTTCTCGATTGCGGCTGTCGTGCTGCTGCCGCCCACCGTGGTCGCCAGTATCTACGGCATGAACTTCACGCATATGCCGGAACTGAAGTGGACCTACGGCTATCCGTTCGCGCTGGTAGTCATGGTCCTGGCGAGCATCGCGCCCTATGCCTATTTCAAGTACAAGAAATGGCTCTGAAAGCATTTATCCGCAGATGCCGCAGATAGACGCAGATGAAGACAAACAGGAAGAGCAGATAGCCAGTGCGTTTTTTAATCTGCGTTCATCTGCGTGAATCTGCGTGAATCTGCGGATAAACAGTCTTCTGTCTTATGACGCCTAATGCGCAATCTGCAGCGCGCGGTAGTTCTCATAGACCAGACGTACCAGCGTGTACTCAAACGGTGAGCCAGTCTGGTAATAGCGGAAATTCGTGGTGTCGCGCTTGTTGAGCACGTAGGCCAGCTCGTAGGCCACGTTGGCTGGCGTGTTGCCGTTGATCTGCAACGGATCGATAACGGTGTACAGGGCCTGGTCGGCGGCCAGGCCAGTGGCATCACGCAGGTCTGACGGCCCGAAGAACGGCAACACCAGATACGGTCCGGCACCGACGCCGTAGTGGCCGAGCGTCTGGCCAAAGTCCTCGTCCCGCTGGGCCAGCCCAAAATGCGTCGCCGGATCAAACAGACCGGCAATACCGATTGTAGAATTGATCAAGAATCGGGAAGCCGTCACCGCCGAGCTCTTGGGCTTGAGCTGCAGGACCGAATTGGCAAAGGTGTTGATTTCGCCAAGATTGGAGAAAAAATTCTGTACTCCCGTGCGCACGAACCCCGGCGTGAATTTGTCGTAGACATGCACCACTGGCAACAGCACATATTGGTCGGTCAACGCATTGAAGCGATAGATCCGGCGGTTGGCGTCCTGCAAGGGATCGGAAATCGCCAGCGGATTGGCGGTCGTCTGACTGGCCGGTGTGCTCTCCGGCGTGGATTGATCGATCGTTGACGGCGGCGGTGTTGTGGCACAGGCACCCAGCAGCACGCAGACCAGCAACGTGGCCAGCGCGCGCTGGCCCGAATGCGCGGACACTACAATCCTGGACAAGGCATTTATCATGGCGAAAAATAATCCTGGATCGCGTGAATTGTCTTCTTGTAGTCCAGATTGCCCATATGACCGCCGTAGGGCCGAATACGAGCGCGCTTGCCAAAGGTCGACCGCAGGAAGCCAACCTCGTCAGTGTCAAGAATCGGATCGTCGGCGTTGGTGAATACGGCGATATTCTTGTCAGCCGCCAAAAACGGCGCGATCTGGTGCAGGTCGTCTTCAGCAATCAGCCGCGATCGGCTTAGATGACGACCATCCCGATTCCAGTAGGGCAGCAACAGCTGATCGATGTAGCTCGCGAACGTCATACGAAAAGAACGGGCAAAATATGTGCCCAGCGAGTCATAGGCGCCGGGCGAGACATTTTTCGGCACAATCACATCGGAATGGGTCATGACGTCAGCGGCATACGCCATATCGGCTAGCGAGAGCCGAAACGCCAGCCCGACGATCGCGCCAATCTGCTTGTGATTGAACGTACCCTTCTGGTACGCCTGAAACAGCGTGTCCTGGCTGAACTGGAGCGGCTGATCGCTCGACTGGCTCTGCTGGATGTTGCCTAGCACCTGGGCCAGGAACTCGGGCAGCGCGCTGTAGCCGCCCGGTAGATTCTTCTTGATCAGCGTGTCCATGCGCCCCACCGACGCCCAGACGCTGACGGCTGGATTGAGCAGCAGCACGTGCTGGAAGTTGAATACGTGCCTGGACGCATCGTAGTGGGCCAGGAACGCGGCCTGCGTTGCACCCAGGCTCCAGCCAGTCAAAGAGTAACCGGTGATGTCGAGCGTGCCGGACAGATCGTCGCGTACGATTTTCATCAGCCGATAGAGATCATGCACGTCGGCCGGCATACGGCCCGGCACCGGATGCGTGGCCGCGCCGAGCATGAAGGTGACGCTGGTCGGCGACGGCAGGCAAGCGACGCTGTAGCCCACTTGGTAGAGCACCCGCGACAACAGCACACACTTGCTGGACCGCGCCGAATCACCGGTGCCTGCGATCACGAACGCCAGCGGCGCCGGATGATCCTGGGCGGCGAGCAGATACTTCAGCGGCCGCGCATAGCGCAGCGTGGGCGGCGTCTTGCGATTGACCAGCGGATTCAGCGTGCGGATCGAGAAATTGACGTCACTTGGCAGATCTGCCTGAAGTTTCTTGGGCGTACCCAGCACGGTGGCTATGAGCGGCTTCTTGATCGGATATGGCGGCACCTGAGCGACGGCGTGCCTTTTGGCGCCGGGCATGGACGGATTGCTGTTCTGCCCTCCGCTGCCCGGCGCGGCATGCGAATGCGGCGCACTGGCACATCCGGCCATCCCAATGGACAGCAAAACGGCCGTGAATGACCAAATGAAAACGTTGGGCACAAGCATCCCTGAGCAGTCCATCCTGATTACGTGCATCATACCTGCATAATCGTCGCGTAAGGATGATGTCCGAAATAATCCGATAAACGGCTTCGGCGCTAAGCAGTACAGGATGAACGATGACCGATTTCCTGATTATAGGTGCCGGCGTGGCCGGCATGGCCGCGGCCAGCACCCTGACGGCGGCAGGCGCCGAGGTACGGTTGATAGACAAGGCAGCCCGCCCCGGCGGGCGCTGTGCTACGCGGCGCGTCGCACCGGCATCCGATGCCGCCTGGTTCGACTACGGCGCACAGTACTTCACCGCCCGCGACGACGCCTTCCGCGCCTGGGTGGAACGCGATATCGAGCACGGTCGCCTGGCCCGTTGGCGACCGGCCGTCGCGCAGGCCGAAAAGACCGGCTCGACCTGGCTTCTCACGCCGTCGCCCGACGAGCGCGAGCGTTTGATCGGGCCGCGCGGGCTCAATCGCTGGGTGCGTGACTGCCTGGGCAGCCTGGACGCGCCAGTTGAATGCGGAGTACGCGCCACGTCTGTTCAACGTCGCGATATGGTCTGGCACGTCGAGACCGACCACGGCGACCGACTGCTTGCCAGCCAGTTGCTGCTGACGGTTCCGGCGGTACAGGCAGCAGCGCTACTGGGCCCACAGGCCGGGCGCATCACGGCGCTGGCCAACGCCGAACGCGCATTATCCGCCTGCCATTCGCTGGTAGTAAGCGCTCCCGCGCTGGGCGACGCTCAAGCGATCTTCATCAAGGATGGGGCGCTGTCCTGGGCGGCCGACAACAGTCACAAGGCCGGCACGACAGCCGTTGGCGAACCACATCTGTGGACCCTGCATGCCAGCCCCAACTACAGCGACCACAACGTCGAAACACCGACCGCCGAACTGGCGCCGGCTCTGATCGACGAGTTCGCCGCCATCACAGCACAACGGTCGGACGATATCCAGTTGGTACGCGCGCATCGCTGGCGCTATGCACGTCCCGGTCCGGCAGCGCCTGACGCCGAAACCCAGTCCTGGTATGACAAAGCGCAGGGCCTGGCACTAGCCGGCGACTGGCTGGCCGGCGGCCGGGTGGAAGGCGCCTGGCTATCCGGGCGTGCGGCCGCTCGGCACATACTGGAGCAGCGAGCCGCCGACTGAGGATCGCCGACAAGGCCGCCGCGGCGCCTTTTCATGATCAGCCGAACCATTTGCCGGCGCGGTGTCGTATGAAACGGCAACAGACATTAGTGCAATTTAAGGCGCGGCCGCAGCACGCTGTTGATGCCGTCGACGATGGCTTT
Organism: Salinisphaera sp.; assembly: GCA_027858915.1. Classification (GTDB taxonomy): domain Bacteria; phylum Pseudomonadota; class Gammaproteobacteria; order Nevskiales; family Salinisphaeraceae; genus Salinisphaera. The sequence continues at coordinate 79,639 of JAQIBT010000033.1, forward strand.
CAGGCCGGTCTTGAATATGCCGTGGATGGCTCGCTGGTGCATGCGATAGAGCGAGGCATAGAAGAATTTCGCCAGCTTGCCTTCGATGAACAGTCCGCGACCGGCGCCGCCGCCCATCAGATTGCCCACAGCCTCGAAATGCGCCAGCGAAATTAACGACCCGAAATCCCGATACTTGAACGCTTTCAAAGGCTTTGCATCAAGCGAGGCACGTAGATTCTTGTAGACCGTGGTCGCCATCTGATGGGCTGACTGGGCTCGCGGCGGCACCATGCGGTCGTTGCCCATCGGACAGGCCGCACAATCGCCGATAGCGAACACGCGTTCATCGTCCTCCGTGACCAGCGTATTCTTCACCCGAATCGTGTTGTTGCGCTGGGTGGCAAGGCCTAGTTCCGCCAGGACGTTCGCACCGCGCACACCCGCCGCCCATACCGTCAGGTCGGCGTCGATACGCGTGCCGTCGGCGGTGGTAAAGCCTTGCTTGTCGGCCGCGGTGATCTTGGTGTCGACATGCAGCTTGACGCCCAGGCGCTCCAACTCGGCGGCTACCGATTTTCCGATCCGCTCCGGCAGGACGGGCAGGATTCGGGGGGCTGCCTCGATCAGGTGCACCTGCAACTGGCTACGGTCAATGCGTGTATAGCCATAGCTCGACAGCATCTGGGTGGCGCTCAACAGCTCGGCCGATAGCTCCACCCCGGTAGCTCCGCCGCCAACGATCGCAATCGACAATTTCGCATCGGCCGTCGTGTGGGTCTGGCCCTCATAATGGCTGTGCCGCAGGAAGGTATTGAGCAGCGCCTTGCGAAAGTTTTCTGCCTGGTGCGTGCTGTCCAGAAAATAACAGTGATCGGCCACCCCGGGCGTGCCGAAGTCGTTGGACACACTGCCCAAGGCGAGTACCAGATAATCGTAATCGAGTGTCCGTTCCGATAGCAGCTCCTCACCGGACTCGTCGTGCAAAGGTGCCAGACGAATGCGGCGCGCCTCACGATCCATGCCGGCTAGCGTTCCCAGCTGGAAACGATAGCCGTGGGTGCGCGCATGTGCGGGGTGGGAGACTTCGTCCAGGCTCTGGTCGAGCACTCCGGTTGCCACCTCATGCAGCAACGGCTTCCAGATATGGGTGGGACTGGCATCCACCAGCGTCACGTCAGCATGGCCACGGCCACCCATTTTTCGGCCAAGGCGGGTAACCAGCTCCAGGCCACCGGCACCACCGCCGACGACGACTATACGAGGCTTTTCGGACTGCGACATGAGACCAGACTCCGTTCAGCTCGGCAGGCTTGCTCGGCCGATGACAATCGACGGCCCACAACAAACCAGCGGAGCAAAGATGATACTTTAGTCTTGCTTATCCTGCTTGAACTAGGGCCTGTTACCGTCTCATACGACGCTGCGTCGCGGCATAGAGGACGGCAACACGCCCTGACGTGCAAACGCTGCCATGTCATCCACAAATTGACGCAGATTCAAAACACAAACAGCCGGCTACTGGCGGTTTTCCAATCTGCGTCAACCTGCGGATAGACATAGAGAAGAACACCGGCAGCCTGGAACGACTTCAGCCGTGCACGGCATTCATGGTGCGGCGATACAGCAGGCCAACCAGCAAGAAGAACAGGAGCGTACCGCCGATCAGTGCCTGGGTTGTCACGGCCGGACTTTCACGGCCGAACAGGCCTACCAGAAGCAGCGAGGCGGCCACGATAGACAGAATGCCGATCCCCGAGAGTGGGCTGTTGGAGGAACCGATCAGGCCCGCCATGTAACCCGCGACCGCCGCAATAATCAGGCCAGCCACCACCACGAACACCAGCGATCCGGCAATCAGCAGCGGCGCAGAACCTGCCAGCGCCCCACCCGCGATCAGGCTCCACAGCAGCCAACCAATCGGCACCAGCGTGGCCACGGCTACCAGCCCGACAATACGCGCTCGACCACCGGGCGTTGTTCACCGGCACGCTTGGCCCTGGATGAAGCCAGCGCGGAGGTGATATCGCCGACTACCGGCCCGATGATCCGAAGCAGCGTCCAGATAGCCGCCACGCCGATCACGCCCGCGCCCAGAAAACGCACGTCGGAGGAAAACACGGTGCTGGCGATATGTTCGGCCGACCCGGTGATGTCGCTCATGGAGGTGAGAATTGGCAAGGCGAAGCCCCAGCCGATGATCAGCCCCGCCAGCATGGCCATGCCCACCGACAGCCCGACCAGATGGCCGGCACCGAGCAGGGCAAACGACAGACTGCCCGAGATCCCGGTGGCGCCAGCCCCGGTGTGAAACCATACCGCTGCCTGGCTCGCGACCAGTTTCATCTGCGCCAGCAGTGCAAAGCCCGCAGACACCAGCGCGTTGACGATAATCACCTTTAGCCCGCGCACGCTTTCCTCGCGGCCTTCGCGCGATTCGGCGCCCACCTTGAGCACTTCGGCCGCTGCCCGGCCTTCCGGATAAGGCAGGCCGGAATCGACCACCAGAGCGCGCCGCAGCGGCACCGAGAACATCACGCCCAGCAATCCACCGGTGGCACAAATCGCGGCCGTGGTGAAGAAATCGAAACCCTGCCACCAGCCGATCATCACCAGTCCGGGCAGTACAAAGATGATCGCCGATAACGTGCCCGCCGCCGACGCCACCGTCTGCACGATGTTGTTTTCGAGGATCGTAGAGTCCGAGAACGCGCGCAGCACCGCCATCGAGATCACCGCCGCCGGAATCGACGTAGCGAAGGTCAGACCCACCTTGAGTCCGAGATAGACGTTAGCTGCGGTGAAGAACAGCGTGATCAGCCCGCCCAGAATCACCCCGCGGACGGTCAGTTCTGCCAGCCGCGGCTGGCGATCGGTCTTCTGGCTCATAAGATTCCCCAAAATCGAACGTGCTGAATGACAAACCGGCACTCTATCGCGACTACAGTTGTCATCTGGCGTCGGCAATGCGATGTTAACAGTACAACGCCTGCCCGTCGGGATTACCCGGCGTGCCGGCGTCCTTCCAATCAATCCTCGGGGATCGACATCATGCGTCGTCTTTTCTGCAGCCTTGTGGCCGCCGTTACCGTGCTGGCCTCGCCTGCGCTGCTTGCCAAGACCTATGTGGCCGGCATCGAGCCGTCTTTCCCACCTTGGGCGTCGGTCGATCAAGGCCAGTTCGTCGGCATCGCTCCGGATGCAGTACGTGCCATCGCCAAACAACAGGGCTTCGACGTCAAGTTCCGCTCGCTATCCTTCGATTCGCTGATTCCGGCACTCAAGGCCGGCAAGATCGATATCCTGGTCACCGGGCTCACCGTTACCCCCGCGCGTGCCAAGCAGATCGATTTCAGCGTGCCCTGGTGGACGATCAAGCTGGACGTGCTGGTGCCGAAGGACTCGAAACTCACCGCGAAGACCGCGCTCAGCGATGGCCACACCGTGGGCGTCCAGACCGGTACCACCAACTACGAATATCTGCGAGACGACGTGGTCGCCAAGGGCAACAAGATCAATATCAAGACCTACGCGCAAGGCACCACGGCGCTTCAGGACTTGCTGATCGGCCGTCTCGACGCCCAGTTCCTGGACGACGACACCGCCCGCCAGTTCATGGCGGCCAACCCGGGCAAGCTGCGGATCGCCGGCGAAATTACACCCAATCCGCCTCAGGTGTACGCGCTGGGCGTCAAGAAAGGCAATACCGCGCTGTTGAAGAAACTCAACGCCGGCGAGGTAGCCATTTACAAATCCGGCCAGTGGAAGAGCATCGTGCACAAGTACATGCCGAATGCGAAAATCACGCCGGTACCCGGCAAGATGTCAGACGATGTCGGCTCTTACCAGAAGCCGGTGCCGGGGCTCACGCAATAGCCAATCAGCAGACAGGGCCACGGCCGACGAGTTCCCGATCGTCGGCCGTCTGTTCTCGTTTATCCATATGGGCTGATCGCGGGCGATGATCTACCACGCCATCTGGAACAACCTGCCCTATCTGGCAGAAGGCACGGCGATCACGATTGCGCTGACCGTGGTGCTGCTGACCACCGGCGTGGTCGTAGGCACGACGCTGGGGCTGGCACAGAGCTACGGCGCCTGGCCGCTACGCTGGGGCGCGACGCTCATCGAGCGCCTTTTCCGCGCGATTCCGGCCGTGGTGCTGCTGTTTCTTTTTTATTACGGCATTTCCGGGTTCTATGATATCTCGTCTTTCTCGGCGGCCGCGCTGGCCTTGGGCCTGCGCTCGGCGGCTTATCAGTCACAGATATTCCGCGGCGCGATTGCCTCGGTGCCCAGCGGCCAGATGGCAGCGGCCCGTGCCATCGGGCTCAGCCGACCGCGCGCAATCGTCGACATCGTATTGCCACAGGCACTGCGCCAGGCAATCGGCCCGTGGACCAACGAAGCGCTGTCGGAACTCAAGGATACATCGCTGGCCTACACCATCGGCGTGGTCGAGCTGATGCGCCAGGCGGATTACATCGTCTCGGCCAACTACGGCCATACGCTGGCGGTCTATAGCGCCGCGGCCGCGGTCTATCTGCTGCTGTCGCTGGCTGCCACCTGGCTGCTGGGTCGGGCGGATGCCCGTCTGCGCGTGCCCGGGTTCGCCCACTCATGAACGGCTCGAAAGATTTGATGCGCGTCAGCGGCCTGCAGAAGCGCTTCGACAACAAGACCGTCGTCAACGACGTCTCGTTCACGCTCGCGCCCGGCGAGATCAAGGGCATCATCGGCCCGTCAGGTGCGGGCAAGAGCACCCTCATTCGCTGTCTCAACGGACTGGAGCCGGTCGACGGCGGCCAGGTGTGGCTGGACGATATCGAACTCACGGCCCGGCGCGCCGATCTGGATGCTCTGCGGGCCCGCATCGGTTTCGTGTTTCAGGACTTCAACCTGTTCACCCATCTGACCGTGCGCCGCAACGTCACCCTGGGCCTGATCCGGGTCAAGAAGATGAGCCGACGTGACGCCGAAACCGTGGCCGAGCGTGAACTCGCGCGCGTCGGCCTGGCCAACAAGCTGGATGCCTACCCGGCCGAGCTCTCGGGCGGCCAACAGCAACGGGTATCGATTGCACGCGCCCTGGCCATGGAGCCAGAGCTGATGCTGTTCGATGAACCCACGTCGGCGCTCGATCCGCAATCCGTAGGCAGCGTCTTACGCGTCATGCGCCAGCTGGTCGCCGAAGGCATGACCATGATCATCGTCTCGCACGAGATGGCCTTCATCGAAGCCGTCGCCGACGACGTGTTGTTCATGGTCGACGGCGCCATCGTCGAGGAAGGCAGCGCCAAGCAGATATTCCATCATCCCGAACAACAGGCCACCCGTGCGTTCATCGACGGTATCGCAGCGGCCATGGTCGGCGATATCGAAAATCAGGCGACCAGCGCATAATGGCCGACTGGTTCGTGTTCGCCCGCGAGAACCTGCCGGCGCTGCTGCACGGCACGCTCTATACGATCGCGATCTGGGTCGTGGCAATGATCGCCGGCTTCCTTGCCGGCTGGTTGCTCGCGGTCATGCGGGTTTACAGCAAGCCGCCGCTGCGCTGGCTGGCGGTCGGCTATATCGAACTGATCCGCGGCACGCCGTTGTTGGTGCAGATGTTCATCATCTACATGGGCCTACCTCAGGTCGGCATCGTATTTTCACCGCTGACGGCCGCCATGGTCGCCATCGGCATCAATACGTCGGCTTATCAGGCCGAATATTTCCGGGGTGGTATCCGTGCCGTACGGGCCGGTCAGACCGCTGCCGGGCGCGCCATCGGCCTCACCCACGCCCAGACCATTCGCCATATCGTGCTGCCGCAGGCGTTTCGTATTGCGCTACCGCAGTGGGCCAACGAAGTGGTGCTGGAACTCAAATACACTTCGGTAGCGTTTGCCATCAGCGTGCCCGAGCTAATGGGCGAAGCGAAGATGATCGGCGCCAATACGTTTCGATATTTCGATATCTTCCTGGTCGCTGCTGTCATCTATCTGGTGCTTGTGACCGTGGTCACCAGCGTGCTCGACCTGATCGAGAGACGTTATGCGTTACGGCACTGATTACTTTGCGGCAAACCGCCCGAACACTATTTATCCGCAAATGAACTCGAACGCAGCAAGCTGCTACACGCAAATAGTACAGACAAGACCTTTATCCGCAGATTGCGCAGATTCATGACAGGGCCCGCGCCATATTCAACTGACACGGATGATACGCCCGGATTCCAAGTAACTGTCCAGCGACGTCGTTTTATTGACTCGCAATTTCAGGTTTCTTTTTTTATTTGCGTTCATTTGCGTTTATTCGCGGACTTCTTAATCGTGTTGCAGCCCCAAGACGGGTCGTCTAATCACCCGATCGCCATCATCCGATCAATCGGCAAGCGCGCGCGTTCTGCCAGATCAGGATCGACCTTGACCTCGAACTGGTTGTACTTGAGTGCATCGCGCAGCTTGTCCAAAGTGATCATTTTCATGTATTCGCAGACGGAGTTTTCGCTGGCCGGATAGAAGCGCTTGCCGGGGTTTTCCTTGCGCATGCGGTGCAGGATGCCGGTTTCGGTGGCGATCACGAACTCCTTGGCCTTGGATTCCCGAGCACGCGTGAGCATGCCGCTGGTGGATTCGAAATGGGTCGCGCTGCAGTCGGACTCCATGGCCGATTTGGCCATGCAGGCACTGGAGCAGCCACATTCGGGATGAATCATGACCTCGGCGTCGGGATATTTGGCCTGTTGTTCGGCCAGGTTCAGATCGCCGATCTTCTCGTGCACGTGGCAGCCGCCTTGCCAGATCGTGAGCTTGCGGCCGGTCATCATCTCCACGTACAGACCGAGGAACCGGTCCGGCAGGAACAGGATATCGGCATCTGCTGGCAACGACTCGACGACCTGCACCGCGTTGGATGAGGTCACGCAGTAGTCGGTCTGGGCCTTCACTGCCGCACTGGTGTTGATATAGCTGACGACCGTGGCGTTCGGATGCTCGGCGCGCCAGGCCTTGAGCTGACTGGCTGTGATGCTGTCGGCCAGCGAGCAGCCAGCTTTCAGATCGGGAATGAGCACGGTCTTGTCGGGCGAGATGATCGATGCGGTTTCGGCCATGAAGTGCACGCCGCAAAACACGATGGTGTCGGCGTCGGTCGCTGCAGCCTGGCGCGACAGGCCGAGCGAATCGCCTACATAGTCGGCGATGTCCTGTACCTCGGGACGTTCGTAATTGTGCGCAAGGATGACGGCATTGCGATCGGCGGCAAGCGCGCGTATCTCATCGGCGACGCTTTCTTCGATAGTTGTCTGATCGTTCATGGCGTTGCACCTTGGTTGGCGGCGATTTGGCTGACACGCTGGCTGATATCGAAGGCCGATACCGAATGTGTCAACGCACCGATAGAAATGAAATCCACGCCGGTCGCGGCTACGGCCGCTACATTGTCCAGTGTAATATTACCCGAAGCCTCGAGCCGTGCCCGTCCGGCCACATAGGCCACTGCCTCGGCCATGGCCGCAGGATGCATGTTGTCGAGCATGATCATGTCGACGCCGACTTCCAATGCCTGTTGTACATCGGCCAGGCAGGCGGCTTCCACTTCGATACCGATCGCTGGATCGTAGGCACGCACCCGCGCGACGGCCTCGGCAATCCCGCCGGCGGCGGCGATATGGTTGTCCTTGATCATCGCCAGGTCGAACAAACCAAAACGATGATTGGACCCACCGCCGACCGCGACGGCCCATTTGTCCAGCGCTCGCAGGCCGGGCACGGTCTTGCGCGTATCCAGAATACGCGCGCTAGTGCCGGCCACGCGCTCGACAAAAGCCGCAGCGGCTGTGGCGATACCGGAGGCACGCTGGGCGAGATTGAGCGCAATACGCTCGGCCGACAACACGGCGCGCCCTATTCCTTGCATCTCGACCAGCACATCACCGCGCGACACCCACGCACCGTCGGCTACCTGCGGCTGCCACACAATTGCTGGGTCGAGCCGCCGGAATACCGCCTCGGCGATCGCCAGGCCGGCGAACACGCCGTCCTGCTTGGCAACCCAGTAGGCCGCCACCGGGGTGTCGCCGCCGATCACGGCCTCGGTAGTGACATCACCGCTGTGAATATCCTCGGCCAGGGCCAGATCGATCAGCTTGACGAACGCCGGGCTGGCGATCAGCGCAGCGGATGCCTCGTCGCTGCATTCATGCAGAGCGTCGGTTACGGCTTGCCTCATGTCCGGTTCCTGACAGGAAAACGAGTAAAACGGGCGACGCTGTCGCTGTGCACCGCCGGCTCGGACAGCTCGGGATAATCCCGTCTCTGATGCACGCCGCGGCTTTCGGTACGTGCCAGCGCTGATTCAGTAATCGCCAGTGCCAGTTCGAGCAGACCGCGCCTGCGACGACGAAAATACTCATCGGGCAAGGCCGACGAAGAGGCGGTTTCACCCGCGCTCAACCGCGACAAGGCCTCGACAGCGCTCTGCAGGCTTGCGGCGTCGCGCAGAATACCGACATGGGCGTTCAGCAGATCAGCCACGTTGCTCTTGAAGTACGCGAAATCGCTGGCAGCCGACGCATCCTGAGCGAGTGCGACCGGCCGCGGCGGGTCGACGGGCTCTGTCCTTGTCTGGGCTGCGTGTGCCGCGGCACGACGCGCAAACACCAGACATTCCAGCAAGGAGTTGCTGGCCAAACGGTTCGCGCCGTGCACGCCGGTTGCCGCGACCTCGCCGGCGGCATACAGCCCGGGCACATCGGTCGCTGCATTCAGATCGGTGGCCACGCCGCCTACGCAGTAATGCGCCGCCGGGGCGACCGGAATACCAGTCTTGCGCGCATCCACGCCCTGGTCGGCGATCCGGTCCAGCAGATGCTGGAAATGGCCGCCTAGTTCATCGATATCCAGATGTCGAATATCCAGATAGACATGCGGCAAGGGCCCGGCTTCGATCTGGGCAAATATCTCACGGGCTACGACGTCACGCGGCGCCAGCTCGGCCTGTGGCTTATCGGCCAGAAAACGCTCGCCGGCCGCGTTGCGCAGATGCGCACCGGCGCCGCGCAGCGCCTCGCTGATCAGAAAAGTCGCGCCGTCGCTGGCATAGAACGCGGTGGGATGAAACTGCACGAACTCCAGATCGCGCAGACGCGCACCGGCCGCTGCGGCCAGCAACAGGCCATCGCCGATCGAGGTATGCGGATTGGTAGTGCGCCGATAGAGCGAGGCATAGCCGCCGGTTGCCAGAATCGTCGCCGGCGCCGCAATACACTGCGATGCACCGTCAGCATGCCGGTTGATCTGCACGCCCGCGCAGGCATCGTCGGCCATCAGCAGTTCGCAGACCGCGGCATATTCGATTACCTGGATATTGGCGGTCTGCTCAACCTGGCGAGCCAGAAACTCGACCAGCGCGCGGCCGGTCTGTACGCCCATCGCATGCAGGATACGTCGCCGCGAGTGCCCGCCCTCGAGCCCGCGGCTCGGTTGGCCATCGGCTTCGCGGTCAAACGGCATGCCGGCTTCGATCAGCTTCGCCACGTCTGCTGCACCTTCGCGCACCAGCAGTTCCACCGCGGCCTCATCGCACAGACCGCGGCCCGCAGCCAGCGTGTCCTCGACGTGCAGCGCCAGCGCGTCATCGGCGGTAGTGACCGCGGCGATGCCGCCCTGGGCCCAGTAACTGCTGCCCGACCGTAATGCCTCACCAGTCACCAATACCACGCGTCCGTTGCTGGCCGCACACCAGGCGGCATACAGCCCAGCCACGCCGCTGCCGACGACGATGCAGTCTGTCTCGATTAATGTGTCTTTCACGAAGAGTGGATCAGTTGCCCTTGTCGACCCGAACCGCGAGGTTACCGCGATTTGCCGCTGTGGCACATCCTGCCCGTGTTTCGATCGTCACCAAATAGCCGTCTTCGCGTCTTGGCCTGCATGGTTATATGCTGCTTGATAACAAAAAACAGGAGAACGCCTTATGCCGCTGACGTCTGAAGTCCAATCTGTTGTCGATACGTTCAATCAGGCCGACACCGCGCTGACCGATCTGCCGCTGGCCACCGCACGCGACGAGTACGTGAAACTGCTGGCACGGGCCGGCGGCGAACCGGTTGCCATGGCCTCGGTCGAGGATCTATCGCTGACGCTTGATGGCCGCGAACTGGGGCTGCGCCGCTACCGTCCCGAAGGGCTGGCCGCCCGTATTGCGCCTACCGTTGTCTATTTCCATGGCGGCGGCTGGGTACTAGGCGATCTGGACTCGCACGACGGAATCTGTCGGCAGCTGGCCGCGCGTGCCGGCTGCCAGATAATCGCCGTGGATTATCGGCTTGCGCCGGAATATCCCTTGCCGGCCTCCAGCGACGATGCGATCAGCGCCTACGAGCAACTGGTGACCCGGGCAGCCGATTTCGATATCGACCCACAACGTCTGGCAGTGGCTGGCGACAGCGCGGGCGGCCATCTGTCTGCGGTCGTCGCTCTGGCAGCACGGGATGCCGGCTGGCCACTGGCCTTGCAGGTGCTGGTCTATCCGGTGACCGATCTGCGCGAGGCCGCGGGCGACTTCCCTTCACGTGTTCGCAACGGCATCTATCCGCCGCTGACCGACACGCTGATGAACTGGTTCCACGATCTCAGCGTCGACGGCGCGACCGACCCGCGCGACTGGCGCGTATCGCCCTTGCTGGCTACCTCGGTGGCAGGGACTGCGCCAGCGCTGGTCGTCACCGCGGGCGCGGATATCCTGATGGACGACGGCGTGCTTTACGTCTCGCGTCTCGCCGATGCAGGTATAGAGGTCGATCACGCCCATTATCCCGGCGTGATTCACGGCTTCCTGGAGATGCACGACTGGCTGTCGGTGACCGGGCAGGCACTTGATCGAGTCGCTACGGCCGTGCGTACCACGTTGGCGATCGATTGATAGCCTCAAGGTTCGGCCCTCACGGGCGACCGATTCAAGACAGATAGCAAGGCCGCCGATAACAGTCACAACCCGCGGCCGCGCCTGTCATGGAACGTTGCATGACCCAGCTCGTTTCATCTGATCGCCAACGCCGCCGGGCGGCATTCAATGCGCTCGACTTTATCTACCGCCGCGGTCATGCCGTCACCCTGAAGTTCGAAGGCACGCGTATCCACTATCCCGTGGCGCTGGCGGACGTCGACGGCGTGTATGGCAGCTGTCTGATTGACGTAACGGGACTGGGCGACGTAGACGCCAAACTCACCCGCCATCAGCCCTTCGTACTCCAGGCGCGCTCCAAGACCGGCCTGTTGACCACAAGTGCCATGCAGTGCAGCGAATTGCATCGCCGTTCAGAACGCTGGGCGATCCGCTGCGCACTGCCGGAGCACATCGTCGAAAGCCAGGAACGCATGGACTGGCGCGCGGCGTTGACGGCAGGTATGCACGCTGCAGTCGATATTGGCTGGTCGGGCGCGAGCGCCGCAGGCCGCCTGCGCGACCTGTCGGTCAGTGGCTGTCGTATCGTGCTCGACCGGGGCACCATCAGCCCGAAGCCCGAGGCACGCGTGCGGGTTCGGGTTCGGGTGAACTTTCCGAACGGTGAGACGTTGGCAACAGATGGCTGGATCGTCCGCGATGACGACCAGAACACCATCGCTGTGGCGTTTGACGACGGTCACGGCGAAGTAGCACGCGAAGTCTGGTTCTACGTGCGTGAAATCGAACGCGAGGCGGCACGCCAGACGCAGAAACCACGTGGCGAATTGCGTTATCTGGCGCCGTCGCGGCTATTCCATCAGCCCGACCGTCCTATCGAAGAGTCCGACAGCAAGGTCGAATAGACCTGCAAACCAGTCTGCGCCATAGAACCGTATAACGCGTCCGCTCCTATCCGAGTTTTTCGCTACGCTGGGCGCATAAGAGACTTGGGCAGAAAGGCCCGCCGGCTGCCGCACTGTCCCAGAGCATGACGCAGTTACGACCCTTATTCTTGGCCGCATACAGCGCTTGATCGGCGCGCCGAAAGAAGGTCGAGGCCTGCTCTGTATCGGGCAAGGACGTACAGATGCCAATGCTCAGCGTCACTTGCATCGGCAGGCTTCTGGTCGCCAGCGCCTGCTGTATGCGTTCGGCCAATCGATACGCGCCCTCGCGATCGGTTTCCAACGCCAGCAGGGCCAGCTCGTCGCCGCCGGGCCGGCCGACGGTATCCGATTCGCGCGCTGTCTCGCGCAGCACGGCGCCGACCTGGCGGAGCACTTCGTCGCCGATGATATGCCCGTGTCGATCGTTGACTTGCTTGAAGAAATCTACGTCCAGGACCAGTAAGGACAACTCGCGTCGGTGCCGCGCCGCCTGGGAGATAGCGGCCGAGAGCGCAGAATCGAAGGCGCGTTTATTCAGACACCCGGTCAACTCATCGGTTGCCGCCATGTATTCGAGACGCGCGCGCAAACGCTCGAGATCGGCGTTCTGGCGTTCGCGAAACACAGCACCTACCAGCGCGATCAGATAGCCGACGAGCAGGCTGATCTCGCCCATCAGCATAATACCGCTGTGGATACTGTTGTCCGCTGTGAACACAAGCCACAACGACAAGAGCAACCCAAAGCCACCGCACAGCAGGGCCGGGCGGAAGGGCATGCCGAGCGCGATATAGATCATCGGCAAGATCATCAGCTGGGCTATCGGGCTGGCGTAGCCACCGTCCAGCCATGCTTCGGCCGTAATAAAGGCAAACGACAACATGCTCCAGCCGTAGAACACGAAACGCCGAAAACGCCACACCATGAGCACGCGGCGCAACAGCAACAGGACTGCCATAAGCAGCATCGCGACGCCGTGGACCAGCACGAGCCAGCCGCGATTGGGCTGGTCGTAGGTCCAGGCGGTGTAGATGAAAACCACGGGCAGTACCGCGACGTAGCCGATCGCAGCGGTATACAGCATGCCAAGCCAGAATCGCCGACCTTGGCGCCTGGCCGACGGTGACAGATGGGCGTCCGCCGGCGCTGCAAGTCTGGCAAGCCGGTGCCTGAGTTTGCCAAAGCCGATCATAAGCTGTCGTGACACTCAGGATGCACTTTGCGGATCACACTCACGATAGCCCGTGGTTATTGATGTAATGCCACTCCGTTCCTGTCATGTTTACTCTTGTTTGGTCAGACTTCGACGTGTACTCCGCGGAATGGCGGAACTTCCGTCATCAGTATGTCGATAATGTCGCTCTTGAATGGCGCTCTTGTTTTTCGACCATAGCCTGCGAACCAGTCATCGACCAGGCGCAGGATGTCGAAATATCAAATCTATGTCTCATGGCGACCCATGCCGACTGACCAGCTACCGCGCTTCCAGGCTTTATACAAATTAGCCAAGTGCGATTCTGGCCGCCACAACGCCTGCGCTCATCGATATATAATAATCTATTTTATGCTGCAAGTTACGCGCCTTTGAGAATGCTGTAAGCCGAGCACAACATGGCTCTCTGTAAACGGCCATTGATTCTTCCGAGTAGCAGTTCAAATGCCAAATTTTCTTTTTAAAGACTGAGCCCGGCGGTAACCGGCTCGGGTCGAGGGCACTGCGAAAACAGTCGTCTGTTAAATACTTTTTCAGCCCCTCTGCCTTGAGGAGCATCTGATCGAATCGTCGCGGCCGCGCCGGATCAATCATCAAACGACAGACAGGCTCGGTCCGCGCCACAGCGCCGGGCAGACGACATGCCCACCCCTTCGGTCATGGATGCCCGTATCAGCGGGGCAATGCGATTCAAACTCTCGGCAGCCGCGCGGTCGATCAGCCGTTGTCGTCGACCACGACGCAGGAAGCTGCTCGCCCAGACCGGCAGTATGGCGGCGCCGGCGCCCAGGAACAGGCGGCGCGAGACGCCGGGCACGGGTATCGGCAGATTCATCGATTCGAGCACCGCCAGCGTCTCGCGTGAGCGCTGATCGAATCTCAGCTGAGGCTGGACCGCGGCGAAGTAGGTTTTCATATCGGCTTTCGAGGCCGGCACGTCGCGCGCGCCCAGCCGTTCGGCAATGAGACGTGTCTCGTCGAAATAGCGATCCTGAATCGCCACCGGCAGATCGGGGCGCCGATAACGCATATAGCCGGCCAGGAAACTGGCCATTTCAGTGCAGTGCACCCAGGTGAGCAGTTCCGGGTCGCGGGCAGAATACGGCTCGCCTTCGGGTGTCTCGCCGACCACTTTCCGGTGCATGCGGTCGACGATGCCAATGATCCGCTCAGCGTCGGCGGTCGGTGCGTACGTCGTTGCAGCCACAAACATGGTGGTGTTGCGCAAACGGTTCAGCGGATCGACCCGGAACCGGGAATGATCCCACACCCCGGCCATGGCCCGCGGATGCAGCGTCTGCAGCATGAGCGCAGCGACCCCACCCGCCATCATGCCAGGGAAGTCGGCGTGAATCTTCCAGGTGACGGAGTCCGGCCCGAACAGCCCCAGATCGCCCACTGGCGCGCGGTAGTCGATACCGAAATCCTGACGCGTAGCCACGGTATCCACGATCCAGCGGCGCAGGCGTGCATAGACCGGATCGGTTAGCGCAGCGGGCGGGGTGGGCAGGAAAACACGCAAGACAGTCGTCCCTCGAATACGACAAACCACTTGTCAGACTATACCGTTGACGCCTGTGGGCAGATGCGCTTACAAACCACCTGCCTCGAAGCTGTTGACTGGCCGATGCGCAGCGACCAGCCAGTCAGCCACGGTCAGGCCGCTTCGCGCGACAGCGGCTTCGATCACATATCCCGCAGCACGCGCATCTTCACCGGCATCGTGATGTTTGAAGTCCAGCGCCAGATGTACACGCAGGCTGGCCAGACCATAACCGCCGCGCTGGCGGTATTCCGGAAAGGCACGGCGCGCAACGCGCACCGAATCGAGCCAGCGGGCTTTGATCGGGTGCCGTCCGCAGGCCAGAGAGGCACCTGTGATGGCCGTCAAGTCGAACGCGGTATGCGAAACCACGATCTGGCCGCCAAGCAGCTGCGCAACAGTATCGTGGATACCCGCCCAGTCGGGCGCATGGCTGACATCGCCGGGCCGGATGCCGTGAATGGCCGTGTTATAGCGCGAGAAATAGGTCTGCGGGTGCACCAGCCACGACCAGTTGTCGATCAGCGCGCCACCGGCAAAACGGGCAAAGCCAATCTGGCAGATACTGCCGGCATCCTTGTTGGCCGTCTCGACGTCAACAGCGATGAAGGCGCTGGGATCAGGCGCCAGACCACTGGGCGCCGGTACGGGCCGTGCCATCTCAGGCCAGCGCGGACAGCATCGCGCCAACAAGCGATGCGGGTGCTGCGTCGACGCAGATGCGCTCGACGTGACGCTCGGCCACGAATCCGTGATCGCGCATATGTTTCATGCAGCCAAGCAGGGGCTGATAGAAGCCATCGGTATCGAGCAACCCGCAGGGCTTGTCATGCCAGCCGATCTGGCGCCAGGTAAGCACTTCAAACAGTTCTTCGAGGGTCCCGAAACCGCCGGGCATAGCGATGAACGCATCGGCCGCGTCGATCATGCCCAGCTTTCGCTGGTGCATGGTCTGTACAACCTGCAACTCCGTCAGCCCGTCGTGCGCGATCTCCTTGCCGGCCAGCCCCTCCGGGATGATGCCCAGCACGTTGCCACCCGCCGCGAGTGCGCTGTCAGCCAACGCGCCCATCAACCCGACCCGGGCGCCGCCATAGACCAGCCGCGCCCCGGCGCGTGCTATTGCGGCCCCCAACGCGTTCGCGGCTTCGCGATAAACGGCTGGCGTGCCGTTGCGTGAACCACAGTAGACACAGATCGAAGCAGACGGCGCGGCGTTATCGGTCATCGCGGCATTATACGCGTGGCTTGGCGGCTTTGAGTGGCGACGCCGCCGGGAGTCGATTCATTGCAAACCGAGATCCCATAGTCCCTGTTGCGGTTTCATGCGACGGACCGGCAGACCTCACGTGCCACAATGCATTAATCGCAGGTTGAGGAACGACGCAGTAGCCTCGCTTGGGCCGGGTCACGGCAGACCCACGTTTTCAAATCAATGAGACAACAACCATGGATGTGCCGGTCTGGATCTGGCTAAGCACTATCGCAGGCATTATTGCGCTTCTGGTGTTTGATTTCTTTGCACATGTGCGATCCCCGCACGAGCCCAGCCTCAAGGAGGCCGGCGGCTGGTCAGTCTTCTATGTCGTCATCGCACTGCTTTTCGGCGTCGGTTTGTGGTGGCTCTGGGGCGGAGAACACGGCGTCGAATACTTTGCCGGCTACGTCACGGAAAAGAGCCTTTCGGTGGACAATTTGTTCGTATTTGTCATTATCATGGCAGCATTCGACGTGCCGAAGGCTTATCAGCAGAAGGTGTTGCTGGTCGGCATCGTGATCGCACTGATTCTGCGTACGATCTTCATCGCCATCGGCGCCGCAGCTATCCAGCACTTCTCCTGGGTGTTCTATCTCTTTGGCCTGTTCCTGCTGTACACCGCCTACGGACTGGCCACTCAATCGCATGATAAAGAGGAAGAATTCGAACCCAACATTGCGGTGCGGCTGGCGCAGAAGTATCTGCCTGCGACCGAGCAATACAACGAGTCGAAACTCACCGTGGTCGAGAACGGCAAGCGGCTGATCACTCCCATGCTGATCGTGATGATCGCGATCGGCGCGACCGATGTCCTGTTCGCGCTGGATTCGATACCGGCGATCTACGGGCTCACCAAGGAGCCTTACATCGTATTCACCGCCAACGCGTTTGCGCTGCTCGGTCTGATCCAGATGTACTTTCTGCTCGGCGGCCTGCTGGACCGGCTGGTTTATCTGAGCATTGGCCTGTCGGTGGTTCTCGGCTTCATCGGACTCAAGATGATCGTCGAGGCGCTGCATGGCAACGAACTGCCGTTCATCAACGGCGGCCAGCACGTGAACATCATCCCCGAGATCCCTATCTGGCTGTCGTTGTCGATCATCATTGGCGTGCTGATAATCACCACTGTTGCCAGCCTGATCAAGTCGTCTGGCGGCTCATCTGCGAGCGAATGACCGCCCAGGAATCGTGACGGCGCGAGTTCTACGAGTGTGACCGACAAGAGCGCCGACCATGTTTGAACTGGGTTTGTTGTTTATCGCCGCCCTGGCCGCCGGTGCGATCAACGCGCTAGCCGGCGGCGGCAGTTTTATCACCCTGCCCGCACTGTTGTTCTACGGCTTGCCTCCGACGGCAGCCAACGCCACCAGCGCAACCGCTGTATTGCCAGGCTACGCCACCACGCTGGCGCGGCTGCGCCACGAGATCGCACCGCCTCGAGGCCTGAATCTGCCGGCAATGATCGCGATAGCCGCCGCCGGTGGCCTGACCGGCGCGCTCCTGTTGCTGGCGACCGGCAACCGCGCCTTTGCGGCCATCGTGCCGTGGTTGATGCTATTGGCAACGGGAATCTTCGCGCTGGGTCCGTGGCTCAAGCACGTCACGCAGGGCCATGACGCGCCGCGCTGGATCGCCGTCCCGGCGTTGTACGTCACCTGCACCTATGGCGGCTACTTCAACGGTGGCGTAGGCGTGATCATGATTGCGCTGCTGGGCCTGCTCGGGCAGAACCGGCTGCTCACCTCGGTAGCCATGAAAGCCGTAATGTCGGCCACGCTGACCACTATTTCGGTGGCCACCTATGCCTTCTTCGGACTGGTGCACTGGCCCATCGCCCTGATGATGGCGCTCGGTGCTACGACCGGCGGCTGGTTAGGTGCCTCAATGGGCCAGCGGATCAATCCGCGCTGGCACCGTATCGGCATTGTGGTGATTGGCCTGACCATGACCGCCGCCATGTTCTGGCGCGGTGCCTGATACAGAGAAAGCTAACGCAACAGCAGCGTACCTCCACGGAACTGCATATCGAAGTGACTGAGAAAACTCATGCCCAGCAGCACTAGAAAAACCAGGCATATGGATAGCAGCGGCTTCAGCGCATGAGCCATAGGGCGAACAGACTAAGAATCCATCACACGAATATCGGCACTAGACGCTCGAATGTGACCCCGGAATTGCGTATAAAAGCATTTATCAACGATGTCTGGCTAGTTGGTACCGGCTGACTTACGCTGCTGGCATAAATCTGCATCATGCAACCAAGGAATTCGACGATGGATAAAGTCATGCTCGTAACCGGCGGCAGCCGCGGCATTGGCGCTGCGACCTGTCTGATGGCGGCCAAGTATGGCTACAAGGTGGCGGTGAACTTCCGCAGCAACCGCGAAGCAGCAGAAGCCGTGGTTACAGCAATCGAAAAAGATGGCGGCCGGGCGATTGCCGTGCGGGCCGACGTCTCCAGCGAAGATGAGGTGATGCGCCTGTTCGCCAGCGTCGACGAACATCTGGGCCCGGTGACCGCACTGGTCAACAACGCCGGCATCGTCGATCAGCCGTCGAAAGTGGTGGACATGAGCGCCGAGCGCATCGGCCGCATGATGACCGTGAACGTGGTCGGGCCGTTTCTATGTGCCCGCGAGGCGATCAAGCGCATGGGCACCGAGCACGGCGGCCAGGGCGGCGTTATCGTCAACGTTTCGTCCGGCGCCTCGAATGCTGCCGGCAACGGCGGCGCCAACACCTACGTCGACTACGGCGCTTCGAAAGGCGCGATCGATACCTTCACCGAAGGCCTGGCGCGTGAAGTGGCCAGCGAACAGATCCGCGTCAACGCCGTGCGACCCGGCATCATCGACACCGAGATCCACGCCAGCGGCGGCCAGCCGGACAAGCCAGAAAAAGCCAAGTCGAAAATCCCGCTGGGCCGGATAGGCCAGCCAGAAGATATTGCCGAAGCGATCATGTATCTCACCGAGGCACGCTTTACCACGGGCGCTTTTCTCGACGTCGACGGCGGTGTATGACAACGTCTTATACCAACCCGCAGCAATAATCACCTGCGTTTTGGTATAAGACAGCGCATCGGCGGCACGCGGTATTTATCCCGCATGCCGCCGTCTCACTCCAGATCGCCTGCCCGATCCCGCAACTCGTATTTCTGAATCTTGCCGGTGGCCGTAGTCGGCAACGCGCCGAACACGACAGTCTTCGGGCATTTGTAGTGCGCCAGTCGCTCGCGACAGTAGGCGATCACCGTATCGACATCAAGTTGTTCGCCGGCACGCAGCTGGATGAAGGCACAGGGGGTTTCGCCCCAGGTGTCGTCCGGCCGGGCGACCACCGCTGAGGATTCGATCGCCGGGTGGCGTGACAGCACGCTCTCGATTTCCAGCGAGGAGATGTTCTCGCCGCCGGAGATGATCACGTCCTTGGCCCGATCGGCAATCTTGATATAGCCATCGGGCTCGATCACCCCCAGATCGCCGGTGTGATACCAGCCATCGGCAAACGCCTCGGCGGTCGCCGAGGCGTTTTTCAGATAGCCTTTCATCACGATATTGCCGGCAAACATCAGTTCGCCCAGGGTCTGGCCGTCGCGTGCGACTTCCTGACCGGTCTCGCGATCGATCACCGTGAGCGCGGCCTGGGTGGGATAGCGCACACCCTGACGACCGTTGAGCACGACCTGTTCGTCGAGCGGCAGTTCGGCCCAGCTGTCGTGCTTGGCACAGAGCGCGGCCGGGCCATAGGTTTCGGTCAGACCATAGACATGGGTCAGGTCGAAGCCGATCCGCGCCATACCCTCGATCATTGCCGACGGCGGCGCAGCACCCGCTACCAGTCCGGCCACGGGCCAGTCGATCTCCTCCCGCAGGCGCTTGTCGGCATAGATGATCATGTTGTGCACGATCGGCGCGCCGCAGTAGTGCGTGACGTGATGCTGGCGAATCGACTCCAGAATCGGCTCGGCAGCGACCTGTCGCAGACAGACATTGGTGCCGACCTTGGCCGCCAGCGTCCAGGCAAAACACCAGCCGTTACAATGAAACATCGGCAGCGTCCACAGATAAGTCGCGTGGCGCGGCATATCCCAGGCCAGTGCGTTGGTCATCGCGTTGAGATAAGCGCCGCGATGATGGTAGACGACGCCTTTCGGATCACCCGTTGTGCCGGAGGTGAAATTCAGCGAGATGGCATCCCATTCATCATCCGGGCCCGGTGCTACGAACTGTGGATCGCCCTCGGCCAGCAGGGCTTCGTAATCGACGCTGCCCAGCGGGGCCTCGTCGCCGTCATATTCCGGGTCGTCGATATCGATCACGACCGGCGGCGTATCCATCTGCGCCAGCGCCTGTCGCATCACCGGGGCAAAAGCGCGGTCGACAAACACCAGCCGTGCCTCACCGAATTCGAGCATGAACGCCAGGGTCGCGGCATCCAGCCGTGTATTGAGCGCGTTGAGCACCGCCCCGATCATCGCTGGCCCGAAATGCAGCTCGTAGAGCGCGGGAGTATTGGGCGCCATCACGGCCACGCAGTCACCGGCGCCGATGCCGCGACCGGCCAGTGCGGCAGCCAGGCGCCGACAGCGAGCCAGCGTTTCGCCCCAGCTCTGACGCCGCGAGCCGTGGATCAGCGCACAGTGCTCAGGATAGACCTCGCCCGCCCAGGCCAGAAAATCGATCGGCGACAGCGCAGCGAAATTGGCCGGATTCCGATCCAGCGAATTGAACAGCGACGAGGATCGCGACATGAGGACTCCAGAAAGTCTTAGAAACACCAGCCTGCCATGACACAGGCCACATCGGCTGCTCGACTTCGGTCATATACAGCCCTCAGATGTCCTACTCTGGACGAACGCAGACCTTGCCCATAGGCTGGCCGCCCCGCCCCCGCGTGAGCCCGACAATGCCCGTAGCGCGTTTTATACGCTTCCTCGTCCTGCTGATGATTGTTGCTACGACCAGCGCCGCAGCGGCGACTCCTGAGAGCAAGCCATCCTGGCCACCGGCCATCCAGCAGATGGCCGACAAGGGCCTGACCATCGTCAAGGCCTTCGACGCCCCCGGTGGCGTGCAGGGCTATGCCGCCAAGGCCGGGCATACGCCGGTTGCGCTGTATCTCACGCCCGATGGCAAGCATGTGATCGTGGGCACGATGCTCGACGACCAGGGCCACAATCTGACCGGGCCAGCACTGGACGCCGCCATCGTCGCGCCGCAGCAGCAGAATGCCTGGCCGCAGCTGGCCGCCTCGAACTGGATCGCCGACGGCAACGACAACGCGCCACGCACGATTTATGTGTTCACCGACCCGAACTGCCCCTACTGCCACAAGTTCTATGAGGATTCGCGTCCCTGGGTGAGATCCGGCAAGGTTCAGCTGCGCCAGATCGTCGTGGGCGTATTGCGCCCGTCCAGCCCCGGCAAGGCAGCTGCCCTGCTTGCAGCCAAGGATCCGTCGGCTGCGTATCGTCGTCATGAAAAACATTACCGGACCGGCGGCATCAAGCCGTTGGATCCGGTCCCCGAGGCCATGCAAAACCAGGTAGTCGCCAACAATACGCTGATGTCGGCGCTGTCGATCCGTGGCACCCCCGGTATCGTCTACAAGGACGCCGACGGCCATATCCAGATCCAGCAGGGCGTGCCACAGGGCCATACGCTGCGCGAGATCATGGGCCCGCGATAGTTTTTAACCGCCTCTCGTCGCCGACCGGGCACTTTAATCTGTCATTGTTGTCCTCAAACCTATGGCCGTTCTTCGTTTATGCCTCTGGAGTTTCTAATGCTCAACCGTTTTGTTCCCGTCGGTCTGCTTGCGGCAGCGGCATTCACCGTCAGTCCGTGGGCCTTCGCCGAGCAAACCGGCCATAGCGATGCCGCTTCGACCGGTCAGCAGGTAGCAGCCGCACCCGAACGCGAGGCAGGCGTGGCGCGTGAGACGCTGGCCAACGGGCTCAAGATAATCGTGGTCCCGAGCCATCTGGCACCGTCCGTCACCACGATGCTGACCTATGACGTCGGCTCGCGCGAGACGTCCGCGGGGTTCCCCGGCACCGCCCATGCGCAGGAACATATGATGTTCCGCGGCACGAAGGACTTGTCGGCGGCCCAGATATCGGCCATCTCGGCGGCCATGGGCGGCGACTTCAATGCCAATACCCAGGACGAGGTCACGCAGTACTTCTTCAATATACCGTCACAGTACCTCGATGTGGCCCTGCGCCTGCACGCCGAGCGCATGCAGAGCGTCACCGACTCCGAGGCCGCCTGGAAGAAAGAACGCGGTGCCATCGAGCAGGAAGTCAGCCGCGACCTGTCGAGCCCGATGCAGGTGGCGATCAAGGAAGTGCGCGCCCAACTGTTCGCTGGCACGCCATATGAGCACGATGCACTTGGCACCAAGGCCTCTTTCGACAAGACCACGGCCAAGATGCTCAAAGCGTTTCACGATCAGTGGTATGCGCCGAACAACGCAACGCTGGTGGTCGCCGGCGACGTCGATCCGACGACAGTACTGGCCAAGGCGAAAGATCTGTTCGGCGGTATTCCAGCGAAGAAACTGCCTGCGCGTGCGCCGATCAATCTGCAGCCGGTCAAGCCGGACACTATTCGCATGCCGACCGATACCGGCTACGGCCTGGCGCTGGTCGCCTTCCGCACACCGGGTACCCACGATGTCTCGGCAGAGGCCGCCACCGAAGTGCTCGCAGAAATTCTCAACAATCCGCGCGGCCGCCTGTACAGCCAGCTGGTGGCGACCGGCAAGACGCTGGGCGCCGGTTTTGCCACCTGGCCGCATCGAGCAGCCGGCATGGGCTTTGGCTATCTGGCGTTTCCCAAGGGCGCCGACAGCAAGACACTGGTCGCTGACCTGCGCTCGATTCTGGCCGAGATCGCCAAGAACGGCGTGACCCCGGCCCAGGTCACGGCGGCGCGGCGCAGCCTGCTGACACAGAACGCCGCCGATCGGGACTCCATCTCGGGTCTGGCACAGCGCTGGTCACAGGCGGTCGCCATCGACCAGATGGAGTCACCGGCCGCAGAGCTGAAGGCGCTGCAGAACGTCACCGCCGCCGATATCAACGCTCTGCTACCGGCAATGCTGAACCCAGCGCACAGCATACTTACGGTACTGACCCCGAAAGGCTCTGGTGCGCCTGCCTCTCACAAGGGCTTTGGCGGCGCCGAATCTTTTACCCCGGATCACGTCAAGGACGTAAAACTGCCGAAATGGGCGGCCAAGCCGCTGGCCAGCATCACCACGCCCAAGCAGACGATTCAACCTACCGAAACCCGATTGGCCAACGGACTCAAGCTGATCGTCGTGCCGTCCAAGTCGGTCCACGCCATCCATGTGTATGGCGATGTGCGCGACGAGCCCGATCTGCAGACGCCCAAGGGCCAGGAAGGCGTGGACGATGTGCTCGACCAGCTGCTGACCTTTGGCACTACAAAACACGACCGCACTGCCTATCAGGCCGCGCTCGACAAGATCGGGGCCAGTGCCAGCGCTGGCACGAGCTTCTCGCTTACCGTTCTGCCCAATCAGTTCCCCAAGGGCCTGGATCTGCTGGCCGAGAACGAGCTGTCACCGGCGTTGCCCAAACCTGCGTTCAAGATCGTGCAGCAGCAGGTTGCCGGCCAGTACGCCGGCCGGCTCGACAGCCCGGATTTCAAGGCCAGCCAGGCTTTCAAGAGCGCCTTGTATCCCAAGAACGATCCGACACTGCGCCATGCCACGCCGCAATCGATCATGGGCCTGACTTACCAGGACGTCACAAACTATTATCAAAACGTCTTTCGCCCCGATCTCACCACGATCGTCGTGGTCGGAGATATTGACCCGAATGCGGCAAAGCAGGCGGTGGCGCATGCCTTTGGCGGCTGGAAGAACCATGGCAAGACACCCGACGTGACCCTGCCTGCCGTCCCGGATAACCAGGCCGCCAATATCCACGTGCCCGATTCGGCGAAATCCCAGGATTCGGTCAAGATCGCCGAGACCCTGGATCTGCGGGCCGCCAGCCACGACTATCGCGCGCTGCAGCTGGGCAATCAGGTGCTGACCGGCGGTTTCTACGCCAGTCGTCTGTATCGTCAGCTGCGCGCCGATCGCGGGCTGGTCTACTTCATCCATTCCGGGCTGTCGGCCAGCCGCACGCGTACCCATTTGGCCTTCCAGTACGGCAGCGATCCGGACAAGGTAGCCGAGGCCAATCGCCTGATCCGCCAGGCCCTGGTCACCATGGCCAAGGCACCGGTATCCAACAGCGAACTGCACCAGGCACGCGCCGGACTGATTCGCCAGATTCCGCTCAACGAATCCAGTGCTTCAGACATCGGCTACGGCCTGCTAAGCCGCGTCGAACTCGGTCAGCCGCTGGACGAACCCTACCGCGCGGCCCGCGCTTATCAATCGATCGACGCCAAGGCCATCCAGGCCGCCTTCAAGAAATGGATTCGACCGGACGATCTGGTGCACGTGGTGCAGGGGCCGGCACCGAAATAGGCCAGACGACGAGAAAACTGTCCGCAGATTGACGCAGACACACGCTGGTCGGGCGCAGCGCGCCCGGGCCGGCTGTGTTCATCGGCGTCAATCAGCGTGCATCGGCGGATGAATCGCTTTCTGACTGCGCCTCGTCATCCGGCATCCAGGAGGCTGTCGGACTCAAGGGCAAGCGGGAAGCGCACGGTTGTATCTTGCTGCCATCGTATTGCCAATTCGCGAGGACGCGCTAGGCTGAACGCCTTGCTCGCATCACCACCACGCTCATGCAGATCGGTTTGTTCGTCCCCTGTTTCATCGATGCCTTCTACCCCGAGGTCGGCATCGCCACGCTCGAGTTACTGGAGCGCTTTGGCTGCAAGGTGGATTATCCGTTCGACCAGACCTGCTGCGGCCAGCCGATGGTCAACGCGGGCTGTCATCCGGAAGCCGCGGCAACAGAGCAGCATTTCGTCAACCAGTTCGAAAAATACGACGTGATCGTTGCGCCCAGCGGCAGCTGCGTACATCAGGTGCGCGACAATCTGACCGCGATCAAGCAGACCGACAAGGTCAAGCACGTGCGCACGAATACCTACGAGCTGGTCGAGTATTTGCACGACGTGCTCAAAGTCGATGCCTTTCCCTGGGCCCGCTTCGAACATCGCGTCGGCTACCACGATTCCTGCAATACGCTGCGCAACCTCGGCCACGGCCAGCCCAGCGAGCTGCACGGCAAATACTTCTCCAAGCCGCGCGCGCTGCTGGAAAAAGTCGCCGGGCTTGAGTTGGTCGCACCCAGCCGACCCGATGAATGTTGTGGTTTTGGCGGCACTTTCTCGGTGACTGAGCCGGAAGTCTCCGGCCAGATGGGCCGCGACAAGATCGCCGATCACGGCCGCGCAGGTGCGGAGTACATCGTCTCAGCCGATACGTCGTGCCTGATGCACCAGCAGGGCTGCGCCAAACGCATCGGCGCGCCGATCCGCTTCATGCATATCGCCGAAATTCTGAACGGAGCCGCGGCATGAGCACGCCTGATCCGACAAAAACCATCAACAGCCCGGAAGCCACCCGCGAATCCGCTCCGCGTTTCACGAAAGCCAAAGACGGCAAGCGCGTCGATCATGCCGCGGCAGCCAAGCAGTTCCTCGACTCGCCGATCCACGCCAAATCACACGACGAGCGTGTCTGGGCGATGCGAACCAAGCGCGACAAGCAGGCCCATGCGATCGAGGAATGGGAAGAACTGCGCGACCTGGCCAGCCAGATCAAGACCCACACGCTGACCCATCTCGACGAATACCTGGAACAGTTCGCCGACAACGCCGCCGCCAATGGCGTTCGCGTGCACTGGGCCGCCGATGCCGCCGATCACAACCGGATCGTGCACGAGATCTTCAACGATCACGATGTGAAGAAGGTCATCAAGTCCAAATCCATGCTGATGGAGGAATGCGGTTTCCGCCACTACATGGAAGGCGTGGGCATCGAGATCGTGGAAACCGATCTCGGCGAGCGGATCCAGCAGCTCGACAACGAAGACCCGAGCCATGTGGTCGTGCCGTCGGTGCACAAGATGCGCTCAGACGTGGCCAAGGTGTTTGCCGAAACACTCGGCTCCGATCCCGACAACGACGATGCCCATTATCTGGCCGGGCGCCAGCGCGATGCGACCCGCCCGCTGATCCTGGAGGCCGATGCCGGCATGACCGGCGCCAACTTCGCAGTCGCCGAGACCGGCGGATTCATCGTCTGTACCAACGAAGGCAACGCCGATCTGTCGGCCAACGTGCCCAATCTGCATGTCGCCAGCATCGGCATCGAGAAGCTCGTGCCGCGGATGGAAGACATGGGCGTATTCATCCGGCTGTTGTCGCGCTCGGCGCTGGGCTCGCCGATCACCCAGTACACCTCGCACTTCCGCGCGCCCAGGGCCGGCGGCGAGATGCATATCGTGCTGGTCGACAACGGCCGCTCCAAACGGCTGGGTCAGGAAAAATTCTGGTCGTCACTCAAGTGCATCCGCTGCGGCGCCTGCATGAATACCTGCCCCGTATTCAGACGCTCCGGCGGCTTGTCCTACGGCGCGACCTACACCGGCCCGCTCGGCCTGATCCTGGACCCATCCTTCGACGCCCATCGCTATTCCAACCTGCCGTTCGCCAGCACGCTCAACGGCAGCTGCACCAACGTCTGCCCGGTGAAGATCAATATCCACGAACAGATCTTCGAATGGCGCCAGGTGCTGGCCGAGGACGGCCATATTCCCTGGGCCAAGAAATCCGCGCTAGCTGCTGCCGGCAAGGTGCTGGCCGATCCCAAACGCTACCGCGCCGCCATCCGTACCGCGCAATCCGCGCTCAAGCACCTGCCAGATTGGGCCGTCTATAGCCAGCTCAACGCCTGGGGCCAGGTGCGCGATATGCCGGACGTGCCCGACGGCGGCAGTTTTCACGACTGGTATCGCAAGAACCGTCTGCACAAGACCGAAGCCGCGGATACGGCGACCCACGACAGCGGAGACGACTCGTGAAAGGCCGCAACGATATTCTTGCTGCCATCCGCGCCAATAAGCCTGCGCTTAAAGCTCCCGCGCCCGAGGTGCCCAGCTTTGATGAAGCCTACCCCACAGATACGACCGGGTTGTGGCCCCGGTTTGCCGACGCGCTCGCCCTGATGGGCGGCAGCGTAGCGGAAATCCAGGAGGGCCAGTCGCTCGAAGACTGCATCCGCGCCACACTCGCCGATCGTCTGCCCGAACAACCGATCATCGCGTCCGCGGTACCCGAGCTCACCGGCAATCGCCGCCTGCGCGAGCACGACAATCCGAAAACCCTGCACGACATCGATATCGCCGTCCTACGCGCCCGCTTCGGCGTGGCCGAAACCGGCAGCGTCTGTTTCACCGAAAAAGAGCTTATCGTCAACGCAGTCGCTTACCTCGCCCAGCATCTGGTCGTCCTGCTCGACCCAGCCGAACTCGTCACCAACATCCACCGCGCCTACCAGCGCGACGACTACAAGAATGCCCGCTACACCGTGTTCCATACCGGGCCGTCGGCCACCGCGGACATCGAAGGCGTGCTCGTGCGCGGGGCACAGGGGGTGCGGTCGTTGACTGTTATTGCCGCATCCGTCGACACCCCAGGCTGACGGATGCCGGATGGAAGAAACCACCCTCGGCGATTTCATGAAAACTGAGATTCGAGTGGGCCCGATCCTCATTGACACGTTTAACCGTGGCCATCCGCGGATGCGTTAAAGTCGGCGTATTAAAACAATGTCTGGGGGGAACATTGGATAAGCGCACGTTGAGCGAGCGCGACATATGCAGCAAGTTCATCACGCCGAAGCTCGAGCAGGCCGGCTGGGATCGAATGCTGCAGATCCGCGAGGAAGTCTCGATCACCCGAGGCCGCATCATCGTGCGCGGCCGGCTGGTCGCACGCGGCAAAGCCAAGCGCGCTGATTACGTCCTTTATTACAAGCCAAATATCCCCATCGCCGTCATCGAGGCGAAGGACAATAACCACAGCGTCGGGGACGGCATGCAGCAGGCGCTGGATTACGCCGAGTTGCTCGACGTACCTTTCGCGTTCACCAGCAACGGCGACGGCTTCGTCTGCCACGACCGCACCGGCCTGGCCGAACACCGCGAGACCAATCTATCGCTCGACGGCTTCCCGCCGCCCGACGAACTCTGGCGCTGCTACCGCCACTGGAAAGGCCTGGCCGACGATACCGAGGCAGTGGTCCTGCAGGACTACTACCAGGACAACAGCGGCAAGACGCCGCGCTATTATCAGATCACCGCGATCAACAAGACAGTCGAGGCCATCGCCAAGGGTCAGAACCGCATCCTGCTGGTCATGGCCACCGGCACGGGCAAGACGTTTACCGCGTTTCAGATCATCTGGCGGCTGTGGCGGGCCGGCCGCAAGAAACGGGTGCTTTTCCTCGCCGATCGCAACGTGCTTGTCGACCAGACCATGGTCAACGATTTCCGACCGTTCGGGCCGGCGATGGCCAAACTATCGACCAAGGCCAAGACCATCGAACGCGACGATGGCAGCCATGAAGATCTCACGCTGGCGCTCGATCGGCTGCGACGCATCGACACCTCCTACGAGATTTATCTGGGCCTGTATCAGGCGCTGACCGGCCCGGAAGAACGCCAGCAGCTGTTCCGTGAATTCTCGCCCGGCTTTTTCGATCTCATCGTGATCGACGAGTGCCACCGCGGCAGTGCGGCCGAGGATTCGGCCTGGCGCGAAATTTTGTCGTACTTCGAGGGCGCCACACAGATCGGCATGACGGCCACGCCCAAGGAGACAGAATACGTCTCCAATATCGACTACTTCGGCGACCCGCTATTCAGTTACTCGCTGAAGCAAGGCATCCGCGACGGCTTTCTTGCACCATACAAGGTGGTCAAGATTCATATCGACCGCGACATTGAAGGCTACCGGCCGCGCATCGGCCAGCTCGACCGCGACGGCCAGGAAATAGAAGACCGGCTCTACAACAGCAAGGACTTCGACCGCACGCTGGTCATCGACGACCGCACCCGACAGGTCGCCAGAAAAATCACCGCATTCCTCACCGAAAGCGGCGACCGTTTCCAGAAGACCATCGTCTTCTGCGTGGACCAGGAACACGCCGCCCGCATGCGTCAGGCGCTGATCAACGAAAACACCGACCTGGTGGATCAGAACGCCCGCTACGTCATGCGTATCACCGGCGGTGATCCCGAAGGCCAGGCCCAGCTCGATAATTTCATCGACCCGGAATCGACCTACCCGGTGCTGGTCACCACCTCGCGCCTGCTATCCACCGGCGTCGACGTGCAATCCTGCCGGCTGATCGTGCTGGACCGCGCAGTCGGCTCCATGACCGAGTTCAAGCAGATCATCGGCCGCGGTACGCGGGTCCACGAAGACACCGGCAAATACTATTTCACGATCATCGATTTTCGCGGCGCGACCAACCACTTCGCCCAACCGAAATTCGACGGCGAACCGGTACAGATCTACGAACCCGGCAACAATGACCCGGTCGCACCGCCGGACGACGTGCCATCAGCAGACGACGATGCCCAGAATCCGTACGAGCCTGGCCCGGAAGAACAAATTATCGCGGCCCCCGGCGAAGGCCGCGGTGTCCGCGATAAACACAAGAAAATATACGTCGACGGCGTAAGCGCCAAGATCGTCGCCGAGCGCGTGGAATATCTCGACGAACACGGCCGGCTGGTTACCGAATCGCTGCGTGACTTCACTAAGCAGGCGTTGCGCAGGCGGTTTGCCAGCCTCGACGATTTCCTGCGCCGCTGGAACGACGCCGAACGCAAGCAGGCGGTGGTCGACGAACTGGCCGAGCAGGGCCTGCCACTGGACGTGATCGCCGAAGAACTCGGGCGCGATCTCGACCCGTTCGATCTCGTTTGCCACGTCGCGTTTGATGCCAAACCGCTCACCCGCCGCGAACGCGCCGACAACGTGCGCAAGCAGGATGTATTCAACCGCTACGGCGAGCAGGCCCGCGCCGTGCTGGAAGCCCTGCTCGCCAAATACGCCGACGAAGGCGTACTGAATCTAGACGATACCCGCGTGCTCAGCATCCCGCCGTTGAATACACTGGGCACCCCCATGCAACTCGTGCGCGCTTTCGGCGGCAAGGCTGGCTTCGAAAACGCCGTGCACGAAATGCAATCCGCCCTCTATTCGGACACCGCCTGATCCATGTCTGTACGTACCCTCGTCAAATCCATTCAGGACCTCATGCGCCAGGACAGCGGCGTAGACGGCGATGCCCAGCGCATCAGCCAACTGTGCTGGCTGTTCTTTCTCAAGATCATCGACGATCAGGACCAGGAACTGGAGCTGCTGCGCGACGACTACACCTCGCCCATTCCAGAGCACCTGCAATGGCGCCACTGGGCGGCCGACCCGGAGGGCCGCACCGGTGACGAGCTGATGGCCTTCGTCAACGATGAGCTGTTTGCCACGCTCAAGAATCTGCCCGTGTCCGACCAACCCGGCGATCGCCGGCGCGTGGTCCACGGCGTGTTCGAAGACGCCTTCAACTACATGAAGTCCGGCCATCTGATGCGTCAGGTAATCAACAAGATCAATGGCATCGACTTCAACGACCTCGCCGAGCGCCAGCACTTCGGCGATATCTACGAACAGATCCTCAACGACCTGCAATCGGCCGGTAACGCCGGCGAGTACTACACCCCGCGCGCGGTCACCCAGTTCATGACCCGGCAGATCGACCCCACAGCCGGGCGAACTGCTGTTCGACCCGGCCTGTGGCACCGGCGGCTTCCTCAGCTGTGCCATCGACCACATGCGCAAGCGCTATATAAAGCGCACCGAAGACGAAGCCGTCATGCAGGCCGCCCTGCGCGCGGTGGAAAAGAAGCCGTTGCCGCATATGCTGGCCACCACCAACATGCTGCTACACGGGGTCGAAGACGCCAGTTTCGTGGCGCACGACAACACCCTCGCCAAGCCCTATATCGGCTGGACCCAATCGGACCGGGTCAACATCGTCCTCACCAACCCGCCCTTCGGCGGGCGCGAGGAAGACGGCATCGAGTCCAACTTCCCGCAGCAGTTCCGTACCAAGGAAACCGCCGACCTGTTCCTGGCGCTGATCATCCGTCTGCTCAAACCCGGCGCGCGTGCTGCCGTGGTGCTGCCGGACGGCTCGCTGTTCGGCGAAGGCGTGAAAACCCGGCTCAAGGAACATCTGATGGAAGAGTGCAACCTGCACACCATCGTGCGCCTGCCCAACTCTGTGTTCCGTCCCTACGCCAGCATTGGTACCAACCTGCTGTTCTTCGAAAAAGGCACACCGACGACCGACGTCTGGTATTGGGAGCATCAAGTGCCCGAAGGCCAGAAAGCCTATTCCATGACCCGGCCCATCCGGCTGGAACATCTGGCCGACTGCGCCGAATGGTGGGGCGGCGCCGAACGCCAGGGCCGAGAAGGAAGCCCGCGCGCCTGGAAAGTCAGCGCCGAAGAGATCAAGGCCCGCAACTACAACCTCGATATCAAGAACCCGCACACCGAGGACGAAGACCACGGCGACCCGGAAGAACTGCTGGCAGAACTGAACGACGCCGAAGCCGAAATTCAGGCTCTGCGTGACCAGCTCAAGACGATTCTGGGTGAGGCGTTGATTCGATGAACGCCGAGCGGTTGATTGAACTGTATGAGCGCGTTGCCGATGCACCGGATGCAGTGAAGCGGCTGCGGCGGTTTGTGCTTGATTTAGCTGTGCGAGGCAAGCTAACCGAGCTAAATTCAAGTGACGAATGCGCTGCGAATCTGTTACAGACAGTACAGAAAGAAAAAGAACGGCTTATAGCGTCAGGCGAGGCTAAGTCCCAAAAACAATTGAAGCCCATTTCTGATGCTCTTTTTGAACTTCCTGACAGTTGGGCATGGTCACAACTTGGCGTGATCACCTCGTATATTCAGCGGGGCAAGTCGCCAAAGTATGCATCTTCGAATGGGAAGCCCGTTATATCCCAAAAATGCGTGCAGTGGGGCGGACTTGACCTAGATGCGGCGAAACGAATAACCGAAGAATCACTAGAAACATACGAAGTAATTCGTTTCTTGCGCCAAGGAGACCTTCTTTGGAACTCGACAGGCACGGGCACTATCGGACGAGTGATTAGGATAGATACGCCTGCTGAAAAACTCGTTTGCGACAGCCACGTGACCGTCTTGCGTTGCGCGATAGTCGATTCAGAGTATATCCGGATCTGGCTTCGGTCTGATCACGTCTATAGACACATCGAAGGCAGCGCGACAGGATCAACTAATCAGGTCGAATTAACAGCACAATATGCAAATAACTTAGCCGTGCCGCTCCCGCCACTAGCCGAACAACACCGCATCGTCGCCAAGGTCGACGAACTGATGGCCCTCTGCGACCGGCTGGAAGCCACCCACAACACCTGCGAAGCCACCCGCGACCGGCTGACCACCGCTACCCTCGCCCGCCTGACCGCGTCCGAAATTGACGAGCAGGCACTCCAGTCCCACGCGCGCTTCGCTCTCAATACACTACCGGCGCTGACCGCCCGGCCACGCAACGTGGACGCACTTCGGCATGCGATAGTTAATTTCGCAGTCCGTGGCAGATTGGCAAGTGAAGAAAACTTAGAGGGAAAAGCTATAGACGCACTTCGAGCGATCTCTTCAAACGCAGAAGACGTTATCAGCAAGCCTAGAGATTTTTTCAGCGCCTCCGACTGTAACCCTCTTGAGCCACCTTTCGAGATTCCTTCGCATTGGACTTGGGCTCGATTTCCAGAAATCGGACTGTTTGGTAGAGGAAAATCCAAACACCGACCGAGAAACGATTCCGCACTGTTCTTGGACGGCATTCATCCAATGATTCAAACGGGCGACGTCGCTCGGTCCAAAGGCTTGATCAAAACCTATTCGTACAAGTACAACGACTTCGGGCTCTCTCAGAGCGCGAAATGGCCAAAAGGGACTTTGTGCATAACTATTGCCGCAAATATTGCTGATAGCGGAATACTGTCATTCGACGCTTGCTTTCCCGACAGCGTTGTCGGCTTCGTGCTCGCCCCCGAAGCGGGGCACCCCAAGTACTTCGAATATTTTTTACGGACCGCAAAAGCGAGCCTATTAGACTTCGCGCCCGCAACCGCTCAAAAAAACATCAACCTAAAAATTCTTCGATCTGTACTGATTCCGTATCCACCCCCACCGGAGCAGACGCGCATCGTCGCCAAAGTCGACGAACTCATGGCCCTCTGCGACCGCCTGGAAGCCCGCCTCCAGCAAGCCGACGACAAACGCGCCCGTCTGCTCGAAGCCCTGCTCGCCGAGGCATTGGCGCCGGCGGCCGACGAACAGACCGCAGCCTGACGGCGGTTGGCAAGCTATGCACCTGATCTATTTCGACGAGAACAAATACAGCGAGGCCAATCCGTTTTTCACGATCGGCGGCGTGCTCGTGCCCGAAACCAAAGTGTTGGAACTGGATGAAACGCTGACCACTATTCAATCGAATTTCTTCGGTAGCAGTCAGCTGACGACGGACAACGAATTCCACGGCAAAGAGATGTTTCACGGCAAGGGCGCATTCAAGGGCCGGAAGTTGGCCGATCGCGTGCAACTCTTCGAGTATCTGGCGACATTTCTGATCGAAAACGCGATTCCGATTCGGCTGATTCATATCGATGTGAATCGGCACCGGCAGAAGTACACCTATCCCACGCCGGAGTATCGCTTGGGGCTGATGCTGTTTCTGGAACGCGCTTGCGACTATCTCGATATGGCCGACGATCTCGGCATCGCGTTCGGCGACTACGAGCAGGACGAAGTGGCACGCTCGGTGGTGGACTTCTCCGAGTACAAGACGTCGGGCAAGACAGCGATGCACTTCGGCCGGCCGTTAGGGCGGCTTGTCGATACGGTGTATTTCACACAGTCCCACCACAGCCGCTTTCTACAGCTGGCGGATGTCGTCGTCTATATGGCCGGTCGTTATCTCCACCAGACCGACGCACCCGAGAAATGGCACGACGCAAAAGTCTGGGAGATATGGGAAAAGATGAAGGCCAGTGCTGAGATGTAAATACAGCACTGGCCTTAAAAAGTCGGAACGACTAGACCTTGAAGGTTGGGTCGCGTTTTGGAACGACCTCCTAGTCGCAGTCTCAAGTATAAAACGCACCAGTTTTAAAATTCAAGTAGATCGACGGGAAAGAGCAATGCCGGTCCGCAACACAATCTGGAAAGTCGGCGCGCAGCCGCAGCTCCTGAAAGAAGCCAAGCTGCCCAGCGAACAGACGTTGGAACAGATGATCGTGGCCGAGCCGGCTGTTCTCTCGGCGGACTGATACTGCTCGACGTTGCAAGCGCTGGCTAAAACCGACTCGCCAACGCGCTTGATATTTTCACCCCAGGGGTGAATAATACAAAGGCGCCTGTGGTATGCGGGTGCTTTCCCATCCGCACCAGGGGCGGCTATGGAGATACGGTTCAAAACGAACCCACTCCAGAAATGCTACGAGCGATCTCAGTTTGCGGTTCGCAAGTTCGGCGATGAAGTGGCCCGCCGTTACGTGCAGCGCATCAATATCATCAAGCACGCTCACGACATCGACGAGTTGATGCGGTTGCCGGGCCTGCGATGCCACGCACTGAAAGGCGATCGAGCCGGCCAGTTCGCGGTCAAACTAACCGGCTTCTATCGGCTGATCTTCACCCTCGAAGGCGACTCGCTGACGATCGCACGCATCGAGGAGGTGAGTAAACATTATGGCGACTGACACAATCATCCAATCCGATCTCGCGATAGCGCCTGGCGAATATCTTCTGGAAGTCCTGGAGGAAGCCGGCGTGAGTCAGACTGACCTCGCTCGCCGTACCGGGCGACCTGTACAGGCTATAAACGAGATCGTGAAAGGCAACAAGTCGATCACGGCCGAGACGGCACTCCAGTTCGAGGCGGTGCTCGGCGTGCCGGCCCATATCTGGACAGGACTAGAGAGCGAGTATCAACTTGTGCTCGCTAAACAGCGCGCAGCCGAAGAGCTCGAAAACGACAAACCGCTGGTCAAGAACTTTCCGTTCAAGGAAATGGCAGGTATTGGCTGGGTCAAAAATACGCGCAACCAAACAGAGCGCATTTTTGAGTTGAGACGTTTCTTCGAGGTCTCATCGCTGCAGAATATTCCGACTGTCGGGGCTTATGCACCCGCTTTTCGCCACGCGACCGGACGCACGCCAAGTTCCCACGCGGTTGCAGCCTGGCTGTGCGGCGGGGAGCATGACGCTAAAGAAATAGAGACTGCAGCTTTTGACAGAAAACGTTTGCGCGACGTGATCGACCCTATACGTGCGCTGACATGCCGCGAGAACTTCGGCAAGGCGATAGAGGAGCTTCAATCGCTCTTGGCTGAATCCGGCATTGCTTTCATCCTGCGGCCTCATTTGCCGAAAACTTATCTGACAGGCGCTACGTTCTGGCTTCGAGGCCAGGACAAGGCGGCATTGATGATGAGCATCCGCGGTAGCTGGGCCGATATATTCTGGTTCACGTTGTTGCACGAAATCTGTCACATTCTCAAACACAAGAAACGCAGCACGTTCGTCGATTTCGAAGGAGTGGACGATCCAGAGATTACGGATCAGGAAGCCGAAGCGGACGCATTCGCGCGAGACACGCTGATTCCGGCAGAGGATTGGCAGACCTTCGTGGGGCGCCACGATTTTTCGGCAGATAGCATTTTTTCTTTCGCCGAAAGGCTTGCTTTGGCCCCTGGTATTGTGACCGGTCGTTTACAGCGCGAGCAATTTATTCCGTATACGCGCCACGATTTCCGCACCTGGCTGCGCTGGGCTTAGCAGTCGATCGGCGCTGCGTTGTGAGCCCTGAGGGGGATTCGCCCGTAACGGATTGCAATTACATTTGCGAAAGTTGAATAGTTCCAAGAAAAAATACCCTGATGAATCGCACCGCTTGCCAATACGCAATCCTAAGATTCGCGCCCTTTGTCGAGACCGGCGAATTTGCCAACGTCGGCATCGTATTGTGTGCGCCTGAGCGCCGGTACTTTTCCTTCAAGCTGGAAAAGTGCCGCCACAAACGCGTGACCGATTTCTTCGGCGACCTTGACCCGAGAGCCTATCGGCGGACGATGGGTGACATAGCAGCCGAATTGACGCGACTTCAGGCGTTATTCGAAGACAATTGGAACGCAACAGGTCAGACTTCAGTGTCGGCCGCCGACGCTCTTTTCGCCGAGCTCCTCCGCCCGCGCGAGAGCATTGTGCGCTTCAGTGAGCCTCGGGTCGTGCTTGCGGATAACCCGGAGCAGAAACTCGCCGAACTTCACGCTTACTACGTGCATCGCAGTTTCGCCACGCCTGAATATCGCGAGGAAATCCTCGCACGCAGCATGCAACGTTGGCTCAAGGCAGAACATGCCAGCGAACGATTTGCGAAAGAGCGCCTGGGCGATGACCTCTTCAGAACGCCAGAGCTTCCATTTGTGGAACGCCGGAACGGTGGCGTATTCAAGGTCATGAAGCCGTTGAATCTAATGCAGGCCGAAGCCAGTCGCATCATAGAACATGCAGGCCAGTGGGAATTCCGTCTCGCCCAGCTGAAAAAACGCGATCTCATGCCTCGCCAGATGCTTTTTGCTGTCGACGGTCCCACAGACACTGGACCTCGCAACAAAGCGTTTGAGGAGGCACGCCAGATCCTGGCCGATACCGGCGCGCGCGTGCTGCCTTACCGCAACAAGTCTGAAATCCTCGAATTCGCACTGGCTTCGTAGTCCGACACGTGGAATAAAACACCGGCAGATTCCTCTCCAAAGGGGTCAGACACGAATAGTGCGCGACTACATCCTGAGCGCCTACGAGCAGCACGGTATCGACGAACTGGCCTCCGGCCGCATTGGTCACTTCCTGCAGATCCGCTACGGCGGGACAAGCGATGCCAAGCGCCGGCTGGGATCGCTGGGTGACATCCGAAGCGCATTCTTCAATATTCAGAGTCACCTGTACAGATAACCAGGACGTCTGTTCTGGCAAGCGATCGTTTAAACGCGTACCCGCTCCATGAGCGGCTCGAAGCGGTATACCGCCGACCGACGGCCAGCCGGCTCACGTACGGTTTCGAGCAAACCGGCGTTTAACAACAAACGGGTGAATCGACCTGCCGTTGCCGGCGCGATACCCGCTTCGCGAGTGAAACGACTGTTACTGAACACTGGCGATGTGAATAGATAATCGAGTGCCGCCACTGAGTACTTTGAACCTAGAACGTCGGCGAAGCGGATCTTCATATGCTCGTAGAAATCCCTTATCGAGTCTGCGACTTCCAGATTGCGCTTTGCTTGTTCTGCCACGGCCTGGAAAAAGAACTGGCACCAACCTGCCCAGTCATTATTCGCGGAGATAGCACGTAGACGCCGGATGTATTCGTCCTTGTGATCCTCAAAATACCGACTGATATAGAAGTGCGGCGCCGAAATAGCACCACCCTGCCAGAGCATGAGCGTAATGAGCATCCGGCCAACTCGGCCATTACCATCCTCGAACGGATGCAGCGCTTCGAACTCGGCATGCGCCAACGCGGTACGCAGCAATATCGTCATCTGTGGGTCGTGAATCAGCTCAAACAGGGATTCCATGCCGCCGGGTAGCTGCTCCGGCGCGATCGGTATAAAGCTGACCTGGCGGTTTCCATACTCGCCGACGTAGTTTTGCTCGATCTTGTAATCACCCGGCGACTTGCTCGCTCCGCGGCCGAAAGACAAAAGCTGCTGATGAATACTTCGGGTAAGCGACTCGGATAACGGCCACCCTTCGTCGAGTTGATGCTGCGCCGCACTGAGAGCGCGTCGATACAGCAATGTTTCTATTGCGTCCCAGCGAAACTCTGCCGATGCATCTTCGCCGTCCGAATACTCAGCTTCAAGCTGAAGAATTTCATCCATCGTGCTGATGGTGCCTTCCATACGGGAAGACACGACGGCTTCCTGGCTTCGCAACGGAGCCAGAAATATCTCGCTGTTATGCAGCCCTTGAAGCATCTGATCGTAACGGGCCAGAGCCTCTGTAGCTGACAGCAAGTCAGGTAACAGTTGCCCGTAATCCAACGTTTCTGGCGAAAACTGGCCTTTGTGATAGCAAACCGCTTGGCTGAGATCGAGATCCATTTGAGCAAGCTCGTTGCGCGCCGATTTGCCAATCATTGTACGTTTTTTTGATTAACAAAACAGTTTGATAGTCACGCTTGGTCGACAACCTCAGTTGTTGATCAAAATTCGCCTACTGCAAAAGACAACACATTTTGTGTATCACCCGTGAACAACAAGTAGTTTTGCCAATCAAAATAAAGGTTTTTTCACAACAAAATGCGGTCGTAATAGTCGGCCACTTCCCCTTGGCCGCTCGACGACGCCCAGGGCCAAAGCGGGCCCAAAGGGGTCAGACACGAATAGTGCGCAACGCCCCATAAACGAACGCTCGCCATTACTCGTTCAGCTGGATACGACGGGCGTGATGCCGGCCCTGGAACTGGCCAATCGCAGACTTACTGACCGCGCTCGCCATACAACATGCGCTGCAAGTCGTATCGGCGACTATGTCGTGCGCGGCACCGGCCGGGGACTGTAAGTCACGCGAACAATATCCACCGTATAGATCGCCAGCCCCGTCCAGATCAATACGAACGCCACAATCTCGGCGCGCGTGATCGCTTCGTTAAAGATGAGTACACCGCTCAGGAAATGCAGCGTCGGCGTCAGGTACTGGACCAGGCCGATGGTGCCCAGCCGTAGCCGACGGGCGCCTGCGGCGAACAGGGTGAACGGCACGAGCGTGACTACGCCGCAACCGATCAACAGCAGATCGGTGCGCGGGCCCATTACGAGGAAAGCGGCCTCATGACGCATGTAGAGCCAGGCCAGCCACGCCAGCGCCAGGGGCGACACCAGCAGGGTTTCTACCAACAGGCCGGTCATGCTGTCTACGTCTAGTTGCTTGCGCACCAGACCATAGAAGCCAAAACAGAAGGCCGGCATCAGGGCCACCCACGGCAGGTTGCCATAGGTGATGAGCATGTACAGCACACCCGAGGCGGCGATGGCGATCGCCAGCCACTGCAGGCGCCGCGGGCGTTCGCCGAGAAAAACGAAACCCAGCGCGACGTTGAGCAACGGCGCGATGTAGTAGCCGAGACTGGTTTCGATCACATAGTTATGGGTCACCGCCCAGATGAACGAGCCCCAGTTCAGAGTCACCAGCACCGCACTGATCATCAGCGGCCCGAGCAGGCGCCAATGGGTGAAGGCCGCCCACACACGCGCGCCACGCCCGAGCGCCAGCACGGTCGCGCCGAGCATCAGGGCGGTCCAGATAATCCGGTGGTCGAGAATCTCCCAGGCCGACACCTGGGGCCCGACGAGATAGAAATACAGCGGCAGAAAACCCCAGCTGCCAAAGGCGATCACCGCCGCAGCGAACCAAGGAACGGCTCCGAGAAACGCGGCGACGAACTAGCGGAATCCTGAGCCACACACATCAGCCTTAGGGTCGACGCCTCGCCCTGTCGTTGGGGATCGGGCGGTACCTGCGTCGAGACGAATCAAGCCGGATTTTACCTGAACGATGGCTTGTCTGACGTATCAATTAATTCTGCTGGTATCGCGTCGTCGTCGCTCGAGGTCGGTTCTGATATCACCATCCTGGAGCAGCCGGTCTTCGGTCTGTCCGGGTTCGAGCACACCCAGCAGCGGCCAGGCCTTCCGGTTGCGCTGGGCGCGCAGCATGACATCGACGGTCTGTGCCTCGGGCACAATGATCAGATTGGCCTGGGCATGAGCGTGGCTGATACCGGATGTCTGAGCACACAGCTCGGTGCGACACGCCGCCCATGCCTGGGGCGCTGTCCAACGCCCGCGATCGTCATTCGAAACATTTATGGCGGGGCTGTCCTCGATATACGACCAGTCTGTCGATCAGGCCTCAAGCATTATTGTTGAACAATTATGATTTGTCGGGCATGGTGAACTGATTGCAAAACACGACGGGTGACACGGTGCCTACCATCGATATCAACAGCGACGTTGGCGAATCCTTTGGCCGCTGGCAACTGGGCGATGATGCGGCGGTGTTCGAATCGGTTTCCAGCGCGA
>JAQIBT010000104.1 GCA_027858915.1 Salinisphaera sp.
CATTGTCTTATCTGGCAATCAACGCCCAACGCGCCCATCCACGACGGGACAGGCACAGCGGACGATTACAGATCGGACTGGAAAGTATAGGCGTGGCGGCTTAAGTACCTACCTATGAGAACTGCATATGCTTCCGTTGCCTTGTCCGGATGCGGGGTTTCCGGCTTATCTTTTCCCGATGAACTCGACTTCGAGCCTGTTTTCTGTTTTCGACTTTGTTCGGCACGCCAGTATTCAGCGGCACTAGGATCAGATGGATCAGGAATCGCACGACCTGTGATTTCCAAGAATATACTGTTCAATTCGCGCTTGCTAATCGTTAACAAGTCTGCGAGAAAACGAAGAATATGGTTTTCCGTAGCAAGCAGATAGCCGTCGGCGATAGCCATACCAATGGCCATTTCCAAAAATAACTTGGCTTTATCTCCTTTAAAATGATTTGCGACTATTTCTGCGGCGAGGTGAATTGCCGTTGTGTCATTTTTCTCAACGAGCCCAATAAGCGGTTTTATCGAATGTCCGTGCTCGGATGTATCGGATATTTCGCGTAGTCGTTTTGCTTCAGAGTCGTCGATGCTTCCATCGCTCGCAGCGATCCACACCAGGAGCAGCAATACGGAAGTTCCAAGTTGGTTTCCGCTCCGAATAAGCAATAGCTCGAATTCGCTAAATTCAATTGAACTCAAGTATCCTCCCCGTAATCCCTAACGGACATGGCGCGTGGCGCCACCCCAGATCATGAAAGATAATGCGAGTGGGAGGCGACGCCCGAGATCGCGCCAAGTAATGGTCGTATTAACGCCGTCCCTAACGTGACCTGGCCCGCCGACTTGTACCCCGCATTGGGCCTCTAAGGCCGAACGCTAAAATAACCATGGATGGCTGTCCGTCCATAGGCTGATTCGGTTGGGCCGACGTCGCCTCCCATCTCGTAGATTATGCCGGTATTGGAGGTCTCATGGAATTGCCCACTATTTTCCAGCGGGTTGTCGGTCTGGATATTCATCAAGCACAGGTCACGGCCTGTGCTGTTATTACCCATCCAGACGGCACAACCGCGACTGAGCATCGGCAGTTCGGCACCTTCAAACGCGATCGCCGGGCGCTGGCCGAATGGGTCGCCGCTTTCGAGCCCGATCAGGTGGTCATGGAATCGACCGGTATTTATTGGAAAGCCCCCTATGCCGCGCTGGAGCGGGCCGGTATCCGCGCTTTGGTCGTCAATGCCCGTCACGTCAAACAGGTGCCGGGACGCAAGACGGATATCGGCGATGCCCAATGGTTGGCGTTGCTGGTTCGCGCGGGC
The DNA here is from genome assembly GCA_027858915.1 of Salinisphaera sp. Classification (GTDB taxonomy): domain Bacteria; phylum Pseudomonadota; class Gammaproteobacteria; order Nevskiales; family Salinisphaeraceae; genus Salinisphaera. The sequence goes on from JAQIBT010000104.1 coordinate 1,307, forward strand.
CTGTTACGCGGCTCGTTCATCCCACCGGCCCGGCTGCGCGAGTTACGACTCGTTGGACGTCAGCGGGTCAAGCTCGTACGCATGCTGGCGGCAGAGAAAAACCGGCTACACAAGGGCCTGACCGATGCCGGTATCCGGCTCGGGGTCGTCGTCTCCGATGTGCACGGTAAAACCGCGCGCGTCATGACCGAGGCCCTGTTGGAAGGCCAGACACCCGAGCAGGTACTGGCTTTGGCCGGTCGTCGACTCAAGGCCACCCGAGCGCAGTTATTCGAGGCATTGCAAGGCGATCTGTCGCCAGCACACGCCTTCATGCTGTCCGAGACACTGGCCCATATCAAAGCACTGGAAGCCCGGATCGCGCGCTTTGATGAGTTCTTGCTGGCCGGCCTGGCCGAAGAGTCGGCTATCCTGGCGTTGCTGCAAACCTTGCCGGGCGTGGACCGCATCGGCGCTGCGCTGCTCATCGTGGAAATCGGCACCGATATGGAAGCCTTCGGGCGTGTCGATCGGTTGGCCTCATGGGTCGGGGTCTGCCCCGGCAACAACGAGTCCGCCGGTAAGCGCAAGTCTGGACGAACGCGTAAGGGCAATCCCTATGTTCGGCGTCTGCTGTGCGAATTCGCCCAAGCGGCCAGTCGAACCCAATCGGTGTTCCAGTCGAAGTTCGAGAGCCTGAAGTTTCGCCGCGGTCACAAACGGGCGATCATCGCGATCGCCCACAAACTGTTACGCACCATCTTTTACATGATCAAGCGCCGGACGCCGTATCAGGACAGCTCCGTCGACTATCAGCAACTCAGCGTTAAACGCAATGCGCCGCGTTGGATTCGGATGATGAAGAAGTACGGCTATCTGACCACTCCGGCCTGATCGGCGGCAGACAACGCAGCGGACTTTTTGCTGGCCTATGCCGGCAACAATAGCGCTTGTCTATAATCAGGAATCTTTCACGCTAA
>JAQIBT010000078.1 GCA_027858915.1 Salinisphaera sp.
GAGGATCGGCACGTCATCCAATTAACTGAAAGCAAACAGTAAAGCGTCGCTCGACGTGTGTCGAGCCCGCAGTCTGCTGTTCACTGTCGAAGCTCGGATTCACCGGGCTGAATAGTTACTATAAATAAAGGTTTAATGTCGTTTTAAGTCGATTGAAACCGGCGCTTGGAGTGGCCTCCGAAGCCGAAGGTTCGAATCATGCCGTTGACCTGCCGCATGGACATGTGACGTTCCGTCGCTGTGTGCCGCCGGACTCACAGCATGGCCGCGGCGCGATTACTTCACAAAGCTGAGATATGACGCCAATGCCTTGATTTCGTCGGGCGACAGCTGCATCGCGACTTGAGGCATTGGAGACGGCGCCGCCGCATTTTGTCCATGGTGCCACTGTTCAAGTCGCGTTCTCAGATAGGTGTACGAAAGTCCCCCCAAACGGGGAATTTCTCTGACGCCCTCAGCGTTCGGGCCGTGACAAGCAGCGCAGGCTACAATATTTGAAGCGGGAATCCCGTATCGATATATTGCCCTTCCTTTGGCCACCAGTGCCTTATCCCCATCATTGGCGGCTATGGGTGACATTGCGGAAAAATAAAGCGAAATGGCATGTGAAGACTGGACACTGAAACCGAACGTGGTGGCGGACCACATGATGGGACCGACGCGTTTGTGCTCGTGAAAATTCAGAAGCTGCTTCTCTATATACTGCATCCGCTGCCCGGCCAATCCTGGTGCAGTGGCATAACCGTGTCCCGACACTCCGTGGCACCAAGTGCAATACTCGCGTTCGTCGGCCGTCGGGTTGGCGGCTAGCGCCGACACTGATGAGAAAATAGCCAAGAAAACCATCATCTGAGCCGTTCTGTTCAATCTGATGCTATTCATGATCTTCAGGTTAAATGAATTGACGATATGTCAAAAAGGAAGAGTTACTTTAGACGACTGAGATAGGCCGAAATGGCGGAAATTTGCTCCTGATTCAGGCTGTGCGCAACTGTTACCATCACGGCTGATGTGTCCTCGTTTTTAGAAGTTTGCCTTCGCTCTCTGGTCCAATTCCCCAATTCCTTCGTGGTGTACGGATAGATTTGACCAGCCAAACGAGGGATTTTGTCTTGTCCCCTGGCATCAGGTCCGTGACAGCCTGCGCACGAGGGGACATTGGCTTCCGGAACCCCCTCCTCGTAGATCATTTTCCCCTTGGTCACGAGATTCTTGGGGCCGTCTCCAAGAGGCTCGGGATTGAGACCGCTGAAATGCAAGGCTAAAGCAGCTCGCATTGCTGGAGTTACCATATGTATCCTTGGTATTTCTTTAGATACATTCTTATCCCTTCTGAGCTCGGAAAAAGCCAGCAACTGATCAGTGATATATTCAGTTGTCTGTGTCGCAATGCGTGGGATAGGCATAACTCCGCTATAACCTTGACCAGACTGACCGTGGCACTCTTGGCAGTATCCTATTTTGGCCTGGAGGGTCCCTGTCGAAGTGGTGGCCGTGTTCGTCTCGGCCGTGAAGCCTGTCGTAGCGAATAGTGTAGCCAGGAGTACCACTGGTATGGCCAATCGCGCACCGATGTAGTTCATAAGCTTGCCTTCGCCTAAGTGCACGCAGATGATTTCCGGGAAGACCATTATTTTCGACCCGGTCCGCAGCCAGCTCCCCGACCCGGTCCACAGCCAGACACCCAATGTCCTCCTATAGGGGTCTCGTTCCACGCCTTGAAGTTAGGGTCCGAAACATTCGACAGATTTTTCAGATAGGCCACAATCGCCCAGATATTTTTTTTGGTTACAGGTGGCTTGTCGACGCCGAAGCTCGGCATCGCAGACATCTTGATGCCGTTCTTGATAACCCAGAACATTTCTTCGGGCGTGAGATTAGTGACCACTTTTCTGAGATCAGGCGGGGGGTTCAATCCCTCGGAAAATTTCGCCGATTCCACCCCTGGCTCGCCATGACAATTGGTGCATCCGTTCCTGGAGTAGATAACTGCGCCTGCTTGTACCATTGCCGGGTCGTCGAGCGCCCCAGCCGGTGGCCGATCAATCGCATGCCGGGTAACTGAAGCCGTGCGCACATGGACCAGTGCCCAATCAACAATATGAGGGTCCGGGTGGTTGGCTGCAACGTCATAGAATCCGCCAAAGAAGAATATCGCGGAGAAAATACCGCCAACAATCGTTAGCAGGCCAAGCATTGCCAAGGAGAAATGCAGAGTCCTCATGGGGAAAGTCATCATGCTACATGTCGCCTCATATACGTAGTTGACTCGACATCCAAATACGATCTTCAGGTCTGTTTCGCAACTCTCCTAAATGGAGCCCCATCGTTCTTTGCTATACGACTGCCTGAGAATCGCACGAAACCCATTATTCATGCAGCCGCGACCAGGCAAGCGGTTCACTTGCCAAAAGTGGAATTAAGGTGCCGTTGACCGCGACCTTCCTCTGCAGCGGCACGCGCAGCAATTGCAGCAATGCGCCGAGCGTGAAAACGATGATTGCCAACGTAGTAAGGGGGTTCACTCGCAGCCTCCACAGGATCGCTCAAAGCCGAAATTCAGGGCATCAAACGCCACCGCGACCCACCGGCGGCCGCTTCGGACGCAGTCCCGGTGGCGCGATATTGCGACTTCTCATGCCGCGTAACGTGGCTTCACTTCGACGACTTTCTTCGAATTAAGGAATTTCACCAAATCGGGTTCTCTACATCATCTTTTAAATACGCCGAATCGGGGGCCAGTTCGGTGCGATGGCGCACATAGACATGAACTGTGAGCTGACGACGGCCCTCGCGGATCAATGGCAGGATGCAAAAAAGGCTATTGGCATTACACCGCCGCATACCAGGACATCAAACCGCTGGCTGCGCACGGCGACGCGCCTGCGCAGGACATACTCGGCTTGATGTACGAGTATGGCCAAGGTGCTCCCCAGGACGATGCCAAGGCGGTGACGTGGTTCCCGAAGGCGGCGATACAGGGTATTGCGAAAGCGCAGTACAACCTCGGCGCGATGTCCGCCAACGGCCAGGGGACGTGGTCGCCTATGCCTTGTTCAACCTGGTGGCGGCCTCAGGCGACAACAAAGCCTCCAAATGGAAGCGAGTCGTCGCGACCCAGATGACACGCGACGCGATTAACAAGGCACAGAGCCTGTCCTCGCGCATGGCCGCCAATCCATCCCGGATCGGCGCGATTATTGATCACTATGTGCGACAGGGACAGTAAGGAGATCATTTGACCGCATATACGCGCGGCCTCAGATGATGCGGGCCACTATTAAGCAATCACATGATGGCCGGAAAGCGGAACAGTCACGCCAGACCCGACCTGTTCAGTCGAGGTCGAGTTCATACTATGAGCGACTCGTCGTCGTCCTGACCTGTTTCGCCGAACCGGCTGCGGCGGGGACATTCATGGTATCTCGTTCAACGCGCACCCCTCGCACTTCTCGATAATGCCAGCCGATTAACAACGTCCCGGTCGGTGCTCGTGGGCCCACAAGCCATGACTAGACCGAAAGCATGATTTGTCCTGAATAGCGCTCAAATAAAGGAGGCGGCATTAAGCCGCCTCCAAAAAGCCCCCTTAGGCTTCAGTCCAAGCCGAAATTTATGGATTGCTGTTGAAACTGACGTGCTGTTCGTGCGCGGCCCGGTGCCCCCGACTGTCCGAGTGTCCAGGGTCAGCGTGATGATGGCTGTTTTGTTCGTGCCTGCCGAAGTGAAACATAGACATCATGTTGCCGATCGCCGGCGCATTCGTCGGCACATAGGGGTTGTCTTTCGTCGCTACCGGATCGGGCAGATTGTCGCGGCTGTCGCGCGAAATCGTGCCGAGCCGCCAGTTCGTTTCAACGAATTTGTCGAACGATACTTGATCTCCGTAGGTATGGCTGACCCCGACGTTCTTTGAATAAGGTGAGACAACAATCAGCGGGATACGCGGCCCATCGCCGAAAAAATCGATAGGCTGTATATAGCCCGAGTCATAATACCCGCCGCCTTCATCGGTCGTGATCACGATGGCCGTATCCTTCCATAATGAGGGCTCCGACTTGATCTTGTCGACGATCTTGCGCGTAAACGCCTCAAACAGATCAAATTTAGAGGAGGCCGGATGCCCATCGAGATAGGTATCGGGCTTGACGATGGAAACCGCCGGCAAGTCACCACTACCTATATCATGATATAGCGCGTGAATACCTTTGAGGTTCTGCCGCAGTTGCGGATTCGTCATGATCTGCTTGGAATAGAGAAATGGATTGCAGATATCGCAGTACGCGGAATTTTCGCCGTCTTCCTTGCCGTGATTCCAACCTTCGCCATAGTAACCCCACGACACGTGGTTGCGGCTCAACAGTAGTCCCAGGTTCTGCTGCGTAGTCGGCGGCACAGTAAATTTGTCCGGACCCAGCGGGGCCGGCTTTCCGGTACCCAGATAACCGGGACTGTAGTTATTGACCAGATAGTAGGCGTTTTTCAGGCAGTCGCCATCACGGAACGCTTTATAGGGCAAGGAGGACAAATACTTTCGGACCGAACCCACTCCGGGCTGGGACCCATCCGCGCAGGCGACATAGGACCCGCCGCTGTATCCATCCTGCTTGTAGAAATTATTGGTACCCGACTGCGGGTTCGGATTCTCGATCTGATTTTCGGGCGGCTTGACCGGCTGGCCGTTCGCATTCGAGTAATAGATGCCGGTCCCGAAACCGATTTCGACGTGATTTGCGCCGGTACCGCCCATCACTGATTGATGGAAGTTATCGCTCATGGCGTACTCATGTGCGAGCCGGTCAAAATACGGCATGTCACCGTTTTGCACATTATAGAACCCCATGGCCACCGGCCCCTGATGCTGGCCGACCTGCGAATAATCAGCCGGTTCGGGCTTGCCATTACTGCCGTTACCGACCGTCGCCTCGACCCAGGCCCACAAATCGTTCTTGCAACCGCTAGGGTTCTGCCGGGTGGCCTGAGATGTCGCGCAATCGGCCTGCTGCCACATCTGGAAAAAGCGATGCGTGGGGCTACCCGTGTAGTCGTTGTAATCGACATAGCGCGTGAGATCGAACGGCCCGTTACGCACCATGTCGGGAAAGCGCGTGTCGATCTTTGCGCTCGGCGCCAACCCGCTGCCGCCGGTCGCCAGCATGCGGTATGCACCGCTGGGCATGGCCGGCTCTACGGCCTTTGCGGCCGCGGCCGTCGCAAACGGCGCCTTGGTGGGCGTTCCGGTCGTGGTTATGGGGCCGAGCGCATCGTAGGGGCCCGTTTTAGCGGGATGAATCGAGTACGTGTCCGTATCCCGGGCGCGCTGCTGCGCTCCTTTCGAGAAATTTGGCCCCGGTGAGCCATCGGCATTCACAATGCCCTCGGAAAGAAGGTTATTGACGGTCTGTTCCGGATTATTCGGCTTGAACGTGCCAAACACATGGTCGAATGTACGGTTTTCACCGATGATCAGGATCACATGTTTGATAGGCGTGGCGGTTTGCCGATTATGCGAATGATCGTGATGATCCCGGTCTGTTCGCGTCTGTGCGTGTAACAGCGGCGATGCCAAGGCGAGCACGCCTAGCATGGCACCTATCGTTGTCCGCGCGTGTCTGCGCTTTTTCAATAACATAAAGCCTCCCTTCAACCGATTTCAGTTCCCGCGACCAAGAAGCTGTAGTCAAGCAAACAAAGATGACCGAATGATGACTTTGAATATAGCGCGCTCACTGCTGTCCCACAAACCCGCGATAAAAAGAGGCCCGAATCCCGACCTGTTACTACAATGACAGTGGAAAAAAACACTGCAGAAACAGTTGGATGATAAACCCGTGCTACAAGGCGAAGCATTTCGAGTGCCGTGTTACGGGGTACAAGAGCCTGCCCCAACTCAACGAGCTCTTGGACTTTAGTCGACGGGTTCTTACCGCAATCAAGCCAGTTTGCGAGGCCAGTGTCGGTGTGCACCGTGCCTAATGTCTGATAGCCGCGGCGCCGCTTGCGAGCCAGGGCCGTATGGGTCGCCTCCGTCGCGGCCGCCTGTGTCGTGAACCACCGTTTGCGGGATGGCGGTAAGTGACAAAACTGTTGGGTCTAACCGTGCAACTCGTGCTGCGGGTGTTGATCGACAACACGGCGCCACGAGCCCGACTGCCCGTCTGTTGCCCGGTCTGCCACACGCCAATGGCCATCATCCGGTTGACGAGGCGACCGCGTCCTGACACATGACCTCTTGAACGCGGCTGCTTCGCATGGATCGAGCGTCGCGGGCCCGGTGTCGACGCCGGCCATTGACGTTGCTGGAGGAGATAGCCCAGATGAACGTGACTGAATGCCATTCGCTCCAACCGGAGCAGGACAGCGCTCGTCCCGCGATCATGTCAATCTCGATTTCGGCGCCTGCGTCCCGCCACGCCTGATCCGCTTTCCCCTAATTAGTGTCCGTCCAGAAAATCTAATGCGCTGATTTGAATTAGGAATCCCGGAATATCAGAAGTATAAAACCCCGGGGCATTGTGCTCTAATGGAAGTCAAGCAACTGATTTCCAACACAACCCAAAACCCCGGAGTCCGAGCATGCGCGCAAAACGCAC
>JAQIBT010000123.1 GCA_027858915.1 Salinisphaera sp.
CCCGGTGAACCCACCCTGAAAAGCGTCGACACCAAGACCACGACACGGCTGTGGGGCACTGATGCTTACGCTCAGGCAGTGGCCGTAACCCAGCATCAGTGGACCGCCATCATCCCCAAGGATGCGCCCGGTGAAAAAGATAACGTGCCGGATCGGCCTTGGGGTGTTGTTCTCGTCACCGCCGACAATCCGGTTACGGCAATCAGTGCTGTACCGCTCATCCATTTCCCAGATGATGCGCCGATTTTGTACGTGACCAAGCACGGGATACCCAAGGTCACACAGGATGAACTCAAACGGTTGAACCCTACTGGCATCGTTCGAGACAACGATACACAAGTGATCGTCGTCGGTGCAGCCGCCAATAAGGGCGTTCTGAGCAAGCTTGACTCGATGGGCTTGACCCATGACGAGATCACGGCATCAGGGCCAGCGAAACTGGCCAACAAAATCGATGCCTATTACGGCAAGATCGAAGATCCGGACACTGGGGTTCCGACCATGGGACCCGTAGCAAGTACCGGTGGCAACGGCGTCATGGACGTGATGATCGGCTCGATTCAGGATTGGAAATTTGCCTTGCCGGCAACGCACTGGGTCTCCCACATGCCGGCGGGGATGCTGTGGGTGACTAAAAACGGTATTCCGCAAGCCACGGTCAAGGCGCTCAAGCGTCGTAACGGTAAGGCGCATATCTACTTGTTCGGCGGGCCTGATCAGATCTCTCACGCTATTGCCAAAAAACTGTCGCAATACGGTGGAATAACCCGAATAGACAGCGGCAATCCGATTGTTTACAACGGCAATCCACCGAACAATCTTGAAATGGAATCAATCGCGTTCGCCAAAATGTGGGATCCGGCCGGCGCCGTGGGTTGGGATATCCTCGGCCCAGGCCACGGATTCACTGTCGCCAATATCAACGATTGGCCGGGTATCGTGGCTTCGGCACCCCTATCGCATATGGGTTTTCATGCGCCGCTATTGATCACCACGAATGGCGACTCGCTGCCTGACTCGTTGGCGTCCTACTTCAAGCTTGTTTCGCCTACGTTCCGCAATACGCCGGCGGAGGGCCCTTACGACATGACTTACATCATCGGCGACTACAAGGATATTTCCTGGAAAGAGCAGACCCAGATCGATCATTTAACCGGCATTAGCCCGGCGCGGCCCGCTGACCAGAATACCGGTACCCACGCTTCGCCGAAGACCAATTAATGGCCTCAAGTCGACAGCCTTAGACCGCCAACGTCGAGGCGGCGCATGCATCTGCGCCGCCTCACGATCCTCGCGGCTATACGCAAGTTGCACGGATTTTCCACTGGTTGATTGTTGTCCTCGTGGTCGTCCAATACATGCTCGCCTCGACCATGCAGAACGCGGACAAAGCGAAGGCGCCAGTTGGCCTGATCTGGTGGCATGTCTCGATCGGGATTCTCGTCCTGTTTGTGATGCTTTTGCGCCTGGGCTGGCGACTCATGTATCAGGCGCCGCCGCCCAAGAATATCCCGGTAGTCTTAGCGGGATTGCACGTCTGATACACGTATTGTTTTACAAGCTTCTGTTCTTGGTACCAATGCTCGGTTGGGCGATGGCCTTATCCCGTGGCTGGGACGTGCAGCCCTTCGGCCTGTTCACGCTGCCGTCACTTGTGCAGTCAACCGCACCATCCAGCGTTCCATGCGTTGTTCGAGAAACTGGCGTAAATCGGCGGCTTCCAGCATCCTGACTTTGCGCACAACCACGGCAACCAGCGGTCACTCGCCTCGCTAACTATGGCGCCTAACTTGGTTCAGGGTCAGATAACCTCTTGTGTATCCCATCGCGCTTTAGACTCTCTTGGATCACGCCGCTTGTAGCACTTGCAGTGGTTGCGTGGCTACTGGCGCACTCCGCGCTGGCTATCGATTGGCATGGCGTGGCTCGCGCGTGGTCATCGCTGCCCATGAGCCGGATCGCGGCTTCCCTGGCCGCTAGCTCCATTAGCTTCGGCATGCTCGCGGTGCTCGACGTGCTCGCGTCGCGCCTGACGGCGCCTCAGCGTGTTTCTTTGAAGCTGGCGGCGTTTGCCGGTGCGGTATCACACGCGTTTTCGAATACGCTCGGTTTTCCGGCCATCACGGGCGGCGCGGTTCGTTATCGTGTCTACGCCACCGTGGGATTAAGCGGCGGCGATATCGCGCGTATCGTTGCACTGGCCGGGTTTGGCGTAGCCATGGGATTTACCGTTGTGACCATGCTCTCGCTACTATGGCAGCCGATGCTTGCGCACGGCTGGGGACGGCTTCTTGGTGCCGGCATTTTCGTCGTCCTGCTGGCGTTTGTCGGTTGGTTGCGAGGCGCGCCGCGGGCGGTGCGCATTGCGCGCTGGACGCTCAATTTTCCGGATGCTGCGACGGCTGCCTGGCAGATGCTGGTCGGCGGCATTGAGATGATTGCCGCAATCGGCTCGCTCTATGTCTTGCTTCCTGCCAGCTCGGCGCCACCGTTCATCGACTTCCTTCCTGTGTATGTGGGTGCGGTATTGGTCGGCCTGGCGAGCCATGTGCCCGGCGGACTAGGCGTGTTCGAGGTCATCGTTATGGCGACGTTTCCGCCGCATACTCGGGCGGATGTCCTAGCTGCGATGCTGTGTTATCGGCTGACCTATAGTCTTCTGCCGTTTTTGCTGGCAGCGGCCGCGTTCATCATTTTCGAATTACGTCGGCCGGGCAAAGCGACGATTTGAATCGGTAATCAATTGGACGGTGGGTACTGTTTGATCAGCCGTTGCTGATGCAAATGGTGGCGTGCCAGCGCGAACAGGCCGATCGGCTGATGGCCCTGCGCCCGCTTGGCCGCGGCGAGGTCGAATAGCAATCGCTGTTTTGCAAAGACAATCCGGTACACATCGCGAATGGAGTATTTCGGATCCCAGGCGTGAACCGCCTCCGACCCGGCGCCGTTGACTTCCATGATGGTGAAGCGCCCACAACGCAGGTCATGCAATGTCTTATAGCGCACATCGAAGCGACCGACATGAAACTGCGGCATGTCACGGGCAATGGCCTCGATGGCGGCGGTCAACTCCGGCGTCGCAGCGTCGGAGCCATCTTCGTATCGGCCGCCCACCCGTGTTGACGCAATAAGCGACAACCGGACAATCTCCGCCGCTGCAGGGACATAGTCACCGGCGTAAGCACACTCATGCTTTGAATTGCCTGTCGTGCGCGTCAGCCGTGCGTCCGTGCCGACGAGTTGCGCGACGGTGCTCACGCCATCGCCGGTAACTTTTGGGTAGTGGCGCAGCAAGACCCCCAGCAACCACCCGACGGGTTGGCTTGGATGTCGTATATAGAAAATTCCGGCCTCGCCGGGATCATCCAGATAGCGTTGCAGCATCAAGTCCGCGTCACGCGGATAAAGATCGAGATAATCCCGCAACGCCGCGGCGTCATCAATGCGCCGCACGCCGTAGCCGCACCAGCCCAGATCGGGTTTGACCACGACAGGAAAGTTGAGACCTGAGGCGTGCATCGCGTTCACCGCAGCCGACAGTGACGACGGCCCTTGAGAACGAATCATCACGAAATTTGCCACCTTGGCGCGGGCCAGGGAGCCCATGCAAGTAAAGTACTCGGACTTGGTGTCACCGACGAGGCCGCCGGCGGTGATATTGGGGTTTGCGCTAGAAGGCAAGGTAAAGCTGCCATACCGAAGCCCCAGCCATGCCCATTGTGCAACCATCGGAATGAGATTCAGCCACTTCGGGATACGTTCGAATGTCCCGACTTTTTCCAACGGGGGCCGCGAGGAGTTCGCCTTGGCGGCAGACAACCAACTGTCAGCCATTGCGCGACAACTCGTAGTCGATCGGCTTGTAAGAGAAATTGTTGGACTGGCCTGCAGAGCATGCGGTGAGACCGATCACCAGATCCATCCGGGCTTCAAATACGATGAAATCCCCAGCGCGGCTGAGCGGCGGTTGCACGCTGATAACACCTGTATCGCCGTCCATGCGAACGTTCATGAAGACATTAAACGCGGTGGGAATGGCGTCTGACGGTATCCCGTAGGGCTCCAGCGCGGCGGCCAGATTCCCGAAGCACCCGCGATGCGGCTCTGCGTCTTTGTAGATGATGCGGAACATTTCGGCAGAACAAGGCGACAGCAGGAAATCGTGCCGCCCCACCGTATCCTCCACGATATCCAGCAACACGCTGCTGCGGTTGGAATAAATAAGATCGCCGACGCTGAAATAGAGCTTGCTGGCGTAATCGATACTTCGCCCCGAAGAAATGGCATCACGCGTATCCAGACGGTTGAATGCGACTAGATCGGCCACTTGCTCACCCTGTGGATCAATGACTTTCAGGCGGTCGCCGCGCTTGAGTTCAAACGCGACACCGCTGCGCGGCGGGATGATTTGAATCATTTCAAGCGTTCCTGGTGAGTGGTGCGACGGGACACACCCAATCCTCGTCCACCGAGCGACCACTGTATTGGCGAGCCTCCGATCGCTGCCCGTGATCGGCAAGCATCGGGTTGGTTGAACCCGAGAACATGACATCACGAGCGGCGATAGCACGTTGCAGCTTTTCATAGCGACCATCGGCACGCAGAGTTTCGAACTGGCTGTGCAGGTTGAAGATCATCACGGGAAATCGAAAGCGACGCGCCCGCCTAGTCGCGCGCGGGTGCATGCCGATGACAAAGAAACCCTTGCCACCTGCGCTCATGCTGAAATGGGGCGATGCTGGATCCTCGCTGACGTTACTGTCCCAATTATGTTCGGTTCGGTCAATTTCGTGGATCCCACGCAAGCGCTGCCAAAGTGCCGTCTCGAATGCGATCTCGGAAAGCAGCGGCGAGCCGGGAAACAAAAGGGCCAGACTGATGAACACGTCATCTCCCTTAGCTTGTAGAGCGAACGATTGCAACTGTTCGGCGATACGCCGGTCGCTGCTCGCGCTAGAGATGTCGTCGGCACAAACGCAATCCAAGGCGCGGCGTTCGAGCGCAGCCTTTGCGCCCAGACAGGGAAACGACTTGCGCTCGATGAACGCCTCAAAAGCACGCACGGTCTCTCCGTCGCTCAGCACCCTCGGAATGGTTCGCTGGTCTCTGGCTTCGCGAGGAATCAAGACTCTGCGCTTCCGGCGATCACTCGACTAGCCACCTGCATCGAACGCGGACGGATACCGGCGGGCGGCACTAAGCTCCTATTGCCCATATAACGCGCGCGCTTGGCTGGCTTCAGGTTAGCAATATCCAGCCAGGCAAGGCCGTCAACACAGCCGGAGAAACTGGGATCATCGCCGAAGGCGAGAAACTGCACTCCACCGGGCTCAACCAGGCCTACGTAACGGCGGTAGAGCAACGGCAGAGTGACGCCGAGCGTGTTGAGGTGCTGTTTCAACTTGCCGATGCCCGCCGGCGAATCAAGACCGTCGCATGCCTGTTTCACAAGGCAGACCACGTCGGCCGAGACTACGAACGGTCGCTTTGATGTCGCCAGACCGGATGCTCCGAAATAATACAGATGCGCCGCTGCAATCCATTCGCGCGCCTCGCGCGGGATGGTGATCGACATGCTGACCGGGCCAAACAGATAACGTAGTTCCGGATGTTGTTGTAGATAAAGACCAATGCCCTGCCAGAGTTGATCGAGCGCGCGGGATCGCCAGTATGCAGGCGCGACGAAGCTGCGCCCGAGTTCAAGTGCGTTCAACAGTCGTGATTCGAGTGCCGGCGAGAAGTCGAACAGACTTGTGGTGTAGAGCGCTGCTATACCGCGCTCGTGGATCAGCCGACCGCCATGGCCGAGGCGGTACGAGCCGGCAATACAAAGCCACTTTGGATCCCAGAGAACCAAGTGTTGGTAATACGGGTCATACACGTCCAGATCGCGGCAAGCGCCGGTACCCTCGCCGACGCTTCTGAAAGTCAATTCGCGCAGGCGACCGATTTCGCGCATCGTGTCGCTGTCGAGATCAGCCTTTAGCAAGAATATCTGCTTGCCGTCGCTGAGATCGGTCAATTTCTCGGATCGCGCCAGCTCGGCAGCCATCGCATTGCTGCGGCACGCGGGCGCCAGCGGTGTCTCGCTGCGACATAGCAGATCCGGATGCTCTGCGCTTTTGTAGACATGACTGCCCATGAGATCCGTACAACGCTGTAAAGGGTCACCGCTGCGTTGCTAGAACTCGTTGGCGGTGATGGAGAACAAGCAAGGCTGGAATCAATCCGGTGCACCCGTTACCCGACCGTCTCGCCCGGTGACACGAACGCAGCTATCGGTTGCTCGGGTGCCAAATTCAGAGTGTAAACCCTTGCCGCTTTTCGGTATATCAGGGAAACTACGGCTGGCGTCGGCCGGCAGCGGCTTCGACGCAGTCGCGCACCAGTCCCGGCCCGCGGTAGATCAAGCCGCTGTAGAGCTGCACGGCGCTGGCGCCGGCGTTCATCTTTTCGATGACGTCGCGCCCATGCGAGATTCCGCCGACGCCGATGATGGGAATCTCGTCGCCAAGACGCTGGTGCAGCGCACGGATGATGGCCGTAGAGCGCTGGCGCAGCGGCGCGCCGCTCAAACCACCGGCTTCAGCCTGCCAGCGCAGCGGAACGTCGTCCCGAGAAATCGTGGTATTGGTTGCGATCACCCCGTCAACGCCGTGGTGACGCAATCGGTCGACAATCGCGTCGAGCCCGTCTGCATCGAGATCCGGCGCGATCTTCACTGCCAGCGGCGTGCGTCGGCCGGTCTCACGATCGAGCCGGTTACGGGTTTCAACCATGGCGCCCAGCAGGGTATCGAGGCTGTCGCGCCCCTGCAGATTGCGCAGCCCCTGGGTATTGGGCGACGAGATATTGATCGTCACGTAGGACGCCACGGGATGCACGCAGTTTAGTGCGGCCAGATAATCATCTACAGCCCGGTCGGCCGGCGTCGCCTTGTTCTTGCCGATATTAATACCGAGCACGCCCTTGAACCGCGCCGCGCGGACCCGCTCGACCAGCGCGGGAGCGCCTTCGTTGTTGAATCCGAAGCGGTTGAGTACCGCGCGCTGCTCAGGCAGACGAAACAGCCGGGGCTTGGGATTACCCGCCTGGGCAAGCGGCGTCACCGTGCCGATTTCCAGGAAACCGAAGCCCAGCGCTGCCAGTCCGTCGATATGCTGGCCGGTCTTGTCGAGTCCGGCTGCCAGCCCGACCGGATTAGGCAGATCGAGACCCATCAAGCGGGTCGGTAGATTCGCCAGGCGATTACGGTACAGACGGTTCATGACAGGCGCTGCGCAGTCCAGGCAGGCCAGCGTCATATCGTGCGCGCGTTCGGCATCGAGCGAGAACAGCGCGGGGCGAAGCAGTGAGTACATGGACGGTGTCGCCGCGGATCGGCGTGGTGTTTGAGATATTGGCGCGCCATTGTGCCCGCCGGCGGCGCGCATGGCATCCCTGCAACAACGCGTCGGGCTTGTCATAATAGACGAATGATAAAGTTATCTCAGCCAACCACGACCCGTGCTGCCCGTATCTCCGTGGCCCCGATGATGGCTTGGACCACCCCGGCCCAGCGCTATTTCATGCGCCAGATCACGCGTCATGCCCTGCTGTATACAGAGATGGTCACCACCGGCGCACTGATTCACGGCGATACTGCGCGTTTTCTTGCCTATGATGATTGCGAGCATCCGCTGGCACTCCAGCTCGGCGGCTCAGAAGTCCGCGACATGGCAGCCTGCGCGACGCTCGCCGAGAACGCCGGTTTTGACGAAGTGAATATCAACGTCGGCTGTCCGTCTGATCGGGTCCAGAACGGCGCCTTTGGTGCCTGTCTGATGGCAGAGCCTGCGCGCGTGGCCGATTGCGTCGCCGCGATGAAGGCACAGGTGGCGATTCCGGTGACGGTCAAGACGCGTATCGGTATCGATCACCAGGATTCTTACGAGTTCCTGGCCGATTTCGCCAGCGCTGTAGCGGCCGGCGGCGCTGACCGGTTGATTGTCCATGCCCGCAAGGCCTGGCTTTCCGGGCTCAGCCCCAAAGAGAATCGTGATATCCCGCCGCTGGATTACGCCCGTGTTCATCGCCTGGCAGCAGAGTTTCCAACGCTGCCGATGAACATCAACGGCGGCTTTACCTCGCTCGACGCAGCAGCCGAGCAGCTCGCGCACGTTGACGGCGTGATGATCGGGCGCGAAGCTTATCGCAACCCCTACGTCATGGCCGAGGTTGATCAGCGCTTCTTCGACTCCGCCGCCGCCGTACCAAGCCGCGCCGAGATCGTCGCCGCCATGCGCGACACCATCGGCCGGCACCTGGCCGCCGACGGGGCGTTCAAGGACATCAGCCGACACATGCTCGGGCTTTATCACGGACGCCCTGGCGGCCGGGCGTGGAGAAGGGTCTTGTCCGAGCAGGGCCACCGTCGCGATGCCGGGCTCGATGTACTGGACGCTGCGCTTGCCCGCGTCGAGCCAGAAAGCCACGCGCTGGTCGCCTGACCCCCTGGCCACGACCGATGCACGGCGCAGCGGCATTGGGCAATCAGGGCTCGGTGGCTCACAATGCTAGCCATCCCATTCAAGTACCCAAGGAACACAACATGGTCGTATTCAAGACCAATCTCGGCGATATCCATATCGAGATGGATCAGGAGAAGGCGCCGGTTACGACAGAAAACTTTCTTCAATATGTACGCGATGGTTTCTATGACGGCGTGATCTTTCACCGGGTGATTCCCGGGTTCGTCATTCAGGGCGGCGGTTTCGACGAAACCTTCAACCAGAAAAAGACCCGCGCGCCGATCAGCAACGAATCGGACAACGGTCTGGACAACAAGCGCGGCACCCTGTCCATGGCCCGCACCAACGATCCGGAATCGGCTACCGCCCAGTTCTTCGTCAATCTACAGGACAACGACGCCCTGAACTCGGCACCTGGCCGTCCGGGCTATGCCGTGTTCGCCAACGTGGTTGAAGGCATGGACGTAGTCGATGCCATTGCTGCGGTACCAACGGGTGCTGCCGGCCCGTTTCGCGAGGACGCGCCGCAAGACACGGTTACCATCGAATCGGCACACATCGTCGAATAACGCTCGACTGACCGATGAGCGCCGGCACGCACTTCATCGCCGATCTGCATCTGGATAACGACTGCGAGCCGGCCGCGAGCCGGCTCGCGGCGTATCTGGCCGGCCCGGCACGCCAGGCCGACGCGTTATACGTGCTGGGCGATCTATTCGAAGTCTGGATCGGCGATGACGGATCGATTTCGAATCATCGCCAGACTTTGCAGGCGTTCGCCGACCTCGCAGCCGCCGGCGTGCCGGCATACTTCATGCGCGGCAACCGTGATTTCGCCGTCGGCGACGAATTCCAGCGCCTGAGCCGGATGTCAGTGCTGGACGATCCCTCGGTGATCGATCTCTACGGACAAGCCGTCCTCCTCACACACGGCGATCTCCTGTGCAGCGACGATCTCCCGCAGCAACGATTTCGCGCCTGCTATACCAACCCGCGCTGGCGCGCCCGCATGCTGAAGTTGCCGCTATGGTTGCGAAAGCTGGCCGCACGCATCGCCAGAAACCGCTCAACGGCCGGCAAGACGCACAAGGCAACCCGCATGATGGACGTCAACGCGGACACAGCGGCCGCGCTGGCCGCGCGGCACGGTGTTTCCACCATCATCCACGGACACACCCATCGGCCGGCGGATCACGTCGATGCGCGCCTAGCGCGCTACGTGATCGCTGACTGGCGTCCGGAGCAGGCCGAGGTGCTGATTGTCTCGCCGGCCGGCTTCCAGCGCCAGATCATCACGAAGACTGGACGACTGCTTGGCGGCGACGCGCTCGCTGCAGAGACGGAGGGATCAGCGCATACCGAATCTACGGCCGTCCGCAAGTGAACGCCAATTAGACAGAAAGCCTTTTGTCCGCATATTTGCGCAGATAATGCAGATTCCAACCAAGAACGCTTGATGCTTGCCCACCAGGGCCTGTTGCCGTTTCATACGACGCCGCACCGGTCTGTTTCAGTTCAGAAAAAACGAGCCTTGAGGTCGTCCAGAAGCCACGCGCCCGCACGGCCCAGAGGACGGGCACGCATATGCGCCGCGTAGATCGTCAGGGCTGGCGCGGCACGCGCGGGATCATCCTCGATCGGTCACGCAACGAGGCGCCCTTCGGCCAGTAGCGGCGCCACGAGAGCCTCGGGCATGCGGCACCATCCAAAGCCTGCCAAGAGGAAGTCCAGCCGTCGTCCAAGCTCGACAAAGCGCCAGGCCTTTGTGCTCATGACGCCGTAGCTTGGACCGTCGGGCGCGGACGGATCGGACAAGACCAGCTGGACGTGCTCGTCCAGGTCCGCGCGTCGCGTAACGGTCCAGTCGGGCCAACGGACGAATCGGTGCCACTACCGGGATCAGATCGACGTCGAGCAGCGGCAGTGCGGCGACATCCTCAGGCACGCTCGGCAGCAGGGTACAAAAGGCAAGCGCAGCGTCTCCCCGGCGCAGTCGTCGCTTGGCGCCGCCCAGCCCTTCGGTCGAGAAGCTCACTGGCAGATCGGGGGAAACGACGCGGAGCGCCTGCAGGCTGTCGATGAAAGCAGTGGTCTGCACCAACGGATCGATCGCGACCGTCAGCTCGGGCTCGATACCCTCGCGCGTGGCTACCGCCATGGCCGCGAAGTGATCGGCACCGGCAAGCACCACCTGTGCGTGGTCAACCAGCACACGCCCTACGTCGGTGAGGCGGACCGATGGCCTCCGCGGTCGAACAAGGTCACGCCGTGGACCGCTTCAAGCGATGAGACGGCATGGCTGATTGCCGACTGGGCCCGGCGGAGCTTGCGTCCGGCGGCCGAGAAACTGCCGGTTTCAGAAATAGTGACCAGCACACGAAGCTGGTCGAGCGTCAGATTACCGATCATCCATCATCTCGTTAGATAGAAACCATCTGATCTTTATCTCTTCCGCAGATTATGTCGAGCGGGCAGACTGTCGCCATGCAACCTACCTTCTTCATCAATAACGGCAGCGGCCCTTGCTTCTTTCTCGAGCCAGGACCGATGCGTGTCGCCTCGCGCGATCTCAAAGCCTATCTCCAGAACCTTGCCTAAGAGCTGGCCGACGCCGACGCGCGCGAAGAGGCATTGACCCGCTGGGAAAAGGCGCCCGGCGCGCGCGATGCTCAGCCGCACGAGGATCACCTGCTGCCTCTCATGGTGGCCGCCGGCGCCGCATCGGACGAGCCCGGCATGGTTCACTTCCACGGTCACGCCCTCGGCAAGCCGATCTCCGGTTTTCGCTTTGGCTGACCCCACTCCAAGGAGACTTACCGTGCCGCAGTTACTCGTCGTCGAGACCAGCCCACGCGGCGACTCCTCGATCTCGCGCCACCTTACTCGTCGCTTTGTCGCCGAGTGGCAAACAGCGCATCCAGACGGGCAGATCGTCCACCGCGACCTGATGGAAACCAACCTGGCGTTCGTGAACGCGCCCTGGCTGCAGGCTTATTTCACGCCGCCCGAGCAACATTCGCTCGAGATGAAGGCAGAGCTTGCCCTGTCGGACGAGCTCGTTGGAGAACTATTGGCGACCGAACATCTCGTCATCGCGACACCGGTTTACAATTACAACGTGCCTGCCGTCCTCAAAGCCTGGGTCGACCATATTGTGCGCAAGAGGATTACCTGGGCATGGACGGCAGCGGCCTCGTGACAGGCAAGAAAGCGACGGTGCTGATCGCCTCGGGCGGCGTCTACACCGAAGGCTCGCCGATCCGCGACCGGGACATCGCAACCCCCGGTATCTGCGCCTGGTGCTGGGGGTCATCGGCATCACCGACGTGACCTTTATCGCGGGCGGCGGTGCCAAGGCTGTTGATCTTGGAGAGATCGGACGCGACGAATTTCTCAACAAGTTCCAGCGCGATATCGAGGCCGCAGCCGCCTGACTCGGCTGTCTGGTCGCGACCTGCGCTGAACCAGGCCACGTAGTCAAAACCTTCTTTCTCCGCCGTTATCTGGACCCGGGATCGCTATGCCGCTAGAACAACGAAAGGTTCAAGCTTGATCGCGTTCCTTTGCGGACGGGCCTTGTCTTCGTGTCTTAAACCTCAGCCAACCCGTCCACCGCGCAGCGACGGCCACGCTCGTCAACCACCGGGCCGGCCGTTACGCGCTGTGAGCCGGTCAAGCTCATGTTTTGAAAAACGCGCTTCCCGGCGCGCTGGGATGTTGTACGGTCCGGGCGGGCCGCCGTTCATGTACTTGTCGAGCAATTCGAAGAACGTCTGGTCCGGATCCAGTCCTCGCGGTTCTGCGAGATAGCGAAACCAGCGGGTACCAATCTCCACGTGGGGCACTTCTTCTTCGAGGATCTGCTCGAAGATCGCTACCGATTGGTGGTCACCGGCCTGGCGCAGTTTTTCAATCATGCCGGGGGTGACGTCCAGACCGCGGGCTTCGAGCACTCTCGGAACCAGCGCCATGCGTACCATGGCGTCATCGGCGGTCTTGACCGCCATTTCCCAAAGACCGTTGTGGGCGTCGAAATCGCCGTATTCATAGCCCAGATCATTCAAGCGCCGGCTCAGCATCTGGAAATGACGGGATTCATCCGCGGCCATTGATAACCAGTCGGCATAATAGTCGGCCGGCATGCCACGAAACCGATAGGCTGCATCCAGTCCCAGATTGATGGCGTTGAATTCGATATGCGCGATGGCATGGATCAGCGCGGCGCGGCCTGCCGGCGTGCCGAGACCGCGGCGCGCCAGTTTGGCCGGGTGCACTAGTGCCGGTCGTTCGGGGCGCCCTGGTACCGGTACTGAGACAGGCGTACCGCCGGCCGTCGCCAGTGACGACGAGTCGGCTGCATGCAATGCGCGGGTCGCCACGCATTTCGCATGCGGCTCACATGCCATCAATACCGCATAGACATCTTCTGGCGTCATCAGACCGACGCCAGACCGCGCCAGAGGTCGGTCGTGATGTCGTCGAGGTTCTCCAAGCCGACCGAGATGCGCACCAGTCCTTCTTCAATGCCGGCGCGTGCCCGGTCTTCGGCCGATATGCGCACGTGGGTCGTGCTTGCCGGATGCACGATAGTGGTTCGGGTATCGCCCAGATTGGCCGTGATGGAAATCATCTTCGTGGCGTTGATGAACTTGAAGGCGCCGGCGCGGCCGCCGGCCACGCGCAGGGAAATGATGCCGCCGAAGCCGCCCGGTTGCTGACGTGCCGCCAGTTCGTGCTGCGGATGCGACTTGAGCCCCGGGTAATGAACGCGTTCCACCCCCGGCTGGGATTCCAGCCACTGTGCCAGTTGCATGGCCGATTGGCAGTGGGCACGCATACGCAGTTCCAGCGTCTCCAACGATTTGTGGAAGATCCACGCGTTGAACGGGCTCATGGTCGGTCCGCAGGAGCGCAGGAATCGGAACACCCGATCGCCCACGATATCCTTGTCGCCGACCACTGCGCCGCCCAGCGCGCGCCCCTGCCCGTCCAGATACTTGGTCGCCGAATGTGTCACCACATGGGCGCCGAAGTCCAACGGCCGCTGGAGGGCTGGCGTACAGAAGCAGTTGTCCACCACGAACAGGGCGTCGTTCTCGTTGGCGATCACCGCCAATGCCGCCATATCGACGATCTCGGTCAACGGGTTGGAGGGCGTCTCTACAAACAGCATCCGCGTGTTCGGCTGGATTGCCGCTTTCCAGGCGTCGATATCCTCCGGCGATACATAGCTGGTCTGAATACCCAGCTTGCTCAGATAGTTGTTAAAAAATCCGATCGTAGAGCCGAACAAGGTGTGCGCGGCGACAATATGATCGCCGGTTTCCAGCGTCGCCAGGCAGGTCGCCAGAATAGCCGACATGCCCGACGCGGTCGCCACACAGCTTTCGCCACCTTCCATGGCTGCCAGGCGTTCGCAGAACGCATCGACCGTGGGATTGGTGAAACGCGAGTAGATATTGCCCGGGTCCTCGCCGGCAAAACGCGCCGCACAGGCTTCGGCCGAGTCGAACATGAAGCTCGACGTCATGTAGATCGGATTACTGTGCTCACCGTAGGGCGTGCGATGCTCGCCACTGCGAACGCCCCGGGTCGCTGTTCCCCATTCGGGATCGAGTGCTTCATTCATATGATTCTCCAGGCAGAGGGCGGCCGATAAAAAACCCGCAGACGCGTTCGCGACATACGGGTTGGTGGTCGTCCGGCCCGTTTAGCAGTATTTCGGGAAAATGTCTCCCAGCGCCCGCAAGCTGTTACAAATCGGCGCAAAATCATTATGCAGCGCAACTCGCGGCGCTTCAACACAGGTCGCGAACCGCGAGCGCTATAAAGGCTCAGGCGTCGTTGTGTATCTCAAGCACGGCATTGTCCTTGCGGCGACGATCCTCGCGATTGGCATCGGCCCGGAACAACTCGAGCTGATCGAGATATTCCGGACTGACGTCTGCCGTGACGTAGTGGCCGGTGAATACCGAGTCCTCGTAGCGCGTGATGCGATCGTTACCGACGCTGACGGCGCGGGTCAGGTCGTCCATGTCCTGGTAGATCAGACGGTCGGCACCGATGATGCCGGCAATCTCATCGTCGCTGTGGCCGTGCGCCACCAGCTCCTGCGCGCTGGGCATGTCGATGCCATAGACGTTTGGGTAGCGTACCGGCGGCGAAGCCGAGGCGAAATAGACTTTGCGGGCGCCCGCTTCACGGGCCATCTCGATGATCTGGCGCGAGGTCGTACCCCGCACGATTGAGTCATCCACCAGCAGAACATTCTTGTCAGCAAACTCGAGATCGATCGGGTTGAGTTTCTGACGCACGGATTTGGCGCGTTGCTGCTGGCCCGGCATGATGAAGGTACGGCCGATGTAGCGATTCTTGATGAAGCCTTCGCGGTATTTCACATCAAGCTGGCTGGCCAGCTCCACCGCTGCCGTGCGGCTGGTGGACGGAATGGGAATGACGACGTCGATATCGTGATCCGGCCATTCGCGTTTGATCTTCTCGGCCAGATAGGTACCCATGCGCAGACGCGCCTTGTACACATAGACATTGTCGATCACGGAATCCGGACGCGACAGGTACACATATTCGAAGATGCAGGGCGCATGCTGCGGATTATCTGCGCATTGCTGGACATGGATCTGGCCGTCGAGCGTGATCACGACGGCCTCGCCGGGGCGGATATCGTCGATCAGTTCGAAACCCAGCGCATCCAGGGCCACTGACTCCGAGGCAATCATGTAGTCGGTGCCCAGCGGGGTTTCCCGCTTGCCATAGACCACCGGACGAATGCCGTTCGGATCACGAAAACCCACCAGCGCGTAGCCGGTAATCAGCGCGGTCGCCGCATAGCCACCACGACAACGGCGATGAACGGCGCGCACGGCGGTGAATACGTCCTGCGGGGACAACTGCAGTCGCTCGCTCTGCATCATCTCATGCGCGAATACGTTGAGCAGGATCTCAGTGTCCGAGTCGGTGTTCAGATGACGTCGATCTGACCGATACAGCTCTTCGCTCAGCTGTTCTGCATTGGTCAGGTTGCCGTTGTGCGACAGACAGATGCCATACGGCGTGTTGACGTAAAACGGCTGTGCCTCGGCGCTGGAGTCCACGCCGGCCGTGGGATAGCGGACATGACCAACCCCTGCGTTGCCGCGCAGACGCAACATATGGTCAGTACGGAATACATCTCGTACCAGGCCGTTTTCCTTGCGCAGGAACAGCCGCCCGTCTTCGGTCGTGACAATACCGGCCGCGTCTTGCCCCCGGTGCTGCAGCACGGTCAACGCGTCGTATATATCTTGATTTACGGGAGAGTTCGAGACTATGCCAACAATGCCGCACATAAGCCAACCGGTTGAAGGAAAATAGGATTCAGGTTGTCGCGCTGTTTGCTACCGAGCGCGCACCGGGCGTACCCGGATAATTGATGGCCTGTGCAATATTCGGCGGCAAGTAATCCCGCACCCAGATCGCGCCGGCTTCAAGCTGACCCACAAACAGCGATTGCTGCCACCAATTGTCCTTCGGCACCGGCGTCACGCCGGCCAGCAGCACCAGAAGAACCAGGACGGCAACACCGCGAACGACGCCGAACACGATTCCCAGCGCCCGGTCGGTGCCCGCAAAGCCGGTCTGGCTGATCAGACGGCCGAGCAGATAGTTGAACACCGCGCCGACGATCAGTACGCCAATAAACACAACCGCGAAGGCCACTGCCAGACGCGCCGAATCCGCGTCGATCCAGCGGCGCAGGTACTCGGACGCCGGGTTGGCAAACATGAAGGCCATCCAGAAGGCGACAATCCAGGTCGCCAGGCCCAGCGCCTCGCGCAGGAACCCACGAAAAAAACCGACGATCGCGGACAAGGCGATTACGGCAAGAATAGCGACGTCGATCCAGATCATCGATGCTGCCTGCGCGGGCGTCGATCGGGGTCGCCTATTCTAGCAAACCCGATGGACGCCGCGTGAGCCTTGAAGCACTTCACGGCAGATGCCGTACCAGCGGGCTGCGGCCTTGCTTGCGCAGGCTGGCGGCGGTAGAACGCGCCGCGTCTTCGCTGGCGAAGGGCCCCACATTCACGCGATACCACGTCTTGCCATTGACCTTGACCTGCGCATAGGAGGCCCGGTACTGCTTCGAAAGCCGCTTTACCATGGCCTGGGCGTTGCCTTCGTCGCCGAACGATGCGATCTGGACCACCCAGCCGCTCGCGCTATCGTTGCGCTGCGCCTGCGCGGCACTCCCTGCGTTATCCGTCGACGGCTTGGTCGGTGGTTTCGGCGTCGGCTTCGTTTGCTGTTGCGGCGCTGACTCTGATTCTGGTTCAGGCTTCGCGCTTGGCGGCGCATTCCGGCTTGGCGGGCTGGCAGACGACTGGCTGGGCTGTTGTCCACCGCTGTCTTGATTTCCTGCAACCGTGGGGGTCGAGAAACGGCTGCCCTCGGTGGATTTTCCGGGCTGGCTCTGCGGCGAGATAGCATCGGGCTTCGGCGGCTGGCTGCTTTGCCCTGTGCTGGCCGAACCGGCGGAGCGGTCGGCCGACGGCGACTGGTCAGGGGCGTTACTGGCCGAGGACGCCGCCGATTGCGTCGAACCGTTGGGTTCGACGTTATAGACACGCATGGCGCTGTGGTCACTGTCGTCGCTGCTGTGCATGCATTTTGATAGCAGCAACGGCGAAAGCACACCAATTATCACCAGCACTGCCACGCCAATCAGGCGTTTTTTCATCACGTCATTCATTGTCAGGCCTCCGAGCCTGCGCTACCGTAAAAAACGATCCGCATACCACAATGCGATCGCCCGCCACTGCCAACGCCTCGGCCGCGGCCAACCCCGTCGACGGGTCAGCATAGGTCTCGACGGTCACACCGAGTCGCCGCGCCAGTGTATCGCCGTCGAGGCCACGGGCAGTGTAACGATCCAGTCCCACGGGAAAGAAACGATCCGTTATCGGCGCGAGCAGGCGCGCCACGGTCTCGACCGGCTTGTCGGCCAGCATTCCGATGACGACATGGGTGCGCCCCCGAACCGGCTGGCCGAGCAGCACATCAATAAGGAGAGCAACGGCTTCGGCATTGTGGCCGACATCGTAGATGATGGGTATCGGAGCGTCGATAATTTCTCGCCGCCCGTGCAAAAGAGCCTGGGTGCGACAGGCTCGCGCCACATCATCCGATGTGACAGACAGGTCGAGCGCCAGAACGCCGGCGATCGCCAGAGCCAGATTGTCGGCCCAGACGGCCGGGTGCGGATCGATGTCGATGGACCGGCCATGATCGTGCCAGCACCAGGCGGTATCGTGCCTGTTGATGTCAAAATCCCTGCCGATGACGGCCAAGGGCGTGCCCAGACACCGCGCTCGGTCGGCAATCGTGGCTGGCATATCGCGATCACTGCAGAACGCAGGCCGCTTTGGGCGAAGAATTCCGGCTTTCTCGTAGCCGATCTCGCCGCGGTCGCTACCCAGCCAGTCGCAGTGATCCAACCCGATCGGCGTAATCAGTGCCACGTCTGCGTCAATGATGTTCACGGCGTCCAGCCGCCCGCCCAGACCGATTTCCAGCACCGCAAAATCAACCGCACGACGGGCAAATATCCAGAGTGCCGCCAGCGTGCTGTATTCGAAAAAAGTCAGCGAGATCTCACCGCGTGCGCTCTCTACAGCTTCGAACGCGGTAACGATTTCAGCATCACCCACGGGTAGACCATTGACCGCGATGCGCTCGTTGTAGCGCCATAGATGCGGCGATGTAAACACCCCTATCGTACCGCGGTCGCCGATCAAACCAGCCACAAGCGCGACCGTACTACCCTTGCCGTTGGTGCCGGCCGCGACGACACTTTGCGGGCTGAACGGCCGCAACGACAGTGCATCGGCTACCGCGGCTACGCGGTCCAGACCCAGATCGATCTGCTGGCTGTGCTGGCGCTGTTGCCATTCAAGCCAGTCGTCGAGCGTCATCAGTCAGGCATCATCGACATCCGCGGCCGGTTCGACGACTTCCAGAATCTCTTCCTCTTGTTCCTCGCTGGGCGGTAAATGCATGAGCGTCGACAAGATGCGATGAATGCGTGGCCGCAGATCCTTGCGTTCGACGATCATGTCAATTGCGCCGTGCTCGAGCAGAAATTCGCTGCGCTGGAAGCCCTCCGGCAACGTCTGTTTTACCGTCTGCTCGATCACTCGGGGGCCAGCAAAGCCAATCAATGCGTCCGGTTCCGCTACGTTGATGTCGCCGAGCATGGAGAAACTGGCGGCCACACCGCCCATCGTCGGATGGGTGAGCACCGAGATAAACGGCAGATGGTGCTGCGCCAGACGGGTCAGCGCCGCGCTGGTCTTGCCCATCTGCAGCAGCGAAAACAATCCCTCTTGCATTCGCGCGCCACCGGATGCCGAAAAGAACACGAAAGGAACCTTGGCGTCGATGGCAGCATGCACGCCGCGCACGAACGACTCGCCTACCACGCTCCCCATGGAGCCGCCCATGAACTTGAAATCCATGGCGCCGGCGACAATCGGCATCCTGCGCAGCGTGCCCGACATCATCACCACGGCCTCGCGCTCGCCGGAGTCCTTCTGAGCGGCCGACAGGCGATCCCGATATTTCTTGCTGTCGCGAAATTTCAGGGGGTCCTTGGGCTCCAGGCCGGTAGCCAGCTCGGTACGGTTGTCCGCGTCGAGAAAGAAGTCGAGCCGCTGACGCGCACGTAGCCGTTGATGCGCATTGCATTTCGGGCACACGCTCAGCGAGCGTTCCATTTCCGCGGTATACAGGACAGCGCCGCATTTGCTGCACTTGGCCCACAGCCCTTCCGGAACACTGTTCTTGCGACGCGCAGAATCGTTACGCATCTGCGACGGCATCAATTTTTCCAGCCAACTCATGCGCGACGAGCCTCCTGCCTGTTCTGATCCTGTGTATCAATAGCGCTTCGCATGCCACCCAGTGTCGCACGCAATGCCGCCTGTGCGGCAGTCCGATCTTCGCCGTATTCGGCAATCTGTGCGACCAGCGCGCTGCCCACCACGACCGCATCAGCCACCCGCGACACATCGGCAGCGTTTTCGGGGGTCCGTATACCAAAGCCGACAGCGACCGGCAAAGCCGAAGCCGCACGAATATGGCCGACGTGCTCAGCCAGCGTCGATGTATCGAGGCTGGCCGACCCGGTGACCCCCTTGAACGACACGTAGTAGATGAAGCCGCCGGCGTTTTCGCAGATGCGGGCCATGCGCGATTCGCCGGTGGTCGGTGCAATCAAACACACCGGATCCAGCGCGTATTGCTTCAGCGTGGGCACGATTTCGGGCGTTTCCTCGGCGGTCATGTCGACAATTAGCACGCCGTCCACACCGGCTTCGGCGGCACGCGCGCTGAATGCGTCCAGTCCCATCGCGTCGATCGGGTTGAGATAGCCCATCAGCACGACCGGCGTATCGACGTTGTCCTGACGAAAGCGCTCGACCATGTCGAGCACATTACGCAAGCTCGTGCCGTGCACCAGCGCACGCTCGCAGGCGGCCTGAATGACCGGGCCGTCTGCCATCGGATCGGTGAACGGCACGCCCAGCTCGACAACATCCGCGCCCGCCGCAACTAGCGTATGCATGTAGTCGACGGTGGCATCCGGATGCGGATCGCCAGCGGTGAGATAGGGAATGAGCGCCGTACGGCCGGCTTCGCGCAACGCCTTGAAGCGCTCTGCCAGACGGCTCACAGGGTTTCTCCTGCGGCTTCTGCGACACTGCCCATGTCCTTGTCGCCGCGGCCTGACATATTCACGAGAATAATCTGATCCGGGCTCATCGTCGCCGCCAGTTTCTTGGCATAAGCCACCGCATGCGCCGATTCGAGCGCAGGCATGATGCCTTCGATACGCGTGCACTCATGGAAAGCATCCAGCGCTTCGGCATCGGTCACGTCGACATAGGTCGCCCGCCCCAGATCCTTCAGCCAGGAATGCTCGGGCCCTACGCCCGGATAATCCAGGCCGGCCGATACGGAATGGGTCGCGCTGATCTGGCCGTTTTCGTCCTGCATCAGATAGGTACGGTTGCCGTGCAGCACGCCGGAGCGCCCCGCCGCCAGGGGGGCTGCGTGGCGGCCGGTCTGCACGCCGTCGCCGCCGGCTTCTACGCCATAGATTGCGACCTGCTCATCGTCGAGGAACGGATAGAACAAGCCGATGGCGTTTGAACCGCCGCCCACACAGGCCACCAGCGCATCCGGCAGTCGATCGCAGCGTTCGAGCATCTGCCGACGCGATTCGCGGCCGATCACGGCCTGGAAATCGCGCACCATCGCCGGATACGGATGCGGGCCGGCCACAGTGCCGATGATGTAGAACGTATCGTCCACATGTGCTACCCAGTCGCGCAGCGCGTCGTTCATCGCATCCTTGAGCGTCCTGGATCCCGACTCGACCGGCCGCACCTCCGCACCGAGCAGGCGCATGCGATAGACATTGGTCGACTGGCGACGCATATCCTCGCTGCCCATGAAGACCACGCACTCCAGGCCGAGGCGAGCGGCAACGGTCGCGGTTGCCACGCCGTGCTGGCCGGCGCCGGTTTCGGCGATGATGCGGGTCTTGCCCATTCTAGAGGCCAGCAGCGCCTGACCGATGGTGTTGTTGATCTTGTGCGCGCCGGTATGGTTGAGATCCTCACGCTTGAACCATATCTGGGCCCCACCGACCCGGGCCGACAGGCGCTCGGCGTGATAGATCGGCGTCGGCCGGCCGACGTAGTCGGCCAAGTCGGTATCCAGCGCTGCCATGAAAGACGGATCGTTGCGGGCTGCCTCGTAGGCCTTCGACAGTTCATCCAGCGGCGCCATGAGGGTTTCTGCCACGAACCTGCCGCCATAGGGCCCGAAATGCCCGCGAGCGTCCGGCATGTCGCGCCAGCCGTGCGCGGCGTGCATGGTTTGGCCGGGACTGTCGGAAATGGTTGTACTCATGTCATTAGCAACCTGTGTTGAGTGCTGCACGCACAAAAGCATGCATCTTCGCGTTGTCCTTGATACCAGGCGCGCTTTCCACGCCGCTGCTTACATCTACTGCATACGGTGAAAAACGCGAAACGGCTGCAGCCACGTTGTCCGGATCCAGGCCGCCGGCAATGATGATCGGTAGGTTTGTCGCAGCCAGATCTTGTTTCCAAGCGAACTGGGCGCCCTGGCCGCCGGCTTCACCCGCGCGATTGGCATCCAGCAAAAGTGCACGTGCGTCGTGGTAATCGGCGGCCCACTGTGTCAGTTCGATATCCGGCTCTCCCATCGGCACGGTCTTGATATATGGTCGGCCAAACTGTCGACAGAAATCTGGTGCCTCCCGACCGTGGAACTGCAGCAGATCGATCTCGACGTCTGCCAATACCCGCTCGATTGTCGCGGCGTCTGCATCCAGAAACAAGGCGACCCGTGCCACAAAGGCAGGCAAGGCACGAGCGATACTGGCAGCGGTAGCGGGTGATACGGATCGCGCGCTGGCCGGATAGAAAACCAGCCCCACTGCATCGGCGCCGGCCGCCACGGCGGCCAAGCCATCGGCTACCGATGTAATGCCACAGATCTTGGTTCGAACGCGGCTCATGTGTGCAGCGCCGAGCGCTTGGCGGAAAAATCGATGATCATGCGCTCATGTTACCAGCCCATATCGTCCAACGCCGGCTCGGGCAATCGAAACGGCTCGGGGTAATGCACACGCCGCAGCGATAGTCCGCAAGCCGGTGCCGTCATGCCGGCCAGACGGCGGTCGCCCTGTTCCAGCAGCCCGGCCACCCATTCGCCCGGATAGCGGCCGCGGCCGACCAGCGCCAGCGTGCCCACGATATTGCGCACCATGTGGTGGAGAAACGCATTGGCCCGTATATCCAGACGCAGCCAATCGCCGCTGCGCACCACAGTCAGGTAATCGACCGTGCGCCAGGGGCTCTTCGCCTGGCAGCCCGCGGCTCGGAACGCGCTGAAGTCGTGATGACCGACCAGCGCCTGGGCAGCCGCGTGCATGGCTGGCGCGTCCAGATCGTGATGTGAATGCCAGGCGCGCCGCCGCCACAGCGCCGATGGTGCATCGCGGTCGATGATCCAGTAGCGATACTCGCGCGCGTAGGCACCAAAGCGTGCGTGAAACGACTCCGGCATGCGCAGGAACCACTGGGGCGCTATGTCGTCTGACAGATAGCGATTGCTGCCCATCAGCCAGGCGCGTTCTGTGCGCTCGACCTCGGTATCAAAATGCACGATCTGGCCCTGGGCGTGCACGCCGGTGTCGGTGCGCCCGCTACAAACCGTACGGATCGGCGCATCGGCTACCTTGGACAGCGCAGCTTCCAGCTCGTCTTGAACGCTTGCGGCATGGGGCTGGCTCTGCCAGCCGTGATAGCCACTGCCGTCGTACTCGATACAGGCTGCCCAACGCGTCATCCGGCAAACGCTTGGGGCAAAAGCGCCGCGCGCAAGCAGACGAATACAACGACCCGAAAAAACCGGTGGCTACATGGTTTCCAGAAGCGACTGCGCCGTACGCTGCTGGGCATCGTCGCCGTTCGCCACGACTTCTGCGAGCAGGCTGCGAGCCATGTCCGCGTCTTCCATCTCCATATACATGCGGGCCAGATCCAGTCGTATCTCCACCGTATCGCTATCCAGCTCGAGTTCCACTGACTCAGTGTTCAGCCCGTACAGGCTGAGCGAGTCACCGTCGATCGTCTCGATCATCGTCTCAAGCTGCGGGTTATCGGCGATGCCGGCTTCGTCTTCCAGCTTCATCGGCTCTGGGAGGCTATCCTCGATCGACTCGACTCGGTGGTTGTGCGCCGCCAAGGGTTCATCGAATTCGACGGCCATGTCTTGCTCGTCCGGCCGGTTGCGTTGGCGTGTCAGCAATGGCTCTGAGAAATCGTCACCACTGTTCTGCCGGCTTGATGCATCGTCCTCCGGAAGGACAAAAAACGCGTCGTCGGCAAGCAGCTGCGTGGCCGCGTATTCGGACTCCAACGCCGGTGCAGAATCAACGACCGATGGCGTTTCCAGAGCCAGATTATTGAATGCATCAAACGACGCCATTTTCGGCTTATCGCCAACGGCTGTGCTCGGATCGGCCATGG
The DNA here is from genome assembly GCA_027858915.1 of Salinisphaera sp. Taxonomy (GTDB): domain Bacteria; phylum Pseudomonadota; class Gammaproteobacteria; order Nevskiales; family Salinisphaeraceae; genus Salinisphaera. Next base: position 23,636 of record JAQIBT010000123.1, read on the forward strand.
AATCGACACTTGAGACGTCTTCATCGCTAGCCGGCGCATCAAAGGCCAGAGTATCGGCATGGCCGCCGTCGGCCGGCACTGCGCCTGCAACAGCGGTGGTCCGCGCGATAAAACGTTCATCGCCGGGAAGTAACGCACGCCCCTGATCAGCCACTCGAGCCGCGCGGGTCGGATCGGCAAGAATTTGCTGTTCGAAGCGTGCAAAATCGTCACCGAAACGGTCCGCATCGCCCAGCTGAAAGTCAACGTCGAGCAGCGTGTCCTGTAGACCCAGATCGCGTGGATGCTCGGCCAGACCCTGCTCCAGACGCATACGCGCAAGCCCATAATCGCCGGCGCTGCGTGCTCGCGCCGTCTCGACCATCACCTCGTCCGGCCCATTGCGCTCAGTAGCTGCCACACCGCTCGCTGCTTGCTCTGCGGTTATTTCAGGCCCGCCGGGCGACCCGACCGGCTCATCGTCGGCCGGCGGCTCGTCGTTTTGCAGGTCCGGATCATGGAAGTCCATGGGAACCGGCTGATACTGGCGCCGACGAAAAACCAGCGCGGCCGCGCCGACAGCGGCGACCAGCAGCAGCAGCGCCAACAGTAGATTTCCGGGAGTGAACAAGGTGCCACCGCCGGCTTCGGTCACATCAGTGACAGGCTGTGCGTCGGTTAGAACAGAAGCCGGTTTGCGGCTGGTCGTCGGCGCGGCGCCTGGCGCGGGTGCCTGCGGCCCGATGCCCGGCGCTGCTGCGGTCGTACCGGTCCGAGTAGCAACAGGTTTTGAAACAGCCGTGCTCCCGGCCGCCGCGACCAACTGCCCAGCACTGCCACTTGCTGTGGTGCTCGCAGGCGATCGGGGTTCGCTGCCGGTTGTAGCGGACGCGGCTGACGACCCACCGACAGTGGTCGCCGAGATCTGTGCCCAGACGCTCTCTGGTGGGGTGGAGAGCCGGCCGAACGTCGCGTTGCTGGGCTCACTGCGGGTAGCGGCGACCGGGCCTTCGTTGTCCGCCATGGTTTTTGCCGGCCGGGGTGGCGATTGGCCGCTTGCCTGGGTGCTGTGTTCGCCCCGGTGTTTGACGCTTTCTACCGTTGCATGCTCAGCTGGCAATGCGGCTTTGGCGCTGGCCGACGCACTGGCGGCGGTCACATGGACGCGGTGCTGGGCCTGTGAGGCACTGAGACGAGTTATTGCCTTGAGTGGCGGCACCGACAGGGTCGTGCCGCGCAAGAGACTGTTCATTCCGGCGGAAAAAGCCTGCGGATTGGCGTCGAACAACGCGGCTTCCATCTGCGGCACGGTCACGTCCGACGGCTTCAGCGCGACAGCGATGGAAAACAGCGTCTCGCCGGCTGTCACCGGTCCATAGCGGTGGTGGTCGGTTTCAGCAGTGACGCCCGCCATAGCCCCGGGGGGACCGGCCATCGCCGACCGCGGCGAAGCCGAAGTGAACTCACCGGTGCGCCCTGCTTTGCCAGTCAACGAACCGTGATCGGCCGCCAGCGCTAGCATCGCGTTACCGCTGCCGGCCGGGTTCAGCAGCACCGTATACTCACGCAGCGCGCTGCCATTGCTGGTGCTGGCTTCGAGCAGAAAATCGATGAATGGCTCACGAACCGGTCGCTTGGTACGGACCCGCACGACAACCTGCCCGTCGCGATTGCCGGGTACGGTGGTGATGTCCAGATTGTCGACATCGCTGCTGCGCTCAATGCCAAACCGTTTGAACATGGCGGGCGATGCAACACGCACGCTCAGCGAGTCCCGCTCGCGACTTGAAAGAGACGACAACACGATTCGTGCTGCCAATGGCTGGTTGAGTTGAGAATTCAACGAGATCTGGCCGAATTCGAGGGCCGATGCGCTCGTCGCCGCGAGCAGGCTACCGGTGGCTGCTACGCTGAGAATCCACCGCCGGCGGTATTTTCTTGAATCGCCCACGCTCCCTTGTCCACTCCCTTGATGGCGACGATCTGTCGACCGCCTATGTTCGCGCCACGGTCGGCGCCATCATGGGAGTCGACCGTCAGAGATGCTCGGCAAGCAGTCGCTCAGCGATCTGGACGCCGTTGAGCACACCACCCTTGCGGACGTTATCGGCCACGATCCAGAAATCCAGACCGTTGACTTCAGAAAAATCATGACGAATCCGCGAGACAAACACGTCGTCCTGTGCAGCGGCGTCGGTGACGGCGGTCGCGAAGTGGCCGTTCGCCTCGGCATCCACGAGCGACAGACCTTCGCTGCCAGCGAACAGGGCCGTGGCCTCGGACACGGAAAAAGGCTCAACAGTCTCTACGTGGACGGCCAGCGAATGGCCGAAGAACACCGGCACTCGCACCGCCGTCACGCTCATGGCAAGCGCCGGCAACCCCAGCAGCCGACGTGCGTGCGCCACGATGTCGCGTTCTACCGTGCTGTGGCCATCACGATCAATCACGCCTACTTCCGGTATGGCATTGAATGCGATCTGCTGGCGATCGGTATCGGTCGACTCGAGCGCACGACCGTTGAGCAAACGCGCCGTCTGTTCGGCCAATGTCCCGATGCCGCGCTCCTCGTCACTTGATACGGCATGGTAAGTCGCCAGATTAACTCGCTGCAGCCCGGCTGCCCGAGCCAGCGGTGCCAGGGCGAGTAACAGATGGATCGCCGCGGGACTGGGCTGGCCGATCAGCTTCCCTGCTCGACCGACAGCGATATCGCCGGGATTGATCTCCGGCACCACCAAGGGCACATCCGAACGCAATGCCAGCGCCGACGTGGTATCGATGACGATGCATCCCTGATCGGCCGCACGTATAGCGTGTTGCTCGGCAGCGGCCGGAGCGCCGACGAAGAAAGCCAGCGTCACCCCGGTAAAATCAAAGCCCTGGACGTCGGCTACCGAAATATTACGATCTGCAAACTGTACGCGCCGTCCGATTGTAGAACCGCTGCCCAAGGCATGCAGGCGCGCGACAGGGAAACCGCGCTCGCCGAGAATCTCGAGCAGCGTCTCCCCGCTCGTACCGTGTGCGCCGATCACGGCGATATCGTGTTTGTCGTTCATGCGACGCTTTGGGACTCTGGCTGAATGTCGACTAACGTAGCATGTCGACGATCGCGCCCCCCATCTCCTGGGTGCTCGCCACCTGAGTTTCATGATCCATGATGTCGCGCGTACGCAGCCCACGATCCAGCGCATAACCGACCGCCGACTCGACCTTGTCTGCCAGATCGCCACGCTTGAGCGAGTAGCGCAGCAGCATCGCCACCGACAGAATCGCTGCCAGCGGATTGGCCACGCCCTGGCCAGCGATATCCGGTGCGCTGCCGTGTACCGGTTCGTACATGCCCTTGCCGTGCCGATCCATCGACGCCGAGGGCAACATGCCGATGGATCCGGTCAGCATGGCCGCCGCATCCGACAGGATATCGCCGAACAGATTGCCGGTGACGACCGTGTCGAACTGCTTGGGCGCGCGGACCATCTGCATGGCGGCGTTGTCGACATACATATGCGTGAGGCTGACCTGAGGGTAATCGGCGGCCAGCTCGTTCATCACGTCGCGCCAGAGCTGTGACACATCCAGCACGTTGGCCTTGTCGACGCTGCATAGCCGGCCATTGCGGGCGCCGGCAATCTCGAATGCCCGGCGGCCGATCCGTTCAATCTCGACCTCGTCGTAGCGCATCGTATTAAAGGCTTCGCGATGGCCCTGATCGTTGGTCAGGGTGCCGGCCGGCTTGCCGAAGTAGATACCGCCGGTCAGCTCGCGCACGATCATGATATCCAGACCGGAGACAATCTCCGGCTTGAGCGCAGATGCATACGCCAGCTGCGGGTACAGAATGGCAGGCCGCAGGTTGGCGAACAGCTCCAGCTCGCTGCGCAGCCGCAACAACCCGCTTTCCGGCCGTTTGTCGCGCGGCTGGCTATCCCAGGCCGGGCCGCCGATAGCGCCGAACAGAATAGCGTCGGCTTCGCGGGCGGCGACCAGCGACGACTCCGGCAATGGATCACCCGCGGCGTCGATGGCAGCGCCACCGACCAGGGCCTCCTCCAGTTCGATATCCAGTCCGTGATCGTGCGCCAGCGTTTCGAGCACGCGTACCGCTTCACGACAGATTTCGGGGCCTACACCGTCGCCAGGCATGACAAGAATACGGGCAGTCATCAACTGGTCTCCTTACACGAAAAATAGATAGCGGCTTGCCTTAACAGATCCGCGGATAAATGCTTTCTGTATTGATTCGCGGACGAGTTTCCTGCTTATCCTCGGAATTCCGTCAAGCCGCTATCGCAGCTCTCATCCATGATGCTGCGTTGCTCTAGAGATCACGAAACAACCAGGGCTTGTCTTGGGCGCGACGGGCTTCGAATTGCTTGATCTGGTCGGCATGCTGCAGCGTCAGAGCAATATCGTCCAAACCCTCCAGCAGGTTGCGACGACGATAGCTTTCTACCTCGAACTGGAACGAACGGCCGTCGGCCAAGCTAACGCGCTGTTCGAACAGATCGACCCGTGCCTGCAGACCATCCGCTGCCGCGCTTGCGGCGAACAGTTCGTCGATGGACGACTCTGGCAAGGCGATCGGCAGCACGCCGTTCTTGAAGCAGTTGTTGTAGAAGATATCGGCAAAACTCGGCGCGATGACGCCGCGGATACCGAAATCGTCGAGCGCCCAAACTGCGTGCTCGCGCGACGAACCACAGCCGAAGTTTTCACGTGCCAGCAGAATACTGGCATCGCGGAAAGGCTCACGGTTGAGGATGAACTCGGGGTTCTCGCGACGATCGGCCACATCAATATCCAGGCCGCCGGCGTCTAGATAGCGCCAGTCATCAAACAGATGAGGCCCAAAACCGGTCCGACGGACCGATTTCAGATACTGCTTGGGGATGATGGCGTCGGTGTCGACGTTGGCACGATCCAACGGCACGACCAGCCCGTCGTGAATAGTGAATGCCTGCATGATGATTATCCTTGATTGGGTTTGCGGGCGATGAAGCGCAGTCGCACATAGGGCGCGATCCATTGACCGTCGTGGTGTGGCATCTCGGCGGCAAGCCGCTCGCGCACGGCTGCGACATAGCCGTCGCGTGCCTCGCCGTCCGCGAATGCGGTCACGAACGGGCGCGCTAGCGTCGTCAACCAGTCGGTCACGTCGCCGGGAAGCTGGGTTGGCCGCTCGAAGCAGTGCGAGCGCTCGATATGGAAACCGGCGGTCGCCAGACGATCGAGATAAGTGGTTTCGCTCGGAAAATACCAAGGGTCCAGCGTGTCCGGATCATGGCCTCGGCTGTCTGCCTCGGCGCGCAGCGCCGCGTGGATCGGCGCCACGTTGCCGGAGGCACCCATCTCGGCGACGAAACGCCCGCCTGGCTTCAGCCGCTTGTAGACACCGGCGATCACCCGCTGTGGATCGTCGCGCATCCAGTGCAGCGCTGCGTTCGAGAATACGGCGTCAAACAGGCCATCGATGCCCTCGACTTCATCCAGCCGCTGCGCGTCGGCAACCATCGCCTTCAAGCCACGCTCGCGTGCGGCTGCGACCATGGCCGAGCTGCCGTCGAGGCCAACCACGTCGGCGCCGGTTTCGCGGATACGCTCGGCGAGCGCGCCATCGCCACAGCCCAGATCCAGTATCGACTCACCGGCGACCGGTGCCAGCCATTCGATCAGATCGGTCGCCAGATCTGCGACAAATCGGGCGTTGCGACCATAGTCGCCGGCGTGCCAGCCGCCCGCGTTGGCTTCTGATTGCTCGTTCACTCGCCGACGTCCCGATCGATGTCCAGGTCGCGAATATCTACGAAATGCCCGTAGATTGCAGCAGCAGCCGCCATCGCCGGGCTGACCAGATGCGTGCGCCCGCCCTTGCCCTGGCGCCCTTCGAAATTACGATTCGAGGTCGAGGCACAGCGCTCGCCCGGCATCAGATTGTCGTTGTTCATGCCCAGGCACATCGAGCAGCCGGCATCGCGCCATTCGAAGCCGGCCGCCTTGAAGATCACGTCGAGCCCTTCGCGCTCGGCCTGTTGCTTCACCAGTCCCGAACCCGGCACGACCAGGGCCAGCGTGATGTTGGGTGCGATACGCCGCCCTTCGAGATATTTCGCCGCCACGCGCAGATCCTCGATCCGTGCGTTGGTACAGGAGCCAATGAATATCTTGTCGAGCATGATTTCGGTGATCGGCACGCCGGCCGACAGACCCATATACGCCAGCGCGTTGCGCCAGCCTTCCACTTGGCTTGCATTCGCAGCCGCATCGGGGTTGGGCACCCGGTCAGTGACCGGCGCAACCATCTCAGGCGACGTGCCCCAGGTCACCTGCGGAGCGATTTCGGCGGCATCCAGCACTACGACGCGGTCGTATTCGGCGTCGTCGTCGGATACCAGCGTGCGCCAGTACGCTTGCGCGGTCTCCCACTGGTCGCCTTCGGGCGCGTAGGGCCTTCCGCGGACATAATCGATCGTGGTGTCGTCGACTGCCACCATGCCGGCACGGGCGCCAGCCTCGATCGACATGTTGCAGATCGTCATGCGCCCTTCCATCGACAACGCCCGGACCGCTTCACCCCCGTACTCGATGACATAGCCGGTGCCGCCGGCGGTGCCGATCTTGCCAATGATCGCCAGCATGATGTCCTTGGCCGAAATACCCGGCGCGGGCTGGCCGTCCACCCGCACCAGCATGGTCTTCGAGCGCGACTGCGGCAGCGTCTGCGTGGCCAGCACGTGCTCGACTTCCGAGGTGCCGATGCCAAACGCCAATGCACCGAAGGCGCCGTGGGTTGCCGTGTGCGAATCACCGCAAACAATGGTCATGCCCGGCTGGGTCGCGCCCTGTTCCGGCCCAATGATATGAACAATGCCCTGGCGCGGATCGGTGACGCCAAACAGACGCACACCAAAATCGTTGCAATTGACCTGCAATGCTTCAACCTGGGCGCGCGAGATCGGGTCAGCGATGCCGCCTTCACGATTCGCGGTGGGTACGTTGTGGTCCGGCACGGCCAGATTGGCGTTGGCACGCCAGATCGGTCGACCGGCCAGGCGCAGACCTTCGAATGCCTGGGGCGATGTGACCTCATGCACCATATGACGATCGATATAGAGCAGCCCATTGCCGTCTTCCTCGCGGATCTGATGCTCTGCCCAGATTTTCTCGTACAACGTCTTGCCGGTGCTCTGCGCCATGAGGCTCTCCATTGAATTGCCAGGTTCAGTCTAGATTCGGCTGCTCAATTACTCAAATGAAACTTTCGGATACAATTCATTCCAATCTGGAATACACCTCGAGGCGACGATGCGTACCGATGAGATACAGGCCTTCATCGCGGTCTGCGATGTCGGCTCTTTTCAAGCCGCCGCCCAGACGCTGCACCTGAGCCAGCCGGCAGTGAGCAAGCGCCTGGCGAGCCTCGAAGACCGGCTTGGCCATCAGCTGTTTGACCGCGTCGGCCGCAGCATTACGCTCACCGAAAGCGGGCGTGCTTATTTGCCGCATGCACGCGCGCTGTTGGCTGCGCTGGCGGATGGGCATCGCGCGCTGGACAACCTGGCGCAGGAGGTCAGCGGGCCATTGCGCCTGGCGTTGTCACACCATGTGGGTTTGCACCGCATGCCAGAGGTCTTGCGCCGATACGTTGCGACCTATCCGCAGGTCACGCCAGAGATCGAATTCCTGGATTCCGAAGCCGCCTGTCTTGCCGTGGCGCGTGGCGATATGGAACTGGCGGTCATCACCCTGCCCGTTACGCCGCACCCAATACTGACCGAGCAAGTGATCTGGAACGACCCGATGGCCGTTTTCGTCGGCGCTACACATGCCCTGGCCCGGCAACGCCGCATCACGCCGGCCGATCTGGGCCAGTGGCCGGCGGTACTCCCGCCACGAGACAGCACCACCTACGCGATCATTGAAGCGGCGCTGAACAGCCACGACGTGGTGCTCGATACCCGTATGACCAGTCATTATCTCGACACCCTGCGCATGCTGGCAGACGTCGGCCTGGGTTGGACAGTCCTGCCGCTGTCGCTGGCGCTGGACGGCCTCACCCAGCTGGAACTGCCAACGCTGTCGTTTGCCCGTCGGCTGGGCGTCGTGCTGCACCCTCAGCGTCAGCTATCGAATGCAGCGCGGGCGATGCAATCTCTCCTGCACGAAGAGCGCATAGCGAGCGCTATCGAATGAACGCCAGTCGACGCGAATACGAAAAAGCATTTATCCGCAGATTACGCAGATTCGAGGTCAGATCTGATTGCGTATCAAGCTCAGCAAATCCGGTCATACCTCATTTCTTCGCAACCGAATGCTTGCATACGCTATGAACGATCCAAGCTCAGGTTTCGCACTGATGCGCGAGTCACTTATCTTGCTTGCCCAAGATAAGTAACCAACAGAAGGGCACCCTGTCTTGCGTGGATGCTGCGCATCGATAACCTGTGCTGCTCGGCGCAGCGCTCAAGGGGGCCAATACAGTCACCAAGCCGCCTGACTTCAGTTTGTATTCTGTCCCGTGGTGCAGACACACAGCCTATCGATCAGCTTTCCTGCTTGATCCGCCAGCCGCCGTCTTCGCGGACAAACAGCATGTTTTTATGTTCGTCGCTCTCATGATCAGGCGATCCCGCACGCTGATCGAATGTTGCAACCGCACGGTCGTCACCCTCGGAATGTACCTCGATATCCGACAGCTTGACCTCGGTCCTGGCCGACGATGCCAAGTGCCGGCGACGATCCTTGATCCAGTCAACTAGAGAGCGATTGCCCTGCGGCTGGTAGTTGTCGCTGTAGGCATTTAGATACCCCTGCACGTCGTGATCCGACCAAGCGTGGGCCCAAGTCTGCAAGGCCGACGCCACTGCATTTTTTACTGCGGACGGTGCCGCAGTGCTCGCGTTATCGGGTGCGGCTGACGCTGCCGGCGAGCGGGCTTGCCTCTGCTTCACTGTCGGGCTCGACGTATCGGCCGTTGTGGTGGGCGCTGCGCCTACATCGGCGTCAGTCGGCAGCACCTGAGCCAACTTCTGGCTTTTGGCGCTGGCGCGGTCGCCCTCTTTCTGACTGGCGGAACGATAGGCGCGCTCGGCGAGTGCCACGTACAGATCGCCCATGTTCTCTTGCGCCGATGCATCCTGCGGATTCAACGCAATGGCTTTGTGCAGCGCCGTGCGCGCATCGTCAAGCCGTCCGACGCGTGCATACAACACGCCCAGATTGTTCCAAGCGTCGGCCAGACCGGGATAGTCGGACGTGAGCTTCTCGAACTGGAGCACCGCCGCATGAGTTTTATTCGCCTGTGCCAGCGTCAATCCCTTGAGAAAACTCGCTTCGGGATTGTCGGGCTGACTGGCAAGGACCGCGTTCAGTTCGGACGCTGCCTGGCCGTAGTGCTGATGTGCCAGGGCCTTGCGAGCCGCATCCATGTTGGCAAATGCGGTACCGCTGGCGGCGACCCCCGCGATGAGAAAAAGTACCGCCTGTTTTCTGTTCCAACGTCCTGACATGTCCAGCGTTCCTCACGGCGTGCAACAACAAGCCGCTGCCGACGCGAGTGTTCTGGCGCCGGCAGTGGATCGATATCCGGCCGGCCGCCAATGATGACGGCTTCAGCCAGGGCCCGATGCCAACGGCGCCATCGGCGGCCGGACATCGGCGTTCTGTCCGCGATGGCGAAGCGCATGATCCAGCAGCGTGATCGCCAGCATGGCCTCGGCGATCGGCGTGGCACGCAAGCCCACGCAGGGGTCGTGCCGGCCGGTGGTACGCATTTCCGTTGCGTTGCCTTCTATATCGACCGTTTTGCCGGGAATCGTAATACTCGATGTCGGTTTCAGTGCCATGCTGGCGCGAATCGTCTGGCCGCTGGAGATGCCGCCCTGGATGCCCCCCGAATGATTGGTCGCAAAACCCTCTGGCGTCATCTCGTCGCGGTGTTGGGAACCGCGCTGCTCGACCACGGCAAAACCGTCGCCGATCTCTACGCCCTTGACCGCATTGATGCTCATCAGCGCCTTGGCGATATCGGCATCCAGCCGGTCAAACACCGGTTCGCCCCAACCGGCCGGTACGCCGGTGGCGACGACGTCGATCCGAGCACCGATCGAGTCACCGTCGCGGCGTAGCTGATTGATATAGCCTTCTAGTTCAGTCAGTTTGTCCGGCTCGGCGCAGAAGAACGGGTTGTGGTTGGCGGCATCCAGTTCGACGCAGCCCAGATGCATCGGCCCCATCTGCGCCAGATAACCCTGAATACGGATACCGTAGCGCTCGGCCAGAATGGCACGGGCGATCGCACCGGCCGCTACGCGCACCGCGGTTTCGCGGGCCGATGATCGGCCGCCGCCCCGATAGTCGCGCAGACCGTATTTCTGCAGGTAGGCATAGTCAGCGTGGTTGGGCCGGAAGACATCCTTGATCTTGGAATAGTCGCGCGAACGTTGATCGGTGTTCTCGATGATGATCGCGATCGGCGTACCTGTGGTGACGCCCTCGAACACGCCCGACACGATCCTTGCCTCGTCAGCTTCGCGGCGCTGGGTGACATAACGGGAAGTGCCCGGCTTGCGGCGATCCAGATCGCGCTGCAGCAACGCTTCGTCGACCGCATATCCCGGCGGACAGCCATCCACTACGCAGCCAATCGCCGCGCCGTGGCTTTCGCCAAAGGAAGTGACGGTGAAGTGTTGTCCCCAGGTGTTACCGGCCATGCTCGGTCCTTTTATGCATCAAGATTGTGGGGGCTGGGTTTCCACCCAGGCCGCCAGTTCCTCGGCCTCGATCACGCCGACGCCCAGCCCGCCGCGTTCCAGATCGACCCAGGTGATCGGCAGATCCGGATATTGTGCTTCCAGCAGAAACGCCGAATAGCCGACTTCCAGCACCAGCAGACCGTCTTCGGCCAGATAGTCTGCCGCCTGCAACAGGATGCGACTGACCAATGACAGATCGTCGGTTTCGCCGTGGAACGCAAAACCCGGCTCGTGCAGATACTCCGGCGCCAGACCTTCCCATTCATCGCGCGTGACATAGGGCGGATTGGTGACGATCAGGTCGAACTCCTGGCGGGCCACGCCATCGAACAGATCGGCTTTGATCCACTCGACCTGTGGGCCAATATCATGCTTGTCGGCGTTGATCGCGGCGACCTCCAGCGCTGCGTCGCTGGCATCGGTACCGACTACGCGTGCATCAGGAAAAGTCAGCGCACAGGCAATGGCAATCGCCCCGCTACCGGTACACAGATCCAGAATTTCCAGCGGCTCGCGATGGCCAAGCCAAGGCTGGAATTCGGCTTCGATCAGCTCGGCAATAGGCGAGCGCGGCACGATGACCCGGTCATCCACAAAGAATTCCAGCCCGGCGAACCAGGCCTTGCCGGTCAGATACGGCGCCGGCAGCCGGGTATCGATGCGCCGGTCAATGATATCCACCGCGGCCGTGCGTTCATCCGGCGTGAGCACTGCCTGCAGATAGATATCCGGCATGGCGTGATCCAGGCGCAGTGAATGCAGCACCAGGTGCGCTGCCTCGTCCAGGGCATTATCGCTGCCATGGCCAAACACCACGCCGGCTTCGTTGAACCGCGATGCGCCCCAGCGAATGAAGTCCAGTACACGCGAAAGGTGCGTTGTAGCGGCATCACGCTGTGCTTGTTGGATTCCCATAAGCCCGCCTGCAGGCGCACAGCCCGCTTGTTCGTGTGGTTGGATGGTCCCAGCTCGACGGCCAAGCAACACAAGACCAGCCCGGTACCCATAGGATAAACCACCCGGGCATTTTGCGCCCGGATCCAACAACGCTACTCTCTGCGCTCCATTAGCCGCCGATTTTGTTGACATACCCATGCGCCTTGCCTCACCGGCCAGTCTCTCCGATCGGGTTTTTGCCCGCCTGCTCTGGTTACTGCCTACCCGGGCGATCTCGCAGATGGCGCATGGTCTGGCCGAAAGCAGCCACCGACCGCTGCGTCGCCTGCTCATCGCTGGCTTTCTGCGCCTGTTTCCGACCACGGATTTGAGCGAGGCAAAACACAGCAATCCGGACGATTACCCCAGCTTCAACGCGTTCTTCACCCGCGAGCTGGCGACCGGCGTGCGTCCACTACCGGAGGACAACGCCGAGCACGCGGTCAGCCCGATCGACGGCACGCTGGGCAGCTTTGGCACGATCGAGCACAACACGCTTTATCAGACCAAGGGCATCATCTACGATCTGGTCGATCTGCTCGGCGACGAACGGCTGGCCAGCGACTTCATCGACGGCCACTACGCAACGCTGTATCTCGCGCCCTACAACTATCATCGCGTACATATGCCAATGACCGGCCGCGTACGCGAGACCCGCTACGTCCCGGGCCGCCTTTTCGGCGTCAATCCGCGCTGTGTGCGCTCGATCCCGCGTCTGTTCGCAAGAAACGAACGTTTGGTCACAATCTTCGATACCGACGCCGGACCCATGGCGATGGTCATGGTCGGCGCCTTCATCGTTGGCGGTATTCATACCCGGGCCAACGGCCAGGTCTGTCCGCCGCATCGGCGCGCGCCACGCGCCGAACACTTTGCCGAGCAACCGGCGGAGGATTTCACCTACAACCGCGGCGATGAAATGGGCTATTTCTCGTTTGGATCCAGCGTGATTCTGTTGTTCGGGCCGGACGTGATCAAGTGGTCGAATCAGCTCGCTTCACCCCAGGCTCTCCAGCTCGGCCAGGTCATGGGACGTATGGCGCGAACCGATCGGCCCTGACCGTTAAGGTCCAAAGAGCGCCTCTGGATTTTGGTCGCCCGCTAAATGTTGATATGAGCACCGGCGGATTCAAAGCATGGAGCCCAAGTCCGAACCCACTATCGGATAGGCGGGCACCATCGTTTTCAGACCCGAAACCTTCGGGCGTAGCTTGATCGCGAGCGCAAATATATTGATCAGTTCTGCATAGTCGGGACCAAACAAATGGGCGCCCAGGATTTCATCGCTCGTGTTGTCGACCACAATCTTGACCGCCGCATATCGTTCGCCGATACGCAGGTTGGAAAACCAGCCGCTGGTATCGGTGAATTTGACGCGTGCGTCATAGCCTGCCTCCCTGGCCTCTGATTCAAGCATGCCCACGCGCCCCAGTGCGGGGATGGTGAACACCACACTGGGCACGCCGCGATAGTCCGGGGTTTTATGGTTCCCCTTGAGCATATTGGAGGCGGCAACTTTACCCTCGAAAACAGCGACTGGCGTCAGCGGCGGGCCTATCGTATCGGCAGCGTCACCCGCGGCATAGACCGCCGGGTTGGAAACGCTTTGCAGATATTGGTTGACCACCAGGCCGTGCGGACCCGAATCGATGTTCGCAGCCGGTAGATCAAGTGCGTCGTGTGTGCGAATTCGAAGGAAATATAGCCGCCGCCCACGAACAGCAACTTTGCATGGTCATACCTCAGACAGGCTGATGACAAAGACGAACAATCTCAGCCGGCACAGCAGGACAGCTGCTCGACATCCTTGGTAAAGGTCTGGGCACAGAGCTTGAGTGCTTCCACGTGCACCAGATAAGGAAACAGCAGCTCGCCCAGTGCCTCGACGGTCATGCCGTGGTGGACGGCCAGTACGGCGGTCTGGATCATCTCGCCGGCCTCGGGGGCCAGAATCTGCGCCCCCAGCAGGCGATGACTGCCCGCCTCGGCGACAAGCTTGACGAAGCCGCGGGTCTCGAAGTTGGCCAGCGCCCTTGGTACATGTTCCAAGCCCAGCGTGCGGGTCTCGACTTCCAGGCCGTGCGCCTGTGCCTGGCGTTCATCCAGCCCCACGGTCGCCACCTGCGGATCGGTAAAGATCACGGCCGGCATGGCGGATAGGTCCAGCCGGGCTTGTCCGCCGGTCATGTTGACCGCCGCCCGGGTACCGCCGGCAGCGGCCACATAGACAAACTGGGGCAGCGTCGTGCAATCGCCGGTGGCATAGATAGGCTCGGCGCTGGTACGCAGCGACGTGTCCACCACGATTGCACCGCTTTCATCGGTCTCCACGCCGACCGTATCCAGCGCCAGATCACGGGTATTGGGAGCACGCCCGGCGGCGACCAACAGTCGGTCGCCCTGGATTGGGCCGTCGTCGGTGTCGAGGATGAATTGCCCGGCCGAAAAACGCACGGCACGCGCCTGGGTGTGCGAACGCACGTCGATCCCTTCGGCGTAAAATGCCGCGGCGAGGCCCTCGCCCAGCGCCGGATCCTCGCTGGACAGCAACGTGCTTCGGGCCAGGACGGTGACCTCGGACCCCAGACGGCGAAACGCCTGGGCCTGTTCGACGGCCACCACCGATGCGCCAATGACGATCAGATGCTCGGGCGTGTCTGAACTGAAGACCGCTTCATCAGAGGTCCAATACGGCGTCTCGGCGAGGCCCGGTATCGGGGGGATCGTCGGCGAGGCCCCGGTGGCAATCAGGATCCGATCGGCCGCCAAGCGATCTTCGGTCCCGTCCTGTGCCGCGATGATCAGGGTATGGGCGTCCTCGAAACGGGCCCACCCGCGACGCAGGGTAATCGCCGGATTATCTTCGAGGATCTTCTGGTACTTGGCTTCGCGCAGTTCTTCGACCCGCGACTGTTGTTGACTCTGCAGACGGGATCGGTCGATCATCGGCTCGCGATCTGCGAGCCCCTCGAACGGGCTGTGGCGCTGATGCTGGGCCAGTTCGGCCGCGCGAATCTGGATCTTGGAGGGCACACAGCCGACGTTGACACAGGTGCCGCCGATGATATCGCCCGACTCGATCAGCGTTGCATGCGCCCCTGCCTCGGCGGCGCGGATGGCAGCAGCAAACGCCCCGCTGCCGCTGCCGATGATGGCAACATGGAGGTTGTCGCCGCCGCCGTCTTGCGCGATCCGCGACGGCGCGGCAGTCGATGATTTGTCGTTCCAGGCGCGTGCGGTGGAATCGTTCATGGCATGGCTCCGTGATGGTTCTATAAACCGACGGAGCAGAGCTTAAGCGCGGTACCCAGGTACCGTGTCAAGGGGTTGGGCGGATTATTTCAGTCGCGGTGAGACAGGGTCTCGATCAGCGGGCAATGGCCGGGCGGATGTGCGTTCCGGCAGCGATCGATCAGCCCATCCAGCGTGTCCTGCATCGCGGCCAGATCAGCAATGCGGGCTGCTACCAGTGCGCGCTGGTTCTCGGCGACACGACGTACATCATCACAATGGCCGTCGCCCAATTTCAGTAACTCGCTGATTTCGTCAAGGCTGAAACCCAGGCCCTGCGCGCGCTTGATGAAACGAATGCGCTCCATGGTCGCGCGCGGATAGCGGCGGTAGCCAGAAGACGGTTTGGGCGGTTGCTCGATCAACCCGCGCCGTTGGTAGTAGCG
>JAQIBT010000018.1 GCA_027858915.1 Salinisphaera sp.
CTGGTGCCGTTTGCCAAGGCGTATTCCGGCCTCACCGACGAAGAGATCGGCCAGGTCGACCACTGGATCCGCCGCAACACCAAAGAGCGCTTCGGCCCGGTGCGCTCGGTCACCCCGCATCATGTGTTTGAACTGCACTTCGAAGGCATCCAGGCCGCCAAACGCCATAAATCCGGCATCGCCGTGCGTTTCCCCCGCATCGCCCGCTGGCGTCAGGACAAGCCGCTTGCGGAAGCCGATACGCTGGACAACGTCAAGAACCTGTTGCCGCCTAGCGAGCGGCAGGCTTTGGAATGAAGGCATTTATCCGCAGATGAGCGCAGATAGGAAGACAGATGAAGACGCATGCAGGAAAGCGCATGGGCGGAAATTGACTTGGGTGAGCGCAGGTTGGGCTGTCACCACCTGACCGTTACTTCGCGGTCAATCTGCCTACCCAAGGCAATTTCTGCCTTGCGCAGCTCGTAAGCGGCCTGCAGGTTCAGCCAGAACCGCGGCGTGGTATCGAAATAGCGGGCCAGGCGCAGGGCCGTATCGGCAGTTACGCCGCGGCGTTCGCGCACGATGTCGTTGATACGCGGGGCGGGCACCTTCAATGCCTTGGCCAGCACGTTGGCGCTCATGCCGACTGCTACCAGGAAATCCTCGCGCAGGACTTCGCCTGGATGAACCGGTCGCATTCCGTTCTTGAGCATCAGATGTCTCGGGTTGGCGTGAGGTACACTTTATAGCCATGAGTACAAATATAGACGATTATAAGACGCTGTCCGTTGCCGAGCGCATTCAGCTCGTCGAAGACATTTGGGACAGCATTGCGACAGAAGCGCCGGACTCGCTTCAGCTCTCCGATGCCGACAAAGAAGAGCTTCATCGCCGCGTTGAAGCCCATCGCGCGGATAGCTCCACAGCCATTCCGTGGGAACAGGTTCGAGAAAAGCTGTTCCACCGCTCGGTTTGATCGTTTCTTGTTTTCATCATCGTCGAAAGCCGGCCGCCTGGCGAGGCCGAGTTGGCTGACGCTGTAGCCAACTACGCATGGCGGGAAACCGTGGTGCGACCCCAATTGATCCCGTATGGTCTGCGCGCTGTATTCTAGATAACCATGTTTCACATATCCAGACGAAAGAGGGCGTCCTGGACACAAGGCTGCATCTCCAACCCGGCCAGAACAGCACGAAAGCACGCGTCAAAAAAATACGGCGATCGACTCGTTTGCGTACGCCACCGCTACGACGAAGAGGCGGGCAAACGCCACAGAACGGTCGAGCTGATCGAGGAAACCGGGTCTTGGCGACCGTGCGAAAGCCGCGAACCGCATCACACGCAGCGCACGCCGAACGAGCGGGCTCTTCTCAAAAGTGGAATACGGCGAGACGGCACGCCAAGAACGCGTGCGAAAAGCCGGCGGCTACTGGATGCCAGACGAAAAGGCGTGGTCCATTACCTACCGCGTAGCAGTACAACTTGATCTGACAGAGCGTATTGTCGGAGATATATGAATATAGATAGTCATATATCTGCTTTTAGATATATTTCGCCGAATTGGCGTTAGAAGGCAAAGGAAATAATATGCCAGATCCGTTATCCCTCGTCGCTTTCGGTGCAGCAATTGGCGGCGGTGCTGGCAAATTTGTCGAAAAAGCGTGGGACTCAGGGGAAAAATGGGTTGTTTCGTATTTCGCGGATCATCAACCGAAAGCACGGGAGAAAGCAGAGGAAAACTCTGCTGATTTTTTAAAGCGGTTGGGCGACCGTGTTTCCCATTTAGAAAAGACTAATCAGGTCACGGAAGAAGCCCTCGTCACCGCGCAAGAGCACCCCGAATTCTCGGTAGTGCTTCAAAAGGCGATGTTAAGTGCGGCCCAAACGGAGAGCGAAAGTAAGCATGATCTCTTATCGCGGCTGGTGGCGGAACGAATACAGGCGTCTCCGGAATCGTTATTATCCATGGCAAGCAAGATGGCGTGCGATGCCATCTCGTTCACCACGCCAAATCAACTTAATATACTTGGGTTGCTCGTAAACATGCTTTACATTCAGCCGAATGGGCTTACTAACGAGCAGCAGCATTTACCTTGGCTCCGCGCGAGATTGAGCCCGTTCCTGAGTTTAGACGCAAATAATATGGACTATACTCACCTTGAGTCCTTGTCGTGTCTCAAGTTTGAATCGTTCATAACACGTGATCTTGCCCAAATATTAACCAATAACATGGGTGAGTCTTTCGATTATGCGGCGTTCAAAGCCATAGACTTTGGAAAAAACATAATTGATATTTGGGAAGATAAGGGACTTAAGAGCTGTCAACTGACTACAGTAGGTCAAATACTCGGCGTGATGGTGAGTGACCAGCGTGTTGGTGGTAAAACCAATATGTCGGGTTGGGGCGGCTAATGCCTTCTAACAGTGCAGTTGACCGCCAGAAGCGCTGCCGCGCTTTGGGTCGCCTCTGCAGCCTGCGGCCGCTCCGGCGGCAACTGAGCTTCGGCGTTAGCCCATAAAGCCCAGCGTTTGGCAAACCTCAACAAACCGACTTCAGGAACTAAATGTTCGAACAAGCCTTCCGCAACATCGATGACGTGCTCTGGAAAGAAGCCGGTTGTGCCACGGAGCTGGATTACACCGAGCAGACCTCGTGGATGCTGTTTCTCAAGTACCTGGATGATCTGGAGCACGAGCGCGCCCAGGAGGCGGAGCTGGTGGGCAAGCCCTATCGCTTCGTCATCGACGGGCCCTACCGCTGGTCGGCCTGGGCAGCGCCGAAGACCGCCAGCGGCGAGTTCGACCACGACCAGGCGCTGACCGGCGCCGATCTGATTGCTTTCGTCAACGGCGAGTTGTTCCCCTATCTGCAGGGTTTTCGCGAGCGTGCCAGCGACACCGACACGCTGGAGTACCGCATCGGCGAGATCTTCAGCGAGATCCGGAACAAATTTGCCAGTGGCTACAGCCTGCGCGATGCGCTGGAGCTGATCGACGGCCTGAGCTTTCGCTCCCAGGCCGAAAAGCACGAGCTATCGCACCTGTACGAAGCCAAGATCAAGAACATGGGCAATGCCGGGCGCAACGGCGGTGAGTATTACACCCCGCGCCCGCTGATCCGCGCCATGATCCAGGTAACCAGGCCGGTCATTGGCGAGCGTATCTACGACGCCGCGGCCGGATCGGCGGGCTTTCTGTGTGAGGCGCATGATTATTTACGCTATGGCCCGGACGGCCAGGGCGATGGCAGCCACCTCTCCACCGCCGACCTCGACACCCTGCAAAAGCGCACCTTCTACGCCAAGGAGAAGAAGAGCCTGCCGTATGTGATCGGCATCATGAACATGATCCTGCACGGCATCGAGACGCCCAACATCGTCCACACCAACAGTCTGACCGAGAACCTGGCCGATATTCAGGAGAAAGACCGCTTCGACGTGATCCTCGCCAACCCGCCCTTCGGCGGTAAGGAGCGCAAGGAGGTGCAGCAGAACTTCGCCATCAAGACCGGCGAGACCGCGTTTCTGTTCCTGCAGCACTTCATCAAGTATTTGCGCGCCGGCGGCCGCGCCGCCGTTGTCATCAAGAATACCTTTCTCTCGAACTCTGACAACGCCTCCCGTGCACTGCGCCAAGAGCTGCTCGCGAGCTGCAATCTGCACACTATTCTCGACTGCCCCGGCGGCACCTTCCTCGGCGCCGGGGTCAAGACCGTGGTGCTGTTTTTCGAGAAAGGCGCGCCGACCCACCGCATCTGGTATTACCAGCTCGATCCTGGTCGTAGCCTGGGCAAGACCAACCCGCTTAACGATAACGACCTGGCCGACTTCGTCGCCCGCCAGGCTGGCTTTGCGGACTCCGCCAACAGCTGGACCGTGGACGTGGCCGACATAGACCCCGACAGCGCGGACCTCTCGGTGAAAAACCCCAACAAGGCCGAGGCCGAACCGCTGCGCGACCCCGAGGTAATCATCAACGAGATTGAAACGCTGGATAAGGAAAGCGAGGAGATACTGGAAGGGATTCGGGGGATGTTATGAGGGCAGCCTGGACTATGAGGACACTCGATGACCTGATCAATGATCGCATCGTCGAGTTGGGGAGAGGGAAGGTTATCTCAAAAAAGGATCTGGCTAATTATCCGGGGGGGTTATCCTGTCTATTCTTCGGCAAAGAATAATGAGGGCAAGTTTGGTGAGTACGGAAAATTCATGTTTGACGAAGAACTGATCACATGGTCTGTTGACGGTGGCGGTCGTCTGTTTTATCGGCCAAAACATCGGTTCTCCATCACCAACGTT
>JAQIBT010000091.1 GCA_027858915.1 Salinisphaera sp.
GCTGACTTCCAGCTTCAGGGGAATCGAATGGATCTTCAACAACGAGTACGAAATCAAGCGGTTGGAAAACAACGGCGCGTCACTTCAAGCGCTCTTGGCCTTAAGTACCTACCTATGAACGCCGCATGCCCCGGGCAACCGGGCGATAGCGGCCAACCAGATCGCCTTTGATCAGGCCGGCTTCAAGGAATAGCGCCTTTCCACGACGATCGACGTCGACGCTCATCCCCCGGCCTGTTCACGCACCACCTCGTGCGGGTCCTTGTCTCTTCGCTCGCCCAGATAACTCGGTTGTCGCAGCTGTCCGTCGTCGGTCCATTCGGCGAATGCGATCTCGGCCATACGTTCTGGGCGCACCCAGTGCACGCCGGTCTCATCAGGCGCATCCGCGAACGGCGACGTCTGACGGACCAGCGGCGCCAGCGCACGATGCAGACGTTGCAACTCGTCGTCGGTAAATCCGGTTCCCACCCGGCCGGCATAGCGCAGCGTATCGCCCTGGTAGTAGCCCAACAGCAAGGCGCCCAGGCACCCCCGGTCGCCCACGGGCGCGGTGAATCCGCCGATGACCATTTCCTGGCCGGCGTTGCATTTCAGCTTGAGCCAGCGCCGGGAACGGCCGCTGCGGTAAGGGCTGTCGGCCTGCTTGGCGATAATGCCTTCCCAGCCCTTGTCGCAGGCCTCTTGCAGAAACCTCTCGCCGTCGCCGTTGCGATGTGCGGCATAACGCAGCCTGCCCGAGAAATCCAGCACATTGCGGATAATCGTCTTGCGCTCACGCAGTGGAATACGGCGAATGTCGTAATCCTCCATCCACGGGCTGTCGAACACATAGAAATGAATCGCAATCCCGGAAGCGCGGGCCTTATCCGGATCCGAGATTCTGGCCCGTTGCTGCAACCGGGAGAAACTGGTGTTCGCGCCTTCGAATGCCACGACTTCACCATCGAGCACAAATCGCCCGCAAGGTTGTGCCGCGAACAGCTCGACCAGCTCGGGAAAATGGTCGTTGCGGAACTGGCCGTTGCGGGTATACAGCTCGACGTGCTCGCCGTCGCGGAATACCAGCAGCCGCACACCATCGAATTTGCGCTCGAATAGCCATCGGTCGTCGGAGAACGGCGTATCGGCAATTGTCGCCAGCATTGGCTCGAAGGTATGCGGCATTTCGGCCTTGCTGGCCTTGGCCCATGCATCATGGCTGAGATGCATTTCGATTCTTGTCTTAGTCATCGCTGGCATCCTCCTCGCGGCTGATCTCGCCTGTGCAGCGATTGCTGAGCACGGAGCGATCCTGCGTGCTTACCGGGTGACAACGCACACCGGCCTCGGCGTCGCCCATCTTGACCAACAGCCACTGCCGTTTAATGACGAAGACCGGCGCTTTCCCGGTCGCGTGCCTGGATACGCTGCGGCCGGGTTGCGGCACCTTGTGCCAGCGCCGTTGTTGCCGATATTGTTCCAAGTCGTCACTCATCGATGCGCCTCGTCTTTTCACCGTCTGTTTATAGCGCGCGTCGTCATGAGCCGCTATCAGCATTTTTCCTTAGCTTTTTTCGTAGCTATGGTTCGTCACTACTCTCAAGCACAAAGCCTGCCATTACACTTAGGTGCTTGCCTCCTCGGGTTGCCCACAATGGACCACGGACGATTCATGCAAGCTGCCCTGGACGAAGCACGCCAGGGATACGCTGAAGGCGGCGTGCCGATTGGCTGCGTGCTGGTGAGGGGCGATAAGATCGTCGGAGCCGGTCACAATCGTCGCGTGCAGAAGAACAGCGCCATCCTGCACGGCGAGATGGACGCCCTGGAAGCTACCGGCCGCAAGCCCGGGTCGTGGTACAAGGACGTCACCCTCTACACCACGCTCTCACCCTGCCCGATGTGCACTGGCGCAATTCTGCTCTACGGTATTCCGCGCGTGGTGATCGGCGAAAATGCTTCATTCAGGGGCGAGGAGGCGCATCTGGCCGAACGCGGCGTAAACGTGAAGGTGCTGGACGACGCCGGCTGCCGACAGCTCATGACGAATTTTATGGCAGAGAAACCGGAGTTGTGGAATGAGGATATTGGTATCTGATTCGCGCTCAAGACGAATACATCCGCTAATCAACACGGAATAAACGCGAATAAGGCTGGCAGGCTGGCAGACTGAGTCAGGCCTGAGTTGCTTGACTCACAACACACGAGCTGGCTTCCCCAATCGCCATTGCAATTAGCAGCTGCATCCATAGAGTCGTGCGCGCGGCACAGGACTACCGGGGAATCGTCATACGCCGAATGGCCGGGTGAGTACGAACGCAATCCAGAACAGCAGGCGGCCGTTGAGCTGGCTCTTGCAGTGCGCCAGCGCCAACAGCAGGCATATCGCGACAGTCATCAGCGCACCCCAGACCAGGCCAATGCCGAATCCGTCACTCAGCAGATCACCGAGCGCAACACCGAGCCCGCCGGCGAAGAAAACGGCTGCCCAGTAAAACAACTCATCGCCGCGTCGACGAATCGACTGCACGCGTATTTCGCCATAGCGCGCGTACCAGCTCGCCAACACGATCAGCAGGCCGGTCACAAAGATCAACGAATCGGCGATATGGCCGACCAACAGGCCGCGTTCCAGAAAATCAGAGGTTTCAGAGCCTACGGCGATGATTGCGATCACGGTAAGCCAATAAATCAGCGGATTGAATCTTTCAACCTTGAACTGCAAGACAAACAGCACAGTCAGAACAATCAGTGTGGCGATAAACGACAACAGGTAGCCCAGCCCTAGCGTAAGGGCCAGCAGATCGCCGGATAGTTCGCCAACCGTCGTCGCCAGAAATTTGAATATCCAGAAGTAAATCGTCACTTGCGCGACTCTGCTCGATCGGCTCATTCAATGTTCCCGCTGCGGACAAATGCATTGTTATGCGATGGCGCGCCTGTCAGACCACGGGCACATCCAAACCATCCGCCTCACATTTCGGTATTCACCGCCATCAGTCCGCGAAGCCTGGCGAAGCGTTGTAAACGCTACGCACCGCGATTTCGACGGTCCAGCTCGGTGTAGATGGCGCTAAAGCGTAGCGCGATTCTGATCTGTCCCCAATCCTGCGTTCAGCATATTCCCAAGACTAAAGTAGACTTGGCCACTACACCCAAGTTGATCATAGCGCCGGGGCCAATTCCAATGTAAATGTCGGCGATTGTATCAACGGCAGTTATCAAGATATCGCCGGTGCAGGCGGCCTGATCTATCTCAAGAAGGATCAATCGTCGTGGCTGGATATCTGGTACAACGTCGGCTTTGCCGGCAAAAACACGACACGCGTCAATGGCATCTTCTCGCGTTTTGTGTATCTTTTTTGAGCCGTCGCTGCGACTGGTCGTATTTGGCCCGTATCCATGAAGAAACGCTGGCCGGAGTGGACTTTAATCGTCGTGCAAAGGCAACATTGCTAAAAATTGAAATAATCGTATGGGGCATACCAGGACTGAATTCCCCTATTAAAATGTCGTACGACGTTGATTCGCTGCGACGCGCGGCCGCCAGCCTTCTCCCGATTCGCCGCGATGGGTTAAGGTCAATTGGTAGGATTCGACGCGCAACACTGATCGCGTCGCCTTGGAGGCGGGGGATGTTTTTGACCGTATGCAGGCTGCCGGCTGCAGGCAGCGCACGTCCGCTGGCCAAGCCATGTACGGGTGGGTTCAAGATCGCAGATCGCGGCGCCGTCTCGCATATCCGGGGTCGCGTTGCCGCGGCTCCTGTCTGGCGCACTTCGATAACGCCGATATGAAGTATCTGGATCTGCTGCTCGATGCACTGTGTATCGTCGACGCACAGGGGCGTTTTGTGTCCGCCAGTCCAGCCTGCGAGCGCATTTTCGGCTA
Source organism: Salinisphaera sp. (assembly GCA_027858915.1). Lineage (GTDB taxonomy): Bacteria > Pseudomonadota > Gammaproteobacteria > Nevskiales > Salinisphaeraceae > Salinisphaera. The sequence goes on from JAQIBT010000091.1 coordinate 3,874, forward strand.
TACGCCCGAGGAAATGGCGGGTCGCCGGATGCTGGATATGGTGGTACCCGAGGACCGGCAGCGCACCCGCAAGGCGGCGGCACAGATCATGGACGGAGCCATACAGATCCACTTCGAGAACCGTTACCGGCGCAAGGACGGCGGCGTCGCGCATATCATGTGGTCAGCGCGCTGGTCAGAAGCCGATCAGGTTCGGGTTGGCCTGGCGCGCGACGTCACGCAGCTGAAACGCGCGGAGTCGCGCCAGGCAGCGGTCTATGCCATTTCGGAAGCCGCCCATGCGACAGGTAATCTAAGCGATCTGTTAAGTCGTATTCATGCCATTGTCGACGAACTGCTCTGTGCGCCGAACTTCCTCGTCGGGTTATACGACGCCGACGAGGACAGCGTCAGCTTTCCTTACCATGTCGATGAGCGACATCCGGCGCCACCAACGGGCCCGCTGATGCCCGACTCGCTCATCGCCGAGGTCATTCATGGCGGCAAGGAGCTGCTGATCACCCCACAGCCGGGGCCTGCCCGGCCGAAACGCCTTTATGCCCCAGCCGACAACGAGGCCCGCTACTGGCTCGGCGTGCCGCTCGTGTCGAGCAAGGGCCCGATGGGTGTGCTCGTCATCAAAAGCTATGGCGACACCAGTGCATATGGCGACGGCGAACGCGAGTTGCTGCAATTCGTATCCAGGCAGATTGAGAGCGCGATCGAGCGCAAGCAGATGTTCGACCGTCTGAAGCGCATGGCCGAATACGATCCGCTCACCGGCCTGGTCAGCCGGGGGTTCTTCCATGAACGCTTCAAGACGCTGCTCGCCGAGGCCCGCGGCACCGGCAAAGGAGTGGCGCTGCTGTACCTGGATCTCGACCGTTTCAAACCAATCAACGATACCTACGGCCACGGCGAAGGCGACCGGGTACTGCGTCTGGCCGCCAAGCGCCTGCGCCGCTGCGTCCGCGAATTAGACATCGTCGCCCGCTACGGCGGGGACGAATTCCTGGTGCTGCTGCAAGGCATCCAGGAGACAGGCCCGGCGGAGATCGTAGCGGCTACCATCCGCGGCGTGCTCAGTCAGCCTTTCAAAGTGTGCCGTGAGCGGGTCACGCTAGCGGTCAGCATCGGCATCGCGGTGTACCCGCAACACGGTCAAAGCGAGCGAGCCCTGTTACGCCATGCCGACCGGGCGATGTATCGCGCCAAACGCACAGGCTCAAATAGCAAGCAGGAGTAACCGGGCAGCAGGCAATGTCAGGTCTATCTGCTGCGGCTTGGCGAACGCAGCCATCAGCCCATCCGTCGTCAACCAGCAACGTGACGCAAACATCCAGTGTCTTCGTCACGGGTTGAAAACAAGGCGCGTGTAAGGTGGTTGGCCTGCCTCTGTTTCCTGAAACTCCACGTATGGTCAGGGCCTGTTGCCGTTTCATACGACGCCGCGCCGGCGGCTATTTTTTGCAAGACAAGGCGCAGGGAGCGCGATGTAGCCGAGCTACTCAAGGAGGAATAGGTAAAAGTGTCGCGCGGCGTCAGTGGTGGGCGCGAGGGATTGATCGCACCGAACCGCTACCCGTGGCGAGTTCGGCGATTACCGCTGCTCGGCAATCAATGCTTTCCCGTCTGTATGGCTGAGTAAGCTGACGACTCAGCGCTGTCAACACGCACGCAGGATTTGTGGTGCGGAGGACAAATTGCTAGGTTCCAAAGATGTTTTCATTACAGGCTAGGGCCGGACAATATAAAATGAGCACAACGAATGACGACAGCCTTGCTGTCGACTCGGGGGCGGTCAAGACAGCCGTGGCGGCCGCGGGGATGGGCAATGCCCTGGAATGGTTCGACTTCAGCGTGTATTCCTATATGGCAGGCACGGTGGGGCGGGTGTTTTTTCCGCAGCACGACAATACGGCATCGCTGCTGTCGGCGTTCGCCGTATTCGCGGTGGCTTTTCTGGTGCGCCCGTTGGGCGGCCTGTTCTTTGGCCCGCTGGGTGATCGCATCGGCCGATCCAAGGTGCTGGTGACAACAATTCTGATGATGTCGGCCGGTACCTTTGTCGTCGGTGTGCTACCTGCGTACGCCACTATCGGCATCTGGGCGCCGATCCTGTTGATTGCGGCCCGTCTTGTTCAGGGCTTCTCGACCGGCGGTGAGTACGGCGGCGCGGCGACCTTCATCTGCGAGTATTCGCCGGATGAATCCCGTGGTTTTCTCGCCAGCTTCCTGGAGTTCGGCACGCTCGGCGGCTATATCGCCGGTGCCGTGCTCGTCCTGGGCACCCAGCTGGTGGTCGGCGACGACGCGTTCACGGCCTGGGGCTGGCGTATACCGTTTCTGGCGGCCGCGCCGCTGGGCCTGTTCGGGCTGTATCTCCGGCTCAAGCTGGAAGACAGTCCGGCGTTCGAAGCGGTCAAGGAAGAGGGCAAGGCCAACGGCACGCTTTCCGAGGTGATCAGCAATCACATGCGTCAGCTGCTGCTGTGTATCGGGCTGGTGATTATTCTGAATGTGGCTTATTACACCGTGCTTTCCTACATGCCGAGCTACCTGTCGGATGTGCTCAGCATGAGTTCGCTGGAAGCCAACGGCCTGTTGGTGGTTACCATGCTCGGCATGATGTGCGTGATCTATCTGTTTGGTGGCTGGTCAGACAAGGTAGGCCGCAAACCGATGCTGATCGGTTCCTGTATCGGCTTTATTGCGTTGTCATACCCGGCGTTCCTCCTGATGAGTACCAAGACGGTATGGGGTGTAGCCGGCGCGCTGATTATCCTCGGGCTGCTCACGGTATCGCTGGCCGGCATCATGCCATCGACGTTGCCGGCGATCTTCCCGACCCGTGTGCGCTACGGTGGCTTTGCTATTTCCTACAACATATCGACCTCGCTGTTCGGCGGCACCGCGCCTTACATGATTACCTATCTGATCTCCACGACAGGCAACAAGATGATCCCGGCGTTCTACCTGATGGGGGCAGCGACTATCGCGCTGATTCCGATCATGCTGATTCCGGAAACTGCCGGCCGTCCGCTACCGGGTTCAAGGGCCCAGCATTCGGGCGATGGCCCTGGTCCAGCCAAGGAGCCGGCACCCGCCGCCTGATATAGGCCAAACCGGTTCGCCGAGAAACGAAAAAGCCGCCTCCCGATTCTGGGGCGGCTTTTTTACGTCCAAGCGAGCTGTTCAGGTCAAACGCTGTCCGGACGGGTAACGCTCACCGATCAGGCATAAGCGTACGGGCCGCCTTTATCGAGCGCGCGTCGATAGGCCGGACGCTGGTGGATGGTGCTGACGAACTGCGTGAGTTTCGGGTAATGCTCGCCAAGGCCGGCGCGTGACATGGCGGCTTCCAATGGAAAGCTCAGCATGATATCGGCCGCACTGAACTCCTCGCCCAGAAACCACGGCTGTCGGCGCAGTTCGTTTTCCAGGAAGTCGAAGTGCAGCGTCTGTTGCGGGTGGATGAACTGTTTTTTCACCTGTCGCGATATGCCCTTGGCGATTGGGCGGACAACGAAGGGTGATTTCTTTTCGACCGTGTCGAAGATCAGCTGCAGCAATAGAGGCGGCATCAGCGAGGCTTCGGCATAGTGCAGCCAGTACTCGTATTGCAGATGCGCCTCGGAACCGACTTCGGGGGCCAGACGGCCGTTGCCGTGCTTGCGCACGATGTAGTCCACGATCAGCCCGGTTTCTGCCACCGTCCGTTCGTGATCGGTGATCACCGGCGACTTGCCCAGCGGATGCACTTTCTTGAGCGCCGCCGGTGCCAGCATTGTCTTTGCATCGCGTTCATAACGTTCAACCCGGTAGTCGAGTTCAAGCTCTTCCAGTAGCCAGAGCACGCGCTGTGAACGCGAGTTTTCCAGATGATGAACTGTAATCATGATGCCGATGGCTCCGTGAGGGTAAGTGTTGCAAATGGCCCGATATCGAGCCGTGATGAGCGAACAGCGTCAGCCGCTACGGCGGCTATTGCCGCCAGTGCTGGGTGCGGCGGGCGGCTGCCATACATTGCGAACCGCCTGGCGGCCTTTGTCGGGAAAGCCGTGGGTGAATCTCAGCCGGGCTGCGGATCCGTTGCCCTTGCACTCGATCCGGCCTCGATTCACCCCGTGCAGCGACACTACATCGCGCACCGCCGACACAAATGCAGCCGGTGGGCGGCCGAAATCCACCTGCACGCCGTTGTCGTTGATGGACAGGCGATAGTTAAGTCGGAAACGATCCAGCACGGTTGGGATTGGCGAATAAATAAATCGATGTCACAGTCTGGACATGAGTCGAAAATCAGGCAAGCCAGATTCCAGATCCGTCGCTGCCAATGAGTCAGTGCGCGTCGATAAATGGTTATGGGCTGCCCGTTTCTTCAAGACGCGAAGCCTGGCTTCGACGGCGGTCAAGGGTGGCCGGATTGAAGTCGACGGGCATAAGGCCAAGCCCAGCACCAATGTGCGCGCCGGTCTGCGTCTGCAGATCAGCAAGGGCGATGTGCTGTTCGAAATCGATGTGCTCGACGTATCCGACAAGCGTGGTCCCGCCAGCACCGCGGAAACGCTGTACGCCGAAACCCCGGCCAGCATCGAGCAACGCCAGGAGCGCGCCGCTGATCGCAAGGCAGCCCGCACCTCCATGCCGCGCCCGCTGGCCCGGCCCGACAAGAAACAGCGGCGCCAGCTCAGGCGTTTCAAGCAGGGCGATTGATCGATAGCCATACAGCACCTCGGATCGAATCCTTGCGCATCGTGTTTGCGTTCTCCAGCGCGACCGCGGCGATTCAATCAGAAGTTCCCGGGCGACAGCTTGCCGGCAGATAGGCATCGGGTACGCCGCCATTCGAAGTCGAAGGCGCCCTGCATTCCCAGCTCACGCTGCCGGCGTTAAACCTGGCGGCCAGATATAACTGCTTGTCTTCCAGCGATCCGCCGCTGTACTTGATATAGATCGCCGGATGAGCGGCATTGTTGTGCCACCAGATGCGCTTGACGTATTTGCCGCTCGCCGCGCCACTGACCGATGAGTTCGGCATGCCCAACTCGTTCAGAACAACGGTCCACGTGTTGCCGTTGACCTGGGGGAGTCTGCCGTGCACCGCGACGTATTCCACGACCGCGGTCTTTAGCGGCTGCGCCAGAATCATTCCTTCAGCCACCTTGGCACGATTCACATAGCCGTAGTAACTGGGTATGGCGATGGCCGCGATAATACCGATAATTGCCACGACGATCATCAGCTCGATCAGCGTGAATCCCGCGTGGCGGTGAGTGGGAGCGGTGTTTGTCGTAAGCCGAAACACCGGCTGTCCCCAGAGGGCCGTTTCTAGATGGCTCATGCGCATAGGGTCTGTTATCGGCAGCCATGCGCTCAGCTGATCGCGAGATTTGCGTTTTTCACCGGCCCAAGTGCAATCCTTGCGCAGGTGTGGTCTAGCCACCCTTCATGCGCGTAGCATGGCATCACGCTTATCCAAGAGAGTAATCGATGTCCAACCAGATTGAATTTACCCGCCCCGACGGTGCCGTAGCGCCTGGTTTCTATGCCGAGCCCGAAGGCGGCGCCAAGGCCCCCGGTATCGTCGTCATCCAGGAATGGTGGGGCCTGAACGACCAGATCAAGCGAATCGGCAAGGACTGGACCGATGCCGGCTATCGGGTCCTTATTCCGGATCTGTATCGCGGTGAAAAAGCGCTCGACGAGAAAGAAGCCGAGCACAAGATGGACGACCTGGATTTCGAGGATGCGGCCACTCAGGACGTGCGCGGCGCGGTTCAGTATCTCAAGGCCGACAGCGATAAAGTCGGCGTGATCGGCTTCTGCATGGGCGGCGTGCTCGCCGTGCTGGCCGCCATGCACGTGCCGGAAACCGACGTGGCCGTGTCCTGGTATGGCATTCCGCCGGACGAAGCCGGCGATCCAAAAACCATCGACGTGCCGCTGCAATGTCATTTCGCTACCCAGGACACGTTCTTTCCGATTGAGTCGGCCGACGCGTTCGAAGCGGAGCTCAAGGCCGGCAGCGTGGAATACGAGGCCTATCGCTATGACGCAAGACATGCCTTCGCCAACGAGGATTGGGACAACTACGACGCCCAGGCCAGCAAGCAAGCCTGGGAGCGCAGCATGGCGTTTTTCGAGAAATATCTGAAGGGTTGATGGCTGTGCCCGCAAGGCATTGATCAAGCAAGCAGGCGGTCTGAGGGCCGTTTGCTTGTCTGGATCCGGTCACAGGCGAGGCCTGTTGACGCGTATTTGCGACGAGATTTCCAGCTATCGCCAGCGGCTGTGACCCCTGGAATCAGTCGGTAAAGATCGGCAGATGCCCAAGCGCAATCACCTCTGACCAGTTGGCACGGTCACCTTCGGTCAATATCGCAGCCTCGGCGGCGATATGCGCGCCAGCGAGGTTCATGATCTTGCGCATGGCCTGCAGCGTCGAGCCCGAGCTGATGACGTCGTCGACCAGCACGACATGTGCGTCAGCGACCAGTTCCCGATCCTTGGCATCCAGGTACAGCGTCTGCTCGTCGCCGGTGGTGATCGAATGAGTCGTGGCCCGCAGCGCATCGCCCATATATGGCTTGTAGCTTTTGCGCAATACAACATATGGCCGGCCGGTCGCGACCGACAGGGCATGAATCAACGGGATCGACTTGGCCTCGGCAGTCACCAGAACGGCGTAATCCATGCCGGACATTTTCAGCGCCAGCCCGGTCGCCGCTGCTTGTACCAGCGCCGTGTCGCCGAGCACGTTGAGCACGGCGATGCGTACGCCAGAGGCGACTTCAAACAGCGGCAGATGGCGGGTCAGCCCGCCGATCTCGATTGGATAGGTCATCGGAGTGTCGGACATGCAATAAGTGCCGGAGATCGTGCCAACGCCGCATTGTGCCCGAATCCGGACGACGATTTCACCCGACTACGCAGCCACGGCTCCGGCCGTCTGCTAGTTTGAGGTTCTCTACACCTTTGAGAGGAACCGTCATGCAGACTCGAGCCGCAGTCCTTCGGGAAATGACCACGTCGCGCCCGTACCAGGAGTCGCAGCCGCTGATCATCGAAACCTTCGATCTTGCAGGCCCTGAGCGCGGCGAGGCGACAATCAAGGTGCACGCTGCCGGCCTCTGTCATTCGGACCTGTCCACAATCGACGGAAATCGGCCGCGGCCAACGCCCATGGTGCTTGGGCACGAGGCAGCCGGTGAGGTCATCGAAGTCGGCGCCGGCGTCCGTGATTTTTCGGTCGGCGATCATGTGGTCTGCTCGTTCGTGCCCAGCTGTGGCCACTGTGATTACTGTGCCGACGGCCGGGCCGCACTCTGTGGCCCGGGGGCGGCCGCCAACAATAGCGGCGAACTGCTGTCCGGCGGCCGTCGTCTGAGCCAGCATGGCGACGCAGTCCATCATCATATGGGGGTATCCGGCTTTGCCGAATACGCCACCGTGGCCTGCGAATCGCTGGTCAGAATCGACCCGGATATACCGTTTGACGTCGCTGCGGTGTTCGGCTGCGCGGTACTCACCGGCGTCGGCGCGATCATACAGACCGCCAAGCTGCGGCTGGGCCAGAGCGTGCTCGTCGTCGGGTTGGGCGGGGTAGGCCTGTCGGCGGTATTGGGCGCGCTTGCCGGCGGCGCTTCGCGGGTGATCGTGGCCGATCTGGATGTCGACAAGATTGCGCAGGCCAAGGCACTGGGGGCGGTCGCGGGTGTCGACCCGCGCGACGCCAACGCGCTGGAAGAAATCCGTGATCTGACCGGCGGCGGGGTCGATCTGGCCGCAGAGTTTGCCGGTGTCGCGTCGGCGCTGGAGTTTGCGTTTGCCGCCACCGGCAAGGGCGGCACCACGGTCACCGCCGGCCTGCAGCATCCCGACGCCCGCATGTCGCTGAATTCGCTAGCGCTCGTCGCCCAGGAAAAAACGCTCATGGGCTCGTATCTGGGCGGCCATGTGCCCAGGCTGGATATCCCGGAATACATGGCGCTTTATCAGGCCGGACGGCTGCCGGTCGACAAGCTGATCACCCATCGGCTGGCGCTCGAGGACATCAACGACGGCTTCGAGCGGTTGGCGGCGGGCAAGGCGGTGCGACAGATTATTGAATTTTCCTGAACGACGACCTGCTGCCTCGCTGCAGCCGTAGAATAGCGGTTGCCATATAGCCCCTGCTGGAGTGTTTGATGCTGAAAAAGACAGTGCTTGTCGTTGCGGCCCTCGTACTAGGCCTATCGGCCGTCGCGGCCCAGGCGGCCGCAAACTTCACGATCGAAGGTACCAACGCGCTGCGGTTTTCCAAGGAACATCTCACCGTGGCACCGGGCGAGAAAGTCACGATCAAACTGGTCAACAAATCGAACCTGCCAGCGTCGGCCATGGCCCATAACTGGATTCTGCTGAAAGCCGATGCCGACCCGGACATATTTGATCGCGCTGCCATGCGGGCCCGGAGTGACGGTTATTTCCCCAAGGCAAAATCTGACGAGGTGATCGCGCATACCGCGCTGGTCGCCGGTGGCCATTCCGATACGGTCACCTTCACCGCGCCCGACAAGCCCGGTGATTATGAATATATCTGCAGCTTCCCTGGCCATCTGGCCGCCGGCATGAAAGGCGTTCTCACGGTCAGCAAGAGCGGCTGATGAACCCTATGAACCCGGGATAGTCGACTGAGCGTGGTTGATTGCGCATCAATCGTCGCCAACGTCGGGGACATTGTTGAAACAATTGGTAAAACAATGTCGTTCGAAAAATTGCTGTCGCCCGTCCGGTTCGGCTCGCTGGAGCTTCCCAATCGCGTGATCATGGCGCCGTTGACCCGCGCTCGCTGTCGCGACCAGATACCGGGTGAGATGCAACAGGCCTATTACTCGCAGCGTGCCGGCGCGGGCATGATCATTTCCGAAGCCACCAATATCTCGGAAGGCGCACGCGGCTATGTGTTCACGCCCGGTATTTTCACCGACGCACAGGAAGCCGGCTGGAAGAAAGTGGTCGACTCGGTCCACGAAGCCGGCGGCCGCATGTGTCTGCAGCTATGGCACGTAGGCCGCGTAGGCCACGAAATGGTGCATCCGGACGGCCGCAAGCCAGTGGCACCCAGCGCGCTCCGCGGTGAGGGCGCACAGTCCTATGTGCAGTTCGAGGACGGCAGCGAAGGCCTGCAGGACTCCAGCGTGCCGCGCGCTCTGGAAACCAAGGAAATTCCGGACGTCATCGACGAATACCGGCAAGCCGCTATTCGCGCCAAGCGCGCGGGTTTCGATATGGTCGAGGTACACGCCGCCAACGCTTATCTGCTGCAGCAGTTCATGGCCACCGGCTCCAACCAGCGCACCGACGCCTACGGCGGCTCAATCGAGAATCGAGCGCGTCTGCCGCTAGAAGTCGTGGATGCGGTTTGTGAAGTCATGGGCGCCGATCGCGTCGGCATCCGGCTGTCGCCGTTCATCGAGATCTTCGGCCTCACCGACGACGAGCCGAAGGCGATGGCGTTCTATATGGCCGAGCAGCTCAACCAACGTCAACTGGCTTATCTGCACATGAACGAGCCCGACTGGGCCGGTGGCGATATCAAGCTCACCGAAGAATTCCGCAGCGCTATTCGCGAGCGCTTTGCCAGCGGTGCGCTGATCTTCTGCGGACACTACACCGCCGAGGCCACCGAGCAGCTGATCGAAAACGGCCACGGCGACGGTGCTGCCTTCGGCCGCCCGTATATCGCCAATCCGGATCTTGTCGAACGCTTTCGCCAGGACGCCGAGTTGAACAAGCCGGACGAAGCCACCTACTACGGGGGCGACGAAAAAGGCTATACCGACTATCCGACATTGCAGGAGCAGGCCGCCTAGGCCCTAGTTCAGCGCGCTACCCGGATAAAAAGCCGGCGGAGTTATCCGCCGGCTTTTTTTAAGCTCCCATACGCCAGCAGAAAGCAATAAAAGCGTTGGTTGGTCTATGTACATCAAGCGCTCCTGCATTGAATCTGCGTAATCTGCGGATAAATGCTTTTTAGCCCTGCGCAATCGAGTGAATTCTGCCGGCCATGTGGGCTCAGAGCACGAAAGCCAACGCGACCGGGATCACCGCCAGGGCGATCACATGGCCCACGGCGACAATGGCTGCTACCTGCTGCGGGGCAACGTCATACTGCTCGGCCAGCATGTAGTTGAGCACCGCTGGCGGCAGCACACCGAAGATCAAGAGCAGGCCGGCCAGCGGCGGCGCCGGCTGTAGGATCAGGACAAACGGAACGGCGATCGCCAGCCCCGCAATTGGCGCGGCCGCGCCGCCAATCAGCCCGGCTGACCACTGCCCGCTCTGGCCTTGCGACAGGCGTACGCCCAGGCTGATCAGCATCAGCGGAATCGAGACTTCGCCGAGCATCTTGATCGCCGGCAGGATCATGGAGGGCGCATGCCATCCGGCCTGCAGACACACCACACCGGCCAGCGTGGCGATCAGCATCGGATTGGAAGCGAGCTGACGTGGCCGTACCCGATCGCCCAGCAGCCACAGCCCCACCGTGAACTGCAGCGTGTTCTCGACCACCATCAGCACCACCATCAACGCCAGGCCCTGGTTGCCAAATGCGAGCTGTGCCAGCGGCAGACCCAGATTGCCGCAGTTGGGAAACATGATCGGCGGCACATACACGCGTGGGTCGCGGCCGGTCGCACGGGCCCAACCCCACGCCAGCACGCCAGCGCCCAGCACAATCACCAGCGAGCCGATGGCAGCCATGCCGAGATTGATCTGGCCGCCAGATTCCTCGGTCAGCGCATAGAAGATCAACGCCGGGGTAAACACCGTGATGTTGAGCGCGTTGGCGTCGCGCACGTTCGGCGACCGGGCACGCCCGTACAGATAGCCAAGCGCGATGACGCCGAACACAGGCACGATGATCTCGAGAATGCGCAGGAACAAGGCGCGGCTCCGGCGGGCAGGGCGCGCCAGTATAACGAGATCGGCGCGGCGGTCTGTTTCGCCTGGCGTGATGAAGCTCAGTCGAGCCGGGTTGATATGCGGTGCTTTGTGCGTAAACCGGTCTAGCGGGCGGTGGCGTACACTCGACCCATCCCATTCATTCCTTACAGTGATTGCCGCATGTTCATCGCCATGAACCGTTTCCGTATCAAGCCAGGCTGTGAAGAGGATTTTCTGGAAATCTGGCGTAACCGCGATTCACATCTGGAGGAAGTGCCGGGCTTCCAGCAGTTCAACATGCTGCAGGGGCCAACCGGCGATGAGCACACGCTGTTCGTCTCGCATACGCACTGGGAATCCCGCGAGGCGTTCGAGGCATGGACGCATTCAGAAGCCTTCCGAAAAGCCCACGCCGGTGCTGGCTCGCGCAAGGATATCTATCTCGGCCCGCCGCAGTTCGAAGGCTTCGATATCGTCATATAGGTGAGACGGTATTTGTACCTATCGATAGAAACAGCCATCTATCATATTCAGAAGAAAATATCCGCGCTTGTCCCACACCGGGCGTTTCCTGGGTATGACAGAAGACTGTTTATCCGCAGATTTACGGAGGTGAACGCACATTAAAAACGCACTGACTATCCGCTGTCTGGCCCCGAGTTGTTATCGGCTTCGACCTCGGGCGGCGGCCCGCCGGGCCGGCGATGTAGAAAGCGCGCAAAGCGCGGCAGGCCAGTCGCCGTCCGGCCATTGAATCGATAAGTCACCCAGGAACCGACTGGCGGCGGGTTAGCGCGTTGGGTATCGCTGAACCCGCTGCCGATCGCGAACTCTCGGCCGGCTGGCGTACGCACCTCGAGCGAACCCATCAGGCCCTCGAGCCGGCCTTGGCCGGGGTTCATGCCGATGACCTTTGCCTCGGCGTCCGAATAGGGTTTGACCTTCAGCAGCCCGGCACCGCGTCCGGCCGTATAATCGCGGCTGCCGCGATGCAGAACCAGGCCCTCGCCGCCCTTGGCAATCACGCGTGCCAGTGCGGTATTCAAAGCCGTTTCATCGGCGACGCGAAACTGAAGAACCGCGATCACCCACGGCTCGTCAATGGCTGCCACCACGCGCCGGATCGCCGGCACGCGCGCATCGAAATCGCCGTTGTGGGCGGGCAGGTCGAACACGCGATAGCTGATCTGGTGCCAGTCAGGATCGTCAGGTCCGGCGGTGCGGACGATCGCCGATGCGGTCGAGAACTGGCCGTAGCCGGCCCATAACTCGCCGTCTATTGCGGTTTTGGGCAAACGGGCCGTGAACCAGCCGGGTAGGTCGACTACCGTGCCACCTCGGGTGCGCATACGACTGCCGTCCCAGTAACCGCGTACGCCGTCGAACTTCTCGCTTACCCAGTAGTCGGCCAGATCGACGTTGCCGTGATAGACATCAACCAGTTCGACCGGCGGCGGCTGGGCTGCATAGGCCGCCTGCGTGGCCAACCACACCATAAGGAACAGGATAATCTGGCGACCGATATTCCGGCCGAAAACGATGCGCAAACGATAAGACATGATTTATTCCCCCCGACGTCGACCGTAACGCGGCTGGCTGTTTTCTGCATCCTGCATTGCGCAACGTATAGCGGCCGTTGGGCGTAAAGCTAAAGCCAGGATATCCATCCTGTCGACTGGCCATGCGCCGAGCCGGCTCCCAGGAGCTTGGGCCGTAGGAATCGTGTTCGCAGCCACATGTTTTTCTGCGGCCCAGGCTCCTAAACTGCAGCGATGAACCAAGGAAAGATCAGCTAATGTGCATCGAACTCACAACTCACGGCCGCTATGACTACTCGCCGATCACCGACCGCGAGCCGTTCGAATGGCCGGATGGCAAGCGGCTCGCGGTCTATATCGGGCTCAATTTCGAGCATTTTCATTTTGGCCACGGCTACGGTGCCGCACTTGCCTCCGAACGCCGCGAGCCCGACGTACTCAACTATTCCTGGCGCGACTACGGCAATCGTGTGGGCGCATGGCGTCTGCTCGAACTATTCGAATCGCTGGGGTTTCCGGTGGGGCTGATCGTCAACAGCAGCATGGCGAATTACTGCCCGGAACTGATCATGGCCTTCCGGCAGAAACTCTCCAGCGAATTGATTGCCCACGGCCGCACCAACAGCGAATCACAGAACGAGTTCGAGGAGGCAGGCGAAGGCGTGCTGATCGCCGAATCCCGCGATCGGCTGATCGAAGCGTTCGGCGAACGCCCGACCGGTTGGCTCGGCCCCTGGATCGCCCAGAGTCATCGCACGCCCGATCTGCTGGCCGAGGCCGGATTCACCTATCACCTGGACTGGGCCCACGACGACCAGCCTACCTGGATGGCCACCCGCGGTAACGGCGAGATCCTGTCGGTCCCGTATCCCCAGGAGATCAACGATATCCCCTCGATCATCGCCCATCATATCGACTACCGCGAATTCGAAGCCCGTATCGTCGATCAGTTCGACGAGATGCTGGCACAGTCGCGGCGCCAGTCGCTGGTCATGGGCATCTCCCTGCACCCCTACATCATGGGTCAGCCGTTCCGACTGCGTGCTTTGCGCCGGGCGCTGATGCATATCGCCGCCCGTCGTCGCGATATCTGGTTGACTACGCCGGGGCGTATCGCCGAACACTATGCGGGGCTGTTTCCCAACTGATACCAACACGCATGACTGCTGATTGATATACCGAGTAAAGATAGAAATCGTGTCCGCGAACGCGCGTAGCCAGTGCTAAGACAGAAGACATTTTATCCGCAGATGATGCAGATGACGCAGAT
>JAQIBT010000092.1 GCA_027858915.1 Salinisphaera sp.
CGTTTTGATTGCCGTGTCAGCGGTGCCAAAGCGATCGACCTGGTCCAGCAGTATCAGGACGCCGTAAAACAGGACCGCAAGGTCTTGATCGGTTTCCGGCTCGGCGATCTGTACGTAGACACGTTCACCTATGCAAAGGGCGAACGTACCGGCGAGACGGGCGTCAGCCTGAAATCCCGCCTGCTCTACATCGGCTTCATCAAGATCGATGGCGGGACTGTTTACAGCGCCGAGACGGCATCGGACGACGGCGAGGAAACGGAATCGCAGCACAGCGACTCCCGATCCGAGACCGTATCCGGATCGGCAGCGGCCACGCATGAATCGTCCGAGTCAAATCCGGACCGCATGCCGACCGAAGTCGCGCTGTCGAAGGACGATCCCGACTTCCAGCAGCGCAAAGCTGCACTCAAGGCAGCGGGCTATCGCTTCGATCGCCAAGACAAGGTCTGGCGTCTGTCCGCTGCAACCGCGGCCGTATAGGCCATAAACGACATCGGGACGTTCGCGCCCCGATTTTCAACCACTCGTTTTTACTCCCGGCTGGGGAACATCGTTCCCTATTGGGCGCGGTGTTTCTCGCCGAATGATCAGGAGAAACACCATGTCCAAAACCGATATCCGCAAGCAGATTACCGATCAGATCATCGACGCACTGGAACAGGGCACCCTGCCCTGGCGCTGTCCCTGGGACCGCACACAGACCCTCAACATCCCGGTCAATTTGAGCACCGGCCATGATTACCACGGCTTCAACGTCGTGTTTTTGTGGTGCTGTCAGTTGCAACAGCGCTATAGCACCAGTCACTGGCTGACGTACCGGCAGGCTCAGGAACTGGGCGGCCAAGTTCGCAAAAATGAGCACAGCTCACCGGCGATCTTCTACAAGGCGTTCGAGAAAGAAACTGGCGAGGTCGACGACAACGGCGATGCTGTCATTGAGCAAATTCGCGTGTTGCGTCACTTCAAGGTCTTCAATCTGGATCAGATCGACGACCTCGAAGCCCCTGATCCGCGCCCGCGGTTCGGCTTCGAGCCGGTCGCGGCAGCCGAGCGCATTCTGAATGCGTGCGGTATCACAATCCTTCATGGCGGCGCCCGCGCCTGCTATCGACCCAACACGGACATCATCACGATGCCCGATCGGGATCGATTTGGCTCTGCGGCCGACTACTACGCCACGGCGTTACACGAACTGACACATGCCACCCAACATGTGTCGCGTTGTGATCGATCGAAGTATGCAACCACCGTCCGCAACGGCGCTTATGCGTTCGAGGAACTGGTAGCAGAGCTCGGCTCGATCTATTGCATGTCGGCGCTAGGCCTTCATGGCGACATCGCAAACCATGCAGACTATATCGCGGACTGGCTCAGTGTCCTTAAAGAGGATAAATCGGCCATCTTTCGAGCCGCAGCCTACGCCGAAACAGCCTATCAATGGCTGATTGGCCCCCTTAAAACCGGATCGGTTGATACCGCCGCCTGATGGCGGCCTTCACTCAAGCCCTGCACACCGTGCGGGGCTTTTTTCCCACATCACAAGACAGCGGGCACTGATAGCGGCGCTTCATCCGTATCGTGAGTAGCCCTTCTGCCACGGTAGCAGTCCCTCTTCCGATCGTGGAAAAGGCATGAGCCTTTTGGGGTACCGATCTTGCGCACTCAGCCGGGCCGGACGCTCGATCAAGTTCATCCACACCCGAGAACGCGCCACATAGCGCCAACTGTGTACTGGCGCACTTCTTTCAAGCTGATTCAGGCGTGGTCGCGTCGTGGCCTTCCCAGGGCCGGCTCTCGGAGCCGATCGCGGGAAGGCCACGGCCTTCCTTTACCACGCCGGCTGCCCGTCTCCGGAAGTCGACGGTGCCCCTTTGTGCGGTGATCCGCGCCCAAAGATGAATCAGGTTCCGACGCCCCGATAGCGAACCCGCGTGACCGAGCCTTACCGACGGCGAGGCCAATGTCATAGCCTTGGGGCAATTCTCCAATCCCGCGATGCGCGTTTTCACTGTGCTGCGCGTCGCGAGCCACGCTCAATACGGTAGTCACCTGGGCCGCGCCGATGCGCGGCCTTTTACGTTGGGACAGCGGTGACAGCGAAGGGCTGGCGCAAAGGGCCGAATGGAATAGGTTTTTGAATGGTAATGGGCTTACCCATGGAAAGGCTCCAATAAAGCCTACTCGAAAGGGCGAAAGGGCCGCGCATACGCGCAAGGGCAGAAATTCACTCGGTCTCCGAGTGAATTTATCGCACCAACAACCCGCTTTATCCGGCACGATCGATCACCGTGATCGTTTCACATTTCAAGAAATGGCTCCGTTCCAGCGAGGAAGCTGGAACGTCAGATAGCCTTGACCGCACCCGTTTCAAGGTTCGCACCGCGTCCGAGTTGCTCGCCCCATTTGAAGGCGAGCTCGCGGCCATCCGTGCACGCGCGGGCGTACCGGCCGAACATTGGCGTTCGCTGTACGAAGCGGTCTTCAATAATTACGCGGCGCTGGTACAGCACCTGCCGGCATCGGAATCTCATCATCACGCCGGCGCCGGTGGGCTGCTACAGCATGGCATCGAAGTCGCGCGCCACACGCTGGATCTGAAACAGGGCATCATCCTGCCGCGCGGCGAAGCACCCGAGGTGCAATCCCGAGTCCAGGATCTGTGGACGTATGCGTGCTGCACCGCCGCGCTGCTCCACGATCTCGGTAAACCCGTGACAGATCAGCACATCACACTCTATGACGGGCCGCATGGTCGTCGCAGCGCCTGGTCGCCCGTGCACGGCCCGATGCCGGTCGGGGCGACGTATGGCATCGAGTTCAATTCTAAGCGTGTCTATCGCCACCACGAGCGGATCCCCCCGTTGTTGGCACACCATCTGCTACCGACCGAGGGGCTGCAGTGGATCGCAAGCGACCAGAGCGCGCTGCACAACTGGCTCGCGGCAATCCAGGGCGATCTATCGGATGCCGACGCCATCGGTGAAATCGTGGGCCAGGCGGACGGTCTGTCGGTGGCGCGCAATCTCAGTGGCAGCAAAAACGTGCAGCTGCCGACCGCGAAGGCCAAGCCGCTTGTCGAGCGCTTGCTCACCGGATTGCGTTATCTGTTGGATGACGGCGATCTGCCAATGAACCGCCGCGGCGCGGCCGCCTACCTCGACGATGACACGCTCTGGCTGGTGTCAAAGACTACGCTCGACAAGCTCCGCACCCACCTGATCGAGGAAGGACAGCCAGGGATCCCGACGCGCAATGACCGGCTCATGGATGAGCTGCAACAACACGGTTTGTTGGTTCCCAACGACGACCGCGCGGTTTGGCTCTGCTCGATCACGATCGCGGACTGGCAGCAACAGCTGACGTGTCTGCGCATGCATGCCAGCCAGATCTGGCCGGATCCAACCCGACGCCCGGCGTCGATGGATGGCCACGTTGAACCGCTGGGATCTGAGACAGCCAAGGGCGCAGCCGACCAAGTCACCAACAGACCAAGTGAATCCGCCCAGTCCGCAGAGCCGCGCTCAACCGGGGCTGCAACAGCTCAGGAGGGAAACAATCAACAAGCGGCATCATCGATTGACGATCTGACTTTGCCGTTCGACCTACCGGCCGACGCGGCGGGCGAAGATGAGACTACACCAGTTAACACGCCCCCGGCCAAGGCTCAAGAGAGCACTGCAACAGGCTCCAAATCAACTGTTCAGGGCGAGTTTGCCGCAGCCCATAAAGCGGATGGTCAAGTCGCCGGCATGGAGGCCAGCGAAGACGCTGGCGAGCGTTTCGTGGCCTGGCTCAAACACTCCATCGAAAACCAGACGGTGCCGATCAACACAACTCAGGCACGAATCCACGTACTGCCCGAGGGCTTGGCCCTGGTGTCACCTCGGATATTTCGAGACTTCGATTCGGCGAACTGGAGTCATGCGCAGAAGCGGTTTCAGAAGCTCAAGCTACACCGCAAGACACCCCGCGACGAAAACATTTGGACATGTCAGGCGGCAGGCAGCCGAAAACGGTCATTGTTGAAAGTGATTCTGATCCCGGATGCCGCCGCGTCGTTGGGCGTAAATCTGCCGATGCCGAACGCGGCGATTACGTTGCTGCAGACGGAATGAATTTCTTTCCTCGGCTAGCCCAGCAAAATACCGTTTACCATCGTGGTATCGATGGTCGACAGCCGCACGCCCTATCAGTTGACAATTCGTTGCGCTCATTTCACTGCCGCGGCAATGGCCGAGTGGGCAAACTAGGCCGTTGGCGTGTCCGAGACTGACGCCGTCTCTGACGGGTTGCCCGCGTTTCGCGCCTTGCGCGCGTTTGAGAATTCGCTGTAATAGGCGCGACTGTCGTGACAGCTAACACGCTTCAAACTGTGCGGGCCGTCATTTACATAGGGTGGTCGAAAATAGCCTTTGGCGGAAGGTAGGCACTCGAGTATCATGCTCTCGTAGCATTCCCGGGATATCTAGTCACACAACTTTGGGGGTATTTTTGGGGGTACCTTACATTTAGTTCAACTGAAAAAATATTTACAAGCAGTGCCTTAGCGGCTATTTATTGGAGCCGCCCCGGCACCATTGATAATCTGCAGTTAATCATTTGCCAAATCGGCAGCCTGCGACGGTTGAGCGGTTCAGTGGCTCCACAGAAACGGTAGCAACTCGCAGCGAGCGGCCACCGCCGGCCGTCTTCCAAGCGTTGATCGCGCGCAGGACCGATCGGACGCGCGAAAAGCGCAGCCGACACAATGACCGAGCCGAATCTCGTGAGCATGCCAGACACGCGACGTGACTTTTGGTTTTCATCCAATATCGGCACGCTAGGGTGTCAGGCGCACGAGGCGCGATCGCGGACATGGCACGGGCGAACTCCCATGGAAATTGACGCACAGCTGATCCACGACTGTTTTCATCTCGGTCAACTGGAAAACTCCAGCGTGCTTCTCAATCGCAATGCTGCGGTTGGCTGGCTGATACTGGTTCCCGCGACCAATGCGGTGGACTGGCATCAACTGGATGACGCCGAGCACGAGCGTGTGACGGGGCAGATGCGTTTACTGTCCGGTTGGGCGGCGGACTGGTTTCACGCCGACAAGATGAATGTCGCCTCCCTGGGCAACAGCGTGCGCCAGATGCATATCCATATCATCGCGCGGCACTTTTGTCCGACCCCTGCTGGCCGCTGCCGGTTTGGGGTTTCCTGGAGGCGCGCCGCCGTTATACGAATGACGCGGTACGCCAGATCACAGGCGCCCTGGTATGCGATCTCGATCTCGTGGCGCTCGCCGCAGATACTCACAGCGAGCGTCTATCGTGAGCGATAAAACTATCGAACAGTTGGAAGTCCGCATCGCGTATCAGGACGATACGATCAATCAGCTCAGCGATCAGCTGTATGCCCAATCGCGTGAAATCGGGCGGCTATCCGAGTGTTGCCGACGTCTGGACGAGCGCCTGAAACGCATCGCAGACGGCGATGTCTCGAGCCCACAGGATGAGACACCGCCGCATTACTGACCGGCCAAGCAGGCGAGCCGTGGAATTCCGGTGCTGATAAAACGCTAGAACTGGATACGGCTACCGCCTTGCTGGCCGCCGCCTTGACCCGGCACTTGGATCTTCTGGCTTTGCTGGCGCTGCATTTCCTTGAGCTCATCGATCGCGCGCTCAGCCGCAGCGTTGACAGCCTCCGGGAATTTAGCGATGGCATCGGCGAGTCCGTCGGCTTCCAGCTCGAACGATAATGGCAGGCTACCGGCCGGCGTCATCAGGCTGGCAGATCCTTCATAGATGATCTCGCGCGCCGTATCGTCTTCGCCGCTGGCGTTCACCGGGATCAAGCGGCGGATACTGCCGACCTTCAGATCCGAGAAGGACTCCTCGCGATACATATTGTCGGCATCGATTTTGATTTCGGGCATGTTGTCGGCCATGGCGACATTCCTTTCGCAGATATGATGCGCGCAAGGATAACAGCGTCGAGCGCTATGCCCGAATACAACTCATTGCTGGGTCTCTCTCGCGGTCAGCGCGGAAGCAATACGCCTGTGCAGCTCTTGCTTGAAGTGCGACCGCAAATTTTGTCTGGCGGCCATTTCATCTGCCCCCTGGACCAGGGTCTGCTGCAATCCACTATATAGCGAGTCTACAAGGACATGGCCCTGGCTGTCCGCCCGCGTGCGCAGCAGATCGGTCGAGGCAGACGCCGACAGCGTGGTGCTGGTCGTCGTAGATTGTTCGTGCACGATATACAGAATGCGCAGCACACGCACGCCGGCGGGCAGTGGCTGGCCATCACGACGGATGATGGTCAGCCCGGCACCGCCAAGCGACTCGCGCGCCATAGCCGCCACACTCTGCGGCGGCATCGCGCTCTGGGCCGTGCCACCAATGGGCACGATGTCCAGGTAGATCGGTCGTGCGGGCGCCTGATCTGACCCACTGGCCGCGCTAGCAGGCATAGACGGGACGACCAGCGCAAGAAATAACAGGAACACAGAAGCCGGACGCAGCAAGCCTTGCGCCCGGGTGAAGAGCAACGCGCTGGCAAGTGAGCTGGGGTTTTGCATCACCCCACTGTAGTCACTCATCCGGAACGGCTGGCTGAACGAAAAAGCCGGCACGCTGTGCGTGCCGGCTAGTGGCCGTTTCATACGGCCCCGCGTTATGAGCCAGCCAATCGCTCAGCCAGTATTTCGCATACCTGCCGCAATCGCATTGAGTGAGCGCAACACTGGGTCAAGCCAGACACGGTCACTCGCCTCGCGATAGCGACGCAGCGCCGCTGTCTGGATATGGTTGAGCGGGTCCAGATACGGGCGCCGACGATCAAGCGACGTCTGCAACACGATGTCGTCGTCCAGCAACGCATTTTCGCCAGTAATGCTGAGAATACCCTTCACCGTCCGATCATATTCAGCTCGGATGGCGTCGAATATGTCGCCGTGGCCTTCGGCCAGTCGTGCATATTCGGCCGCAATCGGCATGTCTGCCTTCGCAAGCGTCATCTGGACGTTGTCGATGATGGTACGGAAATATGGCCATTCGCGATAAAGGCGCTGCAACGTCTCGGTGTCCACGCCGGTCTCGGTGAGTGCGGTGCCGAGACCCAGCCAGCCTGGCAGGGTGTGCCGCGACTGCGCCCAGGCAAAGCCCCAGGAAATCGCCCGTATCGACGATTTGTCGAATTTGGCCGAGGATGGCCGCGAACCGGGCCGCGAACCAATATTGAGCGCACCGATCTCGGCGGTTGGCGTAGCCGCCTGGAAATAATCGAAGAAGCCTTCGGTGTCTTCGGTCAGGTTGCGATAAAAATGCTCGCCGGCGTCAGCCAGTTTTCCGGCGACGTCGGAATAGTCCGCGTCACTGGCGCGAGTGCCGCTAGCCTTGAGCGTGCCGGTCACGCCCAGCGTCAGCTCGTGCACCGCGGTTTCCGGATTGCTGTACTTGGCGAAGATCATCTCGCCCTGCTCGGTGAACTTGATATGCGAGCGCACCGTCCCCGCCGGCTGCGACATGATTGCCTGATGCGTCGGGCCACCACCGCGACCGACCGTGCCGCCGCGTCCGTGAAACAGCACGCAATCCACCCCGTGACGTTCGCACAGCGCGACTGCTTCCTGCTGGGCACGGTAGAGCTGCCAGCGCGAGGTCATGATGCCGCCGTCCTTGCAGGAATCGGAATAGCCAAGCATAACTTCCTGACGCAGCGTATCATCGGACTGGCTGGCCTCGATGAAGGCACGGTAGTGACGGTTCTCCAACAGTTTGTCGAGCACCGGCTCGATATGCTCCAGATCGGCCACGGTTTCAAACAACGGCGCGATCGACAGCGGCGGCGCCTTTTCGGCCGCCGGATCGTAGACCCCGGTCATACGCATCAGCCAAACCAGGGCCAGCACGTCGGACGCGCTGTGCGTCATCGAGATGACATAGCTGCCAAAGGCTTCGTTGCCCAGCGTTCGTGTGAACTCGCGCACGACCGCCAGGCTTTCCAGCGTGTCCTGCACATCAGAAGTGACGTCCATACGGCCGATGCCGGGCATGTCGTCGCGAGCCAATTCGCGGTCGAGGACCATCACGCGCTGGTCCTCGTCCATCGACTCATAGTCGCTCTCGATACCCAGGGCAGCCATCACTTCCTGCACACACTGGGTGTGGCGCGTCGATTCCTCGCGCAGATCCAGTCGCGCCAGATGGAAACCAAAGGTCTGTACCAGGTGATAGAAGTCCTTGATGTGATCGTTGGCGATCGCTTCATCGCCGTGTCCGATCAGCGACTCACGCATGGTCTGGATGTCTTTCAGCAGCTGAGTCGATGACTGATAGGCAATCGGCGGCCGTTCGCTGTGTTCGGCGCGCAGACGCAGTTCGGTCTGAATCTGGTCGACCATGGCCGACAACCGGCGGCGGATCAGATACAGCTTGCGGCGATACGGCTCGGCGGCGTAGCGCTCGGGCCGCATGCCGGTATGCGAGGCAATAAGCTGTTCGTCCTCTTCCAGCGACTTCAGAAACGCCTCGCTGGGCTGGCACCAGCGCGCCGAGAACGACAGCCGGCTCGACAGGTCATCGACCCGCCGCAAATACTCGTTGAGCACCTCGCGTGACTGCAGGCGCAGGGCATAACGAGTCTCGCGCGCGGTGACGTAGGGATTGCCGTCGCGATCACCGCCGATCCAGGAACCAAAGCTGAGCACATTCGGTGCGTCGACAGTTTTTCCGTAGGCCTTGCTGATCGCGTCTTCCAGATTCCGATAGATCAGCGGCACGCTGGAAAACAGCGAGGCACGGAAGTAGTACAGACCGTTGCGGATCTCGTCCTCGACCGTCGGCCGGCTGCCGCGCAGTTCTTCGGTCTTCCACAGCACCTGGATATTCTGGCGGATGTGCTCTTCGATCTCGGTGCGCTGATGTTCGTCCAGATGGCCGAAAGTCAGTTCGTGAAACCATTCGAAGATACGCCGCAGCGAATCGAGCACGGCACGCGGCTTGGCTTCGGTGGGATGCGCGGTGAAGACCGGAATGAACGACAGCTTCTCAAGCCGCGCCATTGCATCGTCCAGGCTGACGCCGTCGGCAGCCATATCGGCGAGCGTGCGGTTGAACGAACCCACCCATTGCGCATCGCCTTCTGCCACCAGTCGCCGGCGCGTGCGATGAGCATGCAGTTCTTCCAGCAGATTGGCCAGATTGAAATAGATAGCGAAGGCGCGCGTTACCTCGGTCATGGTTTCGGCCGGCAGCTCCTGAATCAGGGCCAGCAGGCGGGCACGTTCGTCGGGGTCGTCCTTCTCGCGCAGCGCGATGAAGCCCTGACGCAGTGTCTCGACGGTGTCGAAGACTTCGGCGCGCGCTTGTGAACGCAGGACGTCACCCAGCAATGCACCGGCACGACGTACCTGGGCCCGGAGTTCGCGGTCGGCCTCGGCCAGATCGGTATTGCCGATTGCCGGATGTTTTTCGTTAATCGCAGGATTCATGTGCTTCGACTCACCCTCTCATGAACGTGACAACTAGAGGATAGCAGCGTTTACCTCGATCTTTCTCCATGGGGCCTGTTGCCATTGCATACGACGCCGCGCCGGGGCATAGCGACAGTTCCTGGATCAGCGCGCTGTCCCGCTCGCGCTGATGTAGCATAGTGGCCGCCGTCAGCGCACGTTGATAAATCCGCTGCCTGCGCGGTTTTCTGGTTCGATCACAGGCGCGATGGACATGCCCAAACCGATGAATTTCTGCCCGAACTGCGGCGCGCCGGTCGAATTTCGTGTGCCCGACGGTGATGATCGCAAGCGGAATATCTGCACCGCAACGGGCGAGATCTTCTACGACAACCCACGTAACGTCGTCGGTTGTATTGTCGAGCACGACCAACGCATTCTCATGTGCCGACGCGCGATCGAGCCGCGCCTGGGCTTCTGGACGCTGCCCGCCGGGTTCCTCGAACTGGGCGAAACGATGGCCGACGGGGGCGCCCGCGAAACCCGTGAGGAAGCCGGCGCCGAAGTCGTTGATAGCCAGTTGTTCAGCATGCTCGATGTGACCCATATCGGGCAGGTGCATATCTTCTTTCGCGCCGGACTGGCCGGACAGACATACAGTGCGGGCCCGGAAAGCGAAGAAGTCTGCTTCATGCGCGAGGATGAGATCGAATGGGAACAGCTGGCTTTCCCCACCATCCATCGTACGTTGGAGCGTTATTTCGCCGATCGCGCGGCTGGCCGTTTCGACCTGCATCTGGAAACGCTGGGGGCGGCCGACTGGAACGCCATGCATCTGGCGGGTACGCCTAAATACTAGATATTGACGATAAACGCTGTGAGCAGCGGCCACGCCAGGTGCTCTGCTGCTAAACTCCGCGCCATTGAAATCTGCCAGATACGAGGTAGGCGATGACCTTCGTAGTTATCGAGAACTGCATCAAGTGCAAGTACACCGACTGTGTCGAAGTCTGTCCGGTGGACTGCTTCCATGAAGGCCCGAATTTTCTGGCCATCGATCCGGAGGAATGCATCGACTGCACGCTCTGCGAGCCCGAGTGCCCGGTCGAGGCGATTCTTTCGGAGGATGATCTACCCGAGGATCAAGCCGATTTCCTGGCCTTGAATGCCGAGCTGGCTGCCCAGTGGCCGGTGATCACCGAGATCAAGAAAGCGCCGGAAGACGCCGACGAGTGGGCGGATAAACCCAACAAGCGCAAGCTGCTGGAGCGCTGATCACCCGCGCGGATGATGCTCGGCGTGCAGCGCCATCAGGCGCGCGCGGGCCACATGGGTATAGATCTGCGTGGTCGACAGATCGGAATGGCCAAGCAGCATCTGCACCGCGCGCAGATCCGCGCCGTGATTGAGCAGATGCGTGGCAAAGGCATGGCGCAGTGCATGCGGTGATATCTGGGCGTTGATTCCTGCCTGAGCTGCGTAGTGGCGTATCCGATGCCAGACATTCTGGCGGGTCATGCCGCCGCCGCGCGCAGTCACGAACAGCGCATCAGTCACGGCCGCACCGAGTAACGCGCCCCGAGCATGCAACAGATAACGCTCGATCCAGTCGACCGCGCACTCTCCCAGCGGCACCAGCCGCTCCTTGCCGCCCTTGCCGGTCACCCGGATCACACCCTGGCGCATATTGATTTGCGCGCGCGTAGCCGACACCAGCTCCGAGACGCGCAGACCAGCCGCATACATCAGCTCGAACATCGCACGGTCCCGCAGGCCCAGGTCAGTCTCGACCAGCGGCGCGCCGATCAGTGCCTCGACGGCAGCCTCGCTCAAGGTCTTGGGCAACCGCTGTCCCTGCGCGGGCATGTCGATCAGCGCAGTCGGGTCTTCATGGATCTGATTGGCGCGCAGCTGATAGCGATAGAACTGGCGCAGGCTGGACAGCGCGCGGGCGGCGCTGCGCGGACTGGATCCCGGCGTATTGCGTGCTGCAAGATAAGTCTGGATGTCGAAACGCGTAACGGCCAGCAGTGTCATGCGAGGGGCCAGCGAGACGGCAAAACGCGCCAGGTCGTTGCGGTAGGCGGCCAGGGTGGCGTCCGACAGTCCGCGCTCGGCCCACAACCCGTCCAGAAATCGCTCGATCTGTTCGGCGATTGCCGGTGCCAATGTATCGATCAGTGCCATCCAGCCAGCGTATAATGAAGTTCCCGTTCTGCCCACCTTGACAGTCGATGCCCGACGGTACCCCCAGCCATCCCAGCCCGCGCGAGCGCTTCGAGATCGATCTCGAGCAAGACGATTTTCTGCGCGACCCGGCGCAGGAACAAGCGGTTGACGCGCTGCAGTCGATCTACGAGCGCCTGCTGGACAACCCTACCGTGTCGACCGGCCTGTTTGGCCGCAAGAAGAAACGCAAGCTCGTTCAGGGATTGTATCTCTGGGGCGGCGTCGGCCGCGGCAAGACCTATCTCATGGACTGTTTTTTCGACGCGCTGCCGTTCGAGCAAAAGACGCGTCTGCATTTTCATCGCTTTATGCAGAAGGTCCATGAAGCGCGCAAGCGCTACACCCATCAGACCGATCCGCTGAAGAAGATTGCCGCCGAATGGGCCGACGATCGCGTGCTCTGCTTCGACGAGTTTTTCGTCTCGGATATTGCTGATGCGATGATTCTCTCGCGCTTGACCGAAGAGTTGTTCAAGCGCGGCGTCACGCTGGTCGCGACCTCCAACGTGGCCCCGGACGATCTCTACAGGGACGGCCTCAAGCGCGATCGTTTCCTGCCCGCCATCGAGCGGATCAAAGAAAGCTGTCAGGTCATGCATCTGGCCGACGGCACCGACTTTCGCCTCGATCATATCGAGGAAGCCGAAACCTATCAGACGCCGGCCGGCGAAACGGCAGACCAACGCCTGGTGCATTATTTCGAACGCCTGGCGACCGGTCGCGATACCAACGCCGGCAACGTCAAAGTACTGGGTCGCAAGATCTCGACGCGACGGCGCGCGGATTCTGCCGTCTGGTTCGATTTCGACGCACTTTGTCGCTCCAACCGCTCGGCCAACGATTACATCGAACTGGCGCGCGAATTCTCTACCGTGATGATTTCAAACGTCCCGATATTTCGCGAAGCAGACAGTAATGCCGCACGTCGATTCATCAACGCCGTAGACGAGTTCTACGACCGCCGCGTCAACCTGTTCGTCAGTGCAGCGGCGCGCCCGGATGATCTCTACACCGGTTCCCGTCTGGCGTTCGAATTCGAGCGCACGGCCAGCCGACTACACGAGATGAGCACCGCCGAATACATCGGCTTGCCACATCGGCTCTGAGCCACCCTGGTGTCAGGGCGTGTTGCCGGGCCGCTTCGCGATACGCACAGTGACGCGGGCGCAAAACACCTGGACGTCGTTCTGATTTCGAAGGCCCAATTCGAAAGCCACGGTTCCGGCCACACTCGATTCGTCAGCCTGAACACTGGCGACCTCGGCGGTCGCATACAACGCATCATCGGGATAGACCGGCCGACGCCAGCGCAGGTTCTCGATCCCTGTCACGCCACAATGCGCTAGCGGCTGGCCGCCGCCTGTCAGCAACAATTGCAGCGCCATGGCCGCCGTGTGCCAACCGGAAGCTGCCAGCGAACCGAATATCGTATCGCGCGCGCCTGCATCGCTCAGATGAAACGGCTGCGGATCGTAGCGGCGGGCGAAGTCGATGACCTGTTCTGCGCTCGCGCTCACCGGGCCTAGCGTAGGTGATTCACCGTTCTGGATTGTCTCGAAATAGATCATGCACTGGCCTGTCTTCGCCGAAACAGCGCGTTGGCCACCAGGCGTGCGACGACTACGCCGTCCTGATTGACCACTTCTGCCCGGTGTTTGATCAGCCCCAGATCTTTGCGACTCTCCAGCGGACGTGCGTGCAGCAGCTCCATGCGTACCGATAATACATCGCCGGCAGCCACCGGATGCGGCCATGTGATGGAATCCATGCCCGGCGATCCCATCGACGCCGAGCGGACAAGCAGATGATCCACCAGCAATCGCATGAAGATGCCGCACACCAGCATCTGCGGCGCCATCGCCTGAGACGCCTCGTCCGCAGCCATCGATGTCGCCGCACCGAAACGCTGCGAGAACATCGCGATCTCGTCGGCCTCGACGCGATAGGCACCAAAGGTTTCGACCTCGCCTGGTGAAAAATCTTCCCAGTAACGCACGCTGAACTCCCGACAAACCACTTGCGATGTCGATTTATGCCTGATTACTACGCTGACGGCCAGCCTCAGCAATACCGGCCGGACGGCGGGCTGCATCGAGCATCATGCGAAAGATGCGTGGACGGCGACCGTCGGGCAATGCAATTCTGTGTCCAGACCATCGACTACTGATCTGGATCGTGTCTGCCACGGTCACCGGAGGCATTTATGCAATCGACGATGATGCACCGCCCGCTCCTGCTCGACGAGATCATGGAGCGTGCGGCCACCGAGTTTGCCGATATCGAAGTGGTCAGCCAGCTGGCCGACAAATCGCTGCATCGCTATACCTACGGCGAGATGGTGGCGCGCGCCAAGCGGCTGGCGCAGGCGTTGCTCGATGCCCGCGTCGGCCATGGTGATCGGGTGGCGACGTTGTGCTGGAACCACTATGTCCACCTGGAGGCCTATTTCGGTATTCCGGCCATGGGCGGTGTCTGTCATATGGTCAATATCCGGCTGGCCGCCGACGATATTGCCTGGATCATCAACCACGCCGAGGACCGGATACTCATCGTCGACGACGTGTTGCTGCCGCTCTACGACCAGTTCAAGGACCAAATCGATGTCGAGAAAGTGCTTGTGGTGTCGTTGACCGACCAGCCGGTACCCGATGGCCTGGAACGCTTTGAAGACTTTCTGGCCACGGCCGGCGACGGGTTCATTTATCCCGACAAGGACGAAAACGCGGCCTGTGGCATGTGCTACACCTCTGGCACCACCGGCCGGCCCAAGGGCGTGGTCTACTCGCACCGATCGACTGTGCTGCACGCCATTACCGCGGCGCTGCCGGATATGCTGGATCTGTCGTATAACGACACGGTTCTGCCCGTGGTACCGATGTTCCATGTCAATGCCTGGGGGCTGCCGTATGTGGCGACTCTGATCGGAGCGAAACAGGTCTTTCCCGGCCCGCATCTCGATGCCGAAAGCCTGCTCGACCTGTACACCGCTGAAAACGTGAATGTTTCAGCCGGCGTTCCGACCATCTGGATGGGCATTCTCGAAGCGCTGGATACCCAGCCGGACCGATGGGCCCTGCATCCGTCGCTGCGCATGACCGTAGGCGGCTCGGCCGCGCCGGAATCGATGCTCCGACGCTTCGACGGCCACGGCATCGAATTGATCCAGGCCTGGGGCATGACCGAAACCTCGCCGCTGGGCACAGCGGCACGGCTCAAGCCGTCGGTGCAGAAACTCTCGGAAGACGAGCGCTACGCGCGACGCGCCACGGTCGGCAGCACGGCACCGCTGGTGCAGATCCGCATCATGGGCGACGATGGCCTGCCACAGCCGCGCGACGGCCACTCCATGGGCGAGTTGCAGATCCGCGGCCACTGGATCGCCGGCGATTATTATCGTCTCGAAACGAGCGACGACAAGTTCACCGCTGACGGATGGCTGCGTACCGGCGATATCGCGACCGTCGATGCTGATGGCTATGTCACGATCACCGACCGTACCAAGGATGTGATCAAATCGGGCGGTGAATGGATCTCGTCGGTGGCGCTCGAGAACACGCTCATGGGCCACGAGGATGTCGCCGAGGCCGCCGTGGTTGCGCGGCCGGATGACAAATGGGGCGAAAGACCCCTGGCCGCCGTGGTGGTCCACGATGGCGCGCAGTTGGAGGCCGACACGCTACGCGCCTATCTGCTGGAGCGCATGCCCAAATGGCAGGTCCCCGACGACTATGTGTTCATCGACGCGATTCCACGCACCTCAACCGGCAAGTTCAGCAAGCTTGATCTGCGTCGGTTGTTGCTGGAAACCGACTGAGCCTCCCATGAGATGGCGGATACGAGGTAATCACATAGAATAAGAGTCGTTCAGCTCTGGTGTCGCGCATCGGGCGATCATCACGCCTCGCCGACGCGCATAGCGCTCGAAAACGCGTTCGTGACCATTTCACATACAGCAAGAATCCGGTGCCGCGACTTACGACCCTATTTGCCTCGCTCCTGATCGCCGCTCTGATCTACCTCACCCTGGTAGCAGGCATCGACGGCGATCACACCCTGGCGGCCATGAAGCAGCTCGACCTGACCGGATGGACAGCGATTCTGGGCCTGTCGCTGTTCAACTATGCGCTCCGATTCGTGCGCTGGCACGTCTATATGCGTTGGCTGGGCCATCGTCTGCCAGTCATGCGGCACGCGCTGATATACATCGCCGGATTCGCGTTGACCACGACGCCGGGAAAGGCCGGCGAAGGGGTGCGCGCTATCTATCTGGCGCGCCTGGGTGTGTCCTATCCACATACGCTGGCGGCGATGTTTGCCGAACGGTTTCTCGACCTGCTGGCCATCACCTTGCTATCGATGCTGGTACTTATTGCCTTCTCGGATTACGTATTCTGGGTGGTCGTGCCAATCGTCGTGCTGGCGGCCATGCTGCTGGCCATTCGTCGGCGCGGGCTCCTGGCCGCCGCGCAACGCCGCACAGCACAACCGACAAATTTCGTCGGCCGGATGGCACACGGCGCCGTAGCGGCCTGGGATCACGCCTTCGCCTTGACCGACTGGCGGCCTTTGTACGCCGGACTTGCCCTGGCCCTGCTCGCATGGGCGGCCGAAGGGCTGTCGGTGTTCCTCATTGCCCAGCGCCTGGGCCTGCCTTTGGCGGTGGAAACCGCGATCGGCATCTACGCCGTGGGAATGCTGGTCGGCGCGCTCTCCTTCCTGCCGGGCGGGCTCGGCAGCACCGAAGCCGCGATGACGCTGCTGCTCAAACTCTCAGGCATCGCTGCCAGCAGCGCCATCGGTGTGGTTCTGATCGCGCGTATCGCTACGCTCTGGTTTGCCGTGGTGCTCGGTCTTTTTTGCCTGGCCGCGCTGCAACTTGAGTACTACCTGACGCGGCAAGCCACGACCGAAAACCAGCCAAGCCCCGACAGGAGTCCTTGATGCCCGGGCAAGCCACGCTGCCGCCGCTGGCGGTCGACCTCGACAACACCCTGGTCAACAGTGATCTATTGGTGGAATCGGCTTTCGTTCTGGCACGTACTCGGCCCCAGAGCCTGCTGAAGATACCGGGCTGGCTGCGGGCCGGCAAATCACGGCTCAAAGCCGAGATCGCCCATCGCGCTGACATCGGTATCGCGGACCTGCCCTACAACCAGCCGCTGATCGAATTTCTCGAGAAACAGAAAGCTACCGGCCGCGAATTGATTCTGGCGACCTCGTCCAACGAGCGTTATGCGCATCAGGTCGCCGACCATCTGCACCTGTTCGACACGGTGCTCGCCAGCACGGCAGACGTGAATCTCAGCGGGCAGGCCAAACTGGACGCCATTCAGGCGCACCTCGGCAACGATAAGCCGTTCGACTACGCAGCTGACCACGACGAAGACCGGGTGATCTGGCGCGCTGCCCGCAAGGCGATTCTGGTCAATGCCAGCCGTGCCACAGACGGCCGGGTCAGCCATGAGGCCGACGTAGAACACCGTTTCACACGCGAACAAGGTGGCTGGCGTACCTGGGTCCGTGCGATGCGGGTTTATCAGTGGGCCAAGAACGCGCTGATATTCGTACCGATTCTGGCATCCCACGAGTTGATGAATGTCAGCACGTTGGTGAGTGCGGTGCTGGCATTTCTGGCGTTCAGCCTGCTGGCCTCGAGCGTGTATCTGCTCAATGACCTGATCGACGTTGGCGATGATCGCCAGCATCCCAACAAGTGCCGGCGCCCGTTCGCCTCGGGGAAGTTGCCGGTCATCCAGGGCGTGCTGGCGATCCCGCTCCTGATACTGGCAGCCGTCGTCATTGCGCTGTTCCTGCCACCGCTGTTCTGGGCAGTGCTGCTGGCCTACTACCTGGCGACGCTGGCTTATTCCATAGGTCTCAAGCAGCTTGCGCTGCTGGACGTGCTCACCCTGGCAGGTCTGTATACGCTGCGGATTATTGCCGGCGGCGCTGCCACCGGCATCCATCTGTCGTTCTGGCTACTGGCTTTGTCGATGTCGATGTTCCTGAGCCTGGCGATGGCCAAGCGCTGCACGGAACTACTGTTGGTCGCTAACCAGGACAAGCAGGCACCGCGCGGCCGCGGCTACGTGGCCTCCGATCTGGCACCACTGCAGAGCATGGGCTCGGCCGCCGGCTATGCCAGCGTCGTGATCCTGGCTTTGTATATCAACAGCCCCGATATCACCGAACATTATAGTCACCCAGCGCGGATCTGGCTGCTGTGTCCCGTGGTGCTGTACTGGATCAGTCGCATCTGGCTGAAAACACTGCGCGGGGAAATGTCCGATGACCCAATCGTGTTCGCGGCCCGTGATACGGGCAGCCGTCTGTGCATGATCGTCGGCGCCGTGATCATGTTCATGGCTGTGTGACGACGGCATCCGCTATGAAAGACAACGTGTATCCATCCTGGGGGCGATTCCCGGCCAGCCGGCCGGCCAGTGCCGTTCGACCTGCCTCGGTTTCGGCCTTGCCGACGGCGGACACCGATCGCTCCACCGAGCTCCGACTGGCTTATGGCAATGGCCGCAGCTACGGCGACAGCGGCCTGAACAATGGCGGTCAACTGATCGATATGCGGGGGTTGGATCGTTTCATCGCCTTCGACCCGGCAACCGGTATCCTCGAATGCGAACCAGGGGTGCTGATTGCCGACGTGCTCGAATTGGCTGTTTCGCAGGGTTGGTTCATCCCGGTCAGTCCTGGCACCCAGTACGTCACGCTAGGAGGCGCGCTGGCCAATGATATTCACGGGAAGAACCATCATGGGGCCGGCACCTTTGGATGCCACGTACTCGACTTCGATCTGCTACGCAGCGACGGCACCCTCCATGTCTGCAGCCGCAACGAAAATTCCCACTGGTTTGCGGCTACCGTTGGTGGGCTTGGTCTGACCGGCTTCATTACCCGTGTGCGGATAGCGCTCAAGCGCATCGAAGGGCCGTTCATGGACGTGGACACCCATCGCTTCGATTCGCTAGATGAGTTCTTCGAATTGTCAGCGGCCTCCAGCGATACCTATGAATACACCGTCGCCTGGGTCGATTGCAGCGCACGCGGCACGAATCTGGGCCGCGGCTGGTTCATGCGCGCCAATCACCGGCCGGCGCTTGGCCAGCTGCGCGACCCGGGGCCGCGTCGCAGCCCGACGTTTCCGGCTACGCCGCCGTTCTCGTTGATGAACAGCGTGACCCTGCGGCCACTGAACACCCTGTATTTTCATCGTAAGCGCCGCCGCCGATTCCGCCGTGCGCAGCATTATCAACCCTATTTCTACCCGCTGGACGGTATTCAGCATTGGAACAAGGCCTACGGCCCGAAGGGTTTTCTGCAATATCAGTGTGTCGTGCCACCGACAGAGGCCCAGGCGTCGATCACGGAACTGCTGGAACGCATCGCCGCTGCAGGAGCCGGTTCGTTTCTATCGGTGCTCAAGGTCTTTGGTGATCGACCATCGCCCGGTCTGATGTCGTTTCCGCGTCCGGGCGCGACGCTGGCACTGGATTTTCCCAATCGCGGCAGCGAAACGCTCAAGCTGCTTGACCAACTTGATTCGGTCGTCATGGCCGCCGGCGGTGCCGTCTATCCGGCCAAGGATGCGCGCATGTCGCCCGAAGCATTTCGGCAGTACTTCCCGAATTGGGCCCGATTTTCCGAATATGTGGACCCCGGGCTGTCATCTAGCTTCTGGCGCCGGGTTCAGGGAAACCAAGGAAACTCTTCATGAACAAGATTCTCATCGTTGGCGCGACTTCTGCGATTGCCGAACAGACAGCCCGGCGTTTTGCCGAGCGCGGCGACGCGTTGTTTCTGGTCGCCCGCAACGCGGACAAGCTCGCGCCCGTTGCCGACGACCTGAAGGTCCGCGGCGCAGCAGACGTTGTGAGCTACACCATGGACGCCGACGCGGTGGATCAGCACGGCGCCATGCTGGACGCCGCCGACAATGCACTCGGTGGTATCGACACGGTGCTGATCGCCTACGGCACCCTGCCCGATCAGGCGGCCTGCGCCGCCGACCCCAGGATCGCGATGCAGGCCTGGCATACCAACGCCACGAGCGTGATCGCCCTGGTGACCGATATCGCCAATCGCATGGAGCAGCGCGGCAGCGGGCTGATTGCCGTGATTTCGTCAGTCGCTGGCGACCGTGGCCGGGCCAGTAATTATGTCTACGGCAGCGCCAAGGCCGGCCTCAACGCGTTTCTGGACGGCCTGCGGCATCGCCTGCACGGCAGTAGCGTACAGGTGCTGACGATTCGGCCCGGTCTGGTCGACACGCCGATGACCGCCGGCATGGACAAAGGGCCGTTGTTTGCCCAGCCGGAAAAAGTCGGCAGCGATATATTCAAGGCGATCAATAAGCGAAGTGCGGTGGTCTACACCCCCGGCATCTGGCGATGGATCATGACCATCATCCGCTGCGTACCGCGAGCCGTGTTTCATCGAACCAAGCTATGACCGATAGCCGCACCGCGCAGCGACGCGAACCGGCAGCGATCGTACTGCTGATCGCGCTGTATCTGTTATCGCGCGGTCTGTTCTATCTCGCAGGCGTGCGCTTCGATCTGGCGCCGCTCGCAACGTCCTGGCAGATTCTCGACCCGGTATTGCTGCATTCGGATCTGCTACAGAGCCTACTCTACATGCCAGGCCAGCCGCCGCTGTACAACCTGGTGCTCGGCGTGGTTCTCAAGGCAAGTGCAGCGCTTGGCGGCGGTGAATGGCTGACGGCAGCACTCTTGCGCACGTTGTTCGGCGCCTTGGCACTCGCCAGTTGCCTGCTGCTGTACGGCCTGATGCGCCGGCTGCGCGTCGGCCTTGTCAAGGCATGGATAGTGACCGCGATATTCATGTGCTCGCCGGCACTTGTGCTGTACGAGAGCCTGCCCTATTACACGGTCATGGTGCTGGCTCTGCTGATGACCATCGCTTGGCTGTTCCATGCCTGCATGACCCATTTCACCGCGCCCCGAGCGTTTGCTCTGTGCGTGGCGATGGCTGTGCTGATTTACACGCGCTCCATGTTCCAGATCGAATGGATGTTGGTGCTGATCGCGTACGCGGCGCTGGTTCTACCCGGTCATCGCCGCACCGTTATGCTCGCCGCGACTCTGCCTTTGCTTCTGGTGCTGTGCCTGTACGCCAAGAACGTGGCGGTGATCGGCCAATTTTCGACCTCGGACTGGATGGGCATGAGTCTGGCCAAGCTCACCACGCTCAAACTGGACCAACCGACGCGCCAGCGCCTGGTGGCCGAAGGCCGAATGTCGTCGATGGCACTCGACGACAAGGCATTCGATATTCCCGAAGCCTACGAGGAGCATATCGGCGGCGTGCCGGACACCGGCATCGCCGTACTCGACGACAAGCGCAAATCGACCGGTCATATCAACTATAACTACAAGCCGTATGCAAACATTTCCCGCATGGCCACACACGACGCGACGGTGGCGCTTCGGACCCATCCGAGCGTCTATCTGAAATCAGTTGGCATCGCGTGGCTGATGTTCTTCCGGCCGTCGAGCGACTACCCTTTCCTCAAGGCCAATCGGGATGCGCTGGGCCTATGGTCACAGGGCTATGCGAAGGTTGTGGCCGGTCAGCCCGTCTATCCGGCAAATCCGAAATTCGATCTCAAACCGGGCACGATCGGGCTGTTCATCGCGGCAGGCTATGTGCTCGCGGCGCTCTTCGGTCTAGGGCTCGTCATCCGCTGTCTTGTCAGGCGTCGGATCAGCGCAGACGACGCGACGCTGATCTTCCTGTGGCTGAACTTGATGTACGTCAGCGTGATCGGCAACGCGCTGGAAATAGACGAAAACCAGCGCTTTCGATTCGCCGTCAACCCGTTCATCGTGGCCCTGATAGTGGCCGCGCTGACCCGATTAGCAGGTACCTGGCGGCGTCGCCGAGCGATACCGGGACGCACGAATGCTGCGTGATATCTCGACGAAAGACAGGCAATGCGCCTGCGAGTGAGCGCCAATACACGCGAACGCGCATAACGGCACTCGTTAAAAGTCGGGTTTGCTTCACTTAAGACAAAGACTGTTTACCCGCAGATTCACGCACCGGTCAGGCTGCGCCGCTCAGGCTGCTCGGCCCGGGCATGGCAAGTCGTGCCAGGTCGCGTACGGCGACCGCCAAGTGCTCGTGCTCTGGTTGTTCGATCGCCCGCAACTCGGCCAGCCGCGCGCCGATGAATGCCACGGTCCGTTCATGGGCCTGGCGCCAATCGTCCAGCGGTGTATCGCCGGCGGTCTCGAGTACCTGGCGCACAACCTGCTGATGGATCCGGTAGCTGTCGGCTCGCAGGCTGGTTCTTGCCAGCGCCTGCCAGCGACCGTTGGCCGGTAGCTGATGGATGGCCTCCTGCAGCCACGGCACGCCCAGTTCGTCGCCCAGTCGATAGAAGATATGCGCAACCTCAGCCACATCACGGGCGTGATCGCTGGCCAGCGATACGACATCCATGATGCCGCCCCCGGTATCCGCACTGGCGATCGTCGAGGCCAGTTCTGCGCCGACGCCAGCCGCTTCCCATTCCGCGCGGGCCACTTCCCAGCGTTCGCGATAGCTGCCGGCCAGGAATTCAGGCAGGTCGGCAAACAGGCGTCTTGCCCCGCCCTGATAGCGCTCGATAAGCGTGCCGAGATCACTCTCCAGATCCGATGTGGACAACCACCAGTTCATGGCATGCTTGAGAAACGCGATCACGATCTTATACAGCTCATACTGCTGGGCGGTGGGGATCCGGTTGTCCAGCGTCTCGATCGCGCTGAAGATCGTCTCGCCTCCGAGCCAGCTGTCAGCCAGCACGTAGCCGCGTACGGCCGCTTCCATACGCGTGCCGAAACCGGCCGGCAGCCGGTGCGCCGTCGCGATCCCCAGCCGATCGACCATCTGATTGGTAATCAGGGTTGTAACCAGCTCGCGCTTGAGACGATGGTTGTCGACCGCTTCCGGAAAACGTGCCGCGAGCTGCGCCGGAAAACCGTCCTCGAGCCAGCGTTCAAGCCAAGGATCATCGGCCATATCGCCGGCCAATGCAGCGTCGGCGAGTGCCAGCTTGTTGTAGGAGATCAGCACCGCCAGCTCTGGGCGCGTCAGGCCCTGACGGCTGCGCTGGCGTTCTTCGATGGTTTCGTCGTCCGGCAGCCGTTCCAGGCGACGATCCAGACGACCGTCTCGTTCCAACGCCCGCATGAAGCTGATCTGTTCGTCGAAGCGTGAGACGGTCTCGCTTTCCATCAAGCTGATTTGCTGAGTCTGCAGATAATTGGTGCGCAACACCAGATCGATCACGCCCGGAGTCATCTCGGCAAGCAGCGTGTTGCGCGCAGCCCGGTCAAGCTTGCCGGCCGCTTCCACAGTGCCTAGCGCGATCTTGATATTAACCTCGAGATCGGATGAATCGACGCCGCCGGAGTTGTCGATGGCATCCGTGTTGAGCCGGCCGCCGGCCAGCGCATATTCGATTCGCCCGGCCTGCGTCAGGCCCAGATTGCCGCCTTCGCCCACGACCTTTGCACGCAGCTCATGGCCATCCACGCGCAGCCCGTCGTTGGCCCGATCGCCGACATCGGCGTGCGATTCGGCTCTGGCCTTGACGTAGGTGCCGATGCCGCCGTTCCACAGCAGATCGACCGGCGCCTTGAGAATGGCACTGATCAGCGCATTGGGAGCCATCCGCGATTGATTGATACCCAGCGCTCTTTGTGCCTCGGCGGACAACTCAATGATCTTGGCGCTGCGATCGAATACGCCGCCACCGCGCGAGATCAATCGTTCTTCATAGTCGCGCCAACCGGAGGCCGGCCCGACAAACAGGCGTTTGCGTTCGGCAAAACCGGCAGCCGTGTCCGGATCCGGATCAATGAAGATGTGCAGATGATTGAACGCGGCAATCAGACGGATATGCTCGGACAACAACATGCCGTTGCCAAACACGTCGCCACCCATATCGCCAACGCCGACGACCGTGAGCGGCTCGGTCTGGGTGTTGCGACCCATCTCGCGAAAATGCCGCTTGACGCCTTCCCAGGCTCCGCGCGCGGTGATGCCCATGGTCTTGTGATCGTAGCCGGCCGAACCGCCGGAGGCGAAGGCGTCGTCCAACCAGAAGCCGTACTCTGCAGAAAGGGTATTGGCGATATCCGAGAATGTCGCCGTGCCCTTGTCGGCAGCTACCACCAGATAAGGATCATCCCCGTCACGGGCCAGCACTCGCTCGGGACGCACTACGGCATCCCCGACGCGATTGTCGGTAATATCCAGCAAGCCACGGATAAACATCTTGTAGCCGGCGATACCGCGCGCCTGGCGTGCATCGCGGGTCTCGCCCGGCGGCGGATTCTTGATCACGAAGCCACCCTTGGCACCTACCGGCACGATCACCGCGTTCTTGACCATCTGCGCCTTCATCAGGCCCAGCACCTCGGTACGGAAGTCCTCGCGCCGATCTGACCAGCGCAGCCCACCGCGGGCCACCAGGCCGCCGCGTAGATGGATGCCTTCCACCGCTGGAGCATAGACGAAGGTTTCGAACATCGGACGCGGATCAGGCAGCTCCAACAGGGTCGACGGATCCAGCTTGATCGAGACATACGCCTTGAGCCGACCGTCCTCGCTGTGCTGGAAGTAGTTGGTGCGCAGAGCCGACACCACCACAGCCTGGAATGCACGCAGGACACGATCGGCGTCCAGACTCGCGACCTCGTCGAGTGCGCCGTCGATGGCTGCCAGGGCCTGCGCGTCGCCAGCCGATGAGTGTTTGCCGTCGGGATCAAAGCGATCTTCAAACAAATGCACCAGGCGACCCACGATCTCGGCATGCTCGGCCAGCTGGTTCTGGATGTAGGCCGGAGAAAACGGCAGCTCAGTCTGCAACAGATAGCGCGTAATCGTGCGCACGAGGACGACCTGGCGTGGCGTGAAGGCAGCGTCGATCACCAGCCGGTTCAGACCATCGTCCTCGGCCTGGTTGTGCATGATGTCGGAAAACGCGGCCGCCAAGGCGTCCCGGCATGCCGGGTTGGCGAGCGCCGGAGCATTCGGATGCTCGGCCTCGAATTCATGAATCCACTGCGCGACGCGGCCGGTACGCGCGATCCGGTAGGGATGCTGGGCATGCACCGACAGACCGAAATTCTCGAGGATCGGCAATACGTGCGACAGGGGCATGTCATCGCCGCTGCCGTATAGCTTGAGCGTAACCGCCCCGTTCTCGCCGGGGGGCTCGGCACGCAGGACGGCGGTATCGTCGTCGTCCAGTGCAACCAGTATCCGCGCATCCGATACCGCCGAGACGGCATCGAATCGATCCCGATATGCCGAATCAAACGCGTGCGCATAGGCGGGCATCGACAGACCGAGCTCACGCGCTGCCGCAGCAAACCGATCGGGCCAGCCACGGGTAATTGCAACCAACGCGTTCTCGACGGTATCGACGTTGGCTTCCGGGGTCTCCGGATCGATCGAAATCTGATAGTGCACACGTACGACTTCGCCACGCAGAAACTGAGCACCCGATTCCTGACACGTGCCGTCAAGCTGACGTTCGAGTTCGGATTCGATCTGGGCCCGCAGAGCCAGGGTGTAGCGCTCGCGCGACATGTAGACGATGCAGGAATAGAATCGCTGGTATCGATCACGTCGCAGGAACAGACGCAGCGGCTCGGTTTCGCGCATGCCCAGCACGCCCATCACCGTATCGAACAATTCCTCCTCGGACGACTGAAACAGCTCGTCACGCGGGAACGTCTCCAGGATATAGCTCAGGCTTTTGGCCGCATGCGAACGCGGCCGCAGCGCCGCTCGCGACATCACGTGCGAAATCTTGCGCCTCAGCATGGGAATATCACGTGGACTGGCGCGATACGCCTCGCCCGAGAACAGGCCCAGGAAACGATGGGCGCCGATCACGTTGCCGGTAGAGTCGACGCGCTTGATCGCGACCACATCCATGGTTTCGGGATGATGGATCCACGAATGCGCGTTGGCCTTGGTCACCACCAGCAGCCGTGCCGATTGCGTGTACTGGTCAAGAACCGCCGCGGGCGCAACATAACCGTCGGGATCGATTCCCGGCCGCTCCTCGCGCAGCAGTCCAAGACTGGTGTTTGGCACGTCCACCATCACGTCTTCGCGCTCGTTCAGCGGTTCGATCGCACGACAACGATAGCCAAGCAGCGTGAAATGATCGTCGGCCAGCCAGGATACAAACGCCTGGGTCTCGGTGCGTTCTTCGCGATCCAGACCGCAGTTGACAGCGTCCAGCTCGGCCACGACTTTCTGTAGCTGGCGCCGCATGGGCTGCCAATCCGCCACGACACAGGACAGATCCGACAGACTGGATTCGACCCGTGCAATCAAGGCCTCACCGCTCATGCCGACCGGCGTCGCGAACTCGATTCGGATCAGCGATTCCTCGTCACCATGTTCGCGGTTCGCCGAGGCACGATCGATATGCTCGAGCTGTCCTTGTGTATTGCGGCGTATCCGCAGCACCGGATGCATCATCCAGTCGACCTCGGCGCCGGTTTCGCGCACCGCCAGACTGACGGTGTCCACCAGGAACGCCATGTCGTCGGCCACTGTGATCAGTGCGGCGTCGCATTCGTTGTCGCCATCGGCGACGCCATTGAGCGCGACACGCATCTCCCCCCGCATACGCGGTTGGCTGAGCAGTTGGTAATGTTCGCGCAACGCCGAGTACAACCGTCCCACCGATCGCACGCGCAGCGCTTCATCTGGCACTCCATCGAGACAGGTGTCGACGAAGGCCACCATGGGCTCTACGCGATCGAGCGTCTGGTCTTCGGCGGCACAGGCTTTCACCTGGGCAATCAAGGCAGCAGTCTGACTATTCATGTCAATCCGTGAGGCGATTACAGGACTTCAGGCGAACGTTACGCCTACCCCGTCAGATACAACAACCCGGCCAAGGTCTGAGCCGAAAACCCTTGCGCCCCAGCGCTAGCTAGTTCCGCTATTCGCGGTCGCGCTGAGTGTCGGGCGCGGCGGACTGAAACGCCCCCTGCGTCATGCAGGCACGATAGACTCCGCGAATGAGCGGATAAGCACTCAGATTGACCCGATAGCGTTCTGCCATGGCCACTTGGGGCACCAGGCAGACGTCCGCGAGGCTAGGCCGCGCACTAAAGCAATAGCCTGAGCGAGCCTCGGCAGGTCGTGCCGCCAACAATGACTCCATGGGCTTGAACGCCATGTCAATCCAGTGCTCGAACCAGGCACGACGCTGCTCGTAGGCCACATCCATTTCGTCGCGCAGATAGCGCAGTACGCGCAGATTGTTCAGCGGATGGGTATCGGCAATGGCAATCTGGGCAAACGAACGGATACGCGCGCGCAGATCAATATCGCCGTGTAACAGTGGGCGTTCAGGATAGCGCTCCTCAAGATATTCCAGAATCGCAGACGACTGCGAGATGATCAGGTCGTCTTCGACCCAGAGGGCCGGTATCAAGCCTTGTGGATTGACGTCGAGATAGCGTTGTCTTGCCGCAGTGGCGCCATCGAGATCGGTGAAAATCGATTCATAGGCCACACCCTTGTAATTGAGCGCGATGCGCACACGGTGCGCAGAGACGCTGCGATAATGCGTAAATAACTTGAGCATGAAAACCGCTGGATACGAACCAAATGAGCCTTAAGTCTAGCAAAAGCCCGGCGCTGCAAGCCGCGAAACTGCATGAATGATCCAGTCCTGCAAACAGACGCCGACACCGCGCGTGAATACAGTGAGCGCAATGTCCTGCTCATCGTCTACGTGTTGTACGGACTCGGCTGTTTCTTCTTCGTCACGGCGATAGCCGGCGTGATCGTCAACCATATCAAGATGGGAGAACTGGAGCGCGGAATGCTCTGGAGTCATCATCGCTGGCTGATGCGCACTTTCTGGTTCACGGTGTTGTGGAGTCTGGTCTGTCTGGCGCTAACGCCGTTTTTCATCGGTATCGTCGGCTACGGCGTGTTGTGGCTGTGGGTCTTCTATCGTTTCATCCGCGGCGTGATCACGTTCGCCGATCGCCGGCCGATGCCGGGGCTTTGAACGTCGATCTTCCGGCCCACCGCCGCGGCGTGACGGCGGGCTATCTGGTGGCTGCTGTCATCGCAGCTTCGCTCTGGCTGGGCGTAGGGGTATTGCTGCTGCCGCTCATGCTGATACTGGCCCTGCTGCACCGGTGGGCCGCACCGACGCTGGACGAGTTGGCCGCCAGTCATCATCACTGGCTGGCAGCCCATCATTTCTGGTCGGTGCTGGTTCTGTCAGCCGTGCTGATCGCGCCGCTGGCTGCCCTGCCAACGCTCTGTCAGACCGCCACCACCGTACTCAATACCCTGACCCTGGCGCCGAATCCGGTTGAGACCCTGGCGGCCGCCTGGCCGGAACTCAACCTGCCCATTCTTTTTATCGCTACTCTGATCCTGCTCGTCGGATGGTTCGTCGTCACGTTCTGGATCAGCTGGCGGCTTTTGAGACAGGGGCTGCGCTGGGCAGATGGGCGACCCGCGCTATAATCAGTGCGGTACAAAAACAGCTGACGATGTGAGCTGTTTTCAAACCGGGTCAATAACTCGCCATTGAGCTCAAGGCTATGTTTGCCGCGGCCGCACGTGTTTCAACGCCAATCTTGGGAAAGACATGTTCCAAATGCTTGTTGACGGTGCGCGCCTTCATCTCGAGGATGTCGGCAATGTCGCGGTTGGTCTTGCCACGGGAAACCCATAGCAGCACCTCAGCCTGGCGCGGCGTCAGATCGAACTGCTCGACGAGCCGGCTCAGCGAGGCTTCGTCATCGATTTCGCAGAGGGTGAGAATCCAGTTATCGCCGCCGGCCGAGCCAGCCACCCGGATCGATAGCCTTGCACCCTCTCGCGCGCATTCGTAGGCGCGCATGTGACTGCCATCGAGCTGAGTCAGCCAATGCTGTAAAGCGTCGGGCAGTATTTGGCCGGGTTCGCCTCCCAAGTAGCGCTTTAGATAGCTCTGGGCACGTGCGCTGCACCATGTAATGTTGCCCTGCCCTGTCGCGATCATCGCCGCCCGCCCCCCGGCGTCTACCACCATATCGATCTGCTGTCGCGCACGCAGCCGTTTCAGGTGCGCCTCGACCCGCACCAGAATCTCGTCTGGCTTGACCGGCTTGGTGACGTAATCCACGCCGCCGGCGCGAAAGCCACGCACGATGTGTTCGCTGTCGGTAAGTCCGGTCATGAAGATTACGGGTATATCACCGAGTTCTTGTTCGGCGCTCATGCGCTTGCACACCTCGAAACCGTGCATGCCCGGCATACGGGCATCGAGCAGCACAAGATCTGGCCCGATCAGACGGGCTCGCTCCAGCGCGCTGGTACCGTCGACTGCGGCGACGGCGGTATATCCTTGATTGGCCAGGACCTCACACACAAACGACAGCAGATCCGGCTGGTCGTCGACCACCAGTACAACGCCGTGCACCGGCTCCTCAGGCAATTTCGGCTCATGATCCGATAAGGGATGAAACGGCTTGCCTGCCTCATACTCACAAGCGGATATTGCAGTGGTCATGGTCTGTCCTCCGATGCGCTTCTGTTTGCAGCTGGATCGATGTCCCAGGCGTCGGGCGGGCAACAAATCAGCTGCCCCATTCGAGATGCAATAACGCGGCCACTTCGTGGTAGAGCCGCTGTATATCGATCGGCTTGGGCAGGAACGCATCGCAACCGGCAGCGCGGCTACGGGCGATATCCTCGGCGTAGGCGTTGGCCGAAATTACCAGAATTGGAGCCTCGCTCAGCCCGCGGGCGCGGATCATTGCGGCGGTCTCGAAGCCGTCCAGGCCCGGCATGCGGACGTCCATGATGATCAGATCGGCCTGGCCGGTACCCAGCCAGTGCATGGCCTCGCTGCCACTGGCGCATTCGCCGATCGTGAACCCCAGCGGCATCAGCGCCTCAATCAGGATTTGGCGTTGATCTGCCTGGTCATCGACAACCAGAATCTGGCGACGACGCCCGGCGTATCCGCCTGGGCGGACAGCCCTTTCGGCCAGTGATTCGCTGTCTACGCGCGAGCGCGCCAGAAACAGCCGCAGTGTGAAATGCGCGCCGTGCGGTGTTCGCGCAGCGACGCTCAGATCGCCGCCCATGAGCTGGGTCAGCAACGAACAGATCGTCAATCCCAGGCCAGTGCCGACGTCGGCGCTTCGTGATTGTTCATCCAGCCGCTCGAATGGCAGCCAGATGGTATCGAGTTTGTCGGGCGCTATTCCCGGCCCGGTATCGATGATATCGAAAGTGGCGATTTCCCAGGCGTACTCGATACGCACTTGCACCATTCCGGTGCGGGTGAAACGCACAGCATTGGAGACTAGGTTCATCAGGATCTGGCGAAGACGCTGAGCGTCGCCCTTCACGTAGCGTGGAATACGGCCAACCCGGACAATCTCGAAGTCCAGCCCCTTGGCATAGGCCTGGGGTGCAAACGTCTCCTCGAGCTGGGCGAGAAACGCGTCCATGTCGATATCGCTGGTATTCAGGCTGATCTTGCCGGCTTCGATGCGGGCGACGTCAAGCAGGCCATCGACCAGCGCCAGCAGATGCTCGCCGCTGCGCTGGATTGTTTCCAGCTTGTCGGCATGCGATAGCGGCATGTCGGGTTCCCGTAACAACAGCTGGGTATAGCCGAGCACGTTGTTCAACGGGGTGCGCAACTCATGGCTCAGCCCCGAGACATAGCGGCTCTTGGCGCGATTGGCAGCCTCGGCGTCGGCCGTCGCGCGCTGGAGCTTGGCATCGGTTTGTCGGTGCGCAGCGATTTCGCGCATCAGCAGCTGCGTCTGACGCGAGGTTTCCTGCTGCGCCACCGTGCGTGCTTCGCGGGTAAGCACCA
Organism: Salinisphaera sp.; assembly: GCA_027858915.1. Lineage (GTDB taxonomy): Bacteria > Pseudomonadota > Gammaproteobacteria > Nevskiales > Salinisphaeraceae > Salinisphaera. Next base: position 30,576 of record JAQIBT010000092.1, read on the forward strand.
GCCACCATGCAAGCATGCCGGCGAGCGCCAGCATCAGCAGGAAAGTACGCAGAAAAACCATCAGCAACGGATGCAGCTGGGCAGCGGGAACAAGCACCGTGACCTGTGCATAGATAATAGCCAACGCGCCGGCCAGCACCAGGCACAGACCACCCAGCACAAGGCTGTATCGCACCAACCGCGTGTACAGATGCGGCAGCAGCGATGGCGGCAACAACCAGCGCAGCATGCCCGTGATCTGCTCGGTTGCCCGACCGCCGGGCCGGCAGAGATCGCCGCAGCGCATATCGAGGCTGCAGCAGAGCGAGCAGATCGTGCCCGCGTAGGCCGGACACAGTGCCATGTCGTCGATTTCGAAATAGTTGTTGCACAACACGCAGCGGGCGTGGTGGCCCGGCTCCGGCGATAGCTCACGCGCCGAGGCCGGCTTGCGTGCCAGATAATAACGCCCGCCGGTGGCCCAGGCGATCAGCGGCGCGCTCAGGAATGCCGTGGCCAAAGCAATCAGCGGCGCCGAGCCAGCCATCGACGGACCCAGCATTCCGCAATATGTGGCGATGGCAACCCCGCTGCCCAGCGCGAACGCCCCCAGCCCGACCGGATTGAAATCATAGAGATGCGCCCGCTTGAATTCGATGCCGGCCGGCGACAGGCACAGCGGCTTGTTGACCAGCAGATCGGCGCTGATCGCTCCTAGCCATGCCGCTGCCACGTTCGCATACAGGCTCAGCACACGATCAATCGCGCTGAACACCCCGACTTCCAGCAGGATCAGCGCAATCAGCACGTTGAACGCGACCCAGACCACACGGCCCGGATGGCTGCGGGTGACACGCGAGAAGAAATTGGACCATGCCAGCGAGCCGGCATAGGCGTTGGTTACATTGATCTTTACCTGGGACACGATCACGAACGCCAGGGTGACCGCCAGCACAGCCCCCGGCGAGGCAAAGACATAGCCGAACGCTACCTGGTACATATGCGCCGGCTCGGTCGCACGCACAGCGGACAGATGATGCTGCAACGCGATATACGCGAGCAACGATCCCCCGAACATCTTGGCCGCGCCCAGAAACACCCAGCCCGGCCCCGCCAGAACGACCGTTGACCACCAGCGCACGCGATTCGCCGGCGTTTTTTCTGGCAGAAAACGCAGATAATCGACCTGTTCGCCGATCTGGCCGATCAGCGCCAGAGCCACTCCACAGGCGGCGCCAAACGCACCCCAATGAAAGTGATTGTCGGGCTGTCCTCCGGCGAACATCTGAAAATCCGTGAACACGTCGGGTTGTTTCACGGCAATGAAAAGATAGGGCAACACCAGCAGCACGAGCCAAACCGGCTGGGTGTACCACTGCAGACGGTTGATCGCGGTAATCCCGAAGGCTACCAGCGGGATGATGACCATCGCGCTCACCAGATAGGCAAGCGACAGCGACAGCCCGAAATAGATAGCGATCGCCTGCCCCATGATGCTGGCTTCGAGAGCGAAGAACAAAAAAGTGAAGCTCGCGTAGATCAACGATGTCAGCGTCGATCCGAGATAACCAAAACCCGCGCCACGGGTCAGCAGATCGATATCCACGCCGTAGCGCGCCGCGGTATAGCTGATGGGCAGACCCACCACGAACATGAGGCTGCACGCGGTCGTGATTGCCCACGCAGTGTTCGTGAAGCCGTAGCGCACCATCAGCAACGCCCCGATCGCTTCCAGCACCAGAAACGAAATACCGCCCAGCGCGGTATTGGCAATCCGCAGCTCCGACCATTTGCGGAACTCGCGCGCGGTAAACCGCAGCGCGTAATCCTCCATGGTCTCGTCGCCAACCCAGCGGTTGTAGGCACGGCGGATCTTGACGATTCGTTGCGGTCCAGTCTGCATGAACATGCCTGTACGGAATAACTCAGTCGCGTACAGCCTCTGACGCACGAACCGGGCCAGCGAATACGTCAAATGACGCAGGCATGTGCGTTGATTGGCGTATGGGCTATGGATTGCCTGTCGGTCACTGTCAACTCAGGTCCAGCGACCGGTTGTTTCATCCGGCGCGTCATCAGGGCCCGAGTTTCGACAGATCAACCGAGGCATCCACCATGAGCACAACAGCCGAAGGCGTCCGCACCAAGCGGACCTTCAACAAATGGGTCAGCAATCCGGTGCTGGAGGATTATTCGTTGCGCTATGCACCGAAATCCTTCCGCACCTGGTCCGAATACGCGGTCGCCACCGCCGCGCTCGGCGGCATCGCCTATATGGCTGACCAGGCCATTGGCGGTTCGCTGGCGGTGCAGTTCGGCTTCCTGAACGCGTTCTGGGGCATCTTCGCGGCCGCGGTCATCATCTTTCTGACCGGTATCCCGATCGCTTACTACTCGGCCCGCTACAACGTTGACGTCGATCTGCTCACTCGCGGCGCAGGCTTTGGCTATCTCGGTTCCACCATCACCTCGGTGATCTACGCCAGCTTCACCTTCATCTTCTTTGCGCTGGAAGGCTCGATCATGGGCCAGGCGCTGAACCTGTATTTCAGCATACCTCTGGCGATCGGCTATCTGCTGGGGGCGATCGTCATCATTCCGTTGGTCGTATTCGGCATGAGCCTGTTGTCCAAACTGCAGATGTGGACCCAGCCGGTCTGGCTGATTCTGCTGTTCACCCCGCCAATCGCCGTGCTCTTCGGCAAGCCACATGCGATTGCCGACTGGGTGAACTTCGGCGGCAATTCACCAAGCCACGCCGGCTTCGACCCGCTGCTGTTCGGCACCGCCGCGGGCATCGCCTTATCGCTGATCGCCCAGATCGGCGAGCAGGCCGATTATCTGCGCTTCATGCCCGACAAGACCGCCGCCAACCGCGGCAAATGGTGGTTCGCGGTACTCGCCGCCGGGCCGGGCTGGGTCATTCTCGGCGCGATGAAGCAGTGGATGGGCTCGTTCTTTGCCTCGGTGTCGGTCGCCAACGGCACCTCGCTGGATCAGGCCGACCAGCCGATCCATATGTATGTGTCCGGCTTCAGCTACATGTTCTCGAGCCCGTTCGTCGCACTGTCGATCGCGACCTTCTTCGTGCTGTTGTCGCAGGTCAAGATCAACGTCACCAACGCCTACTCGGGCTCGTTGTCGTGGTCGAACTTCTTCTCGCGCATCCTGCACAGCCATCCGGGCCGCGTGGTGTATGTGTTCTTCAACGTCGGCATCGCGCTGGCGTTGATGGAAGCGAACATGTTCGCGGTACTGGGCCATATTCTGGGTTTCTACTCCAACGTGGCAGTGGCCTGGATTGGCGCAGTGACCGCAGATCTGGTGATCAACAAACCGATCCTCAAGCTCAGCCCGTCATACATCGAGTTCAAGCGGGCACATCTGCACAACTTCAACCCGGTCGGCTTCGGCTCGATGATGTTTGCCTCGGTGATCTCTGTGATTGCCTTCTTCGGCTACTTCGGCGTCTATGCCCAGTCCTATTCCTGCTTTATCGCACTGGCCCTGGCATTCATTGCTTCGCCGATCATCTGCGTGATCACCCAGGGCAAGTACTACCTGGCACGTACCTCGGAAAACGAGCTGGGCGAGCACAAGCACGACTCGATGATCGAGTGCATTTCCTGCGAGTACGAATACGAGAAGAAGGACATGGTGTATTGCCCGTTCCACACCGGCCCGATCTGCTCGTTGTGCTGTTCGCTGGAAGGCGCCTGCCATGACGTATGCAAGGAAGAGCCGGCCACCGAGGCCCGCCCCGCCACGGCCTAAGGCCATCCACTTGGCCCCGCCGGGATCGATTTCCGGCGGAGCCATGAGCTTCACCACACGATATTCCGCCGGCGCTACCGCTCGGCGCACCTGTCTCATCGCACGGAGTCCCACACATGACCGATACGCTGATCAAGGTTGACCTGGATACCCACGCCACCGACAACCCGCAGACCCATAACCGCTGGCATCCCGATATCCCGATGGCCTGCTGGGTAAAACCGGGCGACGATTTCATTCTCGAGACCTACGACTGGACCTCGGGCGCAATCGCCAACAACGACGATGCTTCCGACGTGCGCGATGTCGATCTATCCACGGTGCATTACCTGTCCGGTCCGGTCGGCGTGAAAGACGCCGAAGCCGGCGACCTGCTGGTCGTCGACCTGCTCGACATCGGCTCGTTAAAAGGCGCTGAATGGGGCTTCAACGGCTTTTTCTCAAAGCAGAACGGCGGCGGCTTTCTTACCGAGCATTTCCCGCACGCACAGAAATCCATCTGGGATTTCCACGGTCTGTTCACCACTTCACGCCACGTGCCGGGCGTACGCTTTGCCGGTCTCATGCATCCCGGGTTGATCGGCTGCCTGCCCAGCCAGGATCTGCTGGATACCTGGAACAAACGTGAAGCCGAACTGATTGCGACCGACCCGGATCGCGTACCGCCGTTGGCCAATCCGCCGGCCCCGCATACCGCCCACATGGGCTCGCTCAGCGGCGACGCACTGACAAAAGCAGCCGCCGAGGGCGCGCGCACGGTGCCACCCCGCGAACACGGTGGCAACGTCGACATCAAGGATCTATCGCGCGGCTCCAAGATCTATTTCCCGGTCTACGTCGACGGCGCCGGCCTGTCGGTAGGCGATCTGCACTTCAGCCAGGGCGACGGCGAGATCACCTTCTGCGGCGCCATTGAAATGGCCGGCGGCTGGGTGCATATGAAGGTCGACCTGATCAAGAACGGTATGCAGGAATACGGCATCAAGAGCCCGATCTTCAAGCCCAGCCCGATCACGCCAAACTACAAGGACTACCTGATATTCGAAGGCATCTCGGTCGACGAGCACGGCCGCCAGCATTATCTGGACGTAAACGTTGCTTATCGCCAGGCCTGTCTGAACGCGATCAACTACATGACCAAGTTCGGCTATTCGCCGGCCCAGGCGCATTCGATTCTGGGTGTCGCGCCGGTACAGGGCCACGTCAGCGGCGTGGTCGATATCCCGAATTCCTGCGCCACGCTCTGGCTGCCGCAGGAAATCTTCGAGTTCGATATCAGCCCGGGCGCCGATGGCCCGACGAAATTCCTCGATGGATCGATCGACATGCCGATCGCCTACGACCAGTAGGCCTGCCATGCCGATCTACGAATTCGACTGTCCCGACTGCGGCGGTTTTTCAGCCATGCGGCCCATGGCCGAGTCGCAGGCGCCAGGCGACTGCCCAGCCTGTGGCGCAGCGTCGCGCCGCGTAATCCTCTCGGCACCGCGCCTGACACGGGTTTCCAAGGCTACTCGCGTGGCCCATGAAACCAACGAGCGCAGTGCTCATTCACCGCATACCTCCAAAACCTACGGCGGCGGCCATCCCGCCGGCTGCGGCTGCTGTTCAACGGCGAGCCGACCGGCCGGCCCGAAACCGGCGCTGCAAACCAAGACAGGTCATCGACCCTGGATGATCAGTCATTGATCAGGCTATAGCCCTACCCATGCGCCGAACCATCTGCGCACTGACAGAGAAAAACCATGAGACACGGAGATATATCCAGCAGCGCCGACACGGTTGGCGTGGCAGTAGTCAACTACAAGATGCCGCGTCTGCATACTCGTGAGCAGGTCGCCGACAACGCACGCCACATTGCCGAGATGATCAAGGGCATGAAGACCGGCCTGCCCGGGATGGACCTGGTCATCTTCCCCGAGTACTCAACTCAGGGAATCATGTACGACCGCGACGAGATGATGGCCACCGCCGCGCCGATCCCGGGCGACGAAACCGAGATCTTCTCGGCCGCCTGCCGCGCAGCAGACACCTGGGGCGTGTTCTCGATCACCGGCGAGCGGCACGAGGATCATCCAAACAAATCGCCTTACAACACGCTCATTCTCATCAACAACACCGGCGAAATCGTCCAGAAATACCGCAAATGCATTCCCTGGTGTCCGATCGAGGGCTGGTACCCGGGCGATGACACGTATGTCTGCGACGGGCCCAAAGGCCTCAAGATCAGCCTCATCATCTGCGACGACGGCAATTATCCCGAGATCTGGCGCGACTGCGCGATGAAGGGGGCCGAACTGATCATTCGCTGCCAAGGCTATATGTACCCGGCCAAGGAACAGCAGATCATGATGTCCAAGTGCATGGCCTGGGCCAACAACTCGTACGTGGCGGTAGCGAACGCTGCCGGCTTCGACGGTGTTTATTCTTATTTCGGCCACTCCGCTATCGTCGGTTTCGACGGCCGCACGCTCGGCGAATGCGGCACCGAGGAGAACGGCATCCAGTATGCCCAGCTGTCGGTGTCGGCGATCCGAGACGCACGCGCCAATGACCAGTCGCAGAATCATCTTTTCAAGCTGCTGCACCGCGGCTATACCGGTATTCATGATTCGGGCGACGGCGACGCCGGCCTGGCCGCCTGCCCGTTCAGCTTTTATCGGGAGTGGATCAACGACCCAGAGGCAACGCGCCAGAAGGTCGAGGCACTCACGCGATCGACGTCCGGGGTGGCGGATTGCCCGGTAGGGGACCTGCCAACACAGCAGAAAACCGGTACGGTCGGCTGACAGGCTGTGTGGGACTGACCGGCAGCGGACTTTCCGGCCAGGGGCTGTCATGCAACCAACCAAAACCTGAGCCACTGCGTGTCCGACAGTCGCGCCGCAGAGGGGCCGAGGCAGCTCGCCTTATTACTTCGAAAACAATTGTCTATTTTATCGCAAGAATAATATTTACGGTGGCGGTCGGTCGAGACCGACGGAGCGCTGCCGTGCGCGCGTTGTGATACGGTCGGATCAGTATTTTCGCGACCTAATCTTGGAGACCAATTGCCTCAGGCAGATCCAGCGGAAGCCGGACTACGCTCTCGCTTCAAGGACGACTTTGAGCGCGCGTTGTCGCGCCTCGAGTCATCGCCCAGCTTTTCCAAGATTACACATCAGTCTCAGGTGCTGGCACGAGCTCAGAAGCTGCTTAAGGACGAAGACGGCATCGCTGCGCTTTACACGCATGCCGCGCGTTTTGATCCGGCCGGCGTATTCACTGGAAGCGACTGGGATTACCCGCAGATTCTCGAGCCATCTCTGGCCGGTTCCACCCTGCGACAGCGCGGGCCTAGCGCTACGCTTGAGTGCCTTAGCGAGCTGCGTCTGCTGGCGATTTCCCAACGGAAGGCCACGCACGCGGCGATCGACGCAGAGCACGCGCGCAGGTTCCTGGAGCAGGTGCTGGCGGCGAACCTGGATATGCTCTTCCCGGTCGCCACAGAAACCGCACGGGCGCTGGATAGCGGCGCACTGGAGCGCGTGCAGTCTCTTTTTGGCTTCATTCTCTCGCGGATCGGTACGCAGGCAATTATCGCCGAGGTGCTTGCCGAGGTGGAACGGGTTCTGCTGCAGCGACCGATCATGGTTGAGCGAGCCGAATCCCTGTTGCGCTCAGCCGAGAAAGGGCTTGAACAATTCGCCGGGGAAGACACCACCGTTCGCGTCGCACGGCACTGGATCGGCGCGCTTCGTGGGCCGAGCGTTCTCGCCCAGACCTACTCGGCTGAGGCGTACTCCAGCGCACTCGCCGAGTGTGACGATGAATCTCTGGCAGCCGAGGCCGGTGTCTTCGGCGCGTCAATGAACGAAACCGGCCTGGTTTCAGCTCAACACGCCGACCTGCTGCGTCACCTGGTCGATATGGCCCCCGATCTGCTGCCATTGGCGCTGGCGCTCAACGATGTCGGCAAGGTCAGCATCGAAGCGTTTGCATCGCAGGTTGCCGAAATCATCCAGTTCGCGATTGTCCCGCAGACCGCGCGCTCGATTTACGGCCTGTCGCGTCTGTTGAATGCCGGCACGTTGTTTTCGAGGCCAGTTCTACCCGGGCTTCGGCGCATCATGCTGCTGGACATCGATGCCGAGGTTGCCAGCGAGCTGCAGGCGGGCAGTGAATGGCAACACCCGCCTTCGGCCAACGTCTTGTTGCTGGCTGGAACTCTTTCCGTATTGGGCCGGCCACGCGGTGTGGACCAGGGGTTCAACCCGACCTGTCAGTCGGCACGTGCGATCAGCCTCTGGGCCCAAAACGATATCGGCTATCTGCTGGAGTTGATCGCCTATGCGGCACGCGAAGACGACATGGTCGTACAGTTCGAGGCAAAAACCCTGTGTTCCAGCGAGCTGGCCACCGGTATGGCCAAGGAGCTGCATACCGAGCTCGATACGGTTTCGCTTTTGCTCACGCCGCACATCGACCGGCTTTATGTCGAAATGGGCCGGCTGACCATCGGCCGCCCCGGCGACGGCCATCGATGGGTCAACCCGGAGTTGCATGGTTGGTGGGTCAGCCGCGGGTTCGCGCAGTTGATCGATATCGCCAACGGCGCGATCCACGACCTGGACGGCTTCGCGCGGCTGTTCTACAGCGCTTATCACCCGTTGTACAACGGCGGCCGGGACCTGGTCTATGCTCAGCCCTGCGGCATCGCCTCGACCGATACGACCGGCGTATTCCTGGGCTGGCACGCGATATCCATACAGCGCGTCGCACCGGATCCGGACGGCCGATGGCGCGTGTACTTCTTCAATCCAAACCGCGAAAAAGGCCAGAACTGGGGCCAGGGCATCGTAACCTCGACCAACGATGCAGACGAGCTGGAAGGCGAGTCGTCGCTTGTGTTCGAGCAGTTCCTTTCGCGACTGTACGTCTTTCATTACAAGCCCAGCGAGCTGGGTGATCCGGACGCCGTACCCTCGGAACTTGTCGAGCCGGTGCGTGAGCTGGTCGTCAACGGCTGGGGCGTCCAATTCGGTTGGTCCGAATAGACGCGAATCGCAGCCACAGCGATGGGCGCGACAAGCAAGGCAAGGACCGTATACAAACGCAGCAAACTGCTTTTCGTCTTGTTTGCGCTGCGCTGGCGTTCATCGGCGGACAAGCGTTCTGTCGTTCCTGATAGATCACTCAGCAGTCCTGCCTTGCGGTAAGACGCGCAAAGAACCATAAAAAAACCCCGAACCGATCAGCACCGGTTCGGGGTTTTATTCATGCGCCGGGAAGGCTAGACGTAGTAGTCGAGCTCTTCCTGATGCTTGAGCAGATCACGCATTGTGTGCGCGTCCTCACCGAAGAAGAACACCAGGCCCCAGTGGGTACCGAAGGCGTTGCGCTTGGTGACGGTTTCCTGCATTGGCGCCGTGAGTTCGTGGAAATCGAAATACGGATGATCTTCGACTTCCGACGGAATCTCCAGCTTGCTGACCACGCGCTTGCGCGGATACACGCCGAAACAACCAGCCACGCCCTTGGCCCCGGTCACTTCTTCCGGGAAGAATGCCTCCACTTCCTCGGCCGTCGTCTTCGGGTCGAATACGAGGATCGATGCCTGATAGGCATTGAAGCCATAGGCACGCTCGATCAGCTCGAACGCCTTGAAGCCCGGTGGGCGATAAGCCACTTCACCAAAGTACATGGTGCCATCGCTGGTCACAAAGTACTCCGGATGAATCTGACCAAACCTGATATCGAACGCCTCGATCAGCAATTCAATCTGCTTGGTGATCAGATTACGCCAGGATTCGAGCTCCGGCGTGGCCGGCACGAATACCGAATACCCGAGCGTCACGTATTCCGAGATATTCAGGAATTGGATCTTGCCATCCCAGATCCAGGCTTCGACCGCGAACTCCCAGCCGTCGAGATGGCTTTCCATCAACAACGGATATTCGGAATCCGGGATCAGCTCGATCTCGTCGGCCGACTTGATCATGCGATGACCCAGGCAACCCGCCTTGTCGAACGCCTTCAGATGGATCGGATCCTCGGGGTCGCCGTCCAGCTTGAGCAGGGTCTGATTGACTCGCTTGAAGAAGCGTACAACATCGTCTTTTTCGTGGGCTTCCTCGAAGATGCCGACACGAATCCCGCCCAGCTGTGCGCGGCGTTTCATCAACGCCTTGTCGCGGAACAGCACCGCCTGGCCGTGCAGCCGCGGGTTCTTCATGATCACGGCGTTGATCGCACCGGCCCACTCGACCACCTCCTCGAACAACGGCACGGCAGCATCCACGCCCTCGTCCCGTAGTCGTTCCGCGATCTCCAGCGAGCGGTCATTCAGACGCTCGAAGTTCCACGGGATATAAGGAATGTCGTGTTCCTTGCAGTAGTCCTCGGCCCACTCCGGAGCGACCACCACAAAGCGACGATCAAAGTTTTCTGCGGCCTCGATCGCGCCGATCGACCAACCTAGCAAGGCTATATAGCCTTTATCCGGGTTTTTCTCTGCCATTTTTGCTCCATTGGGAACGATTTGTAATTCCACGGTAGCACACTAAGCCGACGTAGCCGGCCCGACGTCGGTCGTGCAGTTCGCGAAGAGGCACTTGTCGTCTGCGGCCGATGGCCCGCGCATCTGCTTTCGACCAGCCGGGACAGAGCGGTGCCGCGGACGGCGGATATTTCACCGTGGCTGGCCGGCAACAACCGCTCCGAACCTCAGGCCGCCAATATAGATACCGAATCTGTATTGACTCATGCCATCCCCGGTAACGATGCGCCACAGCCGCGCCGGTCTTGATACCCAAGTCAACCAACATGCCCGATAGTCAATAGCTGCTCAGCAGTCGCGGAGGCTCACGAACTCAAGATTGATCAAGCGCCTGTTGGGCTTTGGCATTCCGTAGCGGGCAAACCAGGTTCGACCTCCGACAGGCAGATCGGAAGACTCAATCTATCGCGGCATCGAGCGAAGCGCCGCAGTCGGCATCAATCTTCTCGTTAATCAGCTCGTCGGCACGCGTACGACCGCGATTGACCGATAAGATCGGCAGCCCCTGACGCGCCGCCTCGCGGACAAAACGGAAACCCGACCAGACCATCAACGACGAACCGGCGACCAGCACCGCGTCGGAGCCAGCCAGCCCTGACCAGCCTCGTGCCACGCGCGTGCCCGGGACCGCACCGCCGAAAAACACGACATCCGGTTTGAGAATGCCACCGCATAAGGGGCAATCGGGCACGTTGAATGCCTCATAATCGACATCGCCCAGCTCGATGTCCCCATCTGGTCGCATGGCATCTGCATCGTGCAACCAGCCCGCATTCATATCGATCAGCATATCCTGCACACGATGCCGCGACAGGCGATTGTCACATTGCAGACAGACCACGCGATCCAGCCGACCATGCAGATCCACAACGCCGCGGCTACCCGCGCTCTGGTGCAGTCCGTCGACGTTCTGGGTCACCAGCATCGACAGACCGCCCCGAGCCCCCAGCCGTGCGACTGCATGATGGCCGGGGTTGGGCGTGGCGCGTGCCACCGGTGGCCAACCTGCCATGCTGCGCGCCCAGTAACGACGCCGTTTGGACAGCTGATTTACGAAGGCCTGGTGCTGGATTGGCGCCGCCCCTTTCCAGCCACCGTCGCGATCCCGATAATCAGGAATGCCGGAGCCAGTGCTGATGCCGGCACCGGTTAGTACGAAAATCCGTTTATATGTCGTCAGAAAGGCTGTCAGCCGTTCGACCTGTTCTGCGGTAGGCATCACCATCTGCGCTTTCGCGCAGCTCATTGTCCGCACCGCCGGCAAACACCGCGCGCTGCAAGATCTGCGGCCAGGGTGTGGGCATCGGTAAACAGCAGAGCCTGCCAGCCGGCCTCGATAGCGCCGTCGATATTGATCTGACGATCGTCGATGAGCAGGCAATGCTCCGGGACACTGCTCAGCCCAGCGGCCACTGCGTCGTAACCCCGCCGGTCGGGCTTCGCGTAGCCGATTTCCTGAGAGGCATACGCGTATTCGATATACTCGAAAAAACCGTAGTGACGGCGCATATACGCCCAATGCACCGGGTTGGTGTTGCTGTAGCAGGCGATCCGCCAGTCAGCGGCGAGTTCTGCCAGCAAGGCAACCATATCGGCTTTTTCACCCCGCAGGATTTCCTCGATCGCCTGTTCAAGGATCGTCGTGCTAATCGGTTTACGCAGCGTTCGATTGAGCTCGTCAGCGAAGCGATTCAGATTCAGCTCGCCGAGCTGGAACCGTTCGGCCGCCGAAAACGGCTTCTCCACGAAACGCTCGCGCAGAAGGTCGGCGAGAACAGCCGGGTCGGTCGCCGTGCGTCGGGCCAGTTCGGCAATGATTTCTGCGCCCGGCGCGACCTCGACCAACACGCCGCCAAGGTCGAACACCAGCCATTCGACGGCTGGAGCATGGGAGTTGTGCGATGGATGCGGGCTCGTCGGCATAGCATGCAGAATACGCCGGGCCGACACGGTCCAGATGCAGCGATCAGCGATCGGCCGCCAGCAGCGACTGCACCTTGGTCACATAGCCATCCATGGCCGTCTCGCTGTCCAATCCCTTGAGCCTGGCCCAGGCGTCGTACTTCGCACGGCCCTTGAAGTCGGTCATGCCGGGGCGCTTGCCTTCGATGTCGCCCCGGGTTGCCTGCTTGTAATGAGCGTACAACGCCAGCAGGTCGTTATTGGCGGGCCGCGAAGACAGCGTCTTTGCATCTTTCTGCGCCTGTTCGAAATCAGCCTTGATGTCGGTCATGGATCTCCTCTGGCCTGGTCGGCCTGGTCGTTCTGATTGGCCTTGAGTCTAACCGGCTTTGCGCTGCCAGGTCATGAACCGATGAGCCGGCATCTGATCGTCACCGGTCTGCCTGATCTCGTCGACCAGCAACCAGGCCGGCCAGTCGACCTCAGGGAAAAACGTGTCGCCCGCGTAGTTGCTGTCGATTCGGGTAACAATCAGTCGCGAGGCCCGTGGCAGCGCCAGCTGATAGATCTGGGCGCCGCCAATGATCATCAGCTCCGACGCATCCGCCACGCGCTGTATGGCCTCGTCCAGCGAGCTCACTGCTTCGACGTCGGCAGACCCGAGCTTGTCTGGATGCCGGCTAAGCACCAGATTGCGACGCCTGGGCAGCGGCCGGCCAATCGATTCGAACGTGCGTCGCCCCATGAGGATCGGCTTGTTCAGCGTCTGCTGTTTGAACCAACGCAGATCGCCCGGAATATGCCATGGCATGCCGCCATCGGCACCGATCACGCGATTGCGATCCATGGCGACGATCAGGGTGAGGCCTGGTGTGTTGATGCGTGCTCTCCGCTGTGGGTCATGATTGATGCTTTCTGAGGCGCGCGCACCGCAATCAGTCAATCCCGCCGCGAGCCGTCCGCTTCACGGCAAGAACGATTACACGGCAATCGGCGCCCGTATAGCCGGATGGCAGACATAATCGCGCAGTTCGATATCGTCGAAAGTAAATGCGAAGACATCATCGACCGCGGGGTTCAGCCAAAGCTGGGGTGCTCGCTGGGGTTCGCGTGCCAGCTGGGTATCCACCTGCTCGAGATGATTCAGATACAGATGGGCATCGCCGAGCGTATGCACGAACTCACCGACCTGCAGCTCGCAGACCTGGGCAATCATATGCGTCAGCAGTGCATAAGAGGCTATATTGAACGGCACGCCGAGAAAGATATCCGCGCTGCGCTGATACAGCTGGCACGACAACCTGCCCTCGGCCACGTAGAACTGGAATAGCGCATGGCAAGGCGGCAACGCCATGTCGTCTATCTGGGCCGGATTCCAGGCCGTGACCAGGTGACGTCGCGAGTTCGGATGGTGTTTGATGGAATCAATCACGCGCGCGAGCTGATCAATACTCTGGCCGTTGGGCGCAGGCCAGCTGCGCCATTGATAACCATAAACCGGGCCCAGATCACCGTTGTCGTCGGCCCACTCGTCCCAGATCGAGACTTTGTTGGTCTTGAGATAAGCGATATTCGTATCACCGGCGATGAACCACAGTAGTTCGTGGATCACCGAGCGCAGAAACAGCCTCTTGGTGGTGACGGCCGGAAAACCACGGGCCAGATCAAAACGCATCTGGCGGCCAAACACCGATCGTGTGCCGGTTCCTGTGCGATCGCTCTTGGTCACCCCAAAGTCGCGCACTTCGCGCATCAGATCCAGATACGGCTGTTCGATGGGCGCAACTGTATTCATCGGCTGCTTGCCTGGGCAACGCGGTCTCGGCGCCTATAGGCCCAGATCATCAAAGCGATTCCGACTACGACCATGGGTGCCGAATAGACCTGGCCGAGTGTCATCCACCCGAAGGCTACAAAGCCAGCAAACGCATCGGGCTGGCGGAAGAACTCGCAGAAGAACCGGAAACAGCCGTAGCCGATCAGAAACAGCCCAGACACCGCCATCCGCGGGCGCGGCTTGGCCGAGTAGAACCAGAGAATCGCAAACAGCGCCAGGCCTTCCAGCGATGCTTCATACAACTCGGAAGGATGGCGCGGCTGCATGTCGACGTGCGGATAGATCATGGCCCACGGCACGTCGGTGACCCGGCCGATCAACTCGCCGTTGATGAAATTGGCAATACGCCCGAAGAACAGCCCGATCGGGACGATGGGCGCCACGAAATCGGTGATCTCGAAGAAGCTGTGGCCGGTCTTGCGACCAAATAGCCAGGACGCGATGAAAACACCGATCATCCCGCCGTGAAACGACATTCCCCCCTGCCAGATATAGGCGATCTCCCACGGGTGGTGAAAAAACAGATCCGGCTGGTAGAGCACGACATAGCCCAGCCGCCCGCCCAGCACCACGCCGAGCACGACATAAAACAGGAAATCGCCGACCTCGTCGCGAGTCCAGTGGATAAACGGCTGACGGATACGCACCGTCGCCATTCCCCAGCCGACAAGGAAAGACAGCAGGTACATCAGACCGTACCAGTGCACGGCAAGCGGTCCGATCGAAAACGCGATCGGGTCGAAATCGGGGCGTACAAACATGGGCGAGAATTTTAGCAGTTAGGGCCGGCTGCCGTTTCCTACGGCAGGCGGCCATTGATCGACCGGCAGTGAGAGTATCTGGTTTGGCCCGGATGGCCCGAACACGCCCTAGCGCGTTAGCGCATAAACTTCGACATCACGCGGCACGCCACCGCCGAGATTCGGCCGCGGCGACCAGCGCGCCAATCGCGCTTCGCGGCACATACCGATCTTTTCGAGGACGCGTACCGAAGCCAGGTTGTCGACGTCGACGGTAGCCCAGAAGCGATAGAGATCATCAATCTGCCAGGCCTCATCGCGCAGCGCCTGGGCCGCTTCAGTAGCCAGCCCCTGGCCCCAGTGTGCGGCGGCCACGATATATCCCAGCGACGCACCGTGCTCGTCAAACTGCACCGACGCCGCGCCGACCAACTCCTCGGTGTCGCGGCGCGCCAGTACATAGCAGTAATCGTCGCCGTCATCCCATCCCTCTGCCACTGCCTCGACGAATTCCTCGGTATCAGCCTGATCAACGTGCGTCGGCCATTCCATGAATCGAGTAACGTCCGGATCGCCCGCATAGGCAAAAATCGCCAATACGTCGGCCGGATTCGGCGCGCGCATGTGCAGACGCGCGGTCACCAGGGTGTCAGGCATGACAATCACGAGCGCTAGGCGTCGTCGGCTCGATCAAACCAGATCGTGGCCGAATTCGCTTCGATATCGGCCCTTGAACTCGTCCATGGTGAAGCGATGGTTCTGAGTACCCGGACGCTCGATCTTGATGGTGCCCATCAACGATGCCACGCGACCGATGGTTTCCCAGTCCAGACCGTTCTGCAGGCCATAGATCAACCCGGCACGAAACGCATCGCCGCAGCCAGTGGGATCAGCCAGCGCCGCCGGGCTGCACACCGGGATCTCGTAAGTCTTGCTGTCGGCATGGATCACCGAACCCTTGGCGCCCTTGGTGACAATCAAGGCCTTGAGCTTGCCGGCAATCTCTTTCTCCGACAGGCCCGTGCGCTCACGAACCAACTGCGACTCGTAGTCGTTGACGGTCAGATAGCAGGCCTGATCGATGATCGCGCGCAGCTCGGAACCGTTGAACATCGGCAGTCCCTGGCCCGGGTCGAAGATGAAGTCGATGCTGGCCTCGGCGAACTGCTGTGCGTGCTCGACCATGCCCTCCTTGCCGTCGGGCGAGACGAGACCGAGCGTGATGCCTGCATCGGTCGGCACCTTCTGGACATGCGCCTGGGCCATCGCGCCGGGATGAAAAGCCGTAATCTGATTGTCATCCAGATCGGTGGTGATATAAGCCTGCGCGGTATAGGCATCATCGATCACCTTGATGTACTCGCGGCTGATGCCGTGCTCGTCCATCCAGTCGGCGTAGTCGTCGAAATCCTTGCCCACCGTGCCCATCGCCTGGCCTTCGCCACCGAGCAACGCCAGGGAGTAGGCAATGTTGCCAGCACAGCCGCCGAATTCACGACGTAGTTCGGGCACCAGGAACGACACATTCAGCATGTGGACCTGGTTGGGCAGGATCTCGTTCTTGAACTGGCCCGAATAGACCATGATGGTGTCGAAGGCAAAAGAGCCACAGATCAACGCAGACATATAACGTCCTTGAAAACTATGAAAATCGGGCGCCGTAGCACCCGAGGCAAATCAAATACAGGCCACTTACCGGCATCGCCCATCAAGGCCGATCCGAACGCTTGCGCGCCCCGCTGAGGAGAGCCGGCAATTGCAAGAGCGCCCAAGCCTACCGCAAACCGGCGCGCTACGCCGCCGAGCGGCTGGACTGATCATCCGGGCGATAGCACAGATCCAGCGACTTGGCAGCCGCTACCTCGTCCAGCCGACGCACCGGCAGGTTGACGGGTGCCTGTTTGAGAATCGCCGGATCCTGTTTTGCTTCATTCCAGATCGCGATCATTGCCTCGACAAAGCCGTCGAGCGTCTCGCGCGACTCGCTTTCGGTCGGCTCGATGAGGAAACACTCGGGCACCAGCAACGGGAAATAGATGGTGGGGGCGTGATAGCCGTAGTCGAGCAGACGCTTGGCAAAATCGGTCGCACTGACGTCCAGCTCCTGTTTCTGGCGCTTGAGCGTGACGATGAACTCGTGGCTGGCTCGGCGATCGGCAAACGCGACGTCAAAGCCAGCACCCTTGAGACGCGCCATCAGATAGTTCGAGTTCAAGGTGGCAAACTCGGCTACTCGTGTCATGCCATCGCGGCCCAGGAGTCGCGCGTAGATGTATGCACGCAGCAATACGCCGGCGTTGCCCATAAAGGCCGACAGTCGGCCAATGGTATGCGGCACATCGGCCTCGGTGAGCCAGCGATAGGTCACAGCCCCACTCTCGGCGTCGCCCTGGCCTTCGCGCCCGACCACTGGGATGGGCATGAAATCACGCAGGCGCTTGCTCACGCCGACCGCTCCGGAGCCGGGCCCGCCGCCGCCATGCGGCGTCGAGAACGTCTTGTGCAGATTCATATGGATGACATCGAAGCCCATATCACCGGGACGCACCTTGCCGAGAATCGCGTTCAGGTTGGCGCCATCGTAATACAGCAATCCGCCAGCTTCATGCACCAGCTGGGCAATCTCGAGAATATCCTGCTCAAACACGCCGAGCGTCGACGGATTGGTGAGCATGATCCCGGCGGTCTTCGGGCCGAGCTTTTCGCGCAGCACGGCAATATCGACGTCGCCATCCTTGTCGGTCGGAATCTCCACGACCTTGCAGCCACACATCACGGCGGTCGCCGGGTTGGTGCCGTGGGCGGCATCCGGCACCAGGATCTCGTTGCGCTCGGTGTCGCCGCGCGATTCGTGATACGCCTTGATCATTGCCACGCCGGTGAATTCACCCTGCGCGCCGGCCATCGGCGTCAGCGATACCGCCGCCATTCCAGTGACCGTCCTGAGCATTTCCTGCAATTCGAACAGACAGGCCAGAAACCCCTGGCCGTGGCTGGCTGGCGCCAGCGGATGCCGGTTCAGGAAACCCGGCAGCGAGGCCAGCGTATTACAGGCCCGCGGGTTGTGCTTCATGGTGCACGAGCCCAGCGGATAGAAATGCGTATCGATCGAGAAATTACGCTGCGAGAGGCGCGTGTAGTGACGCACGACATCGAGCTCGGAGACTTCTGGCAGGCCGGGCAACGTCTTGCGACGCAGCTTGGCCGGAATATCGTCTATTGTCGGCGCCGCGCTCGGCGCCTGGGCAACCGCACGACGACCGGCACGGCTGTGTTCGAAGATCAGAGGTTCAGACATGAGAGTCACGCATCGTGCAGATTTGTTTTGGGCGTTCCATTCGGCGATTTTTTCCGCCAATGGACGCAAATAAGACTGAAAGGCAGAAGACATTCATCCGTAGATTTGTGCCGATTTCCGCAGATTCAAAAGAGTAAGAAAAAAACAGCAAAACAAAGTCTTAAATCTCGAACTCATCGTCTCAGATGTCATGTTTCAATGGCTTTCAAAATCTGTGTCAATCGGCGTTGATCTGCGGATAAAACCGTCTGTATCGTCTGTCCGTCGGTGTTCAGAGCGATTCAAGCGCGTTCAGCGCGGCTTGGTAGTCGGGTTCTTCGGCGATATCGGCGACAAGCTGGCTGTAGACCACCTGGTCGTCGGCGTCGGCGACGATCACGGCGCGCGCACACAAACCAGCCATCGAGCCGCTCTCGATCAATACGCCGTAGTCTTCCGCAAACGACTTGTCGCGCATCATCGAGAGCGTGACGCCGTTGGTCAGCCCTTCAGCCGAGCAGAAACGCTTCTGGGCAAACGGCAGATCGGCCGATACCTGAAGCAGCACGGCGTTTGGAAACGACTCGATATGCCGGTTGAACTGGCCTACCGACAAGGCACAGGTCGGCGTATCCAGGCTGGGGAAAATATTGAAGACCTTGGCCCGACCGGCAAATTCGGCCAGCCCCATGTCCTCGAGCCCGTCATTGGTCAGGCGGAACGCCGGCAGGCGGTCGCCCGGGCCGACCAGCTGGCCTGCGACCGACAAGGGCTCGCCACGGCGGGTGATCTGCTGGCTCATGCGGTTTCCTTGGCTTTAGCACTGGTAAGGGTCATGGAATCGTCTTGCGCCAGGCCTGATAGCACATCGGCCAGCGTCTGGGCATAGGCCGCCAGATCGGCGTCGGTCTTGGTTTCGGTGGCACAGACGACGATCGCGTTGCCTATCTCGGGATAGAACTCGGCCAGAGCCAGGCCACCGAAGATGCCGCGTTCTGCCAGCGCCGCCAGTACGGTTTTGGCATCGGCCGGCAGTCGCAGTACGCATTCGTGGAAGCAGGCGCCGCTGAATACGGCCTCGACGCCGTCTATATCGGTCAGTCGCGCCACCAGGTCGCGAGTTGTCGCCGCACAGGTCGCTGCCACGTTCTCCAGCCCCTGCGGGCCCAGCAGGCTCATATGGATGGTGGCTGCGGTTACCAGCAGGCCTTGGTTGGTACAGATATTCGAGGTCGCCTTGGAACGACGGATGTGTTGTTCGCGCGGCTGCAACGTCAATACATAGCCGGTTTCGCCATCGAGATCGTGCGTCCGGCCTACTACGCGCCCCGGCATCTGCCGGACGTGTTTCTTGCGGCAGCATAGAATGCCGAAATACGGCCCGCCGCCGGCCATCGGTGCGCCGAGCGGCTGTCCTTCGCCGACCACGATATCCGCGCCTTCACTGCTTTCGTCGCTGCCCCATTCGCCGGGCGGGCTCAGCAACGCCAGTGCCAACGGATTGACTACACCGATTGCCAGCGCGCCGTTGTCGTGCGCCCAATCGGTGAGCCGATCAACATCTTCGATCTGGCCAAAGAAATTGGGCTGAGGGATGACGAGCGCGGTGACGTCTTCGCCCGCCCAGCGCGCCAGTGCATCGCGGTCCACGGTGCCGGTCGACCGATCAAAATCGATCGTTTCGAACACGATTTTCTGATTCGCACAGATATTGCGCGCCACTTGCCGATAGTAGGGATGCACGCTGGTCGGCATGAGGATACGCGCCGCCTTGGACTGCCGATTGGCGCGCACCGCCATCAGCACGCCCTCGGCCAGCGCCGACGCGCCGTCGTAGAGCGAGGCGTTGGAAACATCCATGCCGGTCAGGCCACACATCATGGTCTGATATTCATAGACCACCTGCAGCGTGCCCTGGCTGGCTTCTGGCTGATACGGCGTATAGGCGCTGTAGAACTCTCCGCGAGTGGTGATTTCCCACACCGCCGCCGGAATATGATGCTCGTAGGCACCGGCGCCGATGAAGCACAGGCCACCGCTATCCTGAGCGGCGCGCTCATGCATCAGGCGCGTGACTGCCTGTTCGCTGGTGCGATCAGGCAGCGCGGAAATATCGACGTCGCGCAGGCTCGGATCGATCTCGTCGAACAGCGAATCGATGCTGTCGGCGCCAATCGCGGCCAGCATGGCTTCGATGTCGGTCTGGGTATGAGGAATGAACGGCATGCAGTATCTTACGCGTTTGGGCGAGTATTGGATCAGGCGCCAGGCCGAGCCATGGGTAGGGCCGTGAATATGGCCTTGAACCCGGCCTCGACGAGAGTCAGTCCTGCTCTTCTTCGACCACCGCCTGATAGGCGTCGGCGTCGAGCAGGTTTTCCAGGTGCTCGGGCTCGTTGACCGTCATCTTGAACAGCCAGCCTTCTCCGAACGGATCTTCGTTGACGCGCTCGGGCGAATCGCTCAGTGCCTCGTTGATCTCGACGATCTCGCCGTCTACCGGCGCATAGATGTCCGAGGCTGCCTTGACCGACTCCACCACCGCAACGACATCACCGGCGCTGAACTTGTCGCCCATGGCCGGCAATTCCACAAAGACCAGATCGCCCAGCGACGACTGCGCATACTCGCTGATGCCCACCGTAATCGTGCCGTCTCCGTCGTTGCCGACCCATTCGTGGGTCTTGGCGTAAGACAACTCCTTGGGAATATCGCTCATCGGTCAATCTCTCTCTAGTGGCCTGTGTCTTGACTGGGTTTGTTGTATTGATTCGGCCGGCGTTCGGCGCGACATGTCTGCGGTTTTATAGGCTGATGCGGATCTTGCCCTCGCGAACGAATGGCGGCTTGACCACGCGCGCGGCGTGCCAGCGATCACGGATCCACACTTCCAACGCGTCTTGCTCGGCCCAGTCGGCGGGCACCCGCGCCAACGCGATCGAACGCGACAGAGTCGGCGCAAAGCTGCCGCTGGTGACCTGTCCCTCGGCCTCATCCGGATCGACTTCGCGGCCACCGTCCTCGCCCTCGTCGCCCGGGCGCTCGCGCACGGGCGCCCCATCGCGGATCACGCCGCGCCCGTCGAGTACCAGCCCGACCAATCGCCGGGAATGCCCGGATTCCTGTGCCATCAGCAGGGCTTCGCGACCGACGAAATGCCGGTCTTCATCGTTCATCGCCACGGTCCAGCCCAGGTTGGATTCGCCCGGCGTGGTGTCTTCGTTCATGTCGTGGCCGTAGAGATTCAGGCCTGCCTCCAGACGCAGCGTATCCCGCGCGCCCAGACCCACTGGCTGCACACCTGCCTCAAGCAGCGCTTTCCAGCATTCTGCAGCCGACGCGGCCGGCAGCACGATCTCGAACCCGTCTTCACCGGTATAACCGGTGCGGCCAACTGACCAGTCGCCTTCGGCTGCCGCCCGGAAGCGGGACAACGCCATGGCGGCCTCGGCCAACGATTCGCCAAGCACGCCGGCTGCCAGTTCGCGTGCATTGGGACCCTGCACGGCAATGATCGCCAGATCCTCGCGGGCCGTGACCTCGACGCCGAAATCCTCGGCCTGGCTCTTGAGCCACGCCATGTCTTTCTCGGTCGTGGCCGCATTCACCACCACGCGATACCAGTTTTCGGCCAGATGATAGACGATCAGATCGTCGACCACGCCGCCGCGGGCGTTGAGCATGCAGGAATACAGCGCGCGGCCTGGCTCGTCGATCTTGGCCACATCGTTGGCCAGAACGCGGCGCAAAAAGTCGCGCGCGTTGGCGCCTTCGATATCCACCGGCCGCATATGCGACACATCGAACATGCCAGCCGCTTCGCGCACGACCTTGTGCTCCTCGATCTGCGAGCCGTAGTTGATCGGCATATCCCAGCCGGCGAAATTCACCAGCTTGGCGCCCGAGGCTACGTGGTGGTCATAGATCGGCGTTTGCTTGGCCATGCGATCAACCCGATTTGCAGAGAACAATGAGGTCAGATTACAGCAGCCATTGAACTGCCGTCTGTCGCCCCTCTGTCCTGGCACCTGAGAGATTTGCCCCTTCGGTGAGCCACGCCAGGCGCAGCTGCTCTCCAGAGTCGATCCTGACCGGCTGACGTTGCCGGTCGACGTGTGGTCCTTTGGCCTGAGCGTTTCCGGGCGGTGTGCGCCTTCGGCGGCGGGCCGAACCCGCGCTCTCCCACACGCTGTGCGATCGCGAGCAGACTATACCGGGGCCTTCAACGCAATCCAAGAGCAGATTATCGGTAAAACGCCCCAAGCAGGCGGATCCGCATCGTAGAGGGCTGCCGGAACGGCGCTAACGCAGCAATGGTGCTCCATCAGTCGACAGGCCAACCGCGTGATGAATCATGATCTGGCGGATCGGTGACAGCCGTGACGCGCTGTCCACTGCCAGCCCGCGCAGATGACGCAGCAGCGGATTGCGACTGCCGAACAAGCGCTTCAGGCCGTCGGTCGCGCCCAGCATCATCAGGTTCTCGGCCATGCGCGCGCGCTGATAGCGGCGCAGATACACGAGTTCGCCGGCATCGGCGCCGGCCGCGCGTCCGGCTTCCAGCGCGCAAACCAGTTCGGCGACGTCGAGCAAGCCCAGATTCACGCCCTGTCCGGCCATCGGGTGCAGCACGTGGGCAGCATCGCCAGCCAGTGCGACCCGAGCATCGCAGTAGCGCTGGGCATGCATCAGCTTGAGCGGAAAAGCCGCGCGCCTGTCCATCTTCTGTACGCGCCCCAGCACGCCAGCGCTGGCTTCGGTGAGGCGCTCGCAGAATGCATCGTGCTCCAGCTCCTTTAGCTCAGCGGCGAGTGCATCGTCTGCATGCCAGGCCAGCGAGCAACGGCCGTCGGCCAGTGGCAGGAAAGCGACCGGGCCAGTTTCAGTGAACCGCTGCCAGGCAATATGCCGATGATGGCGTTCGGTGGTCACCGCACCGACCGTGCAGCGCTGGCCATAGCCCCAGCCCGTGGTCGGAATGCCAACCGCCTGCCGAACCGCCGAATTTGCACCTTCGGCGCCTACCACCAGTCGCGCGGTGATTTCGCTTTCATCATCGAGCGTCAGACGTGCGAAGTCGGGCTTGATCGACAGACTCGCGAGCAGCGCCGGGCAGTAGACATCAACGTTGGCCAGCTGCTGCCAGGCCGCATCCACGATCAGGCCGTTCTCGACGATATGCCCGAGTTCGGGCAGACCGATCGCGGTATGCTCGAGAAAGAGTTCGTCGGTCTGGCCGGCATCCCAGACTTTCATGCCGGTAAACGGACAGATCCGCTGGGCCGCGACCGTATCCCAGATGCCGAGATTCGACAACACGCGGCGCGGTCCGGGTGCGATCGCGGACTGGCGCAGATCGAACTCGCCTTGCGGGTCGAAACTGTCGGGCTGCTGGGCTTCGATCAGCGCTACGGAGAACTTTGCCTGCGAGAGTGCGACCGCCAGCACCGCGCCCACCATGCCGCCGCCGACTACGGCGACATCGAACTGCACGTGCTGAGTCATGCGAAAAAGGTTCCTCGATTGAACACTCGTGGGAAATTTACCGCGGCGATTATCGCCGACTCTCGCGATCCAGCATGTAAACGGTAAAACCAAGTGCTCCGACCAGCGCGCTAGCTGTAACAATGGCCCATATCATGATGTATCTCCTAAACGACGTAGCTGCCGCGTTGCCGCGATTGTAATCCAGACTAGCCCTGCAGACAGCACAAGCGCAACAAGAACAACCGCGACAACGGCCGTAGTTGTGGCCGTACCAGAGTGCTGGAAAATCCAAGCGATTAGGGACGCATCGAGCACAGCGGCTAACGCAAAGACAGTACGCAGCCAAGCCAGCGTTTCTTTTGTTCTATCCATTATTTTTCTCGTATTCACTCAGCGAGCACATGCAGCAGACCGCGTAAACACGACCCCAGAGACTCAGGGCTTCTTCATGCTCGCGGTCGAGCTGGCATCTTCGACCAGCGCCAGGCCCATGCTGCGCCGTGCCATGTCATGCCGGATACCGGGCGCCAGCGACAGACCGAACAAGCCCATCGAGCGGACATGGCCCAGGCCGGGCACGCGATTGGAGAACACACGCACGATCGCATCGGTGAAGTTGGCGACCCGATGCTGATCGGGGCGACGGCCTTCGGCCCAGCCGGCGAGCATGTCGGCGTCGCCCGGATCGAAGCCATGGCCTTTGAGCGCCTGATGTTCACGTAGCGTAGCGGCCAGGCCCAACGCATCGCGGATTGCCAGATTGAACCCCTGGGCAGCCGCGGGATGCAGCGAATGCCCGGCATTGCCGATCAGCGCCGCCCGCGTGCTCGCCGCCTTGTCACAGAGCACGCGCGCCAGCGGATAGGATCCGCGCGGCCCGGCCAGCGATAGCCGCCCCAGTCGTTCGCCGAATACATTCTGCAGACGCGTTATGAAATCCGTGTCGTCAGTCGCACACAGATCACGCGCCATGTCGGTCGGAACGGTCCAGACACAGGCACAGCTGTCGGCGGTACGCGGCAACAAGGCCACCGGGCCGTCGGCGTTGAAACGCTCATAGGCACAGCCGTCGTGCGCGCGTTCGGGCTCGATGATCGTAATCACGGCCGACTGATGATAATCGTCAATCTGTGCCCCAATACCGAGCGCCTCGCGGACGCTGGATCGGGCGCCGTCGGCGCCAATTAACAGCCGGGTGCTCACGGTCGAGGGTTGGTCGTCTTCGTCTGTGAGCGACAACTCGATGCGATCATAGTCCATGTAACGCAGCATCTGAAAACGCGCGGGCGCTATCACGTCGACCGAGTCCAGGCCGGCGAGTCGGTTCCGCAAGGCCTCGATCATCACCAGATTAGGCACGACATAGCCCAGCGCCGGCAGGCCGTATTCCTCGGCCGCAACCTGCACGCGACCAAAATGGCCCCGTTGGGAGACATGCAGGCGCTTGATTGGCGCGGCGGACTCGGCCATCTCGCCCCACAGGCCCAACTCATCGAACATGGCGCGCGTCCCCCAGGCCAGTGCCGTAGTACGCGCACGCATGTTGTCGTCGGCCGGCGCGTCGAAGGCCTGGGCTTCGATCAGCGCAATCTGCAATCCGGTGTTGGCCAGGGCACAGGCCAGACTGGCCCCGGCCAGGCCGCCACCAACCACGGCGATATCGTATTTGATCGGGTTAGCGCTGCTCACCGCGCCTGGCCTTGCTGCATCAAGGCTTCGATTCGCTCGGCCTGTTTGGGAACGTCGGAGGTCATGACTTCGCAGCCGTCGTCGGTAATGATCACATCATCCTCGATGCGCACGCCGATACCCCAGTAGTCGGCCGACGCGTGCTCGGTATTAGGCCGGATATAAAGGCCTGGCTCGATGGTCAGGGTCATGCCGGACTCCAGCATGCGCCATTCGCCGTCGATCTTGTAGCGGCCGACGTCATGGACGTCCATACCCAGCCAGTGGCTGGTGCCGTGCATGAAAAATTCGCGATAGGTCTCGTCTGCGATCGCCTGCTCGCGCGGGCCTGCGAGCAAGCCACGTTCAATCAGGCCATCGACCAGCACGCCCAATGCGGTTTCGTGCGGTGTATTGGCCGGCACGCCCGGCTTGCAGGCGGCAATCGCAGCTTCGTTGGCCGCCAGCACGATATCGTAGACCTCACGCTGGCAATCGCTGAAACAGCCGTTGGCAGGAAAAGTCCGCGTGATATCACCAGCATAGCCGCGATATTCTGCCCCCGAGTCGATCAGCACCAGGTCGCCGGCGGCCAGCGGCGAGGCGTTTTCCACATAATGCAGGATGCAGCCGTTCTCGCCGGCGCCGACAATCGTTGGATAAGCCCAATGCAGGCCGTGCAGGCCGAAGCAGTGGTGCAGCGTGGCTTCGAGCTGATACTCAAAGACACCCGGCGCGGCTGCCTGCATCGCGGCGACGTGGCCAGCGGCCGATACCCTGGCCGCCTGGCGCATCAGGTCCTGTTCCAGCGGCGACTTGCGCAGCCGCATTTCGTGCAGGACGCTGTTGAGATTCACTATATGATCGGGCGCCGCGGCATGCTTGCCGCGGGTCCGCAGCGCGTTGACCCGCTCGGTGAGATACGGCTCGAACGCCGAGTCTGCCCCCTGTGTCATGTAGAGCGTCTGGCGACCGGCCAGCAGATCCAGGATTCGCGTTTCGAACTCATCGATCGGAAAAGCGCTGTCAGCACGATAGACGCTCGTGGCGCCCTCGGTGCCGGCACGGCGGCCAATCCAGGTTTCGGCATCGCGATCGCGCTCACGACAGAACAGGATGTACTCGCCGCCCTGCTCGGTCCCGGCGCCCGGCACCAGCACTGCAATGGCACGGGGTTCGGTGAAACCGGTGAGGTAGCGGAAATCGCTGTTCGGCCGATACGGATAATCGACGTCGTTATTGCGATTGCGTTCGGGCGTAGCCGCAATGACCGCAACCGCATCGCCGCCGATTTGCTCGGCCAGTCGACGCCGGCGAGCCGCGGCTTCGTCCTGGCTGTCCTGATGGTCGAGATGCGACGTGTCCGGGATCGGCAGTTGGGGCATCAACGAATGAGCCATCAGTGCAGCGTCTCTCTTGCGACCGGGCCTTCGCGCCTGGGTTGATGCTCGAGAAATATCATCTGCACGCCGACGCGTGTGTATTCCACCAGTTCGGCGTAATCCGATTCGGCCGATTCGCTGTCGCTGTCCTCGGCCGTCAGATCGGCCTTGGACAGTTCAGTCAGATCGGCAACGACTTCCTGTACCTCGGCCGACAACTGGGCCGGTGCGAAGCGACCTTCGCAGCTCAGACCATAGAGAAAGCCCGCGCACCAGCGCGCCAGTGCGCGCACGCGATCCTCCAGCGGCGCCTCATCGCTGGGCAGCAAGGGGCGAAAGCTCAGGTCCGGGTCGAACAGACCCTCGAGCGTCATCTCGCGCAAGGCATCAAGCGCCTCGGCCAGCATGTCAGAGTGGTTGTCGGTCACCGCGCCCACAGCCGAAGCTTCGTTATCGACACAGAGCATGCCGGTGAGCGTGCCATGGGTTTCTCCCGGCGTCTGTGCGGAACCCGCTTCGGTCAGGCCGTGCGCTAGCACGCTGAAAATATCGGTCTGGCTCATATTGGCTGCTTGCTGGTGTCGGCGCGTAGCCGATTGATCAGGCCCACTATGGTAGCAAAGCGCGCCTATCCACTCGCGCCGAGGAGGCACAGATAAGCGGCGTTATAGGCAGCATGGACCAGCATCGGAGTGCGTAATTGCCGCCGGCGCTCGTAAAGCGCACCGAAAACCAGCGACGGCAAGAAGATGCCGGCCGCCCACAGCGGCGGATGATGCAACAGATGCGCCAGGGCAAAGACCAGTGACGTCGCCAGATTGGGAAGGCTTATGATGGAACGTGTGCCCGGGCGATGATGCCTGCAGCGGAGCAGCCATTCCTGCAGGCCGCCGCGAAACACGAGTTCCTCCAGCGCCGGCGCCATGACAACGCCAATCAGCACCGCCCGGCTTCCCGGCCAGTGTGGCAGCCAGACCAGCGGCGTACCGGCGGCGATCAGCCATATCGTCGGCAGTGCAGCCGCGAGCGCCAGCCATAACGCCGGATCGTTCGCCCAGGCGCGGTGCCGCGTCATGCTGGCGACGTCCGTTCAAACCAGCGGTCGACGGCGCCGCCAGACACAGGTCGTCGCAGCGCCCAGCAGCAATACAAACCACAGTGGATCGAATAGGGCATCCGGGTCGATCGTACAGCCACCGCCACTGCTGCTTGCGCTTTTGCCACCGTTCACAGCGATCGGCTTGTCAGCAGCGCGATCGCCTGCAATCGTTGCACTGCCGGTATCCGGACAGCGGGTATTGTTGATCAATTGCCAGCCGATGTTCTCCAGCACGCAGGCCGCCATGCCGATCCCGGAGAGCACGCTGGAATCCGGGTTGGCGCGTGGCTCCATGATCTGATCGGGTGACAGCGAGGTATCCCAGTGCGACAGCGAGCTGCCGATGTCCACCGGCGACGGTGCATACAGCCGGACTCGGCCCTGGGTGAAGCCGTCACTGAGCAAGCCGGCCGCTGCGTTGCTGGTCACCGAGTCGCTCCAGACGACATAGGGTCCATCATCGATCGCTCGGGCGCGCTCGGCGTCGGTCAGGTCGGTCAACAGCGGCTGACCGGCTATCGACAGATCCTGGATGAAGCGCGAGAAGATATCCGGATATCGGGCTCCGTCTGCGGCATGTGGGAACTGGCCCACCGTGCTGCTGGTGCTGTTGGTCAACAGTACGGTCGAGACAAACCCGAAGCCGTGGATCAGCTCGTGCACGGCGGTGGCCAGGAAATCGATGCGGCCAACCGGCACGTTGCCGTCCAGACCGTAATACCAGCGATCACCGTGCAGACAATTATCGCCGCCGGCATCCAGCTGCGGATTGAAACGCAGCGCGATATCGTTGCGATCTGCGATACGTGACCCGGCCAAAGCATTCGCCAACGCCAGCGGATACAGCGTGTCGGAACGCGGCGCGCCGGCAAAATTGACCGAGTACTGAGTCGGCCTGGCGGTGCCCAGCGTGGCGCTGTTCCGCTGACAGGGCAACGAGTTATCGGCATTGGCAAAACTTGCCGCAATACGCACCGGTACGCTGCTGCCCAACCGGCTGGCCAGGATGCTCGCGGCGTATGCCAGGGCTTGCCGACGCTGTGCGCCAAGCGTCGTACCGGTGTTTCCGCCTACCGGGGCGACCGCCGTTGAATCATTCAGGCCAACGCCGGAGGCGTCCTGATTGATGAACTGTACGGTCGCAGCGTGGGCGCCTGCCATGTATGCACACAACCCCAGTCCCACGCTGATCGCCAGCATTGCGGCAGTCTTCATTCGGATATCCCCTTGCGGCCGTTCCCTGAGCCCAGCCGCCTGCGTGGTGTTATTGATTGATTGCGATGACCGGCTTCAAAGTGCTGGCGTCAATCAGTGCCTGGCACAGAGCGTTGACGCCTCATCGTTGCCTGGCTCATCGCTGCGGCTCGCGTGGCCCATGCGCAGGCTGCCATCCGGACAGCGCACGACCTGCTCTTTCACCGCCGAGGACGGATCGGTGGCAATCATCTGGGTGCCATCCTTGGTCTGCCAGCTGGTATAGCCGTCGGCGTCGCGGGCTGGCTTGCCGTCCGGGCCGGTCTTGATCTGCTGCGCCGGTACCTGCGTGACATCGCCGGTATCCGGGTCCAGTAGGATTTCCTGTTTGGCGTTGCCGTGCTCGCCGCTCGCGCTATCGGCAAGCACGGTGCTGGAAGCAAACAGCAGCGCGCTGGCAGCCAGCAACAGCATCGGCGTGGCGTATCGGATTGTCATGCGACTCCTGCTTTCGGTAGGGCGTGTATCGATCATCGACACGCAAAAATTCGCGCATCGACTTCGGCCTTGTATCTCAGCCGGTTATATCACGGCTGTACACCTGCCAACTCACACCCACCCCTTGGCGGCAGGCCTGGGCCACAACGTATGATGAAGCACCACCGACAAGGCTGCCCCGGAGCATAGACCGATGAAACCCATCGACTGGCGCGACACCATGGCCGAGCTGATTGCGCAGTGCACGATCAGCAGCGACAACCCAACACTCGATACCGCCAATCGGCCGGCAGTCGAGGCATTGGCCGAGCGGCTGGACGGCGTTGGCTTCGACTGCGAGATCCAGGCACTGCCGGGGCGCGAAGACAAGGTCAATCTCATCGCCCGGCTGGGGGATGCCGAGCAGGCTGCTGAGTGTGGTCTGGCATTCGCCGGACATATCGATACCGTGCCCTATGACGCCGCAGGCTGGGATTCGGACCCGTTTGAACTGATCGAGCGCGACGACAAACTATTCGGACTGGGCAGCACCGATATGAAAGGCTTTCTGGCGCTCGCTGCGGGTGTGGCCAGCGAGTACGCCGGTCGCCGCCTGCAGGCGCCGTTGTCGCTGGTCATTAGCGCGGACGAGGAATGCGGCATGGATGGCGCACGGGCGATGCTGGAACGCGGGCAGGCACCCGCGCGCTTCTGCGTCATCGGCGAGCCCACTAACCTGGTGCCGATTCGTCGCCACAAGGGCATCTTCATGGAGACGATCGAGACAATCGGTGCTTCCGGTCATTCCAGCAATCCGGCGTTGGGCGCCAACGCGATCGAGGCCATGTACCGGGCCATGGCCGCCGTGCGTGCGCTGCGCGATGAGTTGGTCGAGCGCCAGACCGCCGACGGCTTTCCCTTACGCCACGCCACGCTCAACCTGGGCGCGATCAACGGCGGCGATGCGGCCAACCGGATTCCTGCGCGCTGCCGTCTGGATATCGACCTGCGTTTCCTGCCCGGCATGGAAATCGATGCCCTGCGCGCGGAGCTCCGTCAGCGCGTACACAGCGCCCTTGAGGGCAGCGACTGCGCGGTGGCTTTTACCGACCTGTTCGCCGGGACGCCAGCGTTCGAGACCCATACCGAGTCGTCGATCGTAACGGCCTGCGAGCAATTATCAGGCAACCGCGCAGCCGCGGTGGATTTCGGCACCGAAGGGGCTTTTTACAATGCCATGGGCATGGAAAGCGTAATCCTGGGGCCGGGCGACATCGCCGATGCGCACCAGCCCAATGAATACCTGGCGATAGAGCGTATTGCGCCCATGCAGCAAATCATGCGCGGGCTGGTCGAGCGTTTCTGTTTATCATGACGTCATGAATCCCGACCCTATGCACAACGAAGAGATAGCTGCCGATGAGACCGGCACCGCTCTCGTCGCCTCCCTGCGAGCCTCGGCACCTTATGTTCACGCTCATCGCGGGCGAACGTTCGTCATCTATCTGCCGGGCGAGGCGGCTGCGTCGCCCCGCTTTGCCGACCTGGTGTACGACATCGCGTTGCTGCACAGCTTGGGGGTCAGACTGGTCGTGGTATTCGGCGCGCGTCCGCAGATCGATACCGCGCTCGGCGCTGCCGGCGTGGAGACCTGTTTTGTGGATGATGTGCGCGTCACCGACGCGGTATCGCTCGGCTTGATAAAACATGCGGTCGGCGCCCTGCAGATGGATCTGGAGGCCCTGCTGTCGACCAGCCTGGCCAGCACACCCATGGGCGGCGCGCGTATTGCGACGGTCAGCGGCAATCTGGTTACGGCCCGGCCGGTCGGCATATCGCGCGGGGTCGATCACGGCCATACCGGCGAGGTCCGTCGCCTGGATACGACGAGCATCAATGCGCATCTGGCCCGCGGGCATATTGTGTTGCTGTCCTGTATCGGCTACTCGCCGTCCGGCGAGATATTCAATCTGCGGGCCGAGGAAGTAGCCAGTGCCGCGGCCACCGCCCTGTCTGCCGACAAGTTCGTCCTGCTGCATCCGGGGGCCGCAATGCACGAACGCTTTGCCGATACGCCGCCAGGCCTTGCCGTGGAAGCGGCCCGAGCACTGATGGATCGCGGCGATACGCCGCTGTCGCCCGCCGACCGTGCGCGTCTGGGCGCGGCCGTCGCGGCCTGTCAGGCCGGCGTGGAACGCAGCCATCTGGTGAGCTTCGAGTCCGACGGCGCGTTGCTGCGCGAGCTGTATTCACGCGACGGCGTCGGCACCATGGTGGCCGGCGATCGCTACGACGATATTCGTACCGCCAGCCCGGAGGATCTGGGGGGCGTGCTGGCCCTGATCGAGCCGCTGGCCGATGCCGGGCTGCTCGTGGCCCGCTCGCGCGAGGTGATCGAACTGGATATCGATCACTACATCGTGACCGCACGCGATGGGCTGGTGACCGCCTGTTGTGCGCTCATGCCCTATCCCGACGAAGCAATCGGCGAGCTGGCCTGCGTGGCGGTCCACCCGTCATATCGGGGCCAGAACCGTGCCGCGGCACTGCTGGACGAGGTCGAAGGCCGTGCGCGTGAAATAGGTCTCGACCGATTGTTCGTACTTACCACCAAGGCCCCGCACTGGTTTATCGAGCACGGATTCAAGGCGTCGTCTCTCGACGCGCTGCCGGTGGCCAAGCGTGCGCTCTACAACTATCAGCGCAACTCGGCGGTCTTCATCAAGACGCTCACCAGGCGCTGAGCGCGGTGGCTCGAGCCAAGTCACGGCAGAAACACGTGTCCCGTGTATTCGTCGATCAGCCGCTTCGCGTTGATGCCGGTCCGATTACGCTGGCGCAAGACAAGCGTCATCATCTGACCACTGTGCTGCGTCTGGGCGCGGGCGCAGCGATCAAGCTGTTCAACGGCGACGGCCACGAGTACGCTGCGCGTATCGATCAGGCCAATCGGAAGACGCTGACCGTGGTCGTGGAATCCCGCGCAACGCCGATCCGCGAATCCCGTCTCGACGTCACGCTGGTACAGGCCGTGGCCCGCGGCGACCGCATGGATTTTGCCCTGGCCAAGGCCGTTGAGCTCGGCGTGACGCGTATTCAGCCGGTTTTCACCATCCGCGGCCAGGTCAGGCTCGATGACGAGCGCCTGGCCAAGAAGGAGCTGCACTGGCAGCGACTTGTCGAATCCGCTGCCGAACAGAGCGGCCGACTGGTCTGTCCGGCAATCGCACCTACGCTTGAGCTGACCGATATTCTAAGTCGACCCGTCGAAAGCGGTCGCTCATATCTGATGCTGGCGCCCACCGCATCGCACAGCATCAATCATATGCCGGCCGCCCAGCAGGTCACACTGCTCATCGGCCCGGAGTCGGGCCTGTCGCCGGAGGAAATCGAGCGTGCCGCAGCTAGCGGCTGGCAAGCGTTGACGCTCGGCCCGCGCATCCTGCGCACAGAAACAGCCGGCATGGCAGCCCTCGCGGCACTACAAACCGTCTGGGGAGATCTTGCAGGGTAGTCCATAGGCTTGGTTGATCCTGCCTGCATTACTCAGGCTCGCCCTCACCCAACAGGTCCCGGAACTGCGCCGGCAGCTCCTCGCCTTCTACCAGATTGGCGAGCAGACGCGTGCCGACATCGATGGGGGCAAACACGACATCGGCCCGCGCCAGTTTCAAGCGTCGGATCGCGCGCCGCGAGCTGGCGACGGCCAACACCTTGAGATCGGGGTTGATGTCCTTGGCGGCCAGACAAATGAAGGCATTCTCGCCGTCGTCGTCATCCGCCGCAATCAACAGCCGTGCTTTTGAAATACCGGCCTTGTGGAGCACCTTGTCATCACTGGTATCACCGCGGACCGATGGCTGATCGCTCAAGGGCGGCTCTTCGTCGCTATCCACCAGTTGCACGAACGTCAGGCCGCGCCGCAGTAGTTCGTGTGCGGTGTTGGTAGCCACCAGCCCAGCGCCCATCAGGATCACGTGATTCTTTTCCATTCGCCGCGTGCCTCCAGGCGTGATGAAGTGGGTGAGATGGCCGGCCAGCGCCGAGCCGGCGATCGACGCCAGCGCAGTGGCAAACACGCTAAGCCCGAACACCCAGAGCGTGATCATGTACCCCTGGGCAAGCGGGGTCACCGGATGATAGTCACCGTAACCCGTAGTGGTCAGCGTCTCCACCAGAAAATAAAGCGCCGCGGTCAGCGTGGATATCGCTGGATCGAACTGGCTGCCCAATAGATACAGCCCGAGTGTGCCGTAGGCCAGAACCGAGAAAACACCGACCAGCGACATCAGGCTGTTGCCCAGCATCGTGCGGCGCTGAAAGTGATGTTTGTAGGCAAACAGAGCGAACAGCACCACGCCCGGTACCACCAGCACGCTGCCGAAATGAAACTTGGCCACGTTGATACCGATCGTGATCAGCAACAGCAGCACGGCGAACGTCCAGGCAATGCGGACGCGCCAGAACACCCCGATGCCGGTAGCAATCAACCCACATCCGAACACCACCTGGGCGCCACTGCCGAGTACGCCCAGCGATACCTGTTGCCCCAGCTCAGGAAGCGGCGTCCCAGCAACGAAGTGAAACAGGCGGGGCGCCTGAACGCCGGCGATTACGTTCATCGCACCAGCAAGCACCAGGAACAGCCCGATAGGAATATGCGGCCATAGGGTGCGCCACAGCCGGATCAGAAAACGGTGGAT
Organism: Salinisphaera sp.; assembly: GCA_027858915.1. Classification (GTDB taxonomy): domain Bacteria; phylum Pseudomonadota; class Gammaproteobacteria; order Nevskiales; family Salinisphaeraceae; genus Salinisphaera. The sequence goes on from JAQIBT010000092.1 coordinate 64,633, forward strand.
TCGCTTGATCACCATGTCATCCGGCGTGGATACGGCGCTGGGTACCTATTGTCGAGTGGGTGGATCATTGTCTTCGAATCGGGCGGACGCCTTGAGGGTAGCCTGTTTCTGCAAGCGAGTCGCAATCCGATGCGTCTAAACGGCAACGGACAATGCCGCTGGGCGTTCGTGCTACCGTCAGGGTCGCAGAGGCAGTGGGGTTGTCGTGTCTGAACGTCTTCAATTCTCCACCTGGAGTTTCGGTCCTGATCTGGTCAACGCGTATCACCGGGAAACCGGCGAGGCAATCCACTTCACGCGCACTGAGCGCGCGTTATTGCTGGCATTCATCGAGAGCAGCGGCCGGGTACTACAACGAGAACTGCTGCTGGACGTGGTATCCGGCCTCGATTCCGAGGTGGCTGACCGCAGCATCGACTTTGTCATCCATCGGCTGCGGCGAAAACTGCAGGATTCCGCGCGTGATCCAAGCTATATCGCGACCCAGTACGGAGAAGGTTATGTCTGGATTGCCGAGCCGATTTCGATACCGCAGCCCGCAAGCGGCGCATTCGTTGTCGTCGGTCCGTTACGCGGCCTGGGGTTTGCGCCGCGCCTGGCAGACCGCGGCCGCCAATTTGCCAAAATGCTCACTGACGAAATCGATCGACTTACAGCGCCCGAGAACCGGACTGTACTCGATCGTCATTGCCCAGCACCCGAGACCTTTGACGGCGAGCCACCACAACTGGCGGTGACGCTCAGTTTTCTGGAAACCAGCGACGGCCGGCTGGAATGTGCGCTGTCGCTGCGCCGCTTTGCGAGCGGCACCATCATCAAGATCGACCGCATCATGGTTTGCGACGAAAAGACAGACCGAACCGCAGAGCGTGACCGGGCCGTTCAATTGGCACGCAAGCTCACCGATGCCATCTGGTTCAGTCTGCATGACGGTCGCGGCAGCGACGCATCGCCCGACGTTGCCCCGTTGTCGATCAGCCTGCACGAGGCATCGGAAAGACTGGTGGGTTCACGTGAAACCTGGCTCGACGCCGAGCAACGCCTGCGCCTGGCACTCCGCGAGGCGCCAGATGATTATCAGGCAAAGCTCATGCTGGCTTCGGCACTGCACTCTCGATATGTCCTTTCCGACCCAACCGTGCCGATCGCCTCCGCCGTGCGCCGGCGCGACGAAGCCGAGATCGAAACGCTGGTGACGAGCGCTTTGCCGCATCTGCAGGATAATGGGATCTACGCGCTGACCGCCGCTAAACTGCTGTATTTCGTCAACAAGACACATCGCAAGCTATCGATGGAGCTGGCTGAATGCGCCTTTGCTTCCACTACCGCATTCGCCACGGCGTTTGCCCTGCTCGCACAGCTGCACATGTGGGAAGGCCAGATGGACGAAGCCCGGACGCTGTATGAGCAAGGACAAGAGCTGGCGACGCGCGGCAGCCACTTCCATTTGTATATCCTTGTTCTGAAGGCGCATGCGCATATGGCCATGGGGTTTGACGGCTCGCCGGCAGCCGACGAGATATACAGCGTCAAGCCGGTGACGCGCAGCCAGCTCGCGCTTTTTCTGGCGCCTACGCATCGGATAGATCTGAGCGCAGAAATAACCGCGTTCCTGAATCATATTGACGAAACTGGCGCGCGTGCCTGTATCCGCCATCTGCACTATATCGCTGCGCGTCATTTTCAATTCGGCACACATCGGAAAAACCTGTTGCGCCGCCCGGTACGGCTATTACTGGAGCGCTTCGGTAGCCGATTCATACCCGAGGATATACGAGCTGACATACCGAGCGATCTACTGCTGCCTCGCTAGGGCCTTAGAAACCTATGCGGCTGCGAAAATGCCCCATCATCAAAAATTTCCGTGAAATCCGACGATTGAACCCCGGCACGTATTGTTCAAGCCGCCCTGGCCATGAAGCGCCCTATTGGCTGAAAACGCAGCGGCTCTTGCCATATCCGGTCTACGCTAATAATTCGGCAACAACCTCCCCTTACGATTTGGCTTGGCCAACCAGCCGGGAAAGCGAGGGCAGGCTAATGCGTCGTCACTGCGGCTCACCAAACCATCATCTCGAGACACTTGGGCCTTGCTGGGAGCGCGGCTGGTGGAATGACGGCGGTTGCTTTTGCGACTCACGGCAGCTCGTCCCATGGATGGCAGTCAGGCACACGTTGAACAGACCGGAGGCACTGTGAACTTCGATAGCCTGGCGCCTCAGCTGGCATCACTTGACTCACCGGAGCCGCTACAGACCGAGTGCGATCAGCCGGCAACGGACACAATGTCTGCTGAGGCGACACCCTCATTCGAGCTGTCGCGGTGGCGCGCGGAGTTCCTTGATCGGCAAACTGAGCGGAATTTCGTGCAGCGGGATTGTCGGCAGTCTACCGCCTATGTGCGCCGCCACATCCTGCTGACCGGTCTATTCTTCATGCTGTGTGCTGCCAGCCACGCCGCGTCGACGGATTCGATGCCGACCAGCGGAATACTGCTGGCTCTGTGCGGCATCACCGTCGTCGTGGTCCTGGGAATGCTCCTGTGGGTCGGCAGGAGGCCGCAGATCATTGCGTCCGGTCTGGCGAGCACCCTCTTCGTTTTATGGCTGATTGCCGGCTTTGGCGTGATGCTCAAGCTGGAGCCTGAATCACTCGGCACCTATGCGATGGGCCTGGTGTTATTAGTTGCTATCATCTATCTGTTCCTCCCCAATCGCTTGCACTGCATGGCAGCGCTTGCCGCCATCGCAACGCTGGAATTTACCCTGACCTTATGGCCTGAGTGGCACCATGCGCCGCTGTTTTTGGATTTTGCGCTGATGCTGATTGTAGTCAACGCTCTGGGGTACAGTGCAGCACGCCGCCTGGCGGTGACACGCCGCGAACAGTATTGCCTGCTCATACAATCCGAGGCCGCGCAGCACGACTTGCGCGAGGAAATCCAACGGCGGCGCGCGGCAGAGGCCGAACTGGAGCATCGGGCGACCACCGACTGTCTGACCGGGCTCAAAAGACGCTGCGCCTATCTGGAAGCGAGTGCTCAGGAACTGGATCGAGCCGAACGCTACGGACACCCCATGGCATTGATCATGCTCGACGTTGATCATTTCAAGCATGTCAACGATCGCTGGGGCCATGCCGCCGGTGACCATGCACTCCAGCGGGTCGCCAATATCGTGCGTGAAGAACTGCGAAGCCACGATATTGCTGGCAGGCTGGGTGGCGAAGAGTTTGCCATCAATCTGCCCCAGACCGACCTGGTTGCAGCCAAGAAAACCGCCGACCGACTTTGCCAACGGATTGAGCGCGCAAGGCTGGAACAATGGCCCGACATCACACTATCCGTTACCGTCGGGATCACCATGTTCCAGCCCGGTGACGCCGTGTCTGCAATGCTTTCCCGGGCCGATGCCGCACTGTATCTGGGCAAGCGTCGTGGTCGCGGCTGCGTGGTCGTGGCGCCCGAGCGTATTTTGGCCAACGCATGAATCGAAGCCGACAATCTCGCTAGACGAAAGTGGCAGGTCGCCAACCCTGAAATCGATCCGGGCCGATTCAGCACACGCGCTCGGGGACGGCGCAGTGGCCGCAACTCATTGGCAAGACTCGACACGTGCAAAAATACACAGGCAGCGGAATATCCTGCGGTTTTTCGCTGATCGTTGGCGCCGGCGCGTTCAAAGAAAACCGACGATAGGACGGTCGTCTCAAACCATTCGAATATTGCGCTTTTGCTCAACGGTACCAACCGATCCGTCAAACAAGGACTCCAACACCAACTGCTCCGAGGCATCGTTGGTGTCGCCACCAGCTCCTGGCGGGTCGTTATCCAGGAATGATGGCGGCGCACCGGGCTTGGACTTCTGGGCGGCCAATGTCTGCCTATTGATCAGATAATGAAGACTTTGGTTGCGCCCTTCGGACTTGCAGCGATACAGCGCTGAATCGGCGCAGGAGATCAGTGTCTCTACGTCAATACGAGTGCCGGGCTCGACCGTTGCCACGCCGATGCTCACAGTGACGACACCCGCCGTCGACGATTTCTCATGAGGAATAGCCACGAACTGAAGCATGCCGCGCATCGCCTCGGCCATTTGCAAAGCATCGATAGAATCGACGTCCAGCAGCACGACCAGAAACTCTTTGCCGCCCAGGCGCACCAGAATATCTGTATCCCGGCGGAACGTGTCTCGCAGGACGTTGGCGATCTCCAACAAACAGTCGTCACCCGCTGGATGGCCGTAATAATCGTTATATGCCTTGAAATGGTCGACATCTATCATCAAGGCCGAAACCGGCGCCATACTTCGGCGACTCATCGGCAACGCCGTCTCAAGACGCTGATCGAGCAAACGGCGATTGCCCAGGCCGGTCAGAGGATCATTCAGTGTCTGCGCCAGCAGCTTTTCGTTCTGCTCTCGCAGCGTCGCGAGCATCCGACGAATTTCCTTCGTGAGGATGCCTATCTCATCTTTCCTCCCGCATAGAATCGACGGCGGATCATCGCTCGCCGCCGCCGTAATCTGTCCTTGCACATACTCAGACAGCTTATGTAACGGTTTGATGACACGACGACGAATCAGATCGAGCGTAACCAGCAACGTTGCGCCGAGCACGCAAGCGATGGCCGCAGCGCGCACCCCTGAGCCGATATCACCCAGCAGTCTCAGTGGCCAGACTCCAGACGGCACGGTGAACTGCCAGAGCACGATACCGCAAGCGCCGTACAGAACGAACAGCCCGATCGAAAGGCGGAGACGTAGCGAGCGTAGAGCTGGCATATTCCATCGCATGGACACCTCGGGATATTATTGTTATCCGGCCGCTCCCGTGAGACGGCGATTCTGATACGCAACTATCGGCCACGGAGTCCCATGCTTTAGAAAAGGCTTGAAAGACGGTATAAAGAGGAATTAGCCGCGCGCTATCATTGCCGCAACCCGCACTAGCGCTTGGTTCGCGCCGTCGATCTGGTTTTCGTCGAGGAGGCAATAGGACTCAAGCGATGGTAGCGAGCAAGGCAAGAGAATGAGCGCAAACGAGTCGGTTTCTGAGGCCAATAGCGGTTCTACCTAACGAAAAAGCGGCTTATTTTCGCCGTTATCTCGTCGGCGCAGTAGATTGGCCTTGAATCCGACAGCCTCCTGGCAAGAGTTTGTCGGCGTTATTGCCCTGAGCGCGTTGGTAGCGCTTATTCCCGAGCTTGATCCGGCCGCATGCCGGGTGAGCCGGCGCCCTGGTGCTCAGTATTTGCACTGATAGGCTCAGCCTCGCCGAGATCAGATAATATGCTTTACATGCGCTTTAGGCGGGAGAGCGCATCGAGACCTTAGTTGTCTATTTGCTCACGGCTACGGTGTTCCATGAGCTGACCAGAGGCGACGTCTTGAAGGGTCGTGTCAATCCCGATCGATTCTTTGGGGGCATTGAGATGTTCAGATTTTGGTCACTGTACGCAGCACGCTGCACACGCATGATTCTGCCGGCGCTCTGCATCGGGCTGGTCGTATCGACAATCGCACGGGCCCACGAAACAGACCGGCATCATGGATATCACAGCCTGGTTGTGTCCACTGACAAGGGCCGAGTCAAAGGCATCCGCCGAAATGCCATGCGCGAATTTCTCGGCATGCCCTACGCTGCGCCGCCGGTAGGTCACAATCGCTGGGCGCCGCCCCAGCCAGTGCCTGCCTGGCACGGCGTGCACAAGGCCGACACCTTCGCCAGTAACTGTCCGCAAAAGCCTTCTCCGTTCGGCAACCCGAGCACGAGCGAGGATTGTCTCTACCTCAACGTGTTCACGCCCGACGATCGTGGCGATCATCGCAGGCATGGTGGTGATCGAGATGATCATGGCAAGGGACATCCCCACCATAATCCGCGGCGCCACCCGGGCGAATATCCCGTTATGGTCTGGCTCCACGGCGGCGCCTTCGTCTATGGCGAAGGCAGTGACTACGATCCTGCGCCGCTGGTGCACAACGGCGTGATCGTCGTGACTATCAATTATCGATTGGGAATGCTTGGCTTCTTGAGTACGCCCGGACTCTCGGCCGAGTCACCGGATCATGCCTCCGGCGATTATGGCTTGATGGACCAGCAAGCGGCGCTGCAGTGGGTTCAACGCAACATCGGGCGCTTTGGCGGCGATCCAAAGAATGTCACCCTCTTTGGCGTCTCGGCGGGTGGCCTGAGCGTGCTGTCGCAGATCGCCTCTCCCACAGCCCACGGCCTGTTCGACAAGGCGATTGTCGAAAGCGGAAGCTACTCGGCTGCCCTGCCAGGTCTGCAACCCAATCTGACAACGGCCGAAGCGCGGGGCAGCGTTTTTGCGCAGGCAGTCGGCTGCGCAGCGCAGGACGTCTCCTGTCTGCGAAAGCTGCCCGTATCGACCATCCTGGCCAATCAGGGGGGCGGGCCGCTTAGCGTTGTACCCAATACCGGCACCGCGATTCTTCCAAATTCGATCACCGACGCGCTATCGACCGGCAGCATCAATCATGTGCCGGTCATCGAAGGCAGCAATGCCACGGAGTGGCGGTTGTTCACCGCTCTGGCCTATGACCTGACGCCCAAGGGCCCGGTCACCGCCAGTAGCTACCTGCAGGCCATTCAGGACAGCTTTCATATACCCGAGCCGGTCGCGAGAGTCGTCGCGTCCCGTTATCCGGTATCGGCTTACAACAACGCCGACCTGGCTTTGTCGGCGGCCGGCACCGCAGCGGCCTTTGCCTGTCCTGCACGCCGGGAAATTGGACTGCTCTCGCAGCGCGTACCTACCTACGCCTACGAGTTTGCCGATCCCGACGCGCCGCAGATTTTCGTCCCGCCAGTGCCTTCGTTCAAGTACGGCCCCACGCACACATCGGAAATCCAGTACTTTCTCAACTTCACATCCAGTGCAAATTTGTATAAAAAGCCGTCTTTCACGCCGGATCAACAGCGATTGGCCAAGATCATGACCGACTACTGGACTCAATTCGCTCGTTCGGGCAACCCGAATTCCCGGCTCGGGGACGCCCCGTTCTGGCCACAGTACAATGATCACCAAAGTTATATATCGCTGGTTCCACCTGTCCCACAAGTAATCTCGGACGATCAATTCGCCGGCGAACATCAGTGTGCATTCTGGGACCAGCTCGTGAACCGCCTGTCGGGCGCCGCGCCCGGCTAAGAGCCAGTTCCCGGCGCGGTGAAGCTGGGGCGGTCCAATGATCCGGTTGATGCGCGAACCGGACGGCCAAGGTCGGAAATCGCACAGGATGCGCACGAAAGAGCAGATTCGGTCACAGGAGCCGATCGACCTGCCTAGCCATCACGCGAGGCACCCCGGATGCGTCGGTTCTGGACGCGCGTGCTTGTCGGCGGCGAATGCCTCGAATAGTTCGCTATCTCGACTGAATCGAACCAGTCGCTCGTCAACGGCTCTATCGGGGCGCTGCCTTGCCCATGCGATATCATGCCGCTCGACCAGACATATTATGTGCCGATCCCCGGCACGAAGGAGCCCGCATGGCCTACCGGCTTGGCGTTGTGATGGATCCGATCGAGGACATCACACCCTATAAGGACACGACACTGGCCCTGCTGCTGGAAGCCCAGCAGCGCGGCTACGAAATTCATTACTTCACAATGTCCGATCTGTTCGTATCGGCCGGCGCCGGCTACGCACACAGCCGCAGGCTGACCGTTGCCGACGATAATCAGCACTGGTTCGAGTACGCCAGCGAATCCACAGTACTGCCGCTGTCGGAACTCGACGTCATTCTGATGCGCAAGGACCCGCCGTTCGATACCGAATACATCTACGCGACCTATATCCTGGAGTTGGCCGAGAATCAGGGCACGCTGGTGGTCAATCGCTGCGCTGCGCTGCGCGACGTCAACGAGAAGATGGCCATCAATCGTTTTGCTCATCTCTGCGGGCCGACGCTCGTGGCACGGCGTGCGGCGGATTTCAAACGATTCATTGCCGAACACAAGGATGTCGTCCTCAAACCGCTGGACGGCATGGGCGGCGCACGTATCTTCCGTGTCGTGCAAGGCAACGACAACACCAGCGTTATTCTCGAAGTGCTGACCGAGCACGGGACGAACTACGCCATGGCCCAGGCGTATCTGCCCGAGATCAAGGACGGCGACAAGCGCGTGTTGCTGGTCGACGGCGAAACCGTCGGCTACGCCTTGGCGCGAGTACCCGCCGAGGGCGAATTGCGCGGCAACCTCGCTGCTGGTGGCCGCGGTGTCGGGCGCAAACTGACCGACAGCGACAAGGCGATCGCAGCAGAGGTCGGCCCCTACGTTCGCGACAAGGGCCTGCTGTTCGTAGGCCTTGACGTGATCGGCGACAAGCTCACCGAGATCAATGTCACCAGCCCCACGTGCGTGCGCGAACTCGACCAGCAGTTCGGTATCAATATTGCTGAGAAACTGTTCGTTGCGATCGAAAAACGTCTGCCTCGATGAACAGGACACACCGCTTTACCGTCGCCATGGGCGTCGCCACATTCATTTTTGGTCTGTTGCTGGCCACCGAGGCTGGCTGGCATCGGTTGGCGGGACGCCGGCTTATCTGATCGGTGGACTGGGCTACATCATCGTCGGCGCTCTGCTGGTCGCACGACGACCGATCGCGTTCTGGCTCCATCTGTTGCTGTTCGGCGCTGTCCTGATCTGGTCGTTCTATGGACCGGCTTCAACCAGTGGACGGTATTCATGGCGTTGCCGCGGCTGGATGTCACCCTGGTTATCGCGATTGCGCTGATGTTTCCGTGGGCTTGGCGCGGCTTGTCTTCGGCTGCCGTACCCGCGTTGACAACTGGTCTGGCGTCCATTGCTTTGATCGTCATCGGTGTTGCGGTAATGCTCTCGATGCCCTGGGTACATCATCCCTCGGGCAGCATGCAGGCATCCGGCGATCAGCCGCACGTCACCCTGCCAGCGGCTGCCATGAACGACCCGGACGATTGGCCATCCTGGGCACGTACGCCAGGCCAGAGCCGTTATTCGCCGCTCAAGCAGATCAGCGCCAAGAACGTCGGCAAGTTGGAAAAAGTCTGGTCGTATCAGAGCGGGGACATGAACCACGCCTACGACGAGTCGCCACACTGGGGCTCGGAGGCAACACCAATCAAGATCGGCGATACCACGTATACCTGCACGCCCAATGCCTGGGTGGTGGCACTTGATGCCGCCACCGGCAAGCAGAAATGGAAATTCAAGCCGACCAGCGTCGACGATTCGGTCAACAACTTCGTCAATTGCCGCGGCGTTGCCTACTACAAGGCGCCAAAAGACTATACCGCGCCGGACGGCAGCCAGATGTGCGCCACCCGCATCATTGCACCCACGATGGGCCCGTACATCGTGGCGCTGGATGCCAAGACCGGCAAAAAGTGCCCAGGCTTCGGCAAGAATGGCATGCTGAACCTCAAGGATCATATCGGCCGAATGGCTCCGGGTACGCTGGTGCAGACCTCGGCGCCTCTGGTCATGGATGGATTGATCTTTACCGGCGGCAACGTATTCGACAACTGGTACTGGGGTAAACCCTCGGGCGTAATTCGCGCCTGGACTGCCACAACCGGCAAGGAAGTCTGGCACTGGGATCTCGGCAAGCCGGATCCGATCGCGGCGCTCGCCAAGGGCGAAACGCATACACACGACACGCCAAACGCCTGGGGCCGGTTCACCGGCGATCCAAAGACCGACACGGTCTATATTGGCCTGGCTAACTCCGCGCCGGATTAATTCAATGAAAATCGGTCAGCCAAGGATAACGAGTACACCGACTCCATACTCGCTCTGAATGCCAAAACGGGTAAGGAAAAATGGCATTTTCAAGAAGTGCATCACAATCTGTGGGACTTCGATATTCCGGTCGGTCCGACGCTGGTCAGCTGGCCGGACGGACACGGCGGTCATATCCCGGCGCTGGTCTCAACGACCAAGCAGGGCTCGATCATGTATCCCGCCTTCGATGGGGTCACCGACTGGTACGGCGCGTCCTACAATCCGAACGGCACGATGAATATCGTCACCAACTATCTGCCTTTCTACGGCACACTGATTCCGCGCAAGCATGCCTTGCATCCGCCGGGCATCAAGAAATGGAATGGCAAGTGGCCGGTGCCGCAGGGTTACGGCGGCGGCACATGGAAGCCGCAGTATGGTTTGCCCTATGCCATCCACCTCCGCCCGTTTCTTAGCCCGATCCAGATGCCTTGCAACGCACCGCCTTGGGCGGCTCTCAAGCAGATCGATCTGGCCAGCGGCAAGGTGCTGTGGTCGACCTATCTGCCAGCAGGCGGCCAGGCCAACCCGGCCATCTACAAGGTGAACGGGCGCGAGTATGTGGTGATCACGGCTGGCGGCCATGAGCCGCTTGGCACCAAACGCGGCGATTACACCGTGGCTTTTGTATTGCCGAAACAGGCAATAAAACAAGGCGCCGCGTCGCAGTAACGCCAAGTCGCCTCTAGCCGGCTGTAGAACGTCGGGCGTGATCACGACCGACGTTTTTTTGTCGGTCGGTTGCCGTCAGCGCAGCCCAAAGCTGATAATTGTGGGCATGCAACAAGGACTATTCCGAAACCAACTTCTGCTGGCCATGCCGGGCGTGGTCGGCGGTGAATTCGATGGCAGTGTCACGTTCATCGTCGAACACAACGACGACGGCGCCATGGGGCTGGTCATCAACAAGCCGACCGACCTGACAGTCGCCGATATTCTGTCGCAGATGGATATCGAGACCCATGTCGACGGCCGTATGCCGGTGTACTGGGGCGGCCCGGTACAGCCCGAGCGTGGATTTGTGCTGCATACAGGCGCGGGCGACTGGGAGTCCACGCTCCGAGTGGACGACGATCTGGCCATCACCACCTCACGCGATATCCTGGAAGCGATTGGCAACGGCTTTGGCCCAGCGGACTATCTCGTCACGCTCGGCTACGCCGGCTGGGGTGACGGCCAGCTGGAGTCGGAGATGCTTGCCAACAGCTGGCTCAGCACGCCGGCCAGTCATGCGATCATCTTCGAGTCGCCGGTCGCCAGCCGCTGGGCAGACGCCGCCGGTCTGCTGGGGCTCAAGGCCCATCAGCTGTCGAGCCTCGTCGGTCATGCCTAGTACAATCTGTGGCATCCCGGACGTCTCGCTGGGCTTCGACTACGGACAGCGACGCGTCGGTATTGCCGTTGGCAATGCGATTACCGGCCAGGCGCAGCCGCTGGACACGTTGACGCATCATGACGGTATTCCGGACTGGGAAGCGCTCGCCGGATTGATTGCCGAATGGCAGCCCGGTGCGCTGATTGTGGGCCTGCCGCTGAACAACGACGGCACCATTCAGAAAATGACCAACCGCGCACAGAATTTCATGAATGAGCTGCGCGGGCGTTTCAAACTGCCGGTGTATGCCGTCGACGAACGATTCTCTACCATCGAAGCGCGCGAGCGTCTGCGTAGCGCCCGGGCATCAGGCAGTCGCGGCAAGCGGCTCGCCAAGGGCGACTCGGATGCCATGGCTGCACAGGTCATACTGGAAAGCTGGCTGATGGGCACAATCAACAGCAGCAACCAAGGATAGCCATCCATGACGTCATCAACGAACACCCCACATACCTACGATGTCGATGCCGCGCTGTCCGCACTGACCGCGCAAATTCAGTCGATCATCGCAGCCGAGCCGGGCGCCGTCATCGTCGGCGTGGAAACCGGCGGCGCCTGGCTGGCCCAGCGCCTGCACCAGCATTTCCAGCTCGCCGCGCCGCTGTGTACGATCAATATCAGCTTCTATCGCGATGATTTCTCGATGGTTGGCCTGCATCCCAGCGTGGGGCCCTCGCATATTCCCGCTGATATCGACGGCAAGACAGTCATCCTGGTCGACGATGTACTCTATACGGGCCGCACAGTGCGCGCCGCGCTCAATGAGCTGTTCGACTATGGCCGCCCAGCCGCCGTGCGGCTCGCAGTGCTGGTCGACCGCGGTGCCCGCGAGCTGCCCTTCACGCCGGATGCCGTCGGTCTGAAACTCGATATCGAGGACGGGAGGCGCATCAAGCTCACGGGGCCGGAGCCGCTGCGCCTGATCATGCGTTGATCAATATGGCAGGCGACCATCATCTGGCCCGATTGCTGGTGCATATGGCGCCCAAGCGCCAGCCCGGAATCTATCGGTTTGCCACTCTGCCCTACGGCACGCCCTTCGATCCCGGCAAGTGTGTCTGCGTGATGCGCGAGCCTGAAGGCGTATCGATCGTCGCCGAGACTGCCTGTCTGCCTGTCGACGCCAATGTGCTCGACTACTACGCGGTATGGATTGTGCTCAGCGTCCATTCGGCGCTCGAAGCCGTGGGCCTGACGGCTGCCGTATCCGGCGCGCTCGCCGGGATAGGGATCAGTTGCAACGTGATTGCCGGCGCCCGTCATGATCATCTGTTCGTGTCGGAAACCGAGGCCGAACGCGCTATGGAGTGTCTGCAAAGACTGCAGTGCGCGGCGATCACAGCCAACGTTTCATCCACAGAGGGGCCGACCAGCTCATGACCGACATCCAGCTCGACGCCGACGGCCGGCTTCGTCATCTGATCACCACCCAAGGCCTGCCGCGCGCCCTGATCAGCCAGATATTGGATACTGCAGAAAGTTTCGTCCCCGAAGTCGGCAGGCCGGCCAGGAAAGTCCCACTGTTACGGGGAAAGACAGTCTTCAATCTGTTCTTCGAGAACTCTACCCGCACGCGCACCACCTTTGAGCTGGCCGCCAAACGGCTGTCTGCCGACGTTATCAATATGGACGTGGCGCACTCCTCGCGATCCAAGGGCGAGGACGATCTGGATACGCTGTTCACCCTGCAGGCCATGGGCGCAGACATCTTCGCGATCCGACATCCCGACAACGGTGCCGCCGCTCGATTTGCCGAACACGCCGCACCGCACGTGGCCATCATCAACGCTGGGGATGGCAGCCACGCTCATCCCACCCAGGCACTGCTGGATGTATTTACCATCCGCCGGCATCGTCCGGATTTTGCCAATCTGCGAGTCGCTATTGTCGGCGACGTGGCTCATTCGCGGGTGGCGCATTCGACTATCTACGCCCTGCGCACGCTGGGCACAACCGATATCCGCGTCATCGGCCCTGAGCTTTTTTTGCCGGCGGACCCGCAGGCGCTAGGCGTCTCCGCGACCACCGATACACACGCCGGGCTGGACAGCGCCGATATAGTCATGGGCTTGCGCATCCAGCGCGAGCGGATCGAGGGCGATATCCTGGCCGAAGTCGCCGACTACCACGCCCGCTTCGGCCTGACCGCCGCCAATCTCTCGCATGCCAACGACCGAGCGCTGATCATGCATCCAGGGCCGATCAACCGTGGGGTCGAAATCACCGCCGATATCGCCTACGGCGAGCAGTCGGTGATTCTGGAACAAGTGCGCAACGGAATAGCCGTTCGCATGGCCGTGATGGCATTGATTGCCGGCAAACGCGACAGCCGCAGCCAGCGCGCAAACAGTCAAACGTAATATCAGCGAGCAGAAACGCTGAGCCTGAAGGCCGATGCCTAGTTATCGCTCTCGACCTTCAGGCTTTGTCATCATCCCGCAATATCATCAAGCGCGAGAATCAGGCATCCCCGCTTCAGGCTTACGTTTTCGCCAGACGAAGCCGAGCAGCGCCAAACCCAAGCCAAGCAGCCCCAGGCTGCTGGGTTCAGGTACAGCACTCGACCCGCCACCGCCGCTGGGGGTGATAGTCAAACCGTTCGGCGACGACTCCAGCGAGAAGTACAGCGAACTGTTATCGGCGAGACCGTTCAGGAAGTTCACCATACCGGTATCGTTGGAAACAGTTGTTGTCGTTATATTGCTGAAGTATGTGCCGGGGCCTTCGTAGCCGGTTGGGCTATAGCCGGTCGGATAGCTGTAGGGGCCAACGGGCGCACCAGTGTATCCCTGCAGGCCGTCGTTATCAAAAGCAAATAAACCGCCTCCGTTGCCCGATCCGGTGAGCGTTATCGAGTTGACCGTCCCACCGGAGTTATTCAACACACCAACGAGCACGTCGTCGGATCCATCATAGGGGGAAGCGGCGTTGTTCGTTGTAGTGGAAATGCCCCCATTGGCACCGAACGTAAAGAGAATCGCACAGCCCGAGCTGTAACCAATATTCGGACACTGCGAAATGGTTGTCGCCGATACCGAACCAGCGTAAACACCGGCACCCAGACCGCCGGCAAGCAACAGCGACAACGCAAGGCCTTGTTGTGTTTTCATTTTCTTTGCCTCTTAGTAGGCTTTGGATAAGCACGCGACCCTTGTCAAGGCACGATGCCTGCACGCCCCCCCCCTCAAAGACTTGCATGACACGGCCTGGTGGTATCTGTTCAAAAAACGTGCCAGGATATTATTTCTCATTGAAACAATATCTTATATTTCGTGCGTTGATGAAGTGTATGCTGGACTTTACAGCTCAAAATTCAGGTTCCTTAGTCTCCGCAGCAACTATATGAAAAAGTTTCGGAAAAATTTTCACGCGTTTTTTTTCCGCTGTAATATTTCCCGACACCGTGCCTAATACTGTTGTTGCCACAGCTTCGCTGTGCTTTTTTTTGGCGGCTCTTTCGACCATGCCCACTATCGGACGTAATCAACCGTGCGCCTGCGGAAGCGGGCGCAAGTTCAAGCGTTGCTGTGGCGCCTCGCGCGGGGGCACGCTATCGGCGGCCGCCTGCGACCGACTCCTGCAGCAGGCGGGCGAACAGCACCGGGCTGGTCAATTGTCCAGGGCCGATCAGCTATGCAGCGAGGTGTTGCAACTGTCTCCCGCCAGCGCGGAAGCGATGCATCTCCGTGGGGTGATCGCAGGCCAGCAAGGTGACTATGAGCTCGCCGTCAAATGGATGCGCCGCGCCATCAGGATGAGTCCGCAACTGGTTCAGGCCTATAATAATCTCGGCCTGTTCCTGCAGCCGCTGGCGCGGCGGCAAGAAGCTGAACACAGTTTTCGCGAAGCGCTGCGGCGGTCGCCACAATACGCCGAAGTGCATAACAACCTGGCCAATCTGTTGCTGGCTAGTGGGCGCGCCGAGGACGCCATTACGCATTATCGGCAGGCGGCATTGCTGCAGCCACGTTATGCCGACGCCCATTTCAATCTGGGTCTAGCCTTGCAGAAGACGGGCGAAGTCCGGGGCGCTAGCGAGTCGCTGCGGAAGGCGGTCGCACTTCGCCCTGGGTGGGCTGCTGCCCGGCAGGCGCTTGCGGTCGCAGAGTATGCGCTCGGAGACGTCGATGCGGCCCAGATCAGCTTTCAGAAGGCGCTGGCGATCGAACCCCGCTTGCCGGAAGCGCACAATGGATTGGGCAACGTGTGCTTCGCGCAGGGCCGTCTGGCGGAAGCGCTAGCGTTCTACGATGACGCCATTCGGCTTGATCCGGACTGTGTCGAGGCCTATCAGAACAGAGGCCTCATCCGTGAAGAGCTCGATCAGCCATCCGCGGCCCTGTGCGATTATCAAACCGCCGCCGACGCCCGGCCCGGCTTCATGCCCGCGCTGCTCGGGATGGCCCGCGTGCACCAGGCTCGTGGCGAATTTCTGCAGGCCGAAGCATTATATCGGCGCGTGATAGCGCAGGACGATGGCAATGTCGATGCCTATGTCGGGTTGTTGGGCTGCAAGCGCATCGAAGAACGGGATCGGCCTGTTCTGGAGCAGATGGCATCGCTGCTTGACCCAGACTTGCCCGCAGAAAAGCAAGCTCTTCTGCACGGGGCGCTGGGCAGAGCCTACGACAGGCTCGAAGAGTACCCGCGAGCGTTCGAACATTTTGCTGCCGCCAAAAACACCCGCCCGCGTGATGTTTTCGATCGCCGCGCACACGCGGACGACATTACGGCTCGGATTAAATTCTACTGCGAGCCTGCGCCGGTCGCCGCAAGACGGGTTGCCTGCTCATCGGAACTGCCGGTGTTTGTCGTGGGCATGCCGCGATCAGGCACAACCCTGGTCGAGCAGATCCTGGCTGGCCATCCACAGATTGCGACCGTAGGGGAATCGCCGTTCTGGGCTCGCTATGAAAGCGAGATGTACGGAACGGGATGGCATCGATTCGACCAGGCTGCCGACGAAGATGCGGGCCGGCACTATGTGCAAATGATGACCGCCACGAACCCGTCGGCACTGCGGGTTGTCGACAAGCTGACGACCAATTTCCTCCGCCTGGGCATGCTCGTCGACGCCCTTCCCGGCGCCCGTGTTGTCCACTGTTGCCGGCACCCGCTGGATACCTGCCTGTCGGTCTACTTCACCCAGTTTCGCGGCGGCCATCCCTATGCCGCCGATCTGGCAGATATCGGTTTCTACTACCGAGAGTACAACCGCCTGATGGCGCACTGGCGGTCAATACTACCGGACGATGCACTGTACAAAGTGCAATACGAACAGCTCGTCACAGACGTAGAACATACCGCCCGCAGGTTAATCGATTTCCTCGGATTACCGTGGAATGAACAATGCCTTGCCTTCCAGCACAACTCGACCGCAATACGAACGGCGAGCAAATGGCAGGTGCGTCAGCCTGTTTATACCCACTCGATGGATCGCTGGCGACACTATCGCCGTTTCATCGGACCTCTGATGGATGAGCTCGGCGTCCTCACATAATCGCTGTCGAGACGGTTTCCTGGCATGAGATACATCGCCGGATGCCCATGGCCCCGACACATCGGCGATCCCCTTAGTAGCGAAAGCCTGCAAGGCGCCGGACGCGCCGGGTGGCTCGGCTAGACCACCGGCGGCTCACCGGACGCGCCGCGATCATCGAAATGATCCGGTTCATTAGCCGACTGATAGGCCTCCACACGGTTGGCCAGTTCTTCGGCACCTTTCACTCGGGCAACGTGATACAGCGCATCGCCGGCGTGCACCAGCGGCAGGTAGGAACGTCCGATCACGATGCCGGCATGCTCGGACCGGACCTCGATCTCGGCGGCGCCGAACGGATCGGCGACATACGCCAGCACCTGATCCTTCTTGACGTATTCGCCAAGCTCTACCAGCGAACGCAGGATCCCGGATTCCGGCGCGCGTTCCCAGGACGAGTCCTCGGCCACCACCGGTTTGGGCGGGCTCTTCTTGGTAGGCCTGCGCTTGGGCAGCATGCCCAGATGGCGCATTACGCCCATCACCCCGCGCACCCCGGCCCGAATCGAGAACTCGTCGAAACGCAAGGCTTCGCCTGCCTCATAGAGAAGCAGTGGCACGCCCTTGCGATCAGCATATTCACGCAGCGAGCCCTCGCGCAGACCGGCATCAATGAGCAACGGACAGCCAAAGGCATCTGCCATGGCGCGCACGGTCTTCTGCGACAGATCGGCCCGAATCTGCGGCAGGTTGGCGCGATGGATCGCACCGGTGTGCAGATCGATCCCGTAATCGGCTTTCATCACGATCTCATCGATGAAGACCTTGGCCAGGCGTGCTGCCACCGAGCCATTGGCCGAACCGGGGAACGAGCGGTTGAGGTCGCGGCGATCAGGCAGATAGCGCGAATTACGCAGGAAACCGTGCACGTTGACGATCGGCACGGCAATCAGCGTGCCGCGCAGTCTGTCTAACTGCTTTAGCCGCAGTACCCGGCGGATGATCTCCACGCCGTTGAGTTCGTCTCCGTGCACTGCTGCCGATACGAACAGGGTGGGGCCGGGCCGTCGGCTGCGGATGACGTTGACCGGCATGGTGAGCTTGGCGTGGGTATACAGATCGGCGACCGGAATATCGATCGTGGTTGTCTGGCCGGGCTCGATTTTCTGGCCTGCTATCTCCAGCGCCTTGCCGTTTCTTATGCCGTTCTTGCCTTCGCTCATCTGTTTGCTATTCCTGCCGCTGCGGAGCCCAAAAAAAACGGCAGCGAGGAATCGCTGCCGCCGTCAATCATACGCCGCTGCCGGTTCAGCCGCCGCCGCGGGTGCGGGTCTTGCCGCGTTTCGAGTGGTTTTCGATGAAATTGATGATCTGACCGGCAATATCCTTGCCGGTAGCGCCTTCAATTCCTTCCAGGCCGGGGGAAGAGTTGACTTCCATCACCACCGGGCCGTGGTTGGAGCGCAGCAGATCGACACCGGCCACATTCAGACCCATGATCTTGGCCGCGCGCACCGCGGTTGAGCGTTCTTCGGGAGTGATCTTGATAACGGTGGCCGAACCGCCGCGATGCAGATTGGAACGGAACTCGCCTTCCTTGCCTTGGCGCTTCATGGAAGCGACGACCTTGTCGCCGATGACAAAGCAACGGATATCCGCGCCCTTGGCTTCCTTGACGAACTCCTGCACCAGGAAATGGGCGTCGAGACCACGAAAGGCGTCAATCACCGATTCCGCAGCGCCGCGTGTTTCGGTGAGTACTACGCCCTTGCCCTGCGTGCCTTCGGTCAGCTTGATCACATACTGATTGCCGCCGACCAGATCCAACAGATCGTCGGTGTCGTCGGGCGAATGCGCAAAACCGGTCACCGGCAGTCCAATCCCCTTGCGGCACAGCAGTTGCATGGAGCGAAGCTTGTCGCGCGAACGCGAGATGGCGACCGATTCATTGAGCGGATACACGCCGATCATCTCGAATTGCCGCAGCACCGCCGTGGCATAGAAGGTGATAGACGCACCGATGCGTGGAATGACCGCATCGATGTTCTCGATTTTCTTGCCCTTGTAATGCATCTCGGGCGCATGCGGCACGATATTCATGTAGCAGCGCAGCGGATCGACCACCGTCATCTCGTGGCCTTTGTCCTTTCCGGCCTCGATCAGCCGCCGCGTCGAATACAGATTGCGGTTGCGAGACATGATGACGATATTCATTAAGACCTCTTTAGCTTACGTGGGTCGTTTGTGGCGCCCGGGCTGGGAGGGGCAGACCACGCCACCATGATAAAGGTATCTTGAGGCAAACACGCAGCCATCGACAAAGAAAGATGACGCAGCATCCAGAGGGTCGGTAATGTCGAGAATAGCCGCTCGCTGGAAACGTCAGGTCGCCGGCCGCCCGGTGAGAAACGAGGCTGTGGGATCCACACGCAGTACCGACATGGCTGTTCGCCCTACCAGCATCCGAAACAGCATGGTATCGCGAGATGTCAAGGTAATCTCAACCGGCCACTGACGCCCACCGAGGGCCAGCGGGGTCTCGATCACGTAGCGCCATTCGCGATGGCCGCCTGAATCGCGCACGTTGCGCTCATCGACGATCGGTGCCACACACCGGACGATTTCGTCGACGTTGCGCTGCAGCGGATGCACACCGAAATGCACGCAACGCACACCCTTGTCGCGACCCGTCTCGAGCGAAAACGCATGTAGCGCAGACGTACGCGCGCCGGTGTCGATCTTGGCCTTGATGTGATCTATGCCCAGCTCGGGCAGGCACACCCATTCTCGCCAGCCAATGACGGTCTTGTCCGACGATGTACGGGGCATGTCTGTCATGTCGATCCGTCAAAGACGCGAGATTAGCACGGCCGCGAGTCTCTTCACTGAGCCTGCGCCTTATGTCTCGAAAGCCAGACGGCTCTGCAGGTTGTCGCGCGAGTCAGCCTGCGCCAGCGCCTCGTCGGCACTGATGCGTTTTTGCTTGACCAGTTCCAGCAGCGAATCATCAAAGGTGGTCGCGCCGTCGGCTCGGTCGGCATCGGCCAGCGCTTCGGCCACCGAATCGATGCGGCCCTGCAGAATCAGATCGGCAATATAAGCCGTATTGAGCAGTATCTCGTAAACCGCGACGCGTTTGCCGTCGCGGCCAGTCACCAGCCGTTGCGACACGATCGCGCGCAGGTTGAGCGACAGATCCATATACAAAGACTGGCGCATGGCCTCGGGAAACAGCGACACCAGCCGCTGCAGGCACTGATAGGCATTCGAGGCATGCAGCGTCGACATGGCTAGATGGCCGGTACCAGCCAGTTGCAGACAGGCCTGCGCGGTCGCCAGATCACGGATTTCGCCGACCTGAACGACGTCTGGCGCCTCCCGCATGGCTGAACGCAGCGCGCGTGGAAAATCGTGCGTGTCAATGCCTAACTCACGCTGATTGATGATCGAACGCTTGTGGCGGTGCAGGAACTCGATCGGATCCTCGATCGTGAGGATATGCCCCGTCGCATGTTCGTTGCGGTGGTTGAGCATGGCAGCCATCGTGGTTGACTTGCCGGAGCCGGTCGCGCCGACTACGAGCACTAGCCCTCGCTTGTGCATGGCCAGGCGCTTGAGCACCGCCGGCATGTCAAAATCGTCAAACGTCGGCACGTTACCAATGTTGCGCAGGACCATGGCCACTGAACCGCGCTGGCGAAACACGTTCACGCGGAATCGACCGTGGCGGCCGAAGCGAAACGAGAAGTCGAGCTCGCGCTCTGCTTCGAATGTCGTGCGCTGGCGCTCACTCATCAGCCCGTAGGCCAGATCCTCGATCGATTCCGGCGTCATGGCGGCGCCGTCGCCGGATTTGACGGGGTAAGTCTGGCCTTCTACGCGTAGCATCACCGGCGCATGGGTCGTGAAATATATATCGGCCGCGCCCTTGTCGATGGCCAGCTGCAGATACGGCTCCATGCGGATGCTATCGGTCACGTGAACGCCCACTCGCCGGTGCGAGTTCGTCGTGCATTCTCAATGCCTGCACCTTGGGGTCGGCTGAGATATTGGAAGCCGCACGCTTGCTGTTGAGCTTGATGTTCAGCCTCAGCTCATTCTGCGAATCGGCGTTACGCAACGCTTCGGTGAAATCGATCAGCCCGGCTTCGAACAGCTGGAACAGATGCTGGTCGAAGGTCTGCATGCCCTGGTCTTTGCCCCGCGCCATGGCGTCCTTGATGTCGGTGACCTTGCCCTTGAAAATCAGATCGCTCACCAAGGGCGTATTCAGGAGAATTTCCATCGCCGCACAGCGGCCGCCGCCGATCTGGCGCACCAACCGCTGCGATATGATCGATCGTACATTGAGCGACAGGTCCATCAACACCTGTTCGCGCTTGCCTTCATCAAAGAAATTGATCACGCGGTCCAGCGCCTGATTGGCGGAGTTCGCATGCAGCGTGCACAGCACTAGATGACCGGTCTCGGCGAAGTTGATGGCGTATTCCATCGTCTCGCGGGTTCGTACCTCGCCCACCAGAATCACGTTCGGTGCTTGCCGAAGGGTATTCTTCAGCGCGTTTTCCCATGACTGGGTATCGACGCCCACCTCACGCTGGGTGACGATCGACTTGCGATGTGGATGCACAAACTCGATCGGATCCTCGATGGTAATGATATGCCCCGCCGAGTTAGCGTTGCGATAACCCAGCATGGCCGCCAGCGAAGTGGATTTACCGGAACCGGTAGCGCCGGCGAAGATCACCAGGCCGCGCTCGCTCATCACGACATCCTGTAGCGTCTTAGGCAATCCAAGATCGTCGAAATCCGGAATCTCGGTATTGATCACGCGCAGCACCGCGCCGGTCCGCCCCTGCTGGACAAACGCCGACACGCGGAAACGTCCAGACGGCGGTGAGATCGCGAACTGGGCTTCCTTGAACTCGTCAAACTCGCGAGTCTGGCGGTCGTTCATGATCGACCGCACCATCAAGGCCGATTGCTCGTGGGTCAGCGGCCGGTCCATCAGCGGTACGATCTGACCGTCTTTCTTCACCGCCGGCGCAAAGCCGCTGGTAATGAACAGGTCCGAGCCACCCTCGGCGATCAATTTCTCCAGCAATACGGTGACGAGCTTGGTTGCCTGGGCACGATCCATGGATTGTCTTCCTGCGATGCGACTAGATCGCATCCTTGTTGGCGGCCTTGCGAACGGCCTCGTCGCGTGCCACCACGCCGCGCTTGACCAGATTCTGCAAACATTGATCAAGCGTCTGCATGCCGACATTGTTGCCGGTCTGGATCGACGAATACATCTGGGCGGTCTTGCCTTCGCGGATCAGATTCCGGATCGCCGGCGTGCCGATCATGATTTCGTGGGCGGCGATTCGGCCGCCGCCCTTTTTCCTGAGCAATGACTGCGAGATCACCGCACGCAGAGACTCCGACAGCATGGCCCGAACCATTTCTTTTTCGGTTCCCGGGAATACGTCGATCACGCGATCGATGGTCTTGGCCGCCGAACTGGTATGCAGCGTACCGAACACCAGATGACCGGTCTCGGCCGCCGTCAGCGCCAGACGTATGGTTTCCAGGTCACGCAGCTCACCGACCAGAATCGTGTCGGGGTCTTCGCGCAGCGCCGATCGCAGCGCGGCCGCAAAGGAGTGGGTGTCGCGCGAGACTTCACGCTGATTGATCAAACACTTGCGCGAGCTGTGAACAAACTCGATCGGATCCTCAACGGTAAGAATATGACCGAGCTCCGTGTCGTTCTTGTGATCGATCATGGCGGCCAGCGTGGTCGACTTGCCCGAGCCTGTCGGCCCGGTGACCAGGACCAGCCCGCGTGGCAGCTCGGAAATTTCGCGAAAAATATTGGGCGCTTCCAATGTCTCGAGCGACAGCACCTCCGACGGAATGGTCCGAAACACCGCAGCCGCCCCGCGATTCTGGTTGAACGCATTCACACGAAAACGCGCGAGCCTGGGAATCTCGAACGAGAAATCGGTTTCCAGATGCTCGTCGAAATCCTTGCGCTGCCGATCATTCATGATGTCGTAGATCAGATCGAAGACTTCCTTGTCTTCCATCGGCGGTAGATTGACCCGACGCACGTCGCCGTCGACCCGAATCATCGGCGGCAGACCCGCCGACAGATGCAGATCGGAGGCTTTCTGCTTGACCGAAAACGCAAGCAGCTGCGAAATATCCATGAATACTCCCTGGCATGACGAGCGCACGGTGATTAGTGAACGACTCGTTGACCGCGCCTGACCCTATATCGTCCGGTGCGGGCGTATCCTAAGGAGACGCCACTGTTTTTTTCGCGATGAGCCACAACCTATGGTCGACACGAGCCCTTCCGAATTCAGCCCTGACGATCCGGACGCAGTCGCGCCGCGCCTGGCCGCGGTACATGCGCGTATCCAAGCAGCAGCCAAGCGCTTCGATCGCGATCCGCAAACGATCAGACTGGTCGCCATCAGCAAGAAGAAACCGGCTGACATGATCCGGGCTGCGCTGGCAGCCCACCAGATCGATTTTGGCGAGAATTATCTACAGGACGCCCTGGCCAAGATAGCGGCGCTAGTCGATACCGACGCCATATGGCATTTTGTGGGCGATATTCAGTCCAACAAGACGCGGGATATCGCCGCGAATTTCACCTGGGCGCATGCCATTGATCGGTTCAAGATTGCGCGCCGGCTGTCCGATCAGCGGCCCGATGGCATGCCGCCGATCAGCATCTGCATCCAGGTCAATATCGACGACGAAGACAGCAAGTCGGGCATCGCGCCCGCCGAGGCCGAGACGCTCGCGGCCCAGATTGCCGAGTTGCCCAACCTGCGGCTGCGCGGATTGATGACCATCCCTGCCTACAGCGACGATTTCGAATCTCAGCGCAAGCCTTTTGCGGCCCTGCGCGCTATCTACGATCAGCTGAACAAGGCGGGGCACAAGCTGGATACGTTGTCGATCGGCATGAGCGCCGATCTGGAAGCCGCGATCGCCGAGGGCGCTACGCATGTTCGCGTGGGCACCGATATCTTTGGCACTCGACCGACATAGACGTGCTCGGAGCGCGTCGCAAACCGCTACACTGCACTCCGTCACGAATGCCGGTATCGAGATGAACAAGCAGGAAGCACAGAAACGCGCTGCGGCCGAGGCCGCCTACGAATACGTCCGCCAGGGCGAGTATCTGGGCGTTGGAACGGGCTCGACGGTCAGTCATTTCATTGACGTACTGGCCGAGCGCCGCCCGACCCTCAAGGGCTGTGTGTCGAGCTCGCAGGTCACGACCGATCGGCTCAGAAAAGCCGGCTTCGACGTGGAAGAGCTCAACTACAGCGGCGATCTGCCGGCGTACGTCGACGGCGCGGATGAGGTCAACCCACATCTTGAGCTGATCAAGGGCGGCGGTGGCGCGCTGACGCGCGAGAAGATCATTGCCGGCTCGTCCCGTCAGTTCGTTTGCATGGTCGATGCGTCGAAACAGGTCGAGCGGCTTGGCCGATTCCCGCTGCCGGTCGAGGTCATCGATATGGGACGCAGCAGTGTCGCTCGCGCGCTGGTCCGCATGGGCGGCAATCCCGAGCTGCGCGAAGGCTTTCGCAGCGACAACGGGCATCCGATCATCGATGTCTACAACCTGGACATCGGTAATCCGATCGCCATGGAGGAAGAGATCAACAACCTGCCCGGCGTGGTCGCTGTGGGGCTGTTCGCGCGTCGGCCGGCCGATATTCTTATCGTGGCCGGCAAAGATGGCGCACAGACGATCACCCGCTGATCATTCCTGATCGTGGGCTCGCACTCTGCGATGTCGACTCTGCCGATGGCCCACTAAATTGCGTCGATTACGGGCCGCCCTCGCTCTATTAATCAGCGGCTTGCGCAAAGCGTAGTACGAATGGATTAATTATGCCCCAAACCATTGATATCAAACTCGAATGCCACGGCGCGCTAAGCGCTCAGATGGGCGGCGACCAGATCGAGCTGGCGTTGGCCGAGCCACACACGCCGGCATCGCTGCTGAGCCAGGCGGCTGCGCAATGGCCAACGGCGACAGGCCTGCTGTCGCGTACTGCATGCGCCCGCGGCGACCGACTGCTCGCTCCGAATGAAGCCTTGGCCGCTGGCGATACGATCGCACTGATCCCGCCGGTCTCCGGCGGGTCCGGCGAGCCCGCGACGGACGTGATCAACCACCATCTCAGCCCAGACAAGCTGGATCTCGACGCGCTGATGGCAGAAACCGCAGACGATAGCTGCGGCGCGCTGGTCGTGTTCGGCGGCTCGGTACGGCTGACGAACAACGCCCGAGAAGTCGTGTCCATGGATTATTCGGCCTATGGTCCGCTGGCTGCGCGCACGCTCGCCGATATCGAGCGTGAAACCCTGCAAGCGTTCGATATACAAGTCTGTCGACTTCAGCACCGCACTGGCCGGCTGACCCTCGGCGAGATCAGCGTATACGTGGTGGTAAGAGCCGTACACCGCAGGCCGGCCTTCGACGCGGCCAGCCATGCCCTGGAGGAATTGAAGGCCCGCGTGGCGGTCTGGAAGAATGAAACCTATGCCGACGGCAGCAGCGCTTATCTCGAAGGCACGGCAGTGCCACAGCCCGAGCGTCCACGCGACGCTTGAACCCGGCCCCTATCGTCTCTTGAACGGACCAACCTGATGAAAGACGTCGGCATGAAACCCGATACCCTGCGCTCGGCCACCGCCGCCGCGCGCTTCTATGCGCCCCGCCATTGTCTGGACCGGATTGCTGCACGCGATACCGAAAAAGGCGACCCGCAGGCCACGGCGCGCATCGCCGGCATTCTGGCTGCCAAGCGTACCGACGAACTGCTGCCCCTGTGCCATCCGCTGCCCATCCATGCAGCAGAAGTCCATTTCACGGTCGAGGCAGACCACGTTGCCATCATGGCAGAAGTCCATACTATCGGACCGACCGGCGTAGAGATGGAAGCACTGACCGCTGCCAGCATGGCTGCGCTTACGCTCTACGACATGCTCAAGCCTTATGCCGAACCAGAGGAACTTTCGATCGGCAATACCCTTCTGATCGACAAAATTGGCGGCAAGAGCCATTACAGCCGTAGGCTGCGTGCGCCGCTGTCAGCAACCGTGCTGATGGTGTCCGACCCAGTCGCCGACGGCAACAAACCCGATACCGCCGGGCGCCAGGTCGTTGACGGACTAACCCAAGCCGGCTTTGAGCCGCTGGATTATCAGATCCTGGCCGACAACCCGGACCAGGTCAGCGCGGCGGTTGAAGCGGCGGTCGAGCGTGGCGTGCACTTGATCATCACGGTCGGCGGAACCGGCATCGGACCCAGGGACCGCGTGGTCGAAACCGTCGAACCGAAACTGACCACGCCCATGCCCGGGCTGATGGAAGCCGCCCGCGCCTTCGGGCAGAAACGTACGCCTTACGCCGTGCTGTCGCGCGGCGTATCGGGCTTTATTGGCAACTCACTGACGCTGACTTTTCCAGGCAGCCGAGCGGGCTCGGAGGAAACGCTGGTCGCGCTGCTGCCGAGCCTGATTCACGTGCTGGAAATCCACCAGCGGTTTGCCAGCCACGCCGGTTGATATCGCGTAACGCAACGCGCTCAGAGAAACTCGAGCGATTTCAATTGGGCCAACAGCGACTCGCCGTCGGTAAAACGGATCGCTTGCCCAAACCCGGCAGCGCGGGCGCCCGCGACGTTCGCCGGCGCATCGTCGATGTGGACGCCGCCGATATCAAGGACTACGGCGCTGTGTGCCTCATTACAGGTCATGGTCACTCCTCTGGATTGTCGACTCGTCCCGATTTCACGATCGTGAGTTGGACAAGTCGGTAGGCGTTGCGCTGTCTAGCCGGCGGTGTGATGCTGTGCGCGCTGGCAAGCAGCGGTAGCATGGCACGCGTGGGTTTCGCCGTGATTGGGCTGGGACTTGCCAGCGTATTTCCGCTGGCCATCAGCGCTGCGGCTCAGCGCCGCGATCGCCCCGCGGCGGCCGCGGTAGCAGCTATTT
This sequence comes from Salinisphaera sp., assembly GCA_027858915.1. Classification (GTDB taxonomy): domain Bacteria; phylum Pseudomonadota; class Gammaproteobacteria; order Nevskiales; family Salinisphaeraceae; genus Salinisphaera. The sequence goes on from JAQIBT010000092.1 coordinate 91,299, forward strand.
CAACCGCCGGCTATAGCGGTTTTCTTGCCGGCCCGGCCATTATCGGCCTGCTGGCCAGCCTGTTCGGCTTGCGGGCCGGGCTCGGCGTACTCGTGCTGCTGGGTGCGGTCATTGCCTGGTGTTGTCTTCAAGGATATCCCAGAGGCTGTCGGCAGCCAACGATCGCAGCGAGCCGGGAGGGGGAATGAACGCAAATGACCTGATTGTGGCGGCGAGTAATGATTTTATCAGAACAGCAATATACCTTTAGACCCACTCCCATCGAAGAGACAATCTCATGCATGTCATAGTCACCGGCGGCGCCGGCTTTCTCGGCACGCAACTCATTCAGCGACTGCTCGCGAACGACACCACTGGCATCCAAGTCACCTCGCTTGATCGCGTCTCCTGCCCTATTGATTCCAACCAGGTCGAATCGGTTGTGGGCGACGTCGGCGACGCGGCTGCGCTTGGCCAGGCTTTTCGAGCCGATACGGCGGCCGTCTATCACTTGGCCGCCATTGTCAGCGGCGAGGCAGAACAGAATTTTGATCTGGGCATGAAGGTCAATCTCGACGCCACGCGCGCCCTGCTGGAGGTTTGTCGCAGTCGTTCTGCGCCAGTGCGCTTCATCTTCGCCAGCTCGATAGCGGTGTTCGGCCCCAACATGCCAACTCCGCTGGATCACAACACGGCGACCCAACCACGCTCTTCTTATGGCACACAAAAAGCCATGTCCGAATTACTCATCAACGATTACAGCCGGCGTGGCTTCATCGATGCCATGGTCTGCCGCCTACCCACCATCTCGGTTCGGCCCGGCCGGCCCAATCAGGCAACCACGTCGTTCGCCAGCTCGATCATCCGCGAGCCACTGGTCGGTAAGACAGCTGTATGCCCGGTCGATCCTGCATTGGCGATGTGGCTGTCCTCGCCAGAGACCGTCATAACCAATCTGGTCCATGCCCTGAAGATAGACGGACAGGCGCTCGGTGTATATCGCACGTTCAATCTGCCCGGCATAACCGTCAGCGTTAAGCAGATGATCGAAGCATGCCAGCGCGCCGGCGGACACGACGCCGTTGAGAAAATCGAATACAAGCGTGACCCGGCGATCGAGGCCATCGTCGCCAGCTTTCCGGCCGTATTCGATACCGCACCTGAACAGCATCTTGGATTCATCAAGGACGCCGACTTCGACGACATCGTCGCCAAGTATCTGCAGACCCGTCTACCGGCCTGATAACGCCAAGCCCCGCCGCTTGATCCCGGCGTGCATGCGCTCGCCGGATTTCGACTCCACTGAAGCTTCCTCGCTCGTTGCCGATACAGAATGAGCTGGCACACATCTGTCGCAGATCGTCCCACTATTCCCGGTCCGTCGATGATTATTCCTGTGCCAAATTCCCACCCCGGCTTTTTTTGAAAACTCCGTATTTCGATAATGGCCAGGAAATACGAGTCGTAAATGTCCAACAAGGGAGCTCAGACTATGCATGGTTTGGCAAAGCGAACGAGCCAGAAGTTAAAAATGTTCTGGCAACTTAATGTATTGGAGAAAATTCTGATCCGAGGAACAGCCGAGAGATTTTATCTGATCATCGGCGGACATATTTATTTCCAGACCGTGGCAGCGGCTGTCCAGCTTGATCTGTTCACTTTTCTACACGACTCGGGCGGCGCAACGAAAGAACAACTATGCAAGCAGTTGAATATTGCTGAGCAACCGTGCCGGATACTGCTCCTAGGATTAACCAGCACAAAGTTGCTTTGCAAGAAAGGCGACGTATACACGAATAGACATGTCGCGAATATCTTCCTGAGTAGAAAAAGCCCCAAGAACATCGCTGATGTCGTCATGTGGCAGCACTTCATCAATTACAAAGCAATGTACCATTTTCATGCAGCCCTGCTGCAGAACAAGAACGTGGGGCTCGACGAAATCCCGGGTGCAGCGAACAATCTTTATGAGCGGCTCCAGCAGCAACCGGAGTTGGAAAAGACGTTCCAGAGCGCAATGCAACAGATCTCTGTACAAGCGAACCAGATATTTGCAGACAACGTAGACCTAGCGGATATCGTAACTCTGATCGATGTCGGCGGCGGCAACGGCAGCAACGTCAAGCAGTTGGTCCAAAAATTTCCGACATTGAAAGCCTACGTATTCGATTCAGCCACCGTGTGCCAGAAAGCAGAAGAAAATTTTGCGGCCTCGGAGCACAAAGAGCGGCTAGGAAGCTTTGTTGGGGATTGTTTTAAAGATCCGTTTCCGCAAACCGAGTGCATTCTATTTTGTCATTTCTTCACAATTTGGTCTAAAGAAGAAAACCTTTCTTTATTGAAAAAAGCCTACGCAGCACTGCCTTCCGGTGGAAAAGCCATTATCTTCAATATGATGCAAAACGATTCCGAGGATGGTCCACTCGGTGCGTCGATGGGCTCACCGTATTTCCTGACCTTGGCCACGGGCAAGGGAATGCTTTATTCGTGGCAAGAATACCGACAGTTGTTCAACGAAGCGGGATTCGATCAAGTTAAAAGTCAAAAACTGCCAATGCAGCATGGCTGTATCATCGGGACCAAGCGGTAGCGGGCGGCAACAGTCAAGATAGCTGGTGCCTGACTTGATATTGCTGTCTGGGATCTGCAACTCAGCGCTTCTGGTACTCCACGACCAACATGGGACTCGGATCGCGTCCTGCGAGACGACATCCGCCAGCCAGGCTCTGCCGATGGCATGACCGCAGTGACTGGCTCTTTACCTGGCCGGCATATCTGAAGAAGTCTGACCCCAGGATTGATGCTATACAGTGATCGAGCCCAGGACTGCCACCAGGACAAGGGTAGTTCTTTCTTTCAAGAATGCGGCGGATATCCGTCTCCAGCGAGGCACATCTCGCTTCTCGGATTCCGACGCACCTCGCGAGAAGCATGTTAAGCCAGCGAGGTCGCCGCTTACCTTTCCATTTTGACGTCGATTTTTTCCATAAATCGCTTCACGCGTCGAATATCAAGCTTCGTATAACTCACGAAATTCAGATCGAATCATTTCCATGACTAAAAATATGTTTTAAAATGTATTATCGGCGTCCACACCTTCGATCAGCCCCTTGGCCCGGATGTCCTGGATCCAGTCGGATCCGATCTACAGACCACCCAGCCGTTGCCACGCCTGCTCGGCCAGCGCCAGCGACTTGATTACGGCGTGCATGGTTTCTCCTGGTCTGGGATCGAGCATCGCAGTTGAACGTCGTGTGATTCGGGCATCCAGGCGCTGGCCTTCGATATCCAGGACCACGTCTACGGCGTAACCGTTGGCTGCTGGACACACACTGACCACGGCGCCCACCAGGTGATTGAGCGCGCTGGTCTGCGATGGTGCCTCACGCGCCAGAATGACATCCCGTGCGTGCACGTGAACATAAACCTGATCGCCGGATGTCTGATCCGCCAGACGAGGAACATAGAGACGCTGACCGCCGCAGGCCAGTACGCTCAGGCCATAGGCTGGTTCGTGTTCGACAAGTCGTGCGCACAACAACGCGCCGGCATCCTGACCGGCCTGGCCAGCCAGCAGTTCGGGACGTGCCAGAAACTCGGCTGTCGGCCCCGAAAACACGATCCGTCCGTCGCGAATTGCGGCCACGTGTCGGTTCGCCAGACGCAACAGTTCGTCGATTTGATGGCTGACGAATATGATCGGCAATTCGCTCTCGGCGCTCAGTCGTTCGAGATAGGGCAGGACTTCCTCCTTGCGACCAGCGTCCAGCGATGCCAGCGGTTCATCGAGCAAGAGCAAGGCCGGGTCGGACAGCAGCGCGCGTCCGATTGCGATCCGTTGCTGCTCACCGCCGGACAACCCTCCAATACGCCGTTTGAGCAAGGCGCCGATGTCGAGCATCTCGACGATCTGATCGAAACTGGCGCGGGCCGACTGATGGCGTCTGAACCAGGTGCCATAAGTCAGGTTGTGACGTACGTTCAGATGCGGGAAAAGCCGCGCCTGCTGGAAGACATAGCCGATACGCCGGCGATACGCCGGCACATGAATCCCCAGCTCGCTGTCGAATACACAGCGACCGGCGATCTCCACGCGGCCGCTGTCAGGCCGGACCAATCCACCGATTACGCGCAGAAGCGAACTCTTGCCGGCGCCGGACGGACCGAACAGGCCGATCACGCGTTCCTGCGCGGCGAACTGACAGTCCAGCTCGAACTCGCCTTGACGCAGACGGATATCGAGAGAAATAGTCTTGTTTGCCACTGCTTTGGTCACGTCTGCAACCGCTTCACACGCCGCGCAATCAGCTCGGAGAAAAACAGTGCAGCGAGCGATACCACAATCGAGATCACGATCAGCTGGGCGGCCTGTGGCTCGCCGCCCGGTACCTGGATAAAGGTATAGATCGCCAGCGGCAAGGTCCGTGTTTCGCCCGGAATATTGGAGGCGAACGTAATGGTGGCTCCGAACTCGCCGAGCGCTCGGGCAAAAGCCAGTACCAGACCGGCAATGATACCGGGCAAGGCGAGCGGCAGCGTGACGGTGATCCAGACCATGATCGGCCTCGCGCCGAGCGTCGTAGCGGCAGCTTCTACCCGCTCGTCGATCGCTTCCAGCGACAGCCGGATCGGTCGTACCATCAAGGGGAAACCCATGATGCCGCCGGCCAGTGCGGCGCCGGTCCAGTGAAAAGCAAAGCTCAGTCCCAGATGTTCATACAGCCAGCCACCCATCAGACCACGGCGGCCGAGCAGCACAAGCAGGAGATAGCCGGTGACTACTGGCGGCAACACCAACGGCAGATGCACGATCGCATCCACGATCATCTTGCCTCGCCAGCGCGAACGGGCCAGAAACCAGGCCACGATTAGCGCGAGCGGCAGGCTGAAGACAACCGCCGTACCGGCGACCTTCAGGCTGAGTTGCAGAACCTCGATCTGGGCGGCGTCCAGCACCGGCAGTACCTGTCAGAAGAACCAAAGACGAGCGCGCCCGGCGGCATCAGACGCACGGCAGCATAACCGACACCCGTGTCCGCGTGCTCAGTTCCTGGATAGCACCTTGAAGCCCCACTGCTTGAAAACACGACCTGCCGCGACGCTCTTGAGGAATGTCAGAAACGATCCATCCTGCGGGTTGTGACTGGCTGCGATTGCGGCGACAGGATAGACGATCGGCTTGTGACTGGCGACGGGGAACGTATCCACGACGCGCACACCACCCTGGTCGGCCAGCGCGTCCGACGAATACACCACGCCCAGCGGCGACTCGCCGCGCGAAACCAACGCCAGCGCGCCGCGCACATCGTCGCTCTGGGCGATGTGGCCCTGCAATGCCGACCAGTCATCCAGCCAGGTCAGCGCATGGCGGCCATAGATGCCTGCCGGCACCGCGTCCGTATTGGCCATGGCGAGATAGTTGCCCTGCCCCAGCTTGCCGAGCAGATCGACGTGCTTCCTGAGTGTGACTTGAACCTTGCTCGACCGGGGTGCAATCAGCACAAGCGAATTACCCAGCAGATTGCTTCGGCTCGCGGAATCGATCAGGCCGGCTTTTTCGAGCTGATTCATCCAACCCTGATTGGCCGAAACATAGATGTCAGCCGGCGCGCCGGCCTGAATCTGGCGCGCCAGCGTTGAGCTGCCGGCATAGCTGACGCGCACATCCGCTTGTGGATAGGTTTTCTCGTAGTCGCCAACCACGCCGTCCATCGCGTTCTTCAGGCTGGCGGCCGCAAACACGATAAGCGGCTTGTTCGCCGCCTGCGTGTTCTTGCTCGCAGCCTGAACAGACGCTGGACACAGGCAGACAAGAAGTGAGGCGCAGACAATGCGGCCAAAGCGCGCGGTTGGCCAAGATCGAGCCATGTGATTCTCCCATGCAGTGGCATCGCTTGAGTCCAGCAGGCGCCGAGCTTGCCTGTAGCGGCTAGCGAGCGATGTGAAGCCTACTAGACGTCGCTCGACACGTCCTAGAATGAACTCGTTACCTTTCGACTGGTCAGTAGTGACACAAGAACATACGATTGGCTAGCGCTGGCCGTGTCCTGGCTGCAGGATATGAGCGTTCGGCGTCGTTCTACTACCCCCGAAGGAGCCGCGATGCGTTCCGATCCGAAGCAGACCACCTCCGTGCTGTATGCCGTACTGGCAGCAGGCGCGCTGACATTGAGTGTCAGTAGCGTTGCCATGGCTCAGTCCGACAACAGTAGCGCGGACATGTCCGGCGGCATGGGCGGACAATCCGGCTTGTCGAGCGGTGACGATATGAATTCCCAGTCGGGTCGCGGCACGGCCGACAGCCGCACCGGCCGCCCGTCTACCCTCTCTGAACACAGCGGCGTGAATGGCCAATCCGGGGTGTCCGCTGGCCAGAAAGCCAGCCAGTCTGACCTGCAGGATGGGACCGGAAAGAGAGCTGCTGCGAGTAGCCAAAACGGCTCCGACTACGGTTCGTCCAGCTACAACATGCCGAGTCCCAGCACGAGCGCAGGGCAATCCGGCGGTCCGGCTGGGCCCTCCGGCCCTGCGGGCACGCCTGACCTGTCGGGCCGCAACGGTGCCCGCGGACAGTCCGATGCAACGGGCGACAATGGCATGAACGGCGCGGAGAGCAGTTCAACCGGTGATACAGCTGTGCCTGGCGACCAGAGAACGCGCAGTCAATCAAGTATTTCAGGCAACAGCGGCATCAGCAGTCAGCCCGGCGTATCTGCCGCCAGCAGCACGGACAGCCAGTCCGGCATGTCGCCAGATCAGACCAGCAGGCAAGGCGACACACCGGGCAACGACCGTTCGAAGGGTGCTTCGGACATGAGCGGCGACGGGGCCACCGGCGCATCGAACGGCGGCACCGGCGGCGGCTACTAAACCCGACTACTGCGCAAATGCGTGGCGCAGATTCCGCCGATTTTCGGCCGAAGGCAACTTAGCTGTATCCGATTCTCGCCGCTTGTCGTATTAAATTCATTGGATGATGCCTTGCCGATACAGCGCCCATGACGACCGAAAATATGCCAGCCACGGGTCCCGCCAGGACTCACGACACTGAGGTCATCAAGCGCCACAGCATCGCCACGCGTCTGTGGCACTGGATCAACGCGCTGTGTCTGCTGGTCCTGCTGATGAGTGGTCTGCAGATATTCAATGCGCATCCGGCGCTTTACTGGGGCGAAGGCTCGCATTTTCAGGATCCCGTTCTGTCGATCGGCGCCAAGATGAGCGACGGGCAACCGATGGGATTTCTCGCAGTAGACGGGCATCAGTTCACCACTACCGGCGTGCTCGGCTGGTCCAGCTTCAACGGCCAGATGCAGGCTCGCGCGTTTCCGGCCTGGGCCACCCTGCCGGATACGCAATGGCTGTCGCTCGGCCGGCAATGGCATTTCACCGCTGCCTGGGTATTCGGCGTGCTGCTTGTCGGATATCTGGTGTATTCGCTGATCAGCCGACGCCGACGCGGCACCATCCTCCCACGCGGCCGTGAGTTTCGTGAGATTCCACATACGGTGATAGAACATGCCAAGCTGCGCTTTCCGCGCGTGCGTAATTACAACATCGTGCAGAAATTCACCTATCTGCTGGTGCTCTTCATTCTGCTACCGGGCATGGTGCTCACCGGACTGACCTTGTCACCGACCATGGACGCGGCCTGGCCGTGGCTGCTCACCTTGTTCGGCGGGCATCAGAGCGCGCGTACCCTGCATTTCATCTTTGCATTCTCGCTGGTGGGGTTCTTCATCGTCCATCTGCTGCTCGTGCTTCTGTCTGGTGTGTTCAACAATATGCGTTCGATGCTCACCGGCGGGTATCGCGTCAATACCTCGGCAGACAACGCCCACGATTCGCAGGCCAACCATGAGTGATTCGGACCAGAACCCCGGCACTACCGCACCGCGCCCATCGATCGATCGCAGGCGGCGGCGTATTCTGGAAGGGCTCACCGCGGTAGGGGCAACCAGCCTGCTGGCCGGCTGCGACTGGACCAAGAGCCAGTCAGTGCAGGATTTTCTCGGCAAGACCGAAGATCTTACCCAGGCAGCGCAAGAGCTGATCGCGTCGCGCGAAGCTCTGGCGCGAGAGTTCCAACCCAGTGACATCGCGCCGACGTTCAAGCCCAACGGCACCATCCGACCACAGAGTGCTGCCTATCAGAACCTGGTGGAGAACAATTTCGAAAATTATCGGCTGCGCGTCGGTGGCCTGGTCAATCAACCGCGAAGCTACTCGCTCGAAGAGTTCAAGTCGCTCCCCGCTCGGACGCAGATAACGCGGCACGACTGCGTCGAGGGCTGGAGCTGCATCGGTCAGTGGACTGGGGTGCAGCTGAGTCGCGTACTGGCCCAGGTCAAGCCAAAGGGCAGTGCAAAATACGTGGTCTTCCACTGCGCCGATCACTTGGATGGCGCCCCCAAGCCGTATTATGAAAGTCTGGACATGATCGAAGCCCATCATCCTCAGACCTTGCTGGCCTATGGGTTGAACGGCAGCAATCTGCCGGTCGCCAACGGCGCGCCAATTCGTCTGCGTGCGGAACGACAGCTCGGCTACAAGATGGCGAAATACGTCATGCAGATCGAGCTGGTCGAGAACTTCAAGAACATTCAGGGCGGCAAGGGTGGATTCTGGGAAGATCGTGGCTATAACTGGTGGGCTGGAATCTGACCGGG
>JAQIBT010000106.1 GCA_027858915.1 Salinisphaera sp.
GATCGGCACGCATTTCGGACTCCATTACTCTCGTATCAGTCGGATTGTTAAAGCCGGCGACCGAGCGAATCGAAAACATGAGAGCAAGGCAAAAGGCAAGACTTGACCCCAAATGCTCACACGATTGAAGTCATCACCGGCCTCACCGCCAGCACTGGCCGGCGACGGGCGTTGCGGGAACAAATGGAGCAGATCGCTGAAATGGCCGCCCGCACCGTCGAATCCCCGCATGATCGGATCCGGTTTGAGCAGCGGCTGGTGCGCGTGCGCAAAGCCTTCAATACCGGCCCGGTATTACCGCCCGCAGCAAAAAAAAGTGAATACCCCTCAGAACGCGCACAATGGAGTGAGCCCCGCGGGCGAGCGGATCAAGTCTCGTTTTTTGCGCCCATCACGAGACCTCGCGCCTTTAAGATCGCTCCGTTCAAATGTGGCAATGCAAGAGTCGACCCCATATGCCGGGTTCGATACTCCGACTACACGCCGCCGACACCGCGCGACGCCCCATCAGTCCAACAGAGTACACATCATGTCTATCCTCATTACCGGCAGCACGGGCACTATCGGCTCAGCAGTGGTCAAGGAACTCGTATCACGCAAGGCCGACGTCAAGGCGCTCATGCGCGATACCTCAAAAGCGGACCGTGTACCCGGCGCCACAGCGGTCGCCGCCGATCTGCTGGATCCGGAAAGCATTCGCGCAGCGCTGGATGGTGTCGATACCGTGTTCGTGCTCAACGCCGTCGTGCCGGACGAACTCACGCAAGCCTTGTTTGCCTTGAATCTGGCGCGAGAAGCCGGCATTCAGCGCTTCGTCTATTTCTCAGTGCTCAACGCCGACCGCTTTGTCGACGTGCCGCATTTCGCAGCCAAGGACGCGGTCGAACGCATGATCGAAGTCACCGACCTGCCGGCGACCATTCTCCGCCCGTCCTACTTCATGCAGAACGATGCCGGCTTGAAAACGCCGCTTACCGAATACGCGACGTACCCGATGCCGGTGGGCAGCAAGGGTGTGGCGATGGTCGATATCCGCGATATTGCCGAAGTGGCAGCCATCAAGCTCATCGAGCGCCATGAGGCTAGCGGGCCGTTGCCCCGCGAGACGATCGAGATCGCCGGCCCCGAGCCGTTGACCGGTGATGGTGTGGCTCGAATCTGGTCCGATGTCCTGGGCCGGACTGTCGCATATGGCGGCGACGACCTCGACGCATTCGAGGCCCAGATGCGGCAACACGCGCCCGGCTGGTCGGCCTACGATATCCGCTGCATGCTGGCTCGGTTTCAGACCAATGGCATGACCGCCGCAGAAGGATCAGACCGCCGGCTGACCGAAATCCTCGGCCACGCACCGCGAAGCTATCAAGGCTTTGCAAAAGACACCGCCGCCGGCTGGTAGCGGATAGCTTTTAGCCTGCCCCACCCAGGACGACGCTCGCGCTCGGCTCGGCGTCGTCTCAACCGTACTACCGGAGGCCGTAAGGGGTCTATTCATCGACGGATCGGTAGACATCCGATCACGGTAATATTGATGAGGCCGGCACCCCCGCGTTACTGAATCGCTCGGCTTCCACAATCAGCTGTCGAGCCGTCAGAGTGCGCCATCTTTCGCAACGTCCGGCCGCTACGTGCGGGTCACCTCGTGGGCCCGCACGTAGCTCATTGGTCGCGGCTCGCCCGCGAGCCCGGGGCATGAAAGCGGTCATAGACATCTGGGCCCTCGATGCCAATCGCCATGGCCACAGCTAACCCCGACCAATGCGCCATTCCGTCTAGAGTTCGACGCCCTTCTCCCGCAGCTCCTCTTTCGCAGAGCCGCTTTTGTCGGCCGAGACGCCCAATGCATTGAGCAGCGCTTTTGGCTTGAGGTATTGCACGTCGCGGTAGTCGACCACTTCGACGCGATTACCCCAGGGGTCACGAAAATCGACGAACGGGCCGTCGACCAGGGTGCCGCCCGCCGCTATCGCCAGTGCTTTGACCTGGCTTCGGTCGTCCACCACGAGGCCGAAATGCCGACCGTCGTCCGCCTTCTGACGCCGGCCTTCGCTCAAGGCGAGAAACTGGTCGCCCATGTCGAGAAAGGCCATGGTCAGGCGGCCCGCATCATTCTCGTGGCTGCCGCGCAGTTTGAAGTCGAAGACCGCCCCGTAGAATTGGACAGCCGCGGCGACATCGCCGACTTCCAGGGCCACATGATTGATGCCGACCAGACGTGGTTTATTCAAGGCAACCATCAAAGCACCTCACAGGGTTGGTGAACAACGACAGCTAGCGCCAGCCTTCGCAGGCCGAAATGAACCTGATACCGAATACCGATCGGTGCTCCGACCATGGCGCCTCAAGCTGCCGACCCAGCAGATTCACAGCTCGGATCGTTTGGCCTGAATCCCAACTCACACGAAACCGCCAAACGATCGTGGGCGCCAGTGGCAGCGTCTGCCTCATCCGGCCACGAACAAATAATAGCGGATCCGACGCAGTTTTCACGCTCGAGCTTTTTATTTAGACCGCGAACTTTGGTCTGTCCCCTGAGAATCGGGGACCGACAAGGGTTTTAACGTGCGGTTGCTTTTTTTAGGGCGGAAATCGTGGTCTGCCTCTATTGTCCCCGGACCTTCCGCAAATAGCGAAAGCCGAAGGATCGGGTCTTGCCTCGTGCAGACACTGCAATTCAAGACCCCGAGCCGTGCACTCCGCTGACTTGACAGAACCCATGCCCGACGCCCAAGCGCTCATCTCATTCCCCAAAGGAAAGTCAACGTAAAAGGAGCTATTTGCGAGATGCCGTTCTGCGAATGCCAATCCTCTGTTCGCACCGAGTAGTGCCAATATAAATTTGCGCGATAGGGGCTCAATCATCTGCCGGCTGAAGCGGCGCTGGCGTCGCCGCGCGTGCTTCCGTCGGCGTTCCGGGAACTTTCTTCACAACATTTGTGGTGACGTGGGGAAAGACGAAACGCTCGAACTTCTTGTCGCCATTCATGTCGGTTACCAGCAGGTCCATCTCCATGATTATTGTCTGGCTATAGGCCAGATAGTTGAAACTATGGCTGTCTTCGGAGAGCAGCCAATAGTCCGCCCAGTAGGCCGTAACGCGGGACTTACGCTCTTCGAAGGGCACATTGGTGACATAGCCACTGTTTCCCGATAGCGGCTCGGTCGTAACGTGCCAGTGCATGAAGTAACGCGGCTGGATAATGTCTAGTGCAGCCTGAAGCGGCGCATTGGGATTAAGTGTCCAAGCCGGCTTGGGATTCTCGTATTCCTTTTGCTTTGGATGAGCGGGATCTCCGAGCTCATTCGAATACGGGTCGGAGTACGGCGCAATCGCCGTGTTTGCCGGCTCCGGATAGGGAACGAAAGCATCGGGCAATTCCGGCTTCCCGCGGAAGACGTACCGGCTACCGTGCCCAGTTAGGCTGTGGTTGAACGTGTTCGTGTCGTTGATATCGACACTGCCCAAAGCGAGTACAGCGTTTCCGTGCGGAACGGAAATCTGCTTGGCTATGGTGATATACGGGGGTTGCGGCAAGACTTGGCCGGAGTATTGTTCCGGGCCATAAGGGCCGACCAATTGCTCCTCACTACCAAAATGTAGCCACGCGCCGTTTTCGACATGGATGACCTTGTCTTTGTCCGGCCCATCCGCTAAATGAACGAGCTGATCATAAAATACGGCATGTGATGTCTGCGTATAGGTGCCGCCGCGATTGGGCGCGCCAGCGACGACGGCAAGTGCGCCCTCATCTATATGCTCGGACGGATCGCTCTCCATGATGCTGCCGTTGAAGCGAATGATCTCGGTGAAGCTAAAATTCTTCAGGATGAATCCGCCATATGACTGGCCCGGTGGCCGATCGGGCTGATTCTCGATCTGCGGCATCGGCATCACGTTGTAGGATGGCGGCCGACCATCAACTATGAGAGTTGGGTCGTTCTTCCATGTCCCAATAAGACGGCATTGGAACTCCGCGAGATCACCACTGTTGATTGCATACGGCATGGGGAACCCCCAAATTCACTGATTCATAATTAATGTCTATCCAGGCGCCGAATCCAGCAATTCGTCCTCCCTATATTCTTAAATTAATTTAAATCTCGATTTAGTTAGTTTCTCACCCCATATTGCAATTCAGCTGCAAAACGTCACTCACTATAGTTCGGACGTGTTGCTGTCACAGCAGCTTGTGATGGCATCTCAATCCTTTTGTCTACAAACCAATAAAAAATGCGCGCCCTTAACAAAATAATCTACACCAAAATTTCCGCAATTCAATATAAAGCTTTAGTACCAGGCGCCCAATAAAAAAAAGCCTAAAAACACAATGGCTTCTTCATCTAGTCTATAAGTACTATGACGACTCGGTGTAGCCGCTCAGGTTTTGTCGGCAGCAACGGTCCGCTGTAAGGCTATCCGTAGCATGTGCTTCTTGCTCGGCTTCAACGCGTCGGATCGCGATGCACTCAACCGAATCGAAGCTCTGGAACAAGGTGTCCCATCGAACGTGAAGACGATGGTCGAAGAGCATACCGCTTGGCTCGATCAGCAGATCGACCGGGTCCAGACCGATATCGGCGACCACATCAACCGCAACCCGGAACTCAAGCACGACGCCGGCTTGACGCAGCACATCCCCGGTATCGGCAGCTGGGCGTCGGCCCAGTTTCTGGCCTACATCGGTGATGTGCAGCGTTTCAAAAGTGCCAAGGCGTTAGCGGCCTTTATCGGTGTGACGCCGAAACAAAAGCAATCCGGTAGCTCGATCAAGGGTCGAACGGTGATCTCGAGGGCCGGACACGCGGCGAAGCGAAAATCACTCTACATGCGAGGCTTGGGGTCCGGTCTTGCGTTTTGCCTTTGGCCAGAATATAAATCGGATTAGGTTCTGTATTGTGCTTACATAACACGACCTGACCCCCATTTGTTCCTCTCAACTGCGAAAGATCGGCCTTCTTTGAGGACTTCGTGGGGCATGAGATCACCCAAGCGCTTTCTGGGCCGATGGATGAGTAATCGAACGACAGGGTCCAGATCAGACTGATGGACTGGGCTCAGAGCGGTGCCTTTGCGAAACAATGGGCGTAAAAATCGTTTGAGGTTTTCGCTGCACTCGGCAGTCAGGAGGTATGCGGTTTTGCAAAGTACACCATCAGGCCAGTGCGCTGTGCAATGCGGCCCAAGGTTCTGAACTCGGGCCGTTGTCGTAGGCGTGCTTGTTTGGGGTCAAGTCTTGCGTTTTGCCTCTGGCCGTTTCGCGACGTAATATAGGTCTATGGCCAGACCGCTACGACTCGAATTTCCCGGCGCGTTGTACCACGTCACCTCCCG
>JAQIBT010000097.1 GCA_027858915.1 Salinisphaera sp.
CGAGGCCCAGAATAAATCGATCAGCGAGCACAACGATGTGCATGCGGATCGCCGGCCTTGGCTTTATCAAGATATTGTGGCTACCGAATGAGCGCTCGCCAACCGGGCCGGACGCGGGCCTGGCTGCGTCGACGCGCTACAGAGCGAGTTCGTCGGACGCCATCTCGGCATTGTCCCGAGCGAAGCCCCGCACAGCGCTTTAACCAGTCGATCACGATTTCGGCCCGACCGCTATTATCATCGTACGAGCGGCCGAGGCGACCCGCGCCAATGTTCGGATCAGAATCCGACCAAATCAGTGCCCTTGAGCGCCAGAATCTCGCGGGCCTCGTCGGGAGTGGCGATTTCCAGCGATAGACCTTCGATGATCTCGCGCACCTTGCGTACCTGCTGAGCGTTGCTCTCGGCTAGCCGGCCGGGGCCAATCCATAGCGAATCCTCAAGACCGACTCGTACGTTGGCGCCCATGGCGAGCGCGATGGAGGCCACCCGCATTTGGTTGCTGCCGGCGCCCAACACTGACCACTGATAGCTCTCGCCCAGCAGGCGATCGGCGGTACGCCGCATGTGCATGATGTCCTCGGGATGGCCGCCGATACCGCCCAGCAGTCCAAACACGCTCTGTACGAACAGTGGGGCTTCGACCTGTCCCAGCTCGCGAAAGTGATTGAGGTTATACAAATGCCCGATGTCGTAGCACTCGAATTCGAAACGCGTACGATTGGCCTGACAGGTAGACAGTACAGTCTGTATATCGGCAAACGTATTCTTGAACACCAGGTCGCGGCTGTTTTCGAGGTGAGCAAGCTCCCATTCGTGCTCGAATGCCTGATGCCGATTGAGCATGGGAAACAGGCCGAAATTCATTGACCCCATGTTGAGCGAGGCGAGCTCCGGCTTGAGCTCGGCCGCCGGCCGCAGCCGCTCCTCGACTGACATATGCGGACTGCCGCCCGTGGTCAGGTTGATGATAGCGTCGGTGGAGCGCTTAATCTCAGGCAGAAAGCGAGCGAAAATGTCTGGATCCTGGGTCGGGCGTCCGTTCTCAGGGTCGCGCGCGTGCAAATGCAGGATGGTCGCGCCGGCTTCCGCGGCAGCGATGCCGGCTTCGGCGATCTCGCTCGGGCTGGCCGGTAGGTGCGGAGACATCGTCGGGGTATGAATGGCGCCGGTTACGGCGCAGGTGACAATCACCTTCTTCTTTTTAGCCATGGGTCAGCTCCTCCTGAGGTTGTTAATGGCGCGATTCGTTGTCGTCGCGCGGCGCGCGCTCCAAATGAGCAACGAGGTGCATCAATCGCTTATCGCGCCAACGTTGACGATCATCCAACTCGTCCGCGGGCAGGACGGCGCGTCGTTCACGCGCAATTCGGTCGAGCCCTGCGCCACTCCAGTCCGGTGGGTGGCTGTCTTTCGCGACGCGCTCATAAAGCGGGCCGTATCGGACGCCGTAGTCGAGTACGCCTCCGGGCGCATTGAGATCGATGGTTTCGAAGGGTCCCATCAAAGCCCAGCGCAGTCCAAGGCCATGCTTGACGGTCTTGTCAAGATCGCCACTATTGACAAAACCGCCTTGGACGAGACGCAGCGCTTCGTTGAGCAGCGCGCCCTGCAACCGATTGAGCACGAAACCCGGGATTTCGGCCTTGAGCGAGACAGGCACTTGGCCCGCCGATTCGAGCAACTCTCGAGCCGTCTTCATGGTCTGTTCGGAGGTGCTGGGACCCGGAGATAACTCGACCAGTGGCACGAGGTACGGCGGGTTGACCGGGTGCGCTACCAAGCACCGATGCGCTGTGTGCAAGTGCGCGGTGAATTGGGAGGCCATGATGCCCGAACTGGAACTGGCCAGAATCGCCTCAGCCGGCGCGATACGCTCGAGTTCTGCGAACAGAGCCTGTTTGGCTTCGACCGTTTCCGGCCCGCACTCCTGTACGTAGAGAACACCTTCGGTGGCGCGAGACAAGGTCGCTTCGACCGAGATGCGTGCGGTGATATCCGCTGACGATGCGGCGAGGCCTGCTGTTTGTAGGTCGGTTAGCGCATGTTCGATGGCCGCAGTCGCACGCTCAAGCGCGCGGGCGTCGGTATCGTAGAGGCTGACCGTGAAACCGGCTCTGGCAAATACGATGGCCCATGAGCGTCCAATGAGGCCCGCGCCAATGACGGCGATATCTGTTGTCATGCCGCACCTCACAACGTTTCGACGTTGCCGCAGACAGAAATTGACTGCCCGGAAATATTTCGCCCGGCCGGGCTGCAGAGAAATGCAATCGTGTGCGCAATATCCTCTGGCTCGACCATGCGCCGCAGCGAGATGTTGGACAAGTATCGATCCTCGACTTCTGCGTAATCGACACCGAGTGATTCTGC
Source organism: Salinisphaera sp. (assembly GCA_027858915.1). GTDB lineage: Bacteria > Pseudomonadota > Gammaproteobacteria > Nevskiales > Salinisphaeraceae > Salinisphaera. The sequence goes on from JAQIBT010000097.1 coordinate 2,374, forward strand.
TCGGGCTGCAATTACGCCTTCGATACGCTTGCCGCGCACGATGCCCGGCAATACGGCATTGACCCGTACACCATCCGGACCCAGTTCTTTGGCAAGACTTTCGGTCAATCCTACAATCGCCCACTTGGTTGCGGCATAGGGCGTACGAAACGCATAACCAAGACGACCGGCAACAGACGACATGTTGATCATCGCACCCTGCGTGGCTCGCAAGCGGGGTGCGGCAAGGCGCGCGCAGTAAAACTGTCCGTCGAGATTGACGCCCACCGTCCGGCGCCAGTCGGCGATGTCGATGTCTTCGATGCGCTTCGTCGGCCCTGCGATGCCCGCGTTGTTTACGAGCACATCCAGTCCGCCCAGCGCGTCGTCGACCGCTGCGAATAGCGCTTCGACATCAGCAGGGTCGGACACGTCGGCACGAGAGCTGCCGTATTCCGCCGGACAACTGCTCAGTGCGGAGGTATCGATATCGCAGACGTAAATACGTGCGCCCTGGGCGGCTAGTGTATCGGCGGTCACCCGTCCGATTCCTGATGCGCCCGCGGTCACGAGTACTCTGAGCCCATCCAGCGCCGGCCCTCCCGATATTTTGTTTTTGGCTATCACCACAACTCCTCCGGTCGTTCGCACTGGTTAAGGTAAGCGCTTACCCTAAACGACCTGGGGTAGTTTTCGCCAGCGTTCTATGCCGAACGGCGTATTTTTAATTCATAGGGCAATAAATATTGGCGAGGCGGTACGGGGCCACCCAGAAATAGTTCGGCAACGCGAGTTCCGATATCTGTGCAGGGCACCGCTACTGTGCTGAGCCAAGGAGCGAGCCATTTATTGAGCGGATTGTCGTCAAAACCAAACAGGGCGATCCGCTCGGGGCTCGCGAGTCCGAGCTCGCCGCAACGATGATGTGCACCGTAAGCGACCGCGTCGTTCGCGCAAAAGATTGCACGTGGGTGCTCATCGTGATCGAGCAAGTCACGCGTCGCTCGGTAGCCGGACTCGATAGTCAAACCGCCATGAATCACAAATCGTTCGGATAGAGAATGTCCGGCGCTTTCAATCACGTCGCGAAATCCTTCATACCTCTCAAGGCTTGCTGATGAGTTGAGAGGCCCATGAATGACGGCGACCGGATCGTAATTACGCTCGAGAAAATGTCCGGCAACGTCGCCGCCGGCCCTGTAATTGTCGATGCCCACGAAAGCGCTGCCCGCCCCGTATGGACACTTTCGATTGACAAACACGATCGGTAATTCACGCGCCACGGCCTTCGACAGCCCGGGGCTTGGTACGGCGCCGAGCATCGCAATGCCGGCCACACCGTGCGATTGCATCTGCGCGAGGTGCCGATCCTGTAAGACCGGGTCCTCGCGAGTGTGGCCGAGCACCATGGCCTTGCCCGTGGCTGTAATTGCTTGTTCCAACCCGTCCGCAATACTTGCGTAGAACGCATTGCGGGTGTCGGGGGTAAGTAGCGCTACCGTTGCCGATTCCATCCGGCTCAGTGCCCGGCCAATCTGCATAGGTTGGTAGTCCAACTCGGCGACCAGCTTGAGGATTCGTTCGCGCGTGGTGTCGGACACCTTGTTTGGCGTGCCGTTGATCACTCTCGAGATAGTGGCGGTGGACACACCAGCTGCTTGCGCCACATCGGCGAGGGTGAGATTTTTCTGTTTGTTCATCCGTATGCTCTAAATAACTTGGTTGCGCACAATTAGGCCGGCGCAGATACCGGGGCCGGGCGGTGGTCCCGTGCATCGGTCGGATTCGACATTAGGGTAATGCCTAGCCGTGATTCTCGCTGCGAAAACACAGAGAGAAATTATTATATGAGTCATAAATAATCATATAAAAAATTGAAAATAAAGAATTTTTTTACGATTTATTTTGTGTGGGAATAGGCTGGAAGAAAATTTTTACCTTAATGCAAAGGTTTGCATTACGTTGCCTTTTGATAGCACCCTCTGATACGAAGCATATTCGGACGTGCCAAACGCACGGCCATATCAACATCAACAGCAGGCCGATGCGCGGGACCACCGAGAGCGGCCGGAGGAGACAAGACATGATGCGAACTCATACACGCGGAACGACACCGCGGCCAATGTCGTGCCGTGCGAGGCTTCTCGGCTTGGCAGCGACTGGAATGTTGCTGGCAACGACAGTCGCCAGCGCAGCTGAGCCAATCCGAATCGGGCTGTTGATGCCGAAGTCGGGGACCTATGCGGTCCAAGGCGCACAAGGGCAGGAGGGCGCGATGCTGGCTGTCCAAGACTTCGGAGGCCAAATCGACGGCCGTCCAGTGAAAGTGATTTGGTACGACGAAAACGGACCACAAACCACCCAGCAGAATATGCAAAAGCTCGTGGAACAAGACCACGTGGTCGGTGTGACGGGCGGCATTTCCAGCGGAGACATGCTTGCCGTCATGCCGATCGCCAAGCGAAGCCAGACCCCGCTGATCGTCACCGGCGCCAACGCTACCCAGATCACCGGTGCCGACTGTAACCGCTACACCTTTCGAGTCGATCTGCCCAACTACACAACTACACGAACCGTCTACCCGTCATTGACCAAGCACGGCAAGAACTGGTATTTCATTTCTGCCTCCTACGCTTGGGGCATAGATGGCTATAAGCAGATGAAAGGGTTGCTCGACGCCCATGGCGGCAAGGTGCTTGGCGCTGACAAGACACCGCTCGGCACTTCCGACTTCAGCTCGTACATTCTCAAAGTCGTCTCCAAGCAGCCTGATGTCCTGTTTCTGGGTATCGGCGGTAGCGATTTGACAAACTTCTTGAAGCAGTTCCATCAAATGGGTCTGACCGGCAAGATCCCTGTGTCCGCGCTGGTGGCCAACGACACCGATTTCTGGGCAGCCGGTAAAGAAGATGCTACCGGCGTCTACCCCAAAATCTGGAACTACACGGGGGATCAGAACACGGCAAAGAGCCTGGCTTTCGCCAAAGCGTTTCAAAATAAATTCGGCAAGCCGCCGGAGTCTGAAGCATGGCAGGACTACTTCGGGATGAGTGCGCTACTCACTGCAATCAAGCAGACCGGTTCTACCGATTCGAACAAGCTCATCAATTTCCTGGAAAACCACAAGTTCGAGGGTTACAAGAAGCGGCCGATCTACTTTCGCAAGTGGGATCACCAGCTCATCCAATCGACGCTGGTCGCGAAGGTACGCAAGTCGATTCCTGACCGCTACAACTACTTCAAGATTGATAGCGTGCAACCAGCAGCCAATAAGCCGCTCGAGTCGATCTATCCCGACCAGTCTGAAAGCAACTGCCACATGAACGCGAACTAAGAGGCAGCGGCGTGGATGCAATGCTGCTTACATCGCAACTCATCAATGGGCTGGTGCTCGGGTTTCTGTTTGTCCTTATCGCGGTCGGGCTGTCGATCATTTTCGGTATGTTGGGAATCGTGAACTTTGCACACGGCGCCTTTTTCGCGCTGGGCGCCTATGTTGCCTGGACCTTGAAACCTTATGTGGGCGGCGTTGGCGTGTTGTTTCTGGCGCCGCTCGTCGTGTTCGGAATTGGGTTGGTCGCGGAGCGATTACTGCTGCGGCCACTCTATAACAAGGAGCCTTTGCTCGGTCTTCTGTTGACTTTCGGCCTGGCTCTATTCATTGAAGAGGCGATTCGAACAATCTGGGGCTCGATCGGGCATCCGTACGACGCGCCGGCCTTTCTTTCGGGGTTCATTCACTATGGCCCCGTTTTCGTTACGCAGTATCGATTGGCGGTTCTCACGGTCACTATCGTGGTCTTGATCGCGGTCTGGTTTTTCCTCGAAAAGACACGCTTCGGTCGAATCATTCGGGCCGGTAGCCGTGATGGAGAGATGGTCAACATGCTCGGCGTGAACCTAAGCCGGGTTTTCATGCTGGTTTTCGGCCTCGGCACGGCGCTAGCGGGAATGGCTGGCGTGCTGGCGGCGCCGCTCTGGAGCGTAGTGCCGTCGATCAGCGAGCAGGCAATCATGCCGGCCTTTGTCGTGGTGACAATCGGCGGGTTGGGCAGCCTGCGAGGTGCGATCGTCAGTGGTCTGCTGGTCGGTGTGTCCGTGGCAATGACCATTCAGTTCTGGCCTGCGGCCTCTGGTGCTGTGATGTACCTGCTGATGGTGGCGGTTTTACTGGTCCGTCCGCGCGGCTTGTTCGGTGAGACGTGGGAGCGTTTCGAATGAGCTCACTAGCCTCCGGGGCCAAGCATCCGCTCACGGTCCTGGCGGTCGTTCTCGGACTTCTGCCCGTTGTGATGCCGATGCTCGGCTCGACGATGAGTCTGGCAGCGCAGGTGGCGATCTACGCTTTATACGCGATTGGATTCAATCTGCTGCTTGGCTACACAGGGCTGGTGTCTTTCGGGGCATCCCTGTTCTTTGGATTCGCGAGCTACGTTGCGGGGCTTACTGCGCTGCATATCTGGGCCAACCCGATCTTTGCGATCCTGGTCGCGGTCGCGCTGACCACCATATTGAGCGTGTTTGTCGGGCTGCTGATCCTGCGGCGTAAAGGCATCTATTTTGCTTTGCTCACGCTGGCCTTTACACAGCTATTCTACGAAATTGCCTTTCACTGGACTGACGTGACCGGTGGCGAAAACGGGCTGCAGGGTGTGACACGTCCCGGTTTTTCTGACCCATTAGCGTATTATGTATTGACGGCGGTCATCGTTTGGCTCACCTCCGCGCTGATGCTGAGAGTCGTGCACTCGCCCTTCGGCCGTGTGCTGCAGATCATTCGCGACGACGAACGGCGGGCGCTGGCCATGGGTTATAACCCGCACCGCTACAAGTTGGGCGCCTTTGTCATGTCCTCTGCGGTCGTCGGACTCGCTGGTGCATTGCTGACATTTCTTATCCGCGGCGCCTACGCAGAGAACATGAACTGGCAGCATGCCGGCGACCCCGTGCTCATGACTGTACTCGGCGGAATGCACCATTTTCTAGGCCCGTTGTGGGGCGCGATTCTTTACATCAATCTCCAAGATCAGCTCAGTGTGGTTACTCAACATTGGTGGTTGATCTTTGGTGCCCTGTTGATGGCCGTCGTGCTGCTATCACCAGAAGGGTTGTCGGGGCTAGTCAGGCGGTTTATCGGACCCGGCCGTTGGACACTGACGCGAGATCGTCTGCCCGCCCGGCCGACGTCGAGCGCGAATCGACCCACGAACAACAAATCGCCCGCAACCGGCACGATGCTCGAAGTTCAATCACTGTCTAAGCGCTTCGGTCGGATCGTAACGGCCGATTGCATCAATCTGGCCGTCGCCTCCGGCTCAATTCACGGCATTCTCGGCCCGAATGGCGCCGGCAAGACGACTTTTTTCAACATGCTCAGCGGTCTGCTCGCTCCGGACGAAGGAACGATACTATTCAACGGTCGTGATATCACCCAGCTATCGACCGACAAGCGCGCAATGTTGGGGCTGGTGCGATCATTCCAGGTGGTATCTGTTCCCGACAATCTCACGGTATTTGAGGTTGTACGGGTCGCGGCACAGGCTAAGCATAGTAAACGTGCTGCTCTTTGGGCTAATGCATACGCCTTCGACGCGCTGATCGCTGACGCTTGGCGGGCGCTCGACGATGTCGGTCTGGCCGACAAAGCCGGCGAAATCATATCGAGCTTGCCGCACGGCGAGAAACGGCTGCTCGATATTGCGATTGCGCTGGCTGGCCAGCCGAGCATGCTTCTGCTCGACGAGCCTCTGGCCGGTCTGGCAGACGCGGAGCGGGAAACGGTCAGTCAATTAATACGCCGTCTCGCCCGAGATCATACGGTGCTGCTGGTAGAGCACGACATTGATCGAGTCGTCTCGCTGTCGGATCGCATCAGTGTTTTCCATCAGGGCAAGGTGATCGCCGACGGCCCGCCGGACGAGGTCGTCAATCATCCCGAAGTCGTCGAGGCGTACCTTGGCAAACAACAGGCGGACCATCAGGCGCCGAATAAGGCTCATGCGCCTGGTAGGTCATCTCCGCCAAAGGCTACTCAACCTCTCATAAGTCTTGAAGGCATCGCATCGGGCTACGATGGCAGTCGCGTGCTAAACGAACTGAGCATGGACGTGGGAGTTGGCGAAACGGTCGCGCTACTGGGGCGGAATGGTGTAGGCAAGACCACGACCCTGTCGACCGTCATGGGCATTTTACCGGTAGCCGCGGGACGGATTAGGTTCGATAACAAGGATATCTCGGCGCTGCCTGCCTACGCGGTTAATCGTCTCGGCATATCTATCGTTCCTCAAGGAAGACGGATCTTCCCGAACCTCACAGTCGACGATAATTTGCGCGTAGCACAGCGCCGCGGCGGCTGGTCTCTGGATGATGCGTATGCGCTGTTTCCAAAGCTGAAAACGCTTGCCGCATCCACCGGTGGCAACCTAAGTGGCGGCGAGCAGCAGATGCTTGCCATTGCGCGCGCTCTCATGGCGCCGACACGGCTGCTACTACTCGATGAGCCCTTCGAAGGGCTTGCGCCAGCGATCGTCGCAGAAGTCGTGGAGGCGGTAGCCAAATTGCGCGGTCAAGTGGCGATACTGATTGTCGAACAGCGTGTGGACCTGGCGCTGCAGATCGCGTCCCGCGCCTATGTGATGGTCAACGGGTCTATCGCGCTTACGGCGTCGACAAGCGAGCTCGGTGCCAACGATGAGCGTCTTAGTCGGTTGCTGGGCGTATGAGCACGATCCATGCGCTAATAAAGCCCGAGCAAGGGGTGCGGGCTTCTGTTCCCTGGTTGTTCGATATTTCGTGGAATGAGCGGTTCTACCCGCGGGCTAGGCTACGCCATGGCCGCGGGGCTGGCCGGGGACACGGTCTGTGTTTCCAGCGGAGCGAACATCCATGGCGCAAATTCCTTACACCGATACGCAAGCGCAGGCAGCAAGACTGTTGGGCAAACGCATGGCTGCCGAGCGCGCCAGCGTGCTTCATCTGTACCAGATGCTGCTTCAAAGTCCGCCTGTTGCTGAAGGATGGCTGGGGTTTATGACCTCGATCCGGCAATGCATCGGACCGGCCGATGAAACGCGCGAGTTCGTTACCACGAGTGCCGGCTACAACATGGTTTCGCGTTTTCTTGCCGTGCTCGGGGTCCAAAGCAGCGACAAGAAGGAGCCCCAGCGATGTTAAGCCTCGAGGGAAAAGTCGTATTCATCACCGGTTTTGGAAGCGGTGGCAGCGAAGGCTGGGGAAATGGTCAGGCGATCGCAACGCTTTGCGCGCGTCAGGGCGGGCAGGTTTTCGGACTCGATCGTGATCGTGAGGCGGCAGAACGGACGGTCTCCCTGATTCAGAGGGAATCCGGCATCTCGGTCGCTCATGTCTGCGATGTGACCGATAACGATGAGGTCGCCGCCGCCGTCTTTGCCTGTCAGGCGCATTTCGGCCGCATTGATGTGCTCATCAATAACGTTGGGCGCTCTGAACGGGGCGGCCCCGCGGAACTGTCTCCCGATCAATGGAGAGAACAAATAGCGACCAATTTAGACAGCGCCTATTACTGCTGCCATCACGTTTTACCGCTCATGGAGCAGGTCGGCGGCGGTGCTGTCGTCAATGTGTCTTCGGTGGCGGGTCTGCGGTACATCGGCAAAGACCAGGTCGGATATGCAGCGGCAAAAGCCGCACTCATGCAGATGACGCAGACAAGCGCGGTGATTTATGCCAATCGCGGTATCCGCATGAACTGCGTGGTGCCCGGTCTCATGCACACGCCGCTCGTTCAGCGTTTGGCGGACAAATACGCCGATGGCGATTACGAAGGGTTTGTGGCCCAGCGTAATGCACAGGTCCCGATGGGATATATGGGCGATGCGTGGGACGTCGCTCATGCCGCATTGTTTCTTGTCAGCGACGAAGCGCGTTATGTCACTGGACAGTCGCTCGTGGTCGATGGCGGGCTGACGTGTCGCACGCCGTAGTAGTGCGTGATCCATGCCATCTAGGTATGAGTCCCGCTAAAATATGATTTAAAAGGAAAACATCCCATGGCAACAGTATTGAAAGCCGGCCTGGATCAAGGACAGATCAAGGCGGCTGACCAGAAGGTGAGGCAGGTTGTTGCTGACATAATCGCTGACGTGGAAGCGCGAGGTGATACGGCAGTGCGAGCACTCTCCGAGCGTTTCGATAACTGGTCGCCGGAAAGTTTTCGGTTGAGTGATGAGGAAATCGCCGATGCGATTTCTCGCGTTGATGCGCAGGATCTCGAGGATATTCGATACGCACAGACTCAGATCCGCTACTTTGCGGAGCAGCAGAAGGCGTGTTTAAGAGACTTAGAGGTCGAAACACAGCCCGGCGTTGTCTTGGGCCATCGCAATATTCCGGTGAACGCCGTGGGTTGCTACGTGCCGAGCGGGAAGTACCCGATGATTGCATCGGCCCACATGAGCGTGCTCACAGCCAAGGTCGCAGGCGTGAAGCGTATTGTGGCGGCTGCGCCGCCTTTTGACGGCGTCCCGCACCCGGCTATTGTCGCGGCGATGCATTATGGCGGCGCCGACGAAATTCTGGTCCTTGGCGGTGTCCAGGCTATGGCGGCGATGGCGTTAGGCACCGAGAGCATCGACCCTGTCGATATGCTCGTTGGGCCGGGCAATATGTTTGTCGCCGAGGCGAAGCGTCAGCTTTTCGGCCAGGTGGGCATTGATCTTCTGGCCGGGCCCACAGAGACAATGGTTCTAGCCGACGACAGCGTAGACGCAGAGCTGTGTGCGATTGACCTACTGGGTCAGGCCGAGCACGGCCCGACGTCCCCCGCGGTACTGATCACGGACTCAGAGGCTCTGGCTCATGGCGTCATCGCCGCCGTGGAAAAGCAACTCGAGGTGCTACCAACGGCAGATGTAGCGGGCCAGGCGTGGCGGGACTACGGTCAGGTCATCGTCTGCCATGACCGCGCCGAAATGCTTGCGCAGGCTGATGCGCTTGCTTTCGAGCACGTACAGATCATGACGCGCGATCCCGAGTTCTTCGCGGACAACCTGACGGCGTACGGTGCGCTGTTCATCGGCTCGCGGACGAACGTAGCTTTCGGAGACAAGGTCATCGGAACCAACCATACGCTTCCGACGCGTCGCGCTGGCCGCTATACTGGCGGGCTATGGGTCGGAAAATTTCTAAAAACGCATACCTATCAGAAGATTACGAGCGACGAAGCATCTGCCAACATAGGCGCTATCGGCTCGCGTCTATGCATGCTCGAGGGATTCGCGGGGCATGCCGAGCAAGCCAACGCGCGGGTACGTCGTTACGGTGGTCGTGATGTCAAACCCTATACGGCCGCACCTCGAGACGCGGACTGACCTCGGCCGATTGACTGATGCCGGATCAACAGAGGGAGTCGGTAACCATCAATAAACCGGTATCGAAAAACGTAGTGGCGCGAGAAGTCGCGAGCGCATTGGATGTCTCTATTTCGACGGTATCGCGAGCGTTTACGCCCAACGCGGTCATTGCCGATAGAACACGCCGACGTGTTCTGCAAAAGGCCGCAGAACTGGGTTACGAACCCAATCCGCACGCCCAATCGCTCAAGACCAATCGCAGCGGGATCGTCGGGCTCATCGTGTCTGATCTGGCCAATCCGTTTTATCCGGAAGTCTTGATCGGCCTTACCGAAGCGCTGGAGCAACGCGGCTTCAGCGTGATGTTGTTCTGTCGTCTTGGCGGCAAGAGTCTGGATGAAGCCTTCCAGAGCGCGTTCCGCTATCAGCCAGATGTACTGGTCGTTCTCGCCGCGACCATGTCATCGGCGGCTATCGAATCGGCTACCGAGGCTGGTACCCGCGTTGTCTTGTTCAATCGCTACGTACCCGGCAAGGCCTCGTTTGCGGTCACCTGTGACAACGAATCCGGCGGAGAAACCGTGGCCGACTACCTCATTGACCGCCAGCTAACGCGCTTGGCTTACGTGGCTGGCGATCCAGACGCGACAACGAATCGTGATCGCAAGCTTGGGTTTATGCGCGCCTGTCGGCGACGCGGTATACCAAAACCGCGAATAGCTGCGGCACACCGATTCACCCACGATGCTGGGCTGATCGCGGGCCGAGCGCTTCTGCGTGATGAATCAGAGCCATTGGATGCGGTGTTCTGTGCGAACGATGTACTGGCGCTCGGAGTCCTCGACGCGGCGAGAGAGTTCGGAGTGGCGATACCCGACGCGCTATCAGTAATCGGTTTCGACGATATCAAGATGGCCGACTGGGCGTCTTATCAGTTGACCACCTACCGACAGCCGGTCGAGGAAATGATCGCAGCCACTGCTGACATCGTGTCAGAACTGGTTCAGTCGTTGCTATCCACGGCAACACGCATAACCATTCCGGGGCGAATCGTTACGCGGCGAACTGTACGAGCGGCTCAATGAATACGGTGGTTATATTGAGTCCCGGCATGTCCCGGATTTGCAGATTGGCAAGAGGACAACGAAAGTGCTATGAACGACCGAATCAAGAAAGACAGTTCGCGTACCGTGCTTATCACCGGCGGACTTGGCGGTATCGGGCTAGCTTGTGCGCGCCGTTTCGTAGAGCAGGGCGATAGGGCTTTTGTGACTACGAGAAGTGCAGAGCGCGCAGACAAATTCAACGCGCAAGGCATGGCGAACGGTGAGGATTCCATAGAGGCAGTAGTCGCCGAGCTCGATACACTAGATTCGATCGAACCACTATTGAAGCGCGTTGGTGCGGTCGATGTGCTCGTCAACAACGCAGGTTGTAACCGACCGAAGCCATTTATCGATCTTTCGCTCGCTGACTTTGACGATGTGATGAGCGTGAATCTACGCTCGGTTTTCATGTTGACCCAGGCCGTGGTCCGCAGGATGCTCGGGGAAAGCTGCTGCGGAATGATTGTCACCGTCTCGTCTCAAGCCGGATTTGTCGGGCTGCCTGAGCGCGCGGCTTATTGTGCCAGCAAGCACGCAGTTGAAGGCCTTACCAAGGCCATCGCCGTGGACCTAAAAGGTTCGGGTATACGGATCAATAATGTAGCCCCGACTTTCATCGAAACAGAGATGACACGCGAGACGCTTGCGCGCGACGATTTTCGTGATTTGATCGATCAGCGGCTTCTGCTGCAAGAGCTGCCCCAACCGACTAACGTGGCAGAAGCCGTATGTTTTCTAGCTTCAGAGCGCTCACGAGGAATTACCGGCACGACTATCCGGGTCGATGGCGGCTGGACCGCTCATTGAGTGATGCCGTATGAGCTTTGGCCTCGAGCCGGCCAGCGAGACGATCGATCGATGCGTGAGTCCGTGTATACAAGATCTGCCGATGTCGGTTCGGCTGATCATGTGGTTGAGCGAGTACTGCAAGCTCTGGATCGGCGCATGGAATGGCTAGCGTTTGTCTCAAGCCCACCCGCGCCTGTACCGCGTTTCGGGCGGTTATCAGCCAGAGCTGGACAGCAATATGAGCATTTCAGCGGTGGAGCGCTACACCGACCTGGGCTAGCGAAGGCTCAAGGCTATGTATGAGTGGGCGTTGACGGGTGTCACGTTGGTTTGAGGAGAAACTCATGTTCAAAAAGAACAGCAGAAAGCGAGTCGTTGTGCTGAGCACCGGCGGCACGATCGCCTCGCGATATAATCCCGAGACCGGGCGCACGGAGTTTGTGTCGTCCGGCAAGGAACTGGTCGGCGCTATCCCCGAGCTCGGCGACATCGCCGATGTTGAAGTCGAAACCGTATTCACGGTCCCAAGTTTCCAGATCACCCCGGGGCACGTATTACAGCTAGTCGACACGCTGCGCACTCGATTGGCGGAGCCGGACGTCGACGGTGTCGTCGTCACTCACGGCACCGACACCATGGAAGAGACCTGTTTCTTGACCGCGTTGCTGTGTGACAACGGTGACAAGCCGGTGGTCTTCACCGGCGCCCAGCTCAGCGGCGATATGCTCGGCGCAGACGGGCCACGCAATCTTGTCAACGCGTTGCGGGTCGCGGCGTCTGAGGGGGGCCGTGGCTTCGGACCCCTCGTGGCCTTTGCCGACGGCATCTATACCGCCCGCGACGTTACCAAGGCCCATACGTCGCAGCTTCGAGCTTTTGTTTCGGCGCGTGGTGCCGCCTGCGGCGAAATCACGCGCGACGAAGTGGTTTTCTATCGGCTACCCGACCGTTTGAAGTCTTATCCGGTCGATCGGCTGATCACCGACATTGGCCTGCTGCGGCTGATGATGGGTGTCGACGCCAACTATCTAAGATTCTGTCTTGAGCGCGGAGCCCGAGGCATCGTGCTGCAGGCATTCGGTATCGGCAACGCCACGCCAGATATCGTTTCGGCGGTCGCCGAGGCGGTTTCGCGGGCGATTCCCGTGATCGTTACTTCACGCTGTTTTGGTGGGCGTGTGACGCCGGTCTACGGCTCGGGTGGAGGGCGTGACCTTGCGGACGCGGGCGCGATATTCGCCGGAGATCTGTCAGGGGAAAAAGCTCGACTGGCGCTGATGGTGCTTTTAAGCCGGTTCGACGATGCCTCCACCATCAATAGAGAAATCGCGCGGATCGCCTCGTAGGTTCGCGCAGCCAACCAAATACACGAGAAGAGGTGACGCGCTGGTCTTTCGCTGCGACCGAGATCGGCGCTTCAAGCCGGTCGATCACCGCACCGGATCGCGCGGAACGGTCAACCGACGGCTGCGTCGCGAGGTTCAGGATCTGCCGGTTTTGGGGGCGGCCGGTCGTGCTCTCGATCGAATATTGCCAACTCAAGGTGGGGCCGCGGATCGACGCATGGAACGACTGTCGTTCGTCGAGCCCGGCCATGGTTTCACCCGACGTTTTGCGCGCTTTGTCAGCCAGTTGGCTCGGCACATGAGCATCGCCGCCGCAGCGAGCTACACCGGTCTGGCCTGGCGCACGGTCAAGGCCATGGATCAACGCGCGTTGAGGCGTGATCTGGCCGCGATGGCCCCCGGCGCGCTGACCGGCCTGCGAGTTCTGGGCGTCGACGAAGTCGCCCGTGCCAAGGGCCAGGATTACCTGACCATCGTCCGGCGATTGGACCATGGCGTCTGCCGCCTGTCGGAAACTCGCGACGGTTATCTGCTCGAATCCTGGTTTCAGGACCAGTGGGCACCGCTGTACGAGGTGCTGGATTTCAACTGGCAGGCGGCCGATTTCAAGGTGGCCAATCACTTTACGGCCACTCATCCGGATTCGCACTTTCGCAACGAGTTGATGGTGGCCTTGACCGGGTACCAAGGTTGCACGACGCTGACCGGTAACCGACTGAAAAATATGGCGATCGATGGGTTACGTGAGGAGCGCTATCTTGGCGCCTCGAAACTCGCCGAAGTGCTCGACACAGGATTCGGGTTATCGGTTGAACCCGATTGGCAACCGCTACTGAAGCGAGTCGCTACCGATACAGAGGCTCCAAGCCAGGGGTGAAATCGTTATCCGAATAGGCTTAATCTGCACTGGTAACGCCTTCAGTCTCATCAGCACGCACGCCAATCCGGCCCCGCACTGTGCCGGCCCGCGATTAGGTCATACTGGTTCGGGCTCCCAATTAGCCCGTTGAGAGCAGACGATTGATGGACGTGGCCGCGCGCGCCAGATTGCTGACCGAGGCATTACTGATGGCAAAGCCATGCAGCCTCGCCTCGCGCGTCTACATCGCACCGACCGACAAAGTTGGATCGGCGCCTTCCGGCGCTGCTTCGCGCCCCGGATCGTAAAGATCATTACAGACAAGCCGGGCGGTTACGACAGGCAGTTCGTTTAGTACGCCGGCAAGGTAGGAGTGGGTATGGACTCGAACGAATTTGCCATTGCCTCGGCCGATACGTTGCTCGATGGGCTTGCGCACGGGCGCTGGCGGGCAGTCGACCTGATCGATGCATCGCTGGCACGGATCGATGCGCTGGATCAGCGCGGCCCGAAACTGCGCGCGATGACCACCGTGGCGTCTGACGAGGCGCGTGCGGCCGCTGCCGAAAGCGATGTGCGCAGAGCGCGAGGAAAGGAGATCCGGCCGCTCGAAGGTATTCCGGTGCTGGTCAAGGACAATATGGATGTCGCCGGCTGGCCGACCACGGCCGGCTCAGTTCGTATACCGGCTGCGTTTAATCATCTCTACGGTCTGCGTGCCACGCGGGGCACGATGCCTCTGGACGGCATCGTGCCGTTGTCGCCGACTCAGGACATGCCCGGCCCGCTGGCTCGTTATCCTGCCGATGTCGAGCGAGTTCATGCCGTGTTGTCCGATCAGGCCCCTGTGCCGGCAGAGTCAGCGACAACCCTGTACATCGGTTGTCTCGATTCGTGGTTCGACGCTCAGACATTTGAGGCAATGGTCGTCGCTGAAAACGCCTGGAATGCGCTGGCCCAACTGGCGCATGCCGGCCTGACATCAAGGTCTGTTGCGTTTGACGATCTGCGCGGCGAGGCCGAGGCCGCCAATGTCATTGCCTACGAATTCAACGAGGCACTCACGGCCCATCTCACGACCCGGCCCGGTCGTCGTGTCGACTCGCTGCAGGATATTCTGGAGCAGGATTTACAGCATCCGCAGCTGACCGATGTGTTTCGAGACCGGGCGGCTCACGCAGGGACCGACAGTCTGGCCTACGCTGACACGTGCAACGCACAAGCCAGACTCCGGGAACAACTCGTCGCTTATATGAATGAACAAGGACTGGATCTGCTCGCCTATCCCACCGTACGCTACCCAGCGACCCGTCTGGGTGGCACACAAGCCGGCAGTAACGCATTGCTGGCACCGGTGACTGGCCTGCCGGCGATCAACTTGCCGGTTGGCTTCGATTTATCCGGTGCGCCGACGGGATTGGAACTGCTCGCCCGGCCGAACGCAGAATCGCTCCTTTTTGCAGCGGCGCGCGTTTGGCAGACGGTCGCCAAACCGTGGACGATGCCGGTAGGGCTGTAACCGCACAGAAGTTTCGTCGCGGGTTGCACCCGCGGCGCCCGTGTGGTCAGCGAAAGTGAACCTGAGGTTTCCGCCTTCGTCCCGGTTTCGGGAATCGACGATGCGCTTGCGCATGCGGGAGTGCAACTGCAACATGCTCTGATGACGACATGCCAGACCACGACCGCATGACCCAAGCCGGCATCATCGGGGGTATTGGACCGGAATCGACGATCGCCTACTATCGGCATATCGTCGCGGGGTATCGCGCGCGAACACCGTCCGGCGCGTATCCGGCGTTGATCATTAACAGCATTGATTTCAGTGCGATGCTGGCCTTGGTCGAGCGGGACGACCGAATCGGATTGATCGCCTTTCTGCTGGCCGAGGTCGAGGCACTCGCTCGCGCCGGTGCGGATGTCGCGCTGCTTGCCGCCAACACGCCACATATTGTCTTTGACGAGCTGCAGCAGCTCGCGCCGATCCGCTTGTTGAGTATCGTCCGGGCCACCTGCCAGGACGCACACATAGGTAGGTACTTAAGACCAATCGCTATTGGTGCGATTGTGCAGTCTTTTCCAACCGCCTGATTTCGTATCCGTTGTTGAAGATCCATTCGATCCCCCTGACGCTGGCAATCAGCGC
>JAQIBT010000122.1 GCA_027858915.1 Salinisphaera sp.
TTGTTCTCTACCGAAGGCGCCCACCGTCCGATAATGCCGGCGACGGTATCCAGCCCATGCAACGTAAAATAGTTGCCCAGGGTCCGCGCCATGGCCCGGATGCCGTAATGGGCCGAATCAAAGACAATGAACGTCCCATCGGTCTGGTTCGCGCTCTTGCCCTGCCATGGGATGCCGTTCAGCCGCAGATTGCCTGGGTTGATGTTACGTATGCCGCGTGGTTCGCCCATCTTTGCCCATCCTGTGTTGAGTGGATTCCAGTCCTGTGCAATCTGGTACCAGCTTTCGCCGCCGCCTGGGTTGCCCTGGCGATGGCGATAGGCCCAAATCGCCGCGCCGCCCGCGCCTGCGATCAGTAGTAGCGCGCCGGCGTTACGCAATGGGTTGTTCGATCCACTGCCAACTAACTTCCCAATTTGTGGCTTGTTGCTCGCGATACCCGCTTTCGACATAAACCCCCGTTCCTTCGGGCAACAACAGCCCCCCATGTTCTGCCTTGACTACGACGCTATAACTTGAAGACGAGCTTCTAAAATTCAGCATCGGATGCGTTCTGTTGACTTCCGGCTGAGCGTTAACGGTGTTTCCGTTAACCATTTGCTTTACAACGCCTTTAGATCCAGATTCGATTGCGAGATTATTGGATATTCCCGGTGTATCTGGGTCCAGCGTAGCCCCCTGCACTAAATAGAGCTTTTTTAGGCTGACGCTAAACGCCCCACCATCCGTGACAATCGAGATTGGATCGACAATAGACACACCCGATCCGAACGGATTATATAAACCCACTCGCTGCGTTGAATAATTCGCCGGGTCATACGGCGGATTTGATTGAATTTGCAATGCCCAGGTCTGACTGTTCCTGAGATATGGCCGATCGGGCAGCGATTTCCCGGCGATATTGACCGGCAACGGTGTTGCGCCGTCGTTGATGACACGCACGGCGGACGCAATCACGGACTGCGAATAGTCGCCGTCCGTAATCACCAACGTCATATTGACGCCGGCGCCGCCTGTATCCTCGATCCGAAACTCGGAAAATCCTCGGCCGACGCGTATCTTGTCGCCCTGCTGAACGCCGTACATCTCGCTTCCGTCTAGCACGATGCGAAACGGTACGTCAGCGGTCTTGATATAGATTGTGGTTCCGGTCATCGCGATCGACTGCGACTGTCCCGGCTGCAATACTCGGCTCAAATCGCCCATGATTAACCCCTGGAGAATGAAATAACCGCAACCGCCGCCGCCATGGCATAGGCGATATTGCGAACCGTGATCTGCGTTTGTTGACTCTGGCCCCCGGCTGCTGCGGTGAACGCGGCCGCTGTGCTTTGCGCATTGCTCTGCAACAGTTGCAGCGCGCCGTGGTACGCGTCGCCGGTGGCCGTGAGCGCGCCGTTGTATGCCTTGCCTGCCGCATCGGTCGCGCTCTTGGCCAGCGCGGCTTCAGCGGTTAGCGTGTCATTCGTCAACGCGGCATTCGCGGCAATCGCGCCTTGCGATGTTCTCGCCTGGCGTGCGTTGGCGTTGTCGGCCAATCGGGCATTGGTGGCAATCGCGCCCTGCGATGTTTTCGCCTGGCGTGCGTTGGCGTTGTCCGCCAACTTGGCATTGGTGGCGATCGCGCCATTGATCGTGTTCGCCGCCTTGCCGAACAGATCATTGCTCAGCTTGTCGGCGCTGGCGATCGATCCCGCCGCCAGCTTGGCGCCGGTGGCAATCGCGCCCTGCGCGGTCTTTTGCGCCCTGGCGTTGGCCGAATCACTGACGCGCGCCGATTGCGTGGCCATAACGCCCGCCGACTGCAACAGGTCGGCCAACGCCTGCCCCGACAGATTGTTGTAGTTGATGGCGACGTTGCCGCCATTGGTGCCCTGTACTGACGTGGATCCCGCGCCGATCGCGGCCGCGCCGCCCCTGCTGGCCACGTCGCCGCGCGTTGGCCCCTGGAATCCGACGCCCCGCCCCGACGGCGCGCCGCCGTACTGGTACCCGGTCGTGACCGGCTTTTTATTGACCGATCGGCTATGACTCCCGCCCTTGCTCATTGCCCCACCTCGACAGAAAACACATACTCGATTTCAAGCACGTTGTATTGTTTGGCGACCAGGCGCGCGAGCGCCGGCCGTGCGGTATGCCAACGGATGCGCGCACACTCGGCCCGCTGCGCTGCCGTGTAGATCGCTGGCATGATCTCGTCGAGATCGGCGCCCTGAGCGGCGACAATCACGCACTCGCGCCGGTCATATAGCGCATCAATGCGCACAATCAGCTGACACCGCCCGGCTTGCCAACATGACGACACCCCATCGGCCACGTCGGCGGCGACGGCTGGCGCATCGCTGCCCAACAGTTCGACCGTGGCCGCGTCCAGGTCATGCCAGTTGATGCGGCTTATCTGAGCGTGAGCCATAGCACCAGGCCCGCGACGCCGGCGACGGCGATCAATGGCAGATCGGCGGCGATGGTCTGCCCGAAACTGCCCGCCGATGGCCGCGTGGTAAACGTCGGCGCGCCGATATTGACCGCGCCAGAATCCCGATTGCCCGAGACGGCCGGCCCGGACGGCCCGCCGCCGAACGCGGCCCCGAGCCCGGACGCGATCGCCCCTGCGGATGCCGCGTACGGATTGAGCCCTGCGACTGCCCCTGCTGTGCCTGCCATGTCACTTGCTCCGCAACAGGTAGTAAGCGCCGATGCCTGCGGCGCCTAATACCATGAGTCGCTTGCTGTCCTGGGTCATGTAATGCACATCAACCGCGCCGATGGTCAGCACGCCCAATCCGCCCAACACCCAAAAAATCGGCACGAGCGGCATTACTTGACAATCAGGACGACGGCGAGAAGCGCCACCCCGCCCGCGATCAGTAGCGTGGTGTGGTTATTCGACTGCCCACCGTTGGCCGCGCCGTTGATCGTGGACGGGTCATAACCGGCCAGACTCACAGGCGGCGATCCGCTGGCGTACTGCTGCGCCTGCTGCGAGGCGGTCGGCGTGTAGTTCAGGTCTAGCAGGCTGGGTAGCCCGTAGACCGCGACGTGTTCGGCCTGGGTCAGAAAATCCCCGGCGTTGCTGACGACGCCCGAGCCAAAGTTGCTTAGACTGTTCCAGAATCCGCCGCTGTTCGTGTTCGACATACATCCCCCGTATTGATGCGGGCGCGCCCGACCGGGCGCGCCTTGCCCTGCGCTGGCCTTAGCCCATCAGCGCGCCGATGTACACCACGACCACATCGATATTGGCCGCTGCGGCCATGTTCAATGTGAATCGCAGATCATGGACGCCGGACGTCGCGAGCGTTTCCGAGCCGTTGCTGTGTTCGGTCGGGTCATAGACGAATACCCCGGCCTGCGGCACGCGGACGCCGTTGGACTGGATCAGGTTATTTTCTGCGGCCGTGCGCACGAACTCCTGATAGTTGTCTCGGCTCAGGTCCACGCGATTGATGCCGGCGCCGAAAAAGAACACTTGATCGATCAGTTCGCCCTTGGGCAGATCGGCAATTTCGTAATCGCCGGCGCCGGTGGCCGAATAGCTGAATCGCCGAATTTTCTTGACGAATCCGGCAGGCGTGGGCGCGCTGCGCACGGCTTTGGCGGACAACGCCGGCGACACAGCGGCCGCGTCGATATCCAGTTCGAGCGATAGCGTGGTGATCGGCGTGGGATCCTTGGCAATGCCGGTGCCGATCGCGGTTAGCTCGCGAGCGGTGCGCCCCTCAAGACCAAAGCGCTCCAGGTCCAGAACCATGATGCCGTTGGCGGCGCTGCGGCCGTCGAACTGATTCATCGAATCCAGCCGGCCCAACGACTGATAGGTGTGAATGGCCTTGCCGTTGGCAATCAGTCGTACGCCGTTGATTTGACTCAGCGTGACGCCGGAATAACTCACCAGCAATTGGTGATAGGTCTGGCCGATCGGCAGGCGGCAGGTTGCCGTCTGGCCCGCTGCGACGCCTTCGAAACTCGGCATTGATTTAGTGGTCTTTGGCACGTTTTACCCCTTTGTTTGGTTGATCGGTCGCTGACGACTGGCTTACATCCAGCTGAACCAGCCGCCGCCGCTCGAATTGGCGCCGGTGAGCAGGTCGCGTGCCTGCGGTACGCGGTAGATCACGGCGATAGCCGCGACACTGGCCGCGACGGTATAAAGCATTTTCTTGTTCATAATCAGGTGGTTCCCCCGTTATCATGCAGCGCGGCAGGAATGCCGCTGGTATTGGCTTGATTCGCGGCCGTCGCTTGCGCGATTCGCTGCGCGATCAGCGGCTTAACGTAAAAATCGTAGACGACGCTTGACGCGACGCCAACAACAATCCATATGCCGTACTTCCACATGCCTAGTCGTTCAACAGCATGGTCTTGAAGTTGCCGACACGGCAGGCGACGGCCACGGCGGCCAGCGCGACGCCAGCGACAAATGCGATCTTTTTAACGTCAGTCTTCATCCTTTAGCCCCTTGATTGTTTGCGGTTTGGTTTGCCCGGTGAGCGTTGATTAGACGGGCATTTTGTCCGCGTCGGCAAGGTTTTTATCTGGCGTTTCGTTAACGGGCCCATGGCTTAGGATTTCGCGCCGGTGCCGGCCGGTTTGCGCGATTTCGGATACGTTCGCCCGGTCTCGATCGGCCCGCGCGGCAGCACTCGGAACAAGTATTCACCCGGTTCCAACGCGTCCAGGTCTTCGCGTGGAAAGCCGATCTTGGTGGCCAGGTATTTGCGATCGGCGTCAAACGCGAGAAAGCCGGTCATCGCCTGCGTGGCGTTGCCGACCGTCGTCTTGTCGATCTCGGCCGGTCGCTGTGTGGTCGTGACGGTGCGCAGCCCATGGCCGCGCCCTTTTCGTATCAGTTCACCCCAGGCTTGCGGCGCTTTCGCCGGATTGGTTACGTCGGCCAGTTCCTCAGCGATCACGAGCGCATGGCCCCAGGCCCAGGCAGCCCGAGCCCAAAAGCTGAATTGATCCAGCGGCGCCGCGAAAGCAATTTTTCCGGTTTTCTTGCCGGTGGCGATGCGCCGCGCCAGATCGGCCGGGCGCGTGATGCGCTCAAATCCGAGCGGTTCAAACTCGTCTTTTCCATCCCATACGATGATGCGCTTCTCTTTCGGTAGCATGAATTTGCGCACCCAGGACGTTTTACCGCTGCCCGTGCCCCCGGTCACCAGGGTATGACTGGCTTGCAAGCTGTTATCCGGTCGCCGGCTCATGCGATGGCCTCATCTTCAACGCGCGGCTGGCTGTCGTCGGATACGCCGGTTAGATCAAACTGCGGCGCATTCGCCGCGTCTGGCTTTTCGGCCTGTTTGGCGCTGCGCTCTGCCTGTTCTTTTCCGCTGCGCTTGGCCTCTCGTTCTTCTTTTGCCCGCGCCGCCTTTTCATTGCGCGGCAGACTGAGACGCGGCGCAAAGATCGCCAGTGTGATGATGGCTGCGTTCAGTTCGACTCCGAGCGTCATGCCGTCCGGCAGGTATACGTCGGCCACGTCGCCCCAGGCTTGCGCCAGTGCTTCGATCTCGGCCGGCTGTACGCCCCAATTGGGCGCCATGATCGCAAACGCTGGCCCTAGCATCATTTGCAGCGCTTCGGCACTGGTCGGCCCGGGCGGCTTCTCGCTGGCCTCGCCGGCTTCGGCGTCTCCCGCGTCGCCTGGGTCGATCGCTTCGGCCTCTGCCAGCAAGGCGGCGATTTCCTCGTCATTCTCGGCTGGCGCGGCGTGTTGCTGTGCTTCGCTCATAGGTCAACCCCCCCGAAAAAGCTGCGGCGCTTAGGCTTGCGCTCATCCTTGGCGACCGGCTGCGACTCATTCGCGGCCGGCGCCGGCGTGACGACTGGCGCGGCCGGCTCGCTGGCGTCGGCCCCGATCCAGGTGGCGTGCGCTTCGATCCAGCGTTGACCGGAGGCGAGCGACGGCCGTATCTGCCCGCAATCGTGGCAGTGGTAATACAGCTTGCGTGCGCCGGTCTTGTATCGGCGCACCTCGGCCGGCTGGCCGCAGTGCGCGCAGTTGACGTGGCCTATCGTTTCATTCGCCATGTTTCGTGTCTCCGTGTTCAATGCGTGATAGGCGGTCGTTGATATCCGCCAGCACCACGAATATGCCGCCGATCACTCGGCCGATGGCCTTGGCGTTCATAATCGGGTTGATCGAGGCGCGCTCTGCGACTGCCCGTAACAATACGATCTCTCGTTTCGTGTCCATTGCCACTCCCTGGCGTACAGTTATTTTCACGAGTCCAAGGCGGACGCTTCGCGCCCGCATTTACCAGCGCCGCATTGCCCACCAATGGCGCAGCGATTCGATCCAGCCCGATCGCCGGCCCGAGCGGCGCTCTCTTAACGGGTTGCGCTCTAGCTTTAGGCTCAAGACTGATAGGCCGATAAGCGCCACCAGCCCGAACACCAGCATTCCCAACTCCACCACAACACCCATCAACATCTGCATGATTGTCTCCTTTCGGCTTGTATTCGATTTCCCAAGTATGCGAGCGCGTCCAGATGACGCGGCCGTATGCCTCGACATAGACGCGCTTGACCGGATCGCCGTATCGCCCGGTGCCGGCGTCTGCCAGATAAGCCAGCTTGGCCGGCTGTTCATCGCGCGGCGTACACGGCCCGCCCATCTGTTCGACGTAGCCGCACCAGTCGCCGCTATCGGCCGCAAGGCGCAATCTCTCAACCTGACGCAGTGCGGGCGCGCGTTCCATGGCATAGGCGGTGATCGGTTCCAACCGGCGTAGCTCGCGCCACGGCCCGACCGGAGGCGCCCCGATGAACTGGAATTGCCGAATGCCCCAGGTACTCGCCCAGGCCCGTACGCGGTTTGCGGCTTCCTGCGGGTCAATATCCAGCGCGACGCGCCCGCCGTCTGCCTCGCGGCTGCTGGCGACATCGACCGCGAACGAGTCGATCGACTTAGCCACGTATTTGGCGACATAGCCGGTCGCGCTGCCCTTGGCCGGGTCGATCCTCGTATGGTCGTAACCGTGGCGTATTCGTTTGGGGCGCGTGTCGCCGTCCAGCACGTAATGAATCAACGTTTGCTCGAGCATCGGCAGCGATTGACCGTTAACGAACAATAATAGATGCCAGTGCGGCGTCCCATCGTGATGCGGCTCAGCAACGCGCAGCCCGTAGACCTCGACGCCTGCCCTTGCAAACTTGGCGCGGGCTTTGGCCCATTGCTTGCGCAGCCATGCTTGGCCCTCGCGCGGCGTAATGTGCTTGCCGTCGCCCGCTTCGCCGCTGGCGTGTGCTGCGTGTAGCTCTGGCGGCACGGTCCAGGTAACGAACAAGGCCCGATCCCCTAGCCGATTCGCCGATTCCTCTAGCCCGCGAATTCTCGTCATCAATTCCGCCCGACGAATGGCCGGATTGCTGACGCCCACGGCCGCGACCTCGGCCAGCGTCATTTCGACGCCGTTATCACAGACCGCGACGCTATCGGCCAGCGTCGCCGCGTTCGCGTTCTGTCGATCGGTCCAGCGCTTCCAGCCGTCTGCACTGATATACAGGTCGCGCCGCTTGTGTACGAAGCCCAACGCTCGCGCGGATTGCTCGACGCGACGGCCGAACGCGACGCGGATCTTTCGGCGCCACCAATACTTGCAGCGCATCCGAGCGATACATCCGATCATTTCGTCCGCATCATCGACGTTGACCGGGCGCGGTGGCTCGATACTCGCGCCTGTGCAGACTTGATGCCCGATCGCATAATCCAGCATGTAGTCGTCGCCTTGCGCGTTGGCGATGCCCTCGCAGACCGCGCGCGCATATTGATCGGCCCAGGCTTTCAGCTCGTCGTCGTCGGCGTCGTTACGGATGCGCCCCCGGTATCGCTCGATATGATCCAGCAATGAGACATTCGCGGCCCGTTGTCCGTCGCGCTCTTCCTCTTCGGCATGGCGCGCGGCCAGTGCCCCGGCTACCCTGCCCGGCTGGCCGGCCAGTATCCCGGCCAGCCAGTCGGATTGATTAACGGCCGCAATATGCGTTCGCACGGCTATACGTTAACGATGGCGCCACGGCGCGCTACGCTCTGCGCCCACCCCATAACCTTACGATAGGCCCGACCAACCGCCGATTTCGTCGCGTCATCCAGCGCCAGCCAGTCGCGCGCCGAATCATCCGCAACGCGGCCAGCCGGATGCTCAACACTCATCAACATATAACGACGCTCTCCCCGGCTCGACCGATCCCAAAAGCTGGCCTCGGCTGGCGGCGAATTGAGCATATGTTTCATCTGATGAATATGGGCTTGTGCGGTCGGGCTCATGGCTGGCCCCGCTCGTCACTGTCCTTGAGTTGACCGCTTACGCGATTGTTTTGGTGATAGTCCTGCCAGCGCGCGAGGCGTGCCGCTTCCTTGAGCGATGCGGCAAACTCCTCGGCTTGCGCTGGCGTCAACGTGACCGCGACCGAGCCGCCGCCGAACGTCATACCGACGTAGACGCCTGGCTTGTGGTTGCCCTGGAATCCGGCCCGAAACACGCACGCCGATACACTGGGATCGCGCAGACTGTCGCTGTCTAGGCTCTTGAGATAGATAATGTCGCTCATTGCACGACCTCGGCCGCGATGGCGGCGACGCGCTCGCTGCGTTCGCGGCTCTCCATCCAGGCATCCATCGCCGCATAGAGCGACAATGAAGCGGCGTAAAACGTGCAGGCCCGGCGCGGATGCCCGGATGATTCGAGCGTTCGCCCGATGGCATCCAGCACGGCCGGGCTGTCGATTTCCTCGACCACGCGCCCGCTGTTTGGCATGGCCCCCGGCTCATGCCGCGTTAACGTAGCAACCGGACGATGTTCCCCGCGCTCATAGACGGTTAACGTTAACGCCTGTGCCCCGTATGATTCGGTAATGCTGCTGATTGACCGCATGATTAACCCCTTGTTGACCGTGACCCCAAAAAGGTGACGGCGCGGGTCGCGTGAATCCCAGCGGGTCAGACCGGGTTAGCGTGTTACCCCCTGCGCCGTCGCCGCCATAAAACAAGCTGGCGAGTGTCGGCGCAAGCTACACATCGCGGCAGGCGGCAAAAATTGCCGGCTGTCGTCGGTTCGGTCGGATGATTTCGCGGCTATTGGTTTCGTAACAGAATCAGCGCGTTACGAATATCGCCGCATTTGATTCGGAGAATATCGCCGGTTATGGCGCGGTGTTTGCATTATCAAACATAGGGCGATTATGAACGCCTGAGTTTGTGAAGTTGGCTTGATTTATTGATGCCCTGGCAATGCCTTGGCCATTAACAAATCTTCCTCCGTAAACCTTGCTATGACAGGCTTTCGGCGCTTCACATTTTATACATTATGCGCAGTCAAATAGCGCGCATGTCAGCTGAGGCCTGCTGCCATTTCATAAGACGGGGCCGCTAGAAAACAGTCGACTATCCCAGCGCACTTCTTCTTCGATCCGTGTCTGCAAGACAGTCGCCTGTGGGTGCGCCGGATTGATCATGACGTTGGGTTCTCTACCAATAATAATCGACGGTGCCACAAGCAGAAGGCTCCGCTGTTCAGCCAGCCAGCAACTGCCATAGGCGCGGCATTCCGACTTGCTGACTAATACGTCGCCAGGCTTCAGATCGTCAAGCCGGACAGTCTCAACAACCGGGTCAGGCGCATCGATAACCTGGAAGACATAGTCGTCGGGTAGATCGTCGTAGTCGACCTCCATGTGGACTAGCACCTCGAGCATACTCAGGGCGCGTGAGCTCGCGGCGTAGATGATAGGCGCCAAGCAGTCGTGCCAGCGACCAGTCACCGCCAGCCCGCCAGCCCCAGTCAGGTCGGCGTGGGATCGCCGGCAAAGCCGATACATCTCCACTACGCCGGAATTCCGTGCTCAATACGCGTTAGTTGATCAAGCACAGCAAGAAAACCGCTCTCCCAAGCGGCGTAGTCGAGCGGCGAGTTTCCATCGAACTGTTTCTTGGGCAACTTCAGCCAAGACAGAGCCTTGGCCCGACTACCGAAGGTATTTTCTGCACGATCGACGAGCAAAATTAAGCGCTCGAATCGGTCTGCCTCTCGCTGCTTGAGTGGCTGCTCGGTGTCAATCCTGTCTTGCAATGTGCGCCGATGAACCACGTGCGCAAAAAACCAATCTTCGAGCTGGTTATCGCGCGCGTAATCGCGCGCCATGCGTGGCAGAAATACACGATCTCTATTGGTCGTTTGCATTGTCGCATCGAGCGTTCATAGCGGGATATCCCAATCATATCACGGAAACCCCGCGCCCTCCTATCGAAATTACGCTCAGCTGCGGCGCGATCAGTCTGCTTCCAACGCCGCAGAAGTAGTCGAACCGTAAGCGAATGTCAGTCATAATGCTTTCGCTTTTATCGCCGCAGCGGCGTAGTCGTTCTCGCGCCGCTCGCGACAGCGCGATGCCAGACATCGATTTATGAATCACTACGGTGGACCCCACGAGGCCGTGTTGCATGAATGTTGAAGAAAAGAAAGTCGCCGTTATCGGCCTGGGTTATGTCGGCCTGCCGCTGGCCGTTGCATTCGGTACGGCGCGACAGACCGTTGCCTTCGACATCAACGAGCGGCGTGTCCGCGAACTGCGCGACGGATACGATTTCACGCTCGAGGTAGAAGCCGACACCCTGAAGGCAGCCGACAAGATCCACTTCACCGCCGATCCGGCCGACCTGGCCGATGTCGATGTCTTCGTCGTATCGGTGCCCACGCCGGTCACCCAGTCAAAGATTCCTGACCTCACGCCCGTGCTTGCCGCGACCCGCACGATTGGTCCATATCTGCGCCCCGGCAATATCGTGGTCTACGAGTCGACCGTCTATCCCGGCGCGACCAACGAAACCTGTCGGCCCTTGCTCGAAGAGCTATCCGGCCTCGAATACAACAAGGATTTCTTCCTGGGCTACAGCCCGGAACGCGCCAACCCAGGCGACAAGGAACATCGCCTGGCGACCATCACCAAGGTCGTGGCGGGCTCGACGCCTGAAACCGGCGATACGCTGTGCGCCCTGTACGGCGAGATCGTGCCGGCCGGCGTGCATCGAGCGTCCAGCATCGAAGTAGCCGAAGCAGCCAAGGTGATCGAGAACATCCAGCGTGATATCAACGTAGCGTTGATCAACGAGCTGTCGAAGATCTTCACCCGGCTAGGCATCGATACCGAGGAAGTCCTTCAGGCCGCCGGCACCAAATGGAATTTTCTGCCCTTCCGCCCTGGCCTGGTCGGCGGCCATTGCATCGGTGTCGATCCGTATTATTTGACGTACAAGGCACAGATGGCGGGCTATCATCCAGAGATGATTCTCGCCGGCCGGCGCGTCAACGATGGCATGGGGCGCTATATCACCCATGAAGTCATCCGGCTCATGCTGCGCAACAAGATTCAGGTCAACGGCGGCCGCGCGCTGATTATGGGCTTCACCTTCAAGGAGAACTGCCCTGACCTACGCAACACGCGCGTCATCGATATCGTCAAGGAACTGATCGCCATGGGCATGAACGTGGATATCTACGATCCATGGGTCAACCCCGAGGACATGCAGCACGAATACGACGTCGCGCCCATCGACAAGCCGGAAAACGGTGCCTACGACGCCGTCGTGCTGGCAGTGGCTCACAGACAGTTCAAGGAGATGGGCGCAAAAGCCATACGCGCGCTTTGCAACGACTCCGGTGTGATCTACGACGTCAAATATGCATTCGAAGCCGACGAAGTCGACGATCGCCTCTAGTGTCCTGTCACGGGGAGCCTGAGCCGTAGAAACACATGCGGCGCTATCGACGTCCTTGCTTTGGCAAACGAACACAGAACCCAGGATTGCTCAGATGAAAGTACTCGTCACCGGCGCTGCCGGATTCATCGGTTTCCATGTCGCACAACGCCTGATCGAGCGCGGCGAAGATGTCTTGGGCATCGATAACTTCGATCCCTACTACGACGTATCCTTGAAGCACGCACGCCTGGCACAGCTGCAGGATGCCAAGGGCTTCCGGTTCGTCGAAATGGACATTGCCGATCGCGAGCGCATGCCCGCGCTGTTTGCCGAAGAACACTTCGACCGAGTCATCCACCTGGCGGCTCAAGCCGGCGTCCGCCACTCGCTCACGCACCCGCACGATTACGTCGACAGCAACGTCACCGGCACGCTCAACGTGCTGGAAGGCTGTCGATACAACGACGTGCAGCACCTGGTCTATGCCTCGACCAGTTCTGTCTACGGCGCATCGACCGACATGCCCTTCTCGCCCGACGGCGATGCCGATCATCCGCTGGCAATCTATGCCGCCACCAAGCGCGCCACCGAATTCATGGCGCACTCCTACGCGCACCTATACGGCCTGCCTACCACCGGCTTGCGGTTCTTCACCGTCTACGGCCCATGGGGCCGCCCCGACATGGCCCTGTTCCTGTTTACCAAGAAGATGCTGGCCGGCGAGCCGATCCCGGTATTCAACCAAGGCCAGCACGCACGCGATTTCACCTACGTCGACGACATTGCCGAAGGCGTGGTTCGTATCATGTACAAGACCGCCACGCCCGACCCGAATTGGAACAGCGCAGCGGCCGCCCCCGACAGCAGCAACGCCCCCTGGCGGATATACAACATCGGCAACGGCAATCCCGTGCCCTTGATGGACTACATCGAACGGCTCGAAGAATGCCTGGGCATCACCGCAGAGAAAGACATGCTGCCCATGCAAGCGGGCGATATCGAGAAGACCCATTCGAGCGTACACGGCTTGTATGAAGCAGTCGGGTATCGGCCAGAAACCACAGTGGCCGAAGGCGTCGAGAAATTTGTCCGTTGGTATCGCGACTATTACGATATCTGATCGACGAACTTGACCAGCTTTGGGCTGCATCGCGCTCCCTGCGTCTTGTCTTGCAAAAAAATAGCCGCCGGCGCGGTGTCGTATGAAACGGCAGCACGCCCTGTCGCGAACTCCAGCGACGTGACTCGGGTCGGTTGATTCGCATGTCAGATGATCCTAGTATGAGGGTCAAATGGCGGAGGCAAAAACATGCATGCTGAAACTGATATGAACGCGGTGATATCCGTACTGGGTTTGAAAGACGAACAGAATTGGTCCCTGCTCTCGTTCGGCGATGCGTTGGAACGTGGTTTGCCTCTGGACGCCCTAACCCGCCTACAGGCGCTGTTGGGCGAACATTCCAGGACGTTCACATCGATGATCGTCACCGCGCCAACACTAAAGCGGCGGCGCCAGAAGCAGGAACCGCTCAGTTCGGAGGAAAGTCAGCGTCTGCAGCGGGCCGCTCGCGTCTGGACGCTGGCGATTAACGTTTATGGAGAAGAGGACAACGCGCTCGCCTTTCTCACGCGACCGCACATGCTTCTCGATGGCAGACAACCGCTCGCCGTGGCGATCGCGACCGATGTCGGCACCGAAGCGGTAGAAGATATTCTCGACCAGCTCAAGCACGGCACCGCCGCGTGACGTCGCGGTCGCTTGGCAAAACGCACTTCGCGTATCGAATCGGCGACCCCGACGGCGAGTACCCGATTTTTG
>JAQIBT010000141.1 GCA_027858915.1 Salinisphaera sp.
CGGGACGGGCGCTAGCGAGCTGCCGGCAGACACGGAGATGGAGATGCAGGGCGACCATGTCACGATGAACGTGGAATTGATCCATCCGATCGCGATGGAAGAAGGTCTGCGTTTTGCAATTCGGGAAGGCGGTCGCACCGTGGGTGCGGGTGTCGTCACCAAGATTACGGCTTGATCGGTCATTCTTGACGACTGGCCGGCCCGCGGTAACCTCGTTGCCGCGGGCTGTCTTGACTGTGGCGTCGGCAGGGCTGGCCGCCGAGGTTGCCAAGTTTGCAATCTGTGCTAACATCCGTCGTCCGTTTTCATGGACAGAAATTTTTTAGCGTCTAGGCCAGTAGCTCAATTGGCAGAGCAGCGGTCTCCAAAACCGCAGGTTGGGGGTTCGATTCCCTCCTGGCCTGCCATTAGGCGCAGCGGTTTCGTATCTTACGAGTAGTCGATGGCAACCCAGGAACAACGCACCAGCAGAGTGCTCGATACGGCCCTGCTTTGGCTTGCCATCGCAGTGCTGCTCGCCAGCATGGCTTCCTATTACTATTTCGCGGCCTATACCGACCTGGTGCGCGTGCTTGGCTTGCTGGCTGGCGTCGTGCTGGCAGTAGTCATTGTCTCTCAGTCGGCAGTCGGCAAGACAACGCTGTCCTATATTCAAGGGTCTCGGACCGAAGTTCGGCGCATGGTCTGGCCTACGCGGCGTGAGACGGTCCAGACGACACTGCTGGTCGTGGTGTTCGTACTGATTCTGGCTGCATTCATCTGGGCGCTGGATATCGTCCTGGCATATGCGGTGACACTGCTGACGGGTCGCGCTTAGGCGCGTAAGGCAACTCAATATGGCCAAGCATTGGT
This sequence comes from Salinisphaera sp., assembly GCA_027858915.1. Lineage (GTDB taxonomy): Bacteria > Pseudomonadota > Gammaproteobacteria > Nevskiales > Salinisphaeraceae > Salinisphaera. Next base: position 853 of record JAQIBT010000141.1, read on the forward strand.
ATGTGGTTCACGCTTTTTCTCAGTACGAGAAAAAAGTGCGTGACTCCCTCAAGGATTATGTCGTCCGTCACGGCATGGAAGAATATTTTGGTGACGTGCTTGTGCCGACCGAAGAGGTTGTGGAAGTGCGGGACGGCCAGCGGCGCACCACCGAGCGCAAGTTCTTTCCGGGTTATGTGCTCGTGCACATGGAGATGAACGACGATACCTGGCACCTGGTCAAGAGTGTGCCGCGTGTGCTCGGGTTCATAGGCGGCACCGCCGACCGGCCGGCGCCGATTACTGACGCAGAGGCCGATGAAATCCTGAATCGCGTAGAGGAATCGGTCGAGAAGCCACGCCCGAAGACCGTATTCGAGCCGGGTCAGGAAGTGCGCGTCATCGATGGGCCCTTCGCGGACTTCAATGGCGTTGTGGAAGAAGTGAATTACGACAAGAACCGGCTGCGCGTTGCAGTGACCATATTCGGTCGCTCGACACCGGTCGATCTGGAATTCGATCAGGTCGAAAAGAGCTAGCCTCGAATCGACAGATCACGTCGGCGTCGCGTAAGGCGACGTCTTTCATGCAGGGAGCCTGGGCAGGCCCGGAGCGCAAGTACCTGAAGGAGAAAAAGTAATGGCCAAGAAAGTTACAGGCTATATCAAGCTGCAGATCCCGGCCGGCAAGGCCAATCCAAGCCCGCCCGTGGGTCCCGCGCTGGGTCAGCACGGCGTAAACATCATGGAGTTCTGCAAGGCGTTCAATGCCGAGACGCAGGATATGGAAGCGGGTCTGCCGACTCCGGTGGTGATCACCGTGTTTTCAGACCGTAGTTTCTCGTTCATCAAGAAGACGCCGCCGGCGGCGATTCTTCTGAAGAAGGCAGCCAACATCAAGTCCGGCGCGGCCGACCCGTTGCGCGAGACCGCTGGTACGGTGACTCGCAAACAGGTTGAGGAGATTGCCGAAACCAAATGGCCGGATCTCAATGCCGCCGACATGGACGCGGCAGTGCGAATCATTTCCGGCAGCGCCCGGAGTATGGGCATCAAGGTGGAGGGCTAGGTCATGGCGAAGATTTCCAAGCGCAATGCGGCCATCCGCGATCAGGTCGATCCGGTCAAGGCCTATCCGGTTGATGAGGCTCTGGATCTGTTGAAGAAGCTTGCCAGCACAAAATTCAAGGAGACCGTCGAAGTCTCGGTGAATCTGGGTGTCAACGCTCGCAAGTCCGACCAGAACGTGCGCGGCTCCACTGTGATGCCGAACGGCACCGGCAAGAGCGTTCGTGTCGCGGTGTTCACGCAGGGCGCGAACGTCGAGAAAGCTCAGGAGGCAGGCGCTGATATCGTGGGCCTGAATGATCTGGCCGAACAGGTTCAGGCGGGTGAGATCAACTTCGATGTGGTCGTTGCTACGCCGGACGCAATGCCGGTGGTGGGTCGCCTGGGCCAGATACTGGGACCGAAAGGTCTCATGCCGAATCCCAAGACCGGCACGGTGACAGCAGACGTGGTGACGGCCGTGAAGAACGCCAAGGCTGGTCAGGTGCAGTATCGTACCGACAAGGCAGGCATCATTCACTGCGCCATCGGCAAAGTGGACTTCGAAAATCAGGCGCTGGTCGAAAATCTCAGTGCTTTGATGGCGGATCTAAAGCGTGCCAAGCCGGCCAACGCCAAGGGTATCTATTTCAAGAAGGTGTCGTTGTCGACCACGATGGGTCCTGGTTTGACGGTCGATCATTCAGGCGTTGTTGCCATCTAGCAGATAGCAAAGGTATGACGGTGACGATGCCGCGGTTGGCATTGGCACCGTCGAAGTTCTTTGTAGCGCAGCCCGCTCTTCCAGAAAGGCTGCGTCGTCAAAGACCGCGAGGCGAGCCGTGGTGTCGGCTCTTAAAGGCGATTTTGCCAGCCTGCGTAGATGACGTAAGTTGCTCCGCTGTGTCTTCGTAAGAAGACATATGAGTAGCAGTCGTCAGATGGGTCCGTTCACAAGAGCGGATTCGTGAACACTCCGGCAACAACCGTTGCCGGTAAGTAAGGAGTGATGACTATGGCCATGAGTTTTCAAGCCAAACAGGCCATGGTGGCAGAAGTCAGCGATGTGGCGACCCGTGCGCATTCTGCAGTTCTTGCAGAATACCGTGGGCTCACCGCTGGCCAGATGGACACGCTTCGTGTAAAAGCTCGCCACGGCGGTGCCTATATGAAGGTGATCAAGAACAATCTGGCCAAGCTGGCACTCAAGGGTACCGACTACGAATGCATGAGCGACGCGTTCAAGGGTCCGGTTATTCTGGGGTTTTCCCTGGAAGATCCGGGCTCCGCAGCGCGCGTGATCAGTGAATTCGGCAAGTCGAACGACAAGCTGAAGGTCACTGCGATCTCGTTCAACGGGCAGCTGCTGCCCGGCGAACAGCTGGATCGTCTGGCCAAGCTGCCGACCCGCGACGAAGCGCTGTCTCAGCTGATGCGCGTCATCAAGGCGCCTGTCGAGAAGCTGGCACGTACTGTCCGCGAGCCGGCCGCGAAGCTTACCCGCACCGTGGCAGCAGTCCGCGACGAAAAGAAGCAGGCTGCTTGATAACCGTTTGATAACCCATCTGGGAACTATCTGTTGAATCGGCTTGGCTGATCCCAACGTATACATTAGGAGCTAGCAATGGCTGCAACGAAAGAAGAAGTACTTGAAGCAATCGCCGAAATGTCCGTGATGGACGTCGTCGAGCTTGTTGAGATGATGGAAGAGAAGTTTGGCGTATCGGCTGCAGCGCCGGTTGCCATGGCCGCCGGCGCTGCCGGTGGTGAAGCGGCTGCCGAAGAAGAGCAGACCGAGTTCGACGTCGTACTCGCCAGTTTTGGTGAGAACAAGGTTGGCGCCATCAAGGCCGTCCGTGCGCTCACGGGTCTTGGTCTGAAGGAAGCCAAGGAAATGGTCGAATCGGCTCCGGCTACGCTGAAGGAAGGCGTTGCCAAGCAAGAGGCCGAGGAAATGAAGACCAAGCTTGAGGAAGCCGGCGCCAAGGTCGAGCTCAAGTAAGGTCGGGAAACGCGAAACGAGTTGTTTCAGAAGATAACTTGATGCGTTGGGATCTGGCTGGTAGCGCATGCCGCTACCGGCCTTTTCCCGTTGCTGCTGTAAGCGGACTTCTGCTCCATGCGCCACGATCGCGTGCTCATGGATCAGGGGTTCGAAAGAAGCCCGTGCTTATTGCCGCGAGGATTGCCCCACTCGCGGCCCGTCCAACCAAGAGGGTTGAGTGACATGGCCTACTCGTTTACCGAGAAAAAACGAATCCGCAAGGATTTCGCGAAACAGCCGTCTGTGCTGGAGATGCCGTTTCTCCTGGCCACGCAGCTGGATTCCTATCGTCAGTTCCTGCAGGAAGGTGTGGACCCCGACAAGCGTGCTGAAGCAGGTCTGCACGCTGCGTTTTCGTCCGTGTTCCCGATGGCCAGCCATTCGGGTAGTGCCGCGCTTGAGTACGTCAGCTATCGCTTGGGTCATCCAGTATTCGACGAGAAGGAATGTCGTGTTCGCGGCATGATCTACTCGGCGCCGCTGCGAGTCACGATTCGGCTGATCATCTACGATAAGGACAGCAAGGCGAATCCGAAGCCGGTCAAGGATATCAAGGAGCAGGAAGTCTATATGGGCGAAATGCCGCTCATGACAGGCACCGGCACCTTCATCATTAATGGCACCGAGCGGGTGATCGTCAACCAGCTGCATCGCAGTCCCGGCGTGTTCTTCGATCATGATCGTGGCAAGACGCACAGCTCGGGCAAGTATCTGTATTCGGCGCGCGTGATTCCTTACCGTGGCTCGTGGCTCGACTTCGAGTTTGATCCCAAGGATAACGTCTACGTACGTATCGATCGTCGTCGCAAGCTGCCGGCAACTATTCTGTTGCGTGCCCTGGGCTACGACACCGAGCAGATGCTCGAGATGTTCCATGAAACCAATATGTTCCACCTGTCGACCAACGGCGTGGAAATGGAGCTGGTGCCGGAGCGCCTGCGCGGCGAGACTGCCACCTTTGATATCAAGGCCGGCAGCGACGTTGTGGTCGAGGAAGGCCGCCGCATTACCGTGCGCCATATCAAGAAGCTCGAAGAGTCGGGTGTCGATCGCCTGGAGGTTCCCGAGAACTATCTGGTCGGCAAGGTGCTGGCCAAGGCTGTGGTCGACACCGATACCGGTGAAGAGCTGGCACCAGCGAACACCGAGCTGACCGAAGAGCTGGTTGACAAGATGCGCAGCATGGGCATCAAGGATGTGCCGACGCTGTATATCAACGATCTGGATCATGGTCCCTACATGTCCAGCACGCTGATGGTCGACCCCTCGACCTCGCCGTTGGAAGCGCTGGTCGAGATCTATCGCATGATGCGTCCGGGCGAGCCGCCGACCAAGGATGCGGCCGAAAATCTGTTTAATAACCTGTTCTTCAATCCGGAGCGCTACGATCTCTCGGCCGTTGGTCGCATGAAGTTCAACCGCCGTCTGGGCCGCGAAGAAGCCGAAGGCAAATCAGTGCTGTCGCACGAAGACGTCATCGATGTCTTGAAGGAGCTGGTTTCCATCCGTAACGGCGTGGGTACTACCGACGATATTGATCATCTGGGCAATCGTCGCGTGCGTTCGGTCGGCGAGATGGCGGAAAACGCGTTCCGTACCGGCCTGGTGCGTGTCGAACGCGCGGTTCGCGAGCGTCTGTCGATCGCTGAGTCGGAAGGCCTGATGCCGCAGGATCTGATCAACGCCAAGCCAGTGGCCGCCGCGATCAAGGAATTCTTTGGCTCCTCGCAGCTGTCGCAGTTCATGGATCAGAACAATCCGCTGTCCGAGGTGACGCATAAACGTCGTGTGTCGGCTCTTGGGCCGGGTGGTCTGACGCGAGAGCGTGCCGGTTTCGAAGTGCGAGACGTGCATCCGACCCACTATGGTCGTATTTGTCCGATCGAGACGCCGGAAGGTCCGAACATCGGCCTGATCAACTCGTTGTCGGTGTATTCGAGGACCAACAAATACGGTTTCCTGGAGACGCCCTATCGCAAGGTCGAGAACGGTACGGCGCTCGCGGAGATCGAGTACCTGTCGGCCATTGAAGAAGGCCGCTACGTCATCGCCCAGGCCAATGCCAAGGTCGACGACAGCAACAACTTCACCGACGAACTCGTCTCTTGTCGTTACCAGGGCGAGTTCAACATGGTCGCCCCGGATCGCGTGCAGTACATGGACGTCAGTCCGAAGCAGATCCTGTCGGTGGCAGCATCGCTGGTGCCATTCATTGAGCACGACGACGCCAACCGCGCGTTGATGGGCTCGAACATGCAGCGCCAGGCCGTCCCATGCCTGCGGGCGGACAAGCCGCTGGTGGGCACCGGGATCGAGCGCAAGGTGGCGATCGACTCCGGCAACGCGGTGACGGCGCGTCGCGGCGGTGTCGTGGACAAGGTTGATGCCTCGCGCGTGGTGGTGCGGGTGCATGATTCCGAGACCGCAGCCGACGAGTCGGGTGTGGATATCTACAATATGGTCAAGTACACACGTTCGAATCAGAACACGTGTCTGAACCAGAAGCCGTTGGTATCGCCGGGTGACGTCATCGAGCGCGGCGACGTGCTCGCCGATGGCCCGTCGACCGACATGGGTGAGTTGGCACTGGGCCAGAACCTGCTGGTGGCCTTCATGCCCTGGCACGGTTACAACTTCGAGGATTCGATTCTCATCTCCGAGCGCGTGGTAGAGGAAGACCGCTTCACCTCGGTGCACATCGAAGAACTGACCTGTGTGGCGCGTGAGACCAAGCTCGGGGCGGAGGAAATCACCTCTGATATCCCGAACGTGAACGAGGCCGCGCTCAACAAACTGGACGAGTCGGGTATTGCCTATATCGGGGCCGAGGTCACCTCCGGTGATATTCTGGTCGGCAAGGTCACGCCCAAGGGCGAGACCCAGCTCACGCCCGAAGAAAAGCTCTTACGGGCCATCTTTGGCGAAAAAGCATCCGATGTGAAGGATTCTTCACAGCGGGTGCCGCCGGGCATGGACGGCACCGTGATCGACGTGCGCGTATTCACGCGCGACGGCGTCGAGAAGGATGCGCGTGCCCTGTCGATCGAGGAAGACGAGCTGAGCGAGGTCCGGACGGACCTGGCCGATCAGCAGCGCATCTTTGAGGACGATCTGTTCGATCGCCTGCGTTCCATGCTGCTTGGCAAGGTCGCCGACGGCGGTCCGAACAAGCTCAAGGCCGACAGCAAGGTGACGGCGTCCTATTTGGACGATATCGACCGCGGCAAGTGGTTCGATATTCGTCTGCAGGATGAAGACGCACAGTCGCAGCTGGAATCGGTCGCGCAGCGTCTCAAGGACCAGAAAGCCGACTTCGAGCGTCGTTTCGCCTCGAAGAAGGAAAAGATCACCCAGGGCGACGAGCTTGCGCCGGGCGTGCTCAAGATGGTCAAGGTATATCTGGCGGTCAAGCGTCGGGTACAGCCGGGCGACAAGATGGCCGGCCGCCACGGTAACAAGGGCGTGATCTCGCAGATCGTGCCGGTCGAGGATATGCCGTATCTGGAAGACGGCACCCCGGCTGATATCGTGCTCAACCCGCTGGGCGTGCCCTCGCGCATGAACATTGGTCAAGTGCTGGAAACCCATCTGGGCTGGGCCGCACGCGGCATCGGTCTGCGTATTGGCGAGATGCTGGAGCAGCACAAGGCGATCGGCGAAATTCGAGAATTCCTGAAAAAAGCCTATTACGTTGAAGGCGGGACACAGGAAGATATCGATGAGCTGACCGACGACGAGATGCTGGCGATGGCGCATAACCTGGTGGGCGGCATGCCGACCGCCACGCCGGTATTCGACGGCGCCAACGAGGACGAGATCCGGGCGCTGTTGAAGCTTGCTGGGCTGCCGGAATCCGGTCAGGCCAATCTGATCGACGGCCGTACTGGCGACACCTTTGATCGCCCGGTCACCGTGGGCTACATGTACATGCTCAAGCTCAACCATCTGGTTGACGACAAGATGCATGCGCGTTCCACCGGCCCGTACTCGCTGGTCACCCAGCAGCCGCTGGGCGGCAAGGCACAGTTCGGCGGTCAGCGTTTCGGCGAGATGGAAGTCTGGGCGCTGCAAGCATACGGTGCGGCTTATACGCTGCAGGAAATGCTCACCGTCAAGTCGGACGACGTCACCGGTCGTACCCGCATGTACAAGAACATCGTCGATGGCGATCATCAGATGCATGCCGGGATGCCGGAGTCCTTCAACGTGCTGACCAAGGAGATTCGTTCGCTTGGTCTGAACATCGAACTCGAGGAAGACGATTGAGGATGGGGCTGGGGATTGAGGACTTGGGACTGGGAAAATCTCCCGGTCACCTGTCTTTCCAGTCCCCGGTCCTCGGTTCCCAATCCCCTCAATTCCCGGAGTAGCACATGAAAGATCTGCTGAATCTGTTCAAGAGCGCTGACGACGTCGAAGAGTTCGACGCCATCCGCATTGGTCTGGCTTCACCCGAGACGATCCGTTCGTGGTCGTTCGGCGAAGTCAAGAAACCTGAAACCATCAACTATCGGACGTTCAAGCCGGAACGCGATGGTCTGTTCTGTGCGCGCATCTTTGGCCCGGTCAAGGACTACGAGTGCCTGTGCGGAAAATACAAGCGCATGAAGCACCGCGGTGTGATCTGCGAGAAATGCGGCGTCGAGGTCACCCAGACCAAGGTGCGTCGCGATCGTATGGGTCATATCGACCTGGCCGCACCGGTCGCGCATATCTGGTTCTTGAAGAGCCTGCCCTCCCGGATCGGTCTGTTGCTCGACATGCCGCTGCGTGCGATCGAGCGCGTGCTGTATTTCGAGGCCTATGTCATCACCGATCCGGGCATGACCCCGCTCGAGCCGTATTCATTGCTCTCGGAAGAAGAGTATCTGGATACGGTCGAGCAGTACGGCGATGAGTTCTCGGCCAAGATGGGCGCCGAGGCCGTGCTGGATATCCTCAAGAACATGGACATGGCCGCCGAGGCCGTGCGGATGCGCGAAGAGCTGGCAGCGACCGGTTCGGCCACCAAGATCAAGCGTCTCGGCAAGCGCCTGAAGCTGCTGGAGTACTTCCAGCAATCGGGCAACAAGGCCGAGTGGATGATCCTGCGCGTGCTGCCTGTATTGCCGCCAGATCTGCGTCCGCTGGTGCCGCTGGACGGCGGTCGTTTCGCGACGTCGGATCTCAACGATCTGTATCGCCGCGTGATCAACCGCAACAATCGTCTGGGCCGCTTGCTCGATCTCAACGCGCCCGACATCATCGTGCGCAACGAAAAGCGCATGCTGCAGGAGTCGGTCGACGCATTGATCGACAACGGCCGTCGTGGTCGGGCGATCACCGGTTCCAACCGTCGCCCGCTGAAGTCGCTGGCCGACATGATCAAGGGCAAGCAGGGCCGGTTCCGTCAGAATCTGCTCGGCAAGCGTGTCGACTACTCGGGCCGTTCCGTCATCGTGGTTGGCCCGACTCTCAAGCTGCATCAGTGTGGCCTGCCTAAGAAGATGGCGCTCGAGTTGTTCAAGCCGTTCATCTATTCGCGTCTGCAGCGTCTGGAGTATGCCTCCACGATCAAGGCGGCCAAGAAGATGGTCGAGCGTGAAGAGCCGGAAGTCTGGGACATGCTCGAGGAAGTGATCCGCGAGCATCCGGTCATGCTCAACCGCGCGCCGACGCTGCATCGTCTGGGTATCCAGGCGTTCGAGCCGGTACTGATCGAAGGCAAGGCGATCCAGCTGCATCCGCTGGTTTGTACCGCTTTCAATGCCGACTTCGACGGCGACCAGATGGCTGTGCATGTGCCGTTGTCCATCGAGGCACAGCTGGAAGCACGCGTCTTGATGATGGCCTCGAATAACATACTGTCTCCGGCATCGGGTGCGCCAGTTATCGTACCGACGCAGGACGTCGTGCTTGGCCTGTACTGGATGACCCGCTCGCGGGTGAATCAGATCGGCGAAGGCATGACCTTTGTCGATACGGCAGAAGTGCAGCGCGCCTATGACGCCAAGCAGGTACATCTGCAGGCGCTCATCAGGGTGCGTCTGGACGATGTTGAAATGGACGAGGACGGCAACACCACGCCGATCAGGCATGTTGTCGAGACGACCGTGGGTCGGGCGATTCTCAGCGACATCCTGCCCCGGGGGCTGCCGTTTGCGATGATCAATCGCGAGCTGACGAAGAAGGCCGTCGCCGAGGTCATCAAGTCCAGCTATCGCAATGTGGGCCTGAAGGATACGGTGGTGTTTGCCGACCAGCTCATGTACACCGGCTTCCGGATGTCGACCAAAGCCGGTATCTCGATCGCGGTGGGTGACATGGTCATCCCTGACGAGAAGACGGTGGTGCTGGAGCGCGCTGAGGACGAGGTCAAGGAAATCGAGGATCAGTACACCTCAGGCCTGGTGACCCAGGGCGAGCGCTACAACAAGGTCATCGATATTTGGTCGCGTGCCAACGAGCAGATCGCGAACGCGATGATGGACAAGCTCGGCCTGGATGCGGTGACCGACAGCGAAGGCAAGCCGGTCGACCAGACGTCCTTCAATTCGATCTTCATGATGGCAGACTCTGGTGCGCGTGGTAGCGCAGCCCAGATTCGTCAGCTGGCCGGCATGCGTGGCCTGATGGCCAAGCCAGACGGCTCGATTATTGAAACGCCGATCACGGCCAACTTCCGCGAGGGGCTGAACGTACTTCAGTACTTCATCTCGACTCACGGTGCGCGTAAGGGCCTGGCAGATACCGCGCTGAAGACCGCCAACTCGGGTTATCTGACCCGTCGGCTGGTCGACGTGTCGCAGGACGTGGTCGTCACCGAGCACGATTGCGGTACCGAGCACGGTATTCCGATGTACCCGATCGTCGAAGGCGGCGATGTGGTCGAGCCCTTGCGTGAGCGAGTGCTGGGTCGCGTTCTGGCTGCCGACGTCATCGACCCGGCGACCAACAGGACGCTGCTAGATGCCGGCATGCTGCTTTCAGAACGCGAAGTTGACGCGCTGGAAGACAACAGCATCGATCAGGTGATGGTGCGCAGCCCGATCACCTGCGAAGCCAACTTCGGTGTTTGTGCTCAGTGCTATGGACGCGATCTGGCGCGCGGCGAGCAGGTGACGATCGGCGAATCGGTCGGCGTCATTGCGGCGCAGTCAATTGGCGAGCCGGGCACGCAGCTGACCATGCGGACCTTCCATGTGGGTGGTGCTGCTTCACGTTCCGTATCGGCAGACGGCGTCGAGGTCAAGACCGCTGGTACGGTCAAGTTGCACAATATCAAGACCGTTGAGCACGCCGAGGGTGGCCATCTGGTGGCGGTATCGCGCTCGGGCGAGATCGGCGTGATGGACGACAGCTATCGCGAGAAGGAACGCTACAAGATCCCCTATGGGGCGCGCTTGCACGTCGTCGAGGGCGACCAGGTAGAGGCCGGCGCGCGTCTGGCCGACTGGGATCCGCATACCCACCCGATTATCTCCGAGGTTGCCGGCAAGGTGAAGTTCGAGGAGTTCATCGAGGGCGTGACGGTTCAGCGTGAGATCGACGAGATCACTGGCGTCTCGACGCTGGTAGTCACCGAGCCAAAATCACGTGGGTCGGCCAACAAGGATCTGCGTCCGGTGATCAAGCTGCTCGATAACGAGGGTAACGAGCTGAACTTCCCGGGCACGGAGATTCCTGCCGCCTACAGCCTGCCGCCCAAGGCGATCGTCGTAGTCGAGGACGGCCAGGAGGTCGTGGTTGGCGATGTCACCGCCCGTATTCCCCAGGAATCGTCCAAGACGCGTGATATCACGGGCGGTCTGCCACGTGTGGCGGATTTGTTCGAGGCGCGCAAGCCCAAGGTACCGGCAATCCTCGCGGAGGCGGCGGGAACCGTGCGCTTTGGCGAGGCAACCAAGGGCAAGCAACGGCTCAAGATCGTTGATGTGGACGGCTACGAGAACGAGATCCTCATTCCCAAATGGCGTCAGATCAATGTGTTCGAGGGCGAGCACGTGGAGAAAGGCGAGATCATCTCGGACGGCGAGCCGCTCCCGCACGATATTCTGCGTTTGCGGGGTATCCCGAAGCTAGCGGATTATCTGGTCAAGGAGATTCAGGACGTCTACCGTCTGCAGGGTGTGAGAATCAACGACAAACACATCGAGGTGATCATTCGCCAGATGCTGCGGCGCGTCGAGATTGTCGATGCCGGCGATACCTCGTTCCTCCAGGGTGAGCAGACCGAGTATCAGTCGTTGCTTGCAGAAAACCGCCGGGTGGAGGCCAAGGGAGAAGTGCCGGCTACCTACGATCGTCTGCTGCTGGGTATCACCAAGGCGAGTCTGTCGACCGAATCCTTCATCTCGGCCGCGTCTTTCCAGGAAACCACCCGCGTGCTCACCGAGGCCGCTGTGCGGGGCGCCAGAGACGATCTGCGCGGGTTGAAGGAGAACGTCATCGTGGGTCGCCTGATCCCGGCTGGTACGGGGCTGGCATATCACGAGCAGCGCCGGCGTGAACGGCTTGGTCCGCTGGATCTCAGCGCACTGGGCGAGACTCCGGCGGCCAAGGCTCCAGTGCCTGCGGCGCCTGCCGAAAGCGAGGTCTCGGAAGAGGCCCATAGCGACGAAAGTTCGGCGTGATCTCGGGTTGGGTTGGCGATGCTGTTGACAGCACGCCAGCCCTGCTTTAGTATCCGCCGTCCTCTATCGGCAGTCCGGCATTGTGCCGAACTGCCTTGTTTTTTCATCGATCGAGCAGGGTGACGACGTGTCTACGGTCAACCAATTGGTCCGCAAGGGCCGCAAAGACAAGCGTCAGAAGAATGACGTTCCCGCGCTGCAGGGTTGCCCGCAGCGCCGCGGCGTTTGTACCCGTGTGTACACGACGACGCCTAAGAAACCGAACTCCGCGTTGCGTAAGGTAGCCCGTGTGCGTCTTACCAACGGGTTCGAAGTCGCCAGCTACATCGGCGGCGAAGGCCACAACCTTCAAGAGCATTCCGTGGTGCTGATCCGCGGTGGCCGAGTGAAGGATCTTCCGGGTGTGCGTTATCACACCGTGCGCGGCGCGCTTGATGCCTCGGGTGTCGAAGCTCGGCGTCAGGGTCGCTCGAAGTATGGCGCCAAGAAGCCGAAGTCGTAATCGGCGCCTCCAGATCAACGAATAGGTAAGTCACACTATGTCCCGTCGTGCATCGGCTCCGCGCCGCGAAATCCTACCCGACCCTCGCTATCACAGCGAATTGCTGTCCAAGTTCATGAACATGATCATGGAGGACGGTAAAAAGTCGAAGGCAGAAACGATCGTCTATGGCGCGTTGTCGCAGATTGCGACCAAGAAAGGCACCGACGAGCCTCTTGAGATCCTCCAGGAAGCTCTGGATAATGTCCGGCCTGCAGTTGAGGTTAAGTCCCGTCGCGTGGGCGGTGCCACTTATCAGGTGCCAGTCGAAGTGCGGGCCACCCGTCGCACCGCACTTGCTATGCGCTGGGTCATTGATGCCTCGCGCAAGCGCGGCGAAAACACCATGGCTCGTCGCTTGGCCGGCGAGTTGGTTGATGCCTCCGAGCACCGCGGCGCAGCCGTGAAGAAGCGTGAGGATACGCATCGCATGGCCGATGCCAACAAGGCGTTTTCACACTTTCGCTGGTAGACGCGAGCATGATGTGACGGCGCAGGTCTGCGTGGTCTCCTCGGCCTCGTGCAGCGCATAGAATTTTCTAGGTTTTAAGAGATACTCATGGCCCGTAAGCATCCCCTCGAGCGTTATCGCAACATCGGTATCATGGCCCATATCGATGCTGGCAAGACGACGACGACCGAACGCGTTCTGTTTTACACCGGTATTTCGCACAAAATGGGCGAAGTGCACGATGGCGCGGCCGTCATGGACTGGATGGCGCAGGAGCAAGAGCGCGGCATCACGATCACCTCGGCGGCTACCACCTGTTTCTGGCAGGGCATGGAGCAGCAGTATCCAGACCAGTACCGCATCAACATCATTGATACGCCGGGCCATGTGGACTTCACGATCGAAGTCGAGCGTTCGCTGCGTGTGTTGGACGGAGCGGTTTGTGTGCTGGATGCCAATGCTGGCGTCGAGCCGCAGACTGAGACCGTCTGGCGTCAGGCAAACAAGTATCACGTGCCGCGGATAGTATTCGTCAACAAGATGGATAAGCTCGGTGCTGATTACTGGCGTTGTCTCGAGATGATGAGGACGCGTCTTGCGTCGACCCCGGTGACGATTCAGCTGCCGATCGGCGCGGAAGATGAGTTTGAAGGCGTCGTCGACTTGATGCGCATGGAAGCCATTTACTGGAATGAGGAAGATGGCGGCCGTACCTTTGAGGCGCGTGAAATTCCCGATCACCTCAAGGCGGATGCCGAGAAGTATCGCGAGGAAATGATCGAGGCAGCGGCCGAGGCCGATGAGCAGATCATGGAGAAGTACCTCGAGAACGGCGTGCTTTCGAATGACGAGATCAAGGCCGGCCTGCGCAAGCGCACGATCAACAACGAGATCACGCTGACGATCTGCGGTACCGCGTTCAAGAACAAGGGTGTTCAGGCCATGCTTGATGCCGTGGTAGATTATCTGCCTGCGCCGACCGAAGTGCCGGCGATCAAGGGTGTGGACGCGAACGATCCGGATAAGGCGGTCGAGCGCCACGCCACCGACGATGAGCCGTTTTCTGCACTGGTGTTCAAGATTGCCACCGACCCGTTTGTCGGCTCGCTGTCCTTTATACGTGTGTATTCAGGCGTGCTAGCCACCGGCGACGCGGTCTACAACCCGATCGAGAACAAAAAAGAGCGGGTCGGGCGTCTGTTGCAGATGCATTCGAACAGCCGTGAGGAAATCAAGGAGGTTCGCGCCGGGGATATCGCCGCCGTGGTCGGTCTAAAAAATGTTACGACCGGTTATACGCTGTGCGCCCCCGACTCGCAGGTGATTCTTGAGCGCATGGAGTTCCCGGAGCCGGTGATTGCGGTGGCCGTAGAGCCGAAGACCAAGTCTGATCAGGAAAAGATGGGCGTTGCGCTGTCGAAACTGGCACAAGAGGATCCGTCCTTTCGTGTGCGCACCGACGAGGAGACATCGCAGACCATTATTTCCGGCATGGGCGAGCTGCATCTCGAGATCATTGTCGATCGCATGAAACGTGAGTTCGGCGTTGACGCCAATGTGGGTGCGCCCCAGGTGGCCTACCGCGAGACCATCCGCAAGGAGGTCGAGCAGGAAGGTAAGTTTGTTCGTCAGTCGGGTGGTCGCGGGCAGTACGGTCATGTGTATATTCGTATCGCCCCCCAGGAAGAGGCGGGGACGGGCTACGAGTTCGTCAACGCCATTACTGGCGGTGTCGTCCCGAAGGAATACATAGGCGCGGTCGATAAGGGTATTCAGGAAGCGATGACCAACGGTGTGGTCGCCGGCTATCCAATGGTTGACGTCAAGGTCACGTTGTACGACGGCTCCTACCATGACGTTGACTCGAACGAGCAGGCCTTCAAGATCGCGGGTTCGATGGCGTTCAAGGACGGTGCTAGAAAGGCTTCGGCCGTATTGCTCGAGCCGATGATGGACGTCGAGGTGGTAACCCCGGAAGAGTATATGGGTGACGTGATGGGTGATCTGAATCGCCGTCGCGGCAACCTGAAGGGCATGGAGGATATCCCGACCGGCAAGCAGATATCTGCGAGTGTGCCGTTGTCGGAAATGTTTGGTTATGCGACTGATCTGCGCTCCATGAGCCAGGGTCGCGCGACCTATACCATGCAGTTCGAAAACTACGCCCAGGCGCCTTCGCACGTAGTCGAAGCGCTTACCCGCAACCAACAGGCATAAGAGGAAGTCTTTCGTGTCCAAATCAAAATTCGAGCGTAACAAGCCGCACGTCAACGTCGGCACGATTGGTCACGTGGACCATGGAAAGACGACGCTGACGGCGGCGCTGACGGTGGTATCGAACCGCCTGTTTGGTTCCGAGCTGTCGGCGTTTGACATGATCGACAAGGCGCCGGAAGAGAAGGCGCGCGGGATCACGATCTCGACCTCGCACGTTGAGTACGAATCGGAAGCCCGTCACTATGCGCACGTCGATTGCCCGGGTCATGCGGACTACGTCAAGAACATGATCACCGGCGCGGCCCAGATGGACGGCGCGATCCTGGTGGTGTCGGCGGCCGACGGCCCGATGCCGCAGACGCGTGAGCATATCCTGCTGTCGCGCCAGGTCGGCGTGCCGCACATCGTCGTGTTCCTGAACAAGGCCGACATGGTCGACGACGCCGAGCTGCTCGAGCTGGTCGAAATGGAAGTGCGCGAACTGCTGGACGCCTACGATTTCCCGGGCGACGACACCCCGGTGATCATCGGCTCGGCGCTGAAGGCGCTGGAAGGCGACGAGGGCGAGTTCGGCATTGAAGCGATTGCCAAGCTGGTTCGTGCGATGGACGAATTCATCCCCGAGCCGGAGCGTGCCGTTGATGGCGCGTTCCTGATGCCAGTGGAAGACGTGTTCTCGATCTCGGGTCGTGGCACGGTAGCGACCGGTCGAATCGAGCGCGGCATTGTCAACGTAGGCGACGAAATCGAGATCGTAGGCATTACGCCGACGGTCAAGACCACCGTGACCGGCGTCGAGATGTTCCGCAAGTTGCTCGATCAGGGCATGGCTGGCGACAACGTCGGCGTGCTGCTGCGTGGCACCAAGCGGGAAGACATCCAGCGCGGACAGGTACTGTCCAAGCCGAAGTCGATTACGCCGCACACGGGCTTCGAGTGCGAAGTGTATGTGCTGAAGAAAGAAGAGGGCGGCCGTCATACGCCGTTCTTCAAGGGCTATCGTCCGCAGTTCTACTTCCGGACCACAGACGTGACGGGCGCTTGCGAGCTGCCGGCAGACACGGAGATGGTGATGCCGGGCGACAATGTCACGATGAACGTGGAATTGATCCATCCGATCGCGATGGAAGAAGGTCTGCGTTTTGCAATTCGGGAAGGCGGTCGCACCGTGGGTGCGGGTGTCGTCACCAAGATTACGGCCTAAGGCAAGCAAATCTCATGGCAGCAAGTCAGAATATTCGTATCCGCCTCAAGGCGTTTGATCATCGGCTTATCGATAAGTCGGCACGAGAGATCGTCGAAACCGCGAAGCGCACAGGCGCCCAGGTGCACGGCCCCATACCGTTGCCGACGCGCAAGGAGCGCTACACGATTCTCATCTCGCCGCACGTCAACAAGGACGCGCGCGATCAGTATGAGATCCGTACGCACAAGCGTATGATGGATATTGTCGAGCCGACCGAGAAAACGGTTGATGCGTTGATGAAGCTCGATCTTGCTGCGGGCGTCGACGTCCAAATTAAATTGCAGTAATTACGAGACAAACGCGGCGTGAACTGTTATAGTTCGCGCCCCTGATCGCAAAGGCCCGCGTCCGCGGGCCTTATGCACTGGGCAAACCATACTTGAACTGTCGCCCCCTCTAGCGAGTGGCGATAAGCGAGAAGGTATTTCAAAATGGCTATTGGATTGGTAGGTCGTAAGCGCGGCATGACTCGCGTGTTCGACGAAAACGGTGTCTCGGTCCCGGTGACGGTCGTCGAGGTAGGGCCCAACCGGGTTCTGCAGAAAAAAGACGTTGATACCGACGGCTATCGCGCGCTCCAGGTTACGACCGGTGAGCGCCGCGCGAGCCGGGTAACGGCGGCAGCGGCCGGGCACTACAAAAAGGCTGGCGTTGAAGCTGGCCGCGGTGTCTGGGAGTTCCGCATTGAAGGCGAGTGGCCGAAGGTCGCCGGTAAGGTAGTGGAAGCTACTGAAGGCGAAGAGGCTGCAGAGCCTGAGCCGGTTGAGATCGAAGTTGGCGGCGAATTGAACGTTTCGCTGTTCGCTGAAGGTCAGATCGTCGATGTCATTGGGCGTTCGATCGGCAAGGGCTATGGCGGCGTAATCAAGCGTCATAACTTCAGCTCGCAGCGTATGACGCACGGCAACTCGAAGGCGCATCGCGCTCCGGGTTCGATTGGTCAGAACCAGTCGCCGGGGCATGTGTTCAAGGGTAAGAAGATGGCAGGCCAGCTGGGTAACGTGCGCAAGACTGTGCAGAATCTGCAAATCGTGCGGGTTGATGTAGAGCGCGGCCTGATTCTGGTTCGCGGCGGCGTTCCCGGAGCCAAGAACGGCGACGTCATTATTCAGCCCGCGGTCAAGAAGGCCGGGTAGTCGGCGCGCCACAAGGCAGGTTTAAGAATGGAACTGAATTTAGCAAACGGTGATAAGACGGTATCGGTGTCCGACGCTGTGTTTGATCGCCCGTTCAACCAGACCCTGGTGCACCAGATCGTCACTGCGTATCTCGCTGGCGGCCGTTCGGGTACCAAGGGTCAGAAAAATCGCGCGGCGGTGCGTGGTGGTGGCAAGAAGCCATGGCGCCAGAAAGGTACTGGCCGTGCGCGTGCCGGTACGATCCGCAGCCCGATCTGGAGCGGTGGTGGTGTGACGTTCGCGGCTGTCCCGAGGGATTATTCGCAGAAAGTCAACCGCAAGATGTATCGCGCCGGTATGCGCTCGATTGTGTCCGAGCTTGTGCGTCAGGATCGCCTGACTATCGTCGGCGATCTCGGGCTGACCTCGCGCAGTACGAAGGGTCTGCTGAAGGCCTTGAACGATCAGAAGTGCGCGCCGCGCGGCGTACTGGTGGTTTCGGAAGTTGACGAAAACATTGGCTATTCGGCTAATAATATCGTCGGACTCGACGTAGTGGGCGTTAAGGCGCTTGACCCGGTTGTTTTGGTCGGTGCCGATCGGGTGATGATGACAGAAGAAGCGCTGCAGGCGCTCGAGGGTTGGCTGGCATGAATCAGGAGCGTATTTTCGAAATTCTGCGCGCGCCGCATATTTCCGAGAAAGCCTCGGTTCAGGGCGATGCGGCCAATCAGGTTGTCTTTGAAGTGGCCCGTTCGGCCAGCAAGCGGGAGATTGCTGCTGCTGTCGCTGCATTGTTCGACGTCAAGGTAGAAGGTGTGACCACCCTCAATGTCAAGCCAAAACAAAAACGTTTTCGCGGTCAGGCTGGTGTTCGCAGTGGCTGGAAAAAAGCCTATGTCACGCTGGCGGCTGGCGATGAGATCGATTTCCTCGATGGCGCCACGCAGTAGGCCGGTTGAAGAGCACGCGGCAAGGATTGGAAAGTAAATATGGCACTCAAAAAAGCTAAGCCGACATCGGCCGGCCGACGGTTCGTCGTCAGCGTCAAAAATACGGCGTTGCATACCGGAAAACCGCACGATGCACTGCTCGTAAAGAAGAGCAAGCATGGTGGTCGAAATAGTACCGGTCGCATTACAGTTCGCCATCGTGGTGGCGGTCACCGCCAGCACTATCGTCTGGTCGACTTCAAGCGCGACAAGGACGGCGTTCCGGGTCGGGTCGAACGCCTGGAATATGATCCGAATCGCAGTGCCAATATCGCTCTGGTCCTGTACGCTGATGGCGAACGCCGCTATATTATCGCGCCTCGAGGCGTTGATGTTGGTAACGACATCATGTCCGGGCCGCAGTCGCCGATCCGTCCCGGCAACGCGTTGCCATTGGCTAGTATCCCGGTTGGCACCACGGTGCATTGTGTGGAGATGCGGCCTGGCAAGGGCGCTCAGTTGGCGCGTAGTGCTGGCACATCGATTCAGATTGCAGCCCGCGGCGGCGAGTATTGCGTGCTGCGGCTGAAATCGGGTGAAACGCGTCGCGTGCACGTGAACTGCAAGGCCACCGTTGGTGAAGTCGGCAACAATGAGCATAGCCTGCGTCAACTTGGCAAGGCCGGCGCTACGCGTTGGCGCGGCAAACGGCCAACGGTCCGTGGCGTGGCGATGAACCCCATCGATCATCCGCATGGCGGTGGCGAGGGTCGCACCAGCGGTGGCCGTCATCCGACCAGTCCCTGGGGCTGGAAAACGAAGGGTTTCAAGACCCGTTCAAACAAGCGCACTGACGGCATGATTGTCCGTCGGAGCTCGAAACGTAAGAAGCGCTAAACAGCGTTTCCCACCGGCACAGGAACAGCTATGCCACGTTCAATCAAGAAAGGTCCGTTTGTTGACCTGCACCTGGCCAAGAAAGTCGAGGCGGCTCAGGGTCAGAGCACCAAGCGGCCAATCAAAACCTGGTCGCGGCGGTCGATGGTGACTCCGGACATGATCGGTCTGACGATCTCGGTACACAATGGTCGGCTTCACGTGCCGGTCTTCGTGTCGGAAAACATGGTCGGTCATAAGCTAGGCGAGTTTTCGCCGACGCGGACCTTCAAGGGCCATCTCGGCGACCGTAAGAGCTAAGGCGGAGACGTAATTATCATGGAATCTGTCGCCAAACTGCGCTTCGCGCACATCTCGCCGCAAAAAGCCCGGCTCGTCGCTGACGAGGTCCGTGGCATGCCGGTTGAGCGCGCGCTTGAGTTGTTAGAGTTTTCGACCAAGAAGGCTGCCCACATCGTACGCAAGGTGCTCGAGTCGGCCGTTGCCAACGCCGAGCACAACGACGGGGCTGATATTGATGAGTTGAAGGTTTCTGTGATCATGGTGGACGAGGGTCCGACCATGAAACGCATGAAGCCGCGTGCGCGCGGTCGTGCCGATCGTATTCTCAAGCGTACGAGCCATCTCACGGTTCGTGTCGCCGACCGATAAGCGGCCTCAAGTAAACGGATATAGATATGGGTCACAAAGTACATCCCGTCGGTTTCCGCCTTGGCATTACCAGCGAATGGTCTTCGCGGTGGTATGCCGAAGGCCAGGGCTATGCCGACGCGCTCAACACCGATCTGGCTGTGCGCGAGTTCATCCGCAAGCGTCTGTCGCATGCGTCGGTAAGTCGTATTCAGATTGACCGCCCGGCGCGCTCTGCCCGCATTACGATTCATACGGCTCGGCCGGGTATCGTGATCGGCAAGAAAGGCGAGGACATCGACAAGCTGCGCATGGAAGTTGCTTCGCAGATGGGTGTGCCAGTGCATTTGTCGGTCGAGGAAATTCGACGGCCAGAGCTTGATGCTCTGCTTGTGGCCCAGAATATCGCCCAGCAGCTGGAACGCCGCATCATGTTCCGGCGCGCAATGAAGCGTGCGGTCGGCAATGCCATGCGTCTCGGCGCTGGAGGCATTCGGGTTAATGTAGCCGGACGTCTTAACGGCGCCGAGATCGCTCGTACTGAATGGTATCGAGATGGCCGCGTGCCTTTGCACACGCTCCGCGCGAATATCGATTATGGGCTGGCCGAGGCGAAGACCACCTACGGCATCATCGGCGTCAAGGTCTGGATCTTCAAGGGCGAAGTGTTCGACACAGAGCCGAAAATCGAAGAGGGCGCCGAGAGCAGCGCCGCGGCAGGATAATAGATCATGTTGCAACCCAAACGACTGAAATATCGCAAACAGCACAAGGGCCGTAACCGCGGCCTTGCGCAGCGCGGCAATGAAGTGAGCTTCGGCGAATTCGGGCTCAAAGCGGTCGAGCGTGGTCGTTTGACTGCGCGCCAGATCGAGGCGGCTCGTCGCGCCATGACTCGTCACATCAAGCGTGGTGGCAAGACCTGGATTCGAGTGTTCCCCGACAAGCCCGTCACCAAGAAGCCAATCGAGGTTCGCATGGGCAAGGGTAAGGGTAACGTCGAGTTCTGGGTCGCGAAGGTTCAGCCCGGCTCGATGATTTACGAGATGGAAGGCGTCAGCCGCGAGATAGCTCAGGAAGCGTTTCGTTTGGCAGCGTCGAAGTTGCCGGTCAAGACGGCGTTCGTTGAACGCAAGATTCTGTAGAGGCGATCATGAACGTTAAGGATTTGCGAGAGAAGTCGGCTGAAGATCTCAACAAGGAGTTGCTGGCGCTGCGTCGCGAGCAATTTAATTTGCGCATGCAGCAGGCGACTGGCCAGCTGTCCCAGACGCATCAGTTTGGTGGTCTTCGCCGTGACATCGCCCGTATCAAGACCGTGCTCAGCGAAGCGCGCAAACAGGGTTAATCAGTGATGAGCGATACGACTGAACAAGACGTCGCAAAACATGTTCGTCAGCGCGCGCTGGTCGGCAGAGTCGTCAGCAGCGCGATGGACAAGACGATCGTGGTAGCTATTGAGCGCCGGTTGCAGCATCCGCTGTACGGAAAGTATGTACGTCGGAGCACGAAGCTCAAGGCGCACGACCCGGAAAACACCTGTAATGTGGGTGACTGGGTCGAGATCGTCGAGGGTCGTCCGATTTCCCGTCACAAATCGTGGTCGTTGAGCCGTGTCGTAGACAAGGCCGGCGAATTCGATACTGCAGGGTAAGTAATCATGATTCAGACTGAATCAGAACTCAGTGCGGCCGACAATAGTGGCGCGCGACGGGTCCAGTGCATCAAGGTGCTTGGTGGCTCACATCGTCGCTATGCGGGTATTGGCGACATCATCAAGGTCACCGTAAAAGACGCTATTCCGCGCGGTCGCGTTAAGAAAGGCGAAGTGATGAACGCCGTGGTGGTCCGGACTCGGCATGGCGTACGTCGAAGCGACGGTTCGCTGATTCGCTTTGACGGTAACGCAGCTGTGTTGTTGAATCCCAATAATGAGCCGATCGGTACTCGTATCTTTGGCCCGGTGACGCGCGAGCTTCGTGAGAAATTCATGCGTATTATTTCGCTGGCCCCGGAGGTTCTATGAGCTCCAAGCGTATTCGTAACGGCGACGAAGTTATTGTGGTGTCGGGCAAGGACCGCGGTCGGCGCGGCACGGTCACCCGTGTGCGCGACGACGGCAAGATTGTCGTGGAAGGCATAAATCTCGTTAAGAAGCATGTCAAATCTGATCCGAATGCAGGGGTTCAGGGAGGCATCGAGGAGCGGGAAATGCCGCTCCACATCTCAAACGTGATGCTGTATAACCCGCAGGCCGAAAAGGGCGAGCGGGTCGGTTTCAAATTCCTGGGCGAAGGAGCCGAGCGCCGCAAGGTGCGCGTCTTCAAGTCGTCTGGCGAAGTAGTGGACGCGTAAGGCGAGTCATGGAAAACGCAACAAAAATTCCGGCGCCGCGGCTGAAGGCCGTGTATAGCGACACGATCGTGGCGCAACTGGTCGAAAAGTTCGGCTATTCCAGCCGCATGGCCGCGCCACGTATTACCAAGATCACGCTTAATATGGGCGTTGGCGAGGCAGTGTCTGATCGCAAGGTCATCGAGGCTGCGATGGGTGACATGCAACTGATTGCCGGCCAAAAGCCGGTGATGACACGTGCTCGCAAATCGGTTGCCGGCTTCAAGATTCGCGAGGACTGGCCGATCGGCTGCAAGGTGACTCTGCGCGGCGCGCGCATGTATGAGTTTCTGGATCGCCTGGTCAACGTGGCGCTGCCGCGTATCCGGGATTTTCGTGGTCTCAATCCGCGGTCGTTCGACGGCCGTGGCAACTACAGTCTTGGTGTCAAGGAACAGATCGTGTTTCCTGAGATCGACTATGATCGCGTCGACACGCTTCGTGGCATGGACATCATCATCACGACGTCCGCTACGAACAACGAAGAGGGACGGGCTTTGTTGGAAGGTTTCAACTTCCCGTTCCGGAAATAGGTTTAACTATGGCAAAGAAAAGCATGATTGCCCGTGATCGCAAGCGCATCAAGACGGTAGCGAAATTCGCTGCCAAGCGCGAAGCGATCAAGGCGCGTATCAACGACTCAGAGGCGACGCCTGAAGAGCGTTACATGGCTTCGCAGGAGCTTCAGGCGCTTCCGCGCGATGCCAGTCCGACTCGGGTAACGCGACGCTGTCGTGTGACGGGTCGTCCCCGTGGCGTGTACCGCAAGTTTGGTCTCGCTCGCAATCAGCTGCGTGAAGCGGCGATGCGCGGCGAAGTGCCGGGCCTCGTCATGTCTTCCTGGTAGTCACAGAAATAGGTATCGGTACGCATGAGTATGACTGACCCCATCGCCGACATGCTCACCCGTATTCGTAACGGGCAGTCGGCAGATAAGGAAAGCGTTGAAATGCCCTCGTCGAAGGTCAAGTTGGCTATTGCCAAAGTCCTCCAGAACGAAGGTTACATTTCGGAATTTGAAACTCTGGAAGTGGACGGCAAGGCGCGGCTGCGTGTAGCCCTCAAGTACTTCCAGGGTCAAGGTGTGATCGAATATATCGGGCGAGTGTCCAAGCCGGGCCTTCGGGTCTACCGGAGCAAGGGCGATATTCCCCTGGTGGTCGGTGGCCTTGGTATTTCGATCATATCCACTTCTCAGGGTGTGATGTCCGACCGAGCCGCGCGCGACGCCGGCCACGGCGGCGAAGTGCTTTGCTACGTATCTTAAGACGGCGCCCGCAACGGTTAGACGATTTCAGGTAATCGAGTATGTCCAGAGTAGCGAAAGCGCCGGTGGAACTTCCGACTGGCGTTGAATGCAATTTGAGCGGTCGAGATGTCACCGTCAAGGGCAAAGGGGGGCAATTGGTCTTCCGCCTGCCGCTCGGTGTTGATCTCGACGTAGAGGACGGTGTTGCCCGTGCCCGTGCGACCGGTCGTCAGCCGAACCTTGCCATGGCGGGTACGGTTCGCGCCACGGTGGCTAATATGGTTCGCGGCGTGACCAATGGATTTGAGCGTAAGCTTGAGCTGGTTGGCGTAGGCTATCGCGCGAACGCACAGGGTAATAAGGTAAACCTGTCGCTCGGGCTTTCGCACCCCGTGGTCTACGAGGTGCCGGAGGGCGTTTCGGTCGCCACCCCGAGTGCCACCGAGATCGTGTTGAAAGGCGCTGATAAACAGGTCGTGGGTCAGGCTGCTGCCGAGATCCGAAGGTATCGTCCGCCCGAGCCTTACAAGGGCAAGGGCATTCGGTACTCGGACGAGCGCGTTGTCCGCAAGGACGCAAAAAAGAAGTAGCGGTCGCTAATCTCGGTTTGCGGCTCGCCTGCGCCGAACACAGCAACGGATTTATATCGTCATGCACAAGAAAACGGTTTCTCGCCTGCGGCGCGCCCGCCGGGCACGGATGCACATCCGCAACTTGGGGGCGGCTCGTCTGTCCGTGCACCGCACGTCGCAGCATATTTACGCCCAGGTTGTGGCGTCGGACGGTTCCAGGACGTTGGCCTCGGCGTCGACGGTGGAGAAGGATCTCCGCGGTCAGGTCGGCTCCGCCGGCAACCAGGATGCAGCGCGCCTGATTGGTCGTACTATTGCCGAGCGGGCCAAAGCCGCCGGTGTCGAGGAAGTCGCGTTCGATCGTTCGGGCTTTGCCTATCACGGTCGGATCAAGGCCCTCGCGGATGCCGCTCGTGAAGGCGGCCTGAAGTTCTAAGGAAAGCTAGACATGGCAACACGTAACGAACAAAGAACCGAAGGCGATCTGCTCGAGAAGCTGATTACCGTCAATCGCGTAGCCAAGGTGGTCAAAGGTGGCCGCCAGTTTGGTTTCACCGCTCTGACGGTGGTTGGCGACGGCGAGGGACGCGTCGGATTTGGATATGGCAAGGCGCGTGAAGTGCCGCTGGCGATCGCCAAGGCGATGGAGGCAGCACGCAAGAGTATGATCCGCGTCCAGCTCAAGGAAGGCTCGACGCTGCAGCATGCGATTGTGGGTCGCCACGGCGCGACCAAGGTCATTATGCGTCCGGCTTCCGAAGGTACTGGAGTGATCGCTGGAGGTGGTATGCGAGCGGTGTTCGAGGTGGCAGGCGTTGGTAACGTCCTTGCCAAGAGCTACGGCTCGCGTAACCCGATCAATATCGTACGCGCCACTATTAACGGTCTGCGAGAGATGCACGATCCCGAGTACATCGCGGCCAAGCGTGGCAAGTCGGTCGAAGAGATCACGGCGTAACAGAGGCCCGATATGTCGAGTAAGCACATTATAATTACGCTCATCAAGAGCCCGGCGGGACGATTGAAGCGCCATCGCGCCTGCGTGCGCGGGCTTGGTCTGCGCCGAATGCATCACACCGTCAGCGTGATCGACACGCCGGAAAATCGCGGCATGATCAACAAAGTTGTTGACATGTTGCGGGTCGAGGAGGCCTGAGATGAAACTCAATGACTTGCATTTCAACGCCGGCTCGCGGGAAGATCGCAAGCGCGTAGGCCGTGGTCCAGGTTCAGGACTTGGCAAAACGGCTGGACGTGGCCACAAGGGTCAGAAGGCACGATCAGGCGGCTACCACAAGGTTGGTTTTGAAGGGGGTCAGATGCCTCTTCAGCGCCGGATTCCCAAGCGCGGTTTTCGCGCGACCGGCGAGCCTGTCGCGGAGGTGCGTCTTGACACACTGGCAAGGTTATCAGGCGTGATCGATCTTGCCGCGCTTAAGGCAGCGCATGTCATACCGCGCGACGCCAGGCGCGCCAAGGTGATCGGATCGGGTGAGCTCGTGACATCCGTCGCGCTCAAGGGCATTCAGGCTACCGTCGGCGCGCGCAAAGCGATCGAGGCCGCAGGCGGATCGATCTCCGAGTAACCATGGCTAAACGTCCCAACAACTCGTCAGTCGGGCGACCGGGGTCCAGCGGCGGGAATCTCACCGAGATCCGTCAGCGGCTCCTGTTTCTGGTCGGGGCCCTGATCGTTTTTCGTATCGGTAGCTTTATTCCGGTGCCGGGCATCGATCCGGAGCAGCTCGCTCGGTTGTTTTCCCAGGAGTCGGGCACCATTCTCGACGTCGGCGTAATGTTCACGGGTGGGGCGTTGAAGCGGCTCTCGCTGTTCGCGCTGGGTGTGATGCCGTATATCTCTGCATCGATTATCATGCAGCTGTTGACGGCGACCGTTCCGTCGCTGAAGGACCTGAAGAAGGAGGGCGAGGCCGGGCGTCGCAAGATTACCCAGTACACGCGCTATGGAACGGTGTTTCTCGCGGGTTTTCAGTCGATTGGGACCGGTTTCGCTCTTTGGAACCAAGGGATTGCGCAAAGCGGAGTCAGCGAAGTCAGCTTCATCTTCACGACTGCGGTTAGTCTCACTACCGGCGCGATGTTCCTGATGTGGCTGGGCGAGCAAGTCACCGAACGCGGCATCGGTAACGGCATTTCGATGCTGATCTTTTCGGCCATTGTGTCGGGCCTGCCATCTGCGGTCGGCGGCACGCTGGATCTGGTGCGGACGGGCGAGCTGAGTTTCTTCTTCGTGGTAGCACTGTTCGTTGGCGCACTGGCGGTATTGGGGTTTGTAGTGTTTGTTGAGCGCGGGCAGCGCCGAATTCCGGTACACCATGCCCAGCGGCAGAGCGGCAGGCGTATGTACGCCGCGCAAACGCAACATTTACCATTGAAATTGAACATGGCCGGCGTGATTCCGCCGATCTTTGCTTCCAGTATTATCTTGTTTCCGGCGACGATGATCCGTTTTCTCGGTCAAGGCGGGAGCGCTGCCAACTGGGTTTCAAATGCGATCGCACCAGGGCAGCCGCTATACGTGCTGTTCTACTCGGTGATGATTGTATTCTTTTGTTTCTTCTATACCGCTCTGGTCTTTGATTCGCGTGAGACCGCTGACAACTTGAAGAAATCAGGCGCGTTCATACCAGGTGTCCGTCCAGGGATGCAGACCGCCAATTACATTGACGTCGTGTTGACGCGCCTGACCGTGGCCGGCGCGATCTACGTGACTTTAGTCTGTCTTCTGCCGGAACTCCTGATTCTCAAGTACAACGTGCCGTTTTATTTTGGTGGCACTTCGTTGCTGATTATCGTGGTGGTCGTCATGGATTTCATGGCCCAGCTGCAGGCTCACTTGATGTCTCATCAGTATGAAGGGCTCATGCGTAAAAACAATTTAAAAGCCGGCGGTCGCGCGGGAATGTTGCGTTGATCACGACTCATCCTGCCGCGCCTGAGAAGAACGTGTGGCGCTGGTCGCCACTGTAGAGGAAAGACATGAAAGTAAGAGCATCGGTCAAGAAAATCTGCCGTAACTGCAAGGTCATTCGCCGCAACGGTGCGGTTATGGTGATCTGCGCTACCGACCCGCGCCATAAACAGCGCCAGGGTTAGTTCGTCAGGTCTTGTATTAAACCAAACTAATCGATATAGTGGCGGGCTTTTCCGGACTTATATCCGCAGCGTAAATCTGCGGCAGGCCGTTACCCGTTAGCTGGGAGTTCAATCAAATGGCGCGAATCGCTGGAGTCAATCTCCCGATCAACAAGCATGCCGTAATCGCTCTGACGTCGCTCTATGGCGTCGGTCCGACGCGGGCGCGGCAGATCTGCGGTGACGCCGACGTTGCTGTAGACACCAAGATCAAGGATCTGACTGAAGGTGAAGTGGAAGCGCTTCGCGGTCAGGTTCAGCAGTACATCATCGAGGGTGATTTGCGTCGAGAGGTCTCGATGAACATTAAACGGCTGATGGACCTCGGGTGTTATCGCGGCCAGCGTCATCGTCGCGGGCTGCCGGTGCGTGGTCAGCGGACCAAGACCAATTCGCGTACACGCAAGGGCCCGCGTCGGCCCATCCGCCGTTAAATTTCGTTCTCTGACGAGACATAGGTAATCAATTATGGCGACAGGCACTTCTTCCTCGGGCAACCGCAGCCGCAAGGCGCGTGCACGCCGGAATGTGACTGACGGGATCGCATTTGTCTATGCGACCTTCAATAACACGATCATTACGATCTCCGATCGTCAGGGTAACGTCCTGGCATGGTGCACATCCGGCAGCTGCGGCTTCAAGGGCTCTCGCAAGAGTACCCCGTTTGCTGCCCAGGTGGCAGCCGAGCGTGCCGGTGAGGGTGCTACGCAGTGGGGGGTTAAGAACCTCGAAGTGCGAGTCAAGGGTCCTGGCCCAGGTCGTGAGGCCGCCGTGCGCTCACTGAACGGATCGGGATTCAAGGTGACCAGCATCATCGATGTGACGCCGATCCCACACAATGGCTGCCGCCCGCCCAAGAAGCGCCGCGTCTAACGCGCGCTGTTCAAGCGAAAAGAGTACTAAACATGGCCAAATATACCGGTCCCAAGTGCAAGCTTTCCCGCCGTGCCGGCACCGATCTGCTGCTGAAAGGGCGCGGTCGTTCGCTCGAAGGAAAATGCAAGATTGATACGCCGCCGGGTGCCCAGGGCACGCAGCGTCGCCAGCGCCTTTCTGATTACGCGCTGCAATTACGTGAGAAGCAGAAGCTTCGTCACATGTACGGCGTGCTGGAGCGGCAGTTCCGTAATTATTACAAGAAGGCTGCCGGGCAGAAAGGCGCGACCGGCGTGCTTTTGCTCCAGCAGTTGGAATCACGGCTCGATAACGTCGTATATCGGATGGGGTTTGCGTCGACGCGTGCAGAAGCCCGTCAGCTGGTAAACCACAAGGCGGTCGCAGTTAACGATTACACCGTCAACATTCCTTCTTATCAGGTCAGGGAGGGAGACGTGATTGCGATTCGCAACAAGGCTAAGCAGCAGAACCGCATTCTGGAGTCCATCCAAGTGGCGTCTCAGCTGGGTTTTGGCGACTGGTTGGAGGTAGACGAAAAGGGCTTGAAGGGTACGTACAAGGCAATTCCCGATCGTGATCAGGTGCTTCCTGACATCAACGAGAATCTTGTCGTCGAACTCTACTCCAAGTAATCACGCGGTGCTGCTCAGGCAGCCAGAGGTATTTGCAATATGCAGTCCAACGAGTTGTTGAAACCGCGTCTGGTCGAGGTCGAGCGGATCAGCGATCGGCGCGCCAAGATAGCGCTGGAGCCGCTCGAGCGTGGCTATGGCCATACGCTCGGTAATGCCATGCGTCGGATTTTGCTGTCGTCGATCCCGGGCGCGGCTATTACGGAGGTGTCTATAGACGGCGTCCTTCACGAGTACACTACGGTTGAGGGCATGCAGGAAGATGTCATCGACGTTCTGCTGAATCTCAAGAACGTCGCTGTGCGGATGCACGCACGTGAGGAAGCAGAATTGCACCTTCACAAAAAGGGTGAAGGCCCGGTGACGGCCGCCGACATCACGACCGAC
Source organism: Salinisphaera sp. (assembly GCA_027858915.1). GTDB lineage: Bacteria > Pseudomonadota > Gammaproteobacteria > Nevskiales > Salinisphaeraceae > Salinisphaera. The sequence goes on from JAQIBT010000141.1 coordinate 29,853, forward strand.
CACGACGTTGAAATTGTCAATCCGGATCTTGTGATTGCCCATCTGACGACCGGTGAGCTGCGGATGACCATGAAGGTTCGTCGCGGCCGCGGTTACCAGGCGGCACAAAGCAAGGCGGAACCGGGCGAAGAGGACGCAGGCGCCAGTGAAATCGGCGCGTTGCGGCTCGATGCGTCCTTCAGTCCGATTCGACGGGTGAGCTATTCTGTTGATCGTGCGCGTGTTGAGCAACGTACCGATCTCGACAAATTGATTCTTGATATCGAAACCAACGGCAGCGTGGAGCCGGAAGACGCGGTGCGCACTGCGGCAGGCACGCTGTACGACCAGCTGGCCGTTTTTGTGGATCTTGAGGCTCGCGAGGAGTCGTCGCGCAAGGGTGAAACCGGTGAGGTCGATCCTACGCTTCTGAAGCCAATCGAAGATCTCGAATTGACTGTGCGCTCGACCAACTGCCTCAAGGCAGAAGACATTCATTATGTGGGTGACCTGGTTCAGCGCACGGAGACTGAGTTGATGCGCACGCCGAATCTGGGCAAGAAATCGCTGACCGAGATCAGCGAGGTTCTGGCTGAGCACAATCTCAGACTGGGTATGTCGGTTGAGAACTGGCCGCCGGCCGAGCTCGAAAAAGCCTGATTCGAAGCGTAACCAGTCGATCGTTAGTTAAGGAATTTACGTTATGCGTCATCGCAAGAGCGGTAGCAACCTGGGTCGTGAATCGTCCCATCGCGCTGCCATGATGAAAAACATGTCTTCTTCGCTTTTCAAGAAGGAGTTGATCCGCACTACGGTGGCGCGTGCTAAAGAACTGCGTCGAGTCGCCGAGCCGCTGATCACATTGTCGAAAACAGATAGTGTGGCTAATCGGCGGTTGGCTTTTGCTCGCCTGCGCGACAAGGAAGCAGTTGGAAAGCTGTTTACTCAACTGGGTACTCGCTATGCCGATCGGCCGGGCGGCTACCTGCGGATTCTGAAGTGCGGGTTTCGTCCCGGCGATAACGCGCCGATGGCGTATGTCGAGCTCGTAGATCGCCCCATGGCGGCTGGGGAAGACGACTAGGCGCATTTTTCGTATTGTTGCCTCTCTTGAAGCCGGCGCCCATTGTAGGCGCCGGCTTTTTTTGTGGTCGTTTTTGGGTCATTTAAAGCGCAGTTCGTGAGTGTCTTGGGGTTAGTCTTCCTCGCTATTTCTGGTGATTGGCGTGTCGCTCGGGGGCGTTGCTCGATGCGTGTGAGCTTTCGGTATGGATGGCAAAAAAAATTTGGCGAGCTTATTGCTCACCGCCCAGCGGCGGAACCGACGTCAGCACAGGGGGCTGCGCGTCAAGTTGCAAGGCGCTCAGGGTGCCGTTCCATGCAGCCCCCGTATCGATGCCCCAGACGTGGTGCTCGGGCCATTCGACGTGTTCCAGCGCCGACCAGTGGCCGAACACAATATGCTCGCACGCACTTGCTCGCTGAGGATGGAGGAACCAGGGCATAAGCGGCTTCGGCGCGTTGGCGATTGTCTTCTTGTACTCCATATCGAGTGCGCCGGTTACGGTGACAAACCGTTGGCGGGTAAGTGCATTGGCAATGAACCTCAGCCTTTTCATACCAGTCAGGCTGGGTTTCCAGCGGCTCGGTGTGTTACCGAAGAGGTGGGTAAGCAGCTGGTGATGCTCGGCGCCGCGCAGCGCTTGTTCCAACTCCCCGGCGTGGTCGATTGCCTCGTCCACGCTCCAGGCTGTCGGTATGCCCGCGTGAACCATCGTCCAGCCGAGTTGCGTGTCGCGGTGGATCAATGGGCGATGCCGCAGCCAGTCGAGGAGTTCTGCGCAATCGTGAGCGCGCAGCAGAGGCTTCAGTGATTCGGGGGCGCGGCCTATGGCATCTGGTTGATCGGCCAGCGAGAGCAGACTCAGATCATGATTGCCGAGAACGGTGACGGCACGGTCGCCAAGTGCTCGTACTCGGCGCAGTACGCCCAACGAATCGGGGCCACGGTTTACCAGGTCGCCGACGAACCAGAAGGCATCGACATTGCCGCGGGCGTCCAGTGTGTTCAGCAGGTCACGTAGCAGATGGTCGGCGCCGTGTACGTCGCCGATGGCGTAGGTGCTCAATGAAGGGCCTCGGGATCGCGGATTAAAAGACTGGCGTTATTTTCGCTGCCCGGTGCATTCGAATCCACCTTTAGGCGTAGTTCGAACAGGTGCGTGTGACGATCATGCCAGACCTGACGGAAACGGGCGTTGTGTTCGAGTAGCGGCAACAGCGGGGCGCCATTGGCAAGCAGCACCAACCGGATGCGCCAATGATCGAACAGACGCTGCCAGTCGTCGCGATGCTGGTAAGCGTGGTACCAGCGCAAGACGAAATTCTCGGGGTACATGTCAAAGCGCGTGTCGATGAACACGCGCCGCTGCGGTGCGTACAATCGTGTGCAGCTACCGACGATTTCGCTGGAGAACCAGTGCGTATCGGGTCGATAGTGTTGGTCGAGATAGCGAATGCCGCCAGCGAGCGGCGCGCAGTTAGCCATGCGGACCGCGCCGAGGCGCCATGGTAGCAACGCGCCGATCATGGCCAGCGCCAGCACTGAATACAGAGCAAGAATACGAACAGACGCGGCCCTGGCCGCTGGCGTTGGCTCATGATCCGGCCTGTCGTTTGCCCACAGGCCAGGAATTACCAAGGCGTAGAACAGGCCGACCCAGACCACGAACCGCACGCTGTGGGCTGTCGCGATGGCAAACAGCAGGACATGCAGGCCATCGCCTGCTGCGAGGCGCCCGGGCCGACGCCACGACTGCACGAGCGCCAGCGCGAGCAAGGCGATGCCGGTCGCCACGTATCGGTTGCTGGCATCCGGCGGCATCAATTCGTGGATATGCGCGTTCATAGCGCTCTCGAGCGACAGTTCGGCAATATACGAATAGATATGCCAGCCATAAGGGTTCACCAGGCTACCCGCCAGGGCTGCCCCGGTGAGCCACGCATAGCTTCGCCAGTCGGCGACGAACTCTTGATCGCGCCAGCGATCGAGTGTGTCGCCGGTGGCAAACAGGCTCAGCGATACCAGGCCCATCGCTACGCCGAGATGCATGTTGGCCCATACGAGGTAGACGGCAGCTATCGCTGCACAGGCAGGCTTCAGCGACAAGGTGCCGCGACGCAGCCGATGCACGAGGACAAACTGCAGCAGCAGCGCCAGGCAGCTGGCAAGCATCGGCCGCAGGCCGAGGTTAATGCTGACCGGAAGCAGCACCAGCGAACCGAGCGTTAGACTGAGTGCCACGGGCACGCCGCGTCGTGCATGGATTGCCGTCGGTATCAGCACATAAATGACGACCGCGAATACGCATAGCGCCATCACACTCCCGTCAGGGCCCGCGATGCTGTAGAGCGCGGCCATGGCGACTTCGAACAACCACTGGTACAGCACCCAGTTGCGCCCCGGAAAGGTCCACGAATACAGATCAGTCGACGGTAGGCCGTGGTGCGTGATCCATTGTCCGGTGCGCCAGATCCAGGGCCAGTCGCCGGTAATCGCGCCGTGCCACATATGTTGGCCGAACAGGTAGAGCGAAAACGCACAAAGCACACCGCTGCACACGAGCATCCCGGTGCGCAGTATCCACAGCTGCTGGGTCGAAAGCGCGGGGCGCCTCAGCACGAGCGACTCCAATACGCGAGCAGGGGACAGTTCGCCGGCACCGGGCACGGAGAATTCTTGGTAGCTGTCGCCGGAGCCCGACGTGTCGGCGGTTCAGTCATGGGCAGGCTGGCCGATAATCTTTTTGTTGTCATCAATCAGTTGCGACGGCGCGCTGTGTCGTGTGTGGGGCTTCCGGATCATGTTCGCTGCTAGCAATCGCCATCGCTTGTCCATTGCTGTGTTGTGCGCTGGTCTGTTGTTGATCGGTCTTGGCGGCCTGCGGACGCTCTCCGCAGTGGGCGCTCAACGCGCACAGGCCGTGGCGCAGGCAGATAACCGGCTGGCTCGGGCATTAGCCCCGGCAACCGCCGATCAAACCCGCGCTATCCGTGAACAAGTACGCCTGCTTTTGGCCAATGAGTCCGGCACGTTGTTTACTTACGTGACTGTACGCGATGCCAGTGGGCTCGTAGTTGCGTCGGCTGGCCGCTACGCACGGGCGTTCGAATGGCTGCCGTCAAGTATGGCGCCTACTTGGCGGGCGTGGTGTTACCGCGCGCTCAGTACTGCGTCGACGATGTCGATTAAAGGCAGCCGTCCGCTGGCAGTCAGCTTCGGTCTTTCCTGGCCTGACCTGCTCATCGATTCACTGCTGGCCTGGATAATCTGGCCGCTGTTGGTTTGCCTGGGCATTATCTGCGTCGCTCGCGTAGTCGCCGAATGGCGCAAGGCAGAAAGTTCTGAAAAAACAGCGCCGCCGATTACGAGCGTCTCAAGTCGCCAGACCGACCGGCCAGGTGTCGGCCGGGAAACGCCGGTTCGGCGCGCAGCAGTCGATTCAAGGCGTCGATCGTTGTTCAGCCGTTCGATTTGGAGGCAGCGCGATACAGGTGGAGTGACCCGCGGCAAGAAGGCCTTGCCGATGATCTCAGGCCGCGGCTTTGAAGTCATCGGAATACGCGCCACGGCGCCCGAGGCTGTGGCCAAGGCAGACTCGGCGTCAGCGCAGCCGACGTCGGCTGCGGTTGAGCTGTCGACCCCGTCATCAGAGTTTTCAGCACCACGATTCTTACAGGTGTCGGCTACGCCGCAACCGTTGCGGCCGGTTACCAGGCGCGCCGTAATGCGCGAGCCAATGAGCAATGCGCCGCCCGCAGTCGATCCAACCGCTGCGGCGGATTCTCATGTACTGAGCGACCAGACGCTGGATCTGCGTTTCTATCCGATCTGGCGAGGCGCTGATCGCCGAGTTCTGGCTGGCGCCTGGGCAGCGTTGGCCTGGCGCCGTGGCGACGGCGAGATCGTCGATCCGGGAACGCTGGTGCGCCTGGCCGAACAGGAGGGCGCGCTCAGAGCGTTTACGCAATGGATAGCAGAACGCTTCGCGATGCTGCATGCCAACTGGCGGACGTTGGAGCTGCTGACCGTGCCGATTGTCCTCCCGATTCCCAGCGCGCTGCTGGCGTTCGCCGACGCCGAGGACATCTGGCACGAGGCACTGTCACGCATCGACCACGATCCCGACGACCTGCTGTTGCAGATCGACGCGCCAGACCTGCCGCTCGAGCTGAGCCCGCCCGTGCGACGGGCGATCGTACCGTCGTACGTCGATGGTGCTGTGCGAGCCGCTTGCGACCTGGTATTCGTCAGGCCAGGTTCTGATGGCAGCTGTGTCAATGCAGAGCGTGCTCTGGCTGATACGCGTTATCCCATGCTTGTCGGACCGCTGCTCGATCCGGCGGCACATGCCGCCCTGCTTGGTTTCGGCGAGCGAGTGGCGTGGTTTTCCAACGTGGACAACGAAGCCAATGTGTATACGCCGAGAGCCTTCGCCCGGCTAATGTCGCAATGCGCCGTGGTTCCACTTTGACCGTTTACTGAGCGATTGCTCGCCAGCGACAGGAGCAGGGCAGGTTCTACGCGTCTAGGCTTGATGCGTGATTCGCCACCAGGCGATTGGCCAGCGCCGCGAAATCTGACGCGGGTAACTGTTCCGGCCGATGCATAGGCTCAACACCACAGGCGGCGATGTCGTCGGCGCTCAGCAATGATTTTAGCGACTTGCGCAACGTCTTGCGACGCTGTCCAAAGGCGACGGCAACCACGCGATCGAAAACATTCCAGTCCTGGATTTCGAATGCGGGTGGGCGCGGACGCAGTCGGACCACTGCTGACATTACCTTGGGCGGCGGACTGAAGGCGCCAGCGCCGACATTGAACAAGGCTGCAGTATCGGCTCTGGCCGCCAGGGCCACGCTCAGACGTCCGTAGTCGCGGCTGCCCGGGGCGGCCACCATGCGATCAACCACTTCCTTTTGCAGCATGAAGTGCATGTCGATGATGGGCGCGGGACTGGCCAGCAGCGCGAACAACAGTGGTGATGAGATGTTGTAGGGCAGATTGCCCACCAGCCGCAGGGCGCCACCACGGCGCGCGGCCAGGTCTGCGTAGTCGACACGCAGGGCATCGCCGGCGATCACGTCCAGACGGGGATCGCTGGCGGCGCGTTGCTCAAGGAGGGCAATAAGATCGCGGTCGATCTCGACCACGCTCAGACGAGCGACACGTGCCAGCAACGGATCGGTCAGAGCGCCTTGGCCGGGACCGATCTCCACCAGGCGATCGTCCGCCTGCGGCGCAACGGCCGCTACAATGCGATCGATCACGTTCTTTTCATGCAAAAAATGCTGGCCGAAACGTTTACGCGCCATGACGGTTGGCGGCAGCGCCCTGGCGGGTCATTTGCAGCGCCACTTGAATCGCGGCGTTCATACTCCCCGTGTTGACCTGACCGGTGCCGGCCAGATCGAGCGCGGTGCCGTGGTCGACCGATGTCCGCACGATCGGCAGCCCCAGACTGATGTTGACCGTGCGGCCAAAACCCAGATGCTTGATCACCGGTAGACCCTGGTCGTGATACATCGCCAGCACGGCATCGGCGTCGGCCAGGCGGTGGTCAGTAAACAAAGTGTCGGCAGGCAAGGGCCCCACGGCATCAATGCCGCGCGCGCGGGCGGCTTCGAGAGCGGGCGTGATGACCTCGATCTCTTCGCGTCCCAGATAACCGTCCTCACCGGCGTGTGGATTGAGGCCGGCTACCAGAATACGTGGCCGCGCAATGCCGAAGCGCGCGATCAACTGGCTGTGCAGCACGTTCAGCGCATGGGCGAGCAGTGCATTGTCGATTGCCGCGGGCACGTCGGCCAGCGGCAGATGCACGGTAGCCAGCGCGACGCGCAGTGCGCCGTCGTCGGTGGCCAGCATCATCACCGGTGCCGCACTGGCGCAACGCGCGGCGAGATAACCCGTGTGTCCGGAGAATGCAACGCCGGCCTGGTTGATAACGGCCTTGTGCACCGGCCCTGTCACTACCGCCTGTGCCGTGCCGGCCAGACATTGATCGACCGCGCGATCAAGCGTATCAAGCACGTAACGGGCATTGGCCGGGTTCAGTTGGCCGGCGACTGCTGGTCGCGCCATTGCGATCGGGTCGATCAAGAGCCGGCCGGGACTGTGCGCTCTCGGCGGCCGGTCGTAATCGACGCCTTCTAGAACAATGGGCACGCCGATCAGCTCGGCGCGTGCCTTCAGCAGCTCAGGATCGGCGACAGCCACCAACTCACAATCATAACGGCCCTGAGCGATGCGTATTGCCAAGTCAGGCCCAATGCCGCCGGGTTCGCCCGGCGTCAGCAACAGTCTCGGAATCGGCGCCATGTCGACAACGTTTGTCACAGCAGCAAATTCTACGAACCGCTGCCCGTTGGCTGATAGTCGGGCATACGAATATCGACATAGGCTTCATCACGCAGCTTGCGCAGCCACAGATTGCCTTCCTCGCTGGCACGCTGCTTGCCCAGCGTCTGCCTCGCCTCGTTGCGTTTCGACTGATCCGTCTGATCCTGATCGCGGCGACCGACCAGCTTGATGATCTCGTAGCCGTCCTGGGTCTGGAAAATTCGACTGATACCGCCTTTGTCCAATCCGCTGACCTGGCGACGGGTATCGGGCGGCAGCTGGTCCACAGGCACCCAGCCGATATCGCCGCCCTGATTGGCGGTCGCCTTGTCGTCGGAATACTTACGCGCCAGCGAGGCGAAATCGTCGCCGGCCAGCAGGCGCTGATGGATTTGCTGGGCCAACTTGCGCGTGCGTGCGTCGCTGCGGATTTCATTCGGCTTGAGCAGGATGTGGCTGACATCGACCTCGTGAACCATCACTTTCTTCTGCTCGGGAGCCGCATTGCCGCCGCGCTCGCCTTCCAGCTTGATCAGATACAGGCCACCGTCGCCGCGAAAGACCTTGCTGACATCGCCGGTCTGCATGCCTGATAACGCCGAGTCGAACGAGTCGGGCACAGCTGCGCCCTTGAGCCATCCCATGTCACCGCCGTTGTCGGCGTCTTCGGCCTGTGAATTGTTGTTGGCCGCCTCGGCAAACGTCAGGTCGCCGGAGACGATCTTCTGGCGCAATGTTTTGAGCTGGTCGCGAGCCACGCCCACGGTGGTCGAGTCCGCGCCGTCGGGCAGGGCGATCTGGATCTCGCGGATATGGTACTCATGATCCTGGGTGAACCGCAGCCTTTGGTTCTTCAGATACTGGTCAACATCGGCATCCGAAATCGACACCTTGTCCATGACTTCCTTCTGACGCACCTTGGATACGAGAATTTCGTCGCGTATCTGGTTGCGCAGACTCTTCATGCTCATACCGCTGGCTGAGACCGCCTGCGTGAACTGCTGCATGTTCATGTTGTTGCGCTGGGCAATTCGGGCCAGGCCCGACTGCAGCTGCGACGGTGACACCTTGATCTTGTCCTGTTTCGCGCGCTCGATCTGCAGCTGCCGCATGATCAGCTGATCCAACACCTGAGAGCGCAGGACGTTCGGCGGCACGCGGTTGATCTGGCTGCCGGCCCGTTGCCGGATCTGTGCCACTGCAGTGTCTAGCTCGCTTTCCAGAATAACGTCGTCATTAACCACTGCGACAATCTGATCGAGCTTCCGTGGTCCGGACTGTGACTGTGCCGGCTGACCGAGAGAAAAACTCGTCAGCCCGCCGCCGCCCAGCTGGGCATGTGCGGCCGGTAGATGCAGGATGAATGCGGCCAGGCCGAGAGCCAGCCCAGAAGTCGTTGTATATCTCATGGCGAACGCATCGTATCAAAGGTGTGGCTTGAGCGACCGGTGGTGTCGTTGGAGAACACATCGCTATCAACGAAGGACCGCACGTTGTTGCCGAACTGCCCCAGACCGCGGAAGACGAATTGGAACAGGATGGCAGAGGCCTGACTGCCGTCGCGTCGCGCGACATAATGGCGCCAGGCAACGCGGGCAGCATAACAACATGACGGGCTGTACTCGATGCCTGCCAGTGTCTCGACGTTTCGACTTTTTTCCAGCGAATAGTTCCATCGCCCGACGAAGTCGAAGCGATCGGAAATAGGCGCGCGTACCCCAAGCACGGTCTGGGACAGGTTCTCGAACTTACCCGGAATCAGATTGGTCTGGATGTTGCGCCTGAAATTTCCGCTGCCGTTACCGGTATAGAACACGTTACGCGCAGGACGGAAGTCTCGATAGAAGCGATAGCCGAGATTCAGTTGATAGCCGGACCGGCTGCCCAAAGTGGCAGTTGCGATGGCCCTGTTGATCCGGTTGTGGTGCGGATCGTACTGTACGGTCGCGCGGCCGCTCAGGGTGCTCGTGGGCGCGAGCGTGACGCCAGCCACATAGTCGGATCCGCGCGAGCCGTATCCGGTTTCGCCACTGTTGGGTACGGTCACGCGCAGATTCCGGAAGCCGGTGACCCGGCCCAGATCGAGTTTGGCGACTGTCCGACCGCTGCCCGGCGAGATCAATCGTGAGGTTAGACCGACTGTTACCTGGTTGGCATCTCCGATGCGATCGAGTCCCGTGAAACGGTTGTCTGCAAACAGACGGTCATAGTGCAGGTCGGGCACACCGGAGTCGAAGATCGGAATGTTTGACTGGTTCTGGTACCCGACGAAAAGATACTGCATGCGCGGCTCTAATGTCTGAATCCACCCGTTTTTCAGCGTGCGCGAGAAACGCAGGCCCCCGCCCGCGGTAAAGCTCGGAATTTCGCGGTTGATGACGCTTTTGTTGGGTCTGATAAACGCATCGGTGGGAATCTGGTCAAGATTCTGCAGCTGATAATGGGTTACTCGATAGGCGGCTTCGCTATTGGCATACCAGCCGCCCCGGTCGACGCCCCACAGCAGGCGAGGACGCAGATCGGAACGATAACCCGTGACGCTGTTGTTGCGCTGGAAGTCAGTGAACTCGGCGTCCAGGCCGGCCTGGAATGGCGCGGTCGGGGTGAGCATTTCCAGCCGCGCCTGTGGCAGGCGCTTGTAAGGCTTGTTGTCATACAGTCCGCCCAGGCCGTTAAAGTTGTTGTATAGGCTCTGGAAATCCTGGGCAAGCAACGTGAACCGCACGCCGCCGCTGGCGTCAGCCGCGGTCAGTTGCAGCGAGCGTTCCAGATTCGCTGTTGACGTATGCGACAGATCATTGCTCAGATCGTTGAAGTAGTTCTTGTCCGTCACGTAGTTATACTGAGCTTGTACGCCGACGTAGGGATTGAGCTCGCCCTGATGCTCGAAGTGTACCAGCCCGCGATCGGCACCGTATTTCCGGTCGTGCGGCAAGTATTGGCCATCCAGTTCGCCGCGGTTGTGTTCAAAAAGATAGCGGCCCTGGACCCCCAGCTGGAAACCGCGCTTGGCCAGCACGCGTGGTACCAGCGTTGCGTCAAAGTTGGGCGAAATATTAAAATAATAAGGCGCGGACAACTCGAAGCCCGACTTGCTCGAGACGCCGATTGTCGGCGCCAGAAAACCCGTATGGCGCTGATTGTCGAGCGGAAAATTGATATAGGGCGTATACAGAACCGGTACGCCGTAGATTCGCATGGTTGCATCGCGGGCTATCCCGCGACCCGTGTTGCGGTTGAGTTCGATATGTTTTGCCGATAGCAGCCAGGCTTTGGTGGGGCCAGGGCAGGTGCTGTAGTCCGCATCTGTCAACTCGTACTGGTTGTCGCCGGGCGAGACGATAGTCGCCGCCTTGCCGCGCGCGCCCGAGCCGATTACCGAATAGTGTGTCTTATCGAACTGACCGGTGCGGTTGCGGGTATTCACGTTGGCGGTATCGGCGGTCAGATACAGACCGGGCCGGTAATACTTGACGCCCCCCTTGGCCTGAGCGTCGGTGGTCTGACGGTTGTAGCGCACGTAGGGCGCTTCCATGGTCTGGCCGTTGCGTTCCAGACGTACGTTGCCGGTCGCGGTAGCGATCTGATTGGCCACCGTGGCCTGGTCGGCGACCAGGGTGGATTCGTCGCTCTGTTCGGGCAAACTGAGAGGCGGGGCTTTCACCGGGCAACCGGCGCTGGAAGCGGCCGACGCCACGATTGGCAGTAAGCAGACGCCGACGCACAGCAGTGACCGGCTGATTGCAAGGCCGGTCCGAATTCGTGGTGCAGCGGCGTTCAGGCCGGCGGCATTACCAGTTTTTTCTTCGATCACGGCGGGATGTCACACCAGTTAGCTAAAACGATAGTCCACAATGCGATACGCATCGCCGCGCTACCGCTCGAAGCAATCTTGTTCGCAAGCGAACCCCCTGTGGCGTCGATTATGCGCACCCGTGGCTGCCCTCGCAATGCAGCGGTCGCTCATCACTGTAAAGGAATGCTTTGAACAATCAGAACGATGCGAGAACGCGCGCGCTCAGAACATGGGTCCAACAAGGGTTTGGCGAACGGCTTGCCTGGCAGACGGTATCGGCCGACGCGAGTTTTCGGCGTTATTTCCGCGTGAGATCGCGCGATGGCGCATCACCCGAACGGCGCTGGATCGTCGTCGATTCGCCGCCCGACATCCAGGCCAATCAAGCGTTTGTGGAGGTTGCACAGCTCATGGCCGATGCCGGTCTCAACGTGCCACGGGTACTGGCCTTCGATCATGAGCGAGGTTTCGGTCTGTTGACTGATCTCGGCGATCGAAGCTTTCTTGACGTGCTCGACGAACATAACGCCGATGCCCTCTACGGGGCTGCGATCGGCGCATTGCTTGACTGGCAGGCCAGCAGTCGGCCGGATGTGCTTCCGGCCTACGATCGCGCGACATTTGCCCGGGAAATGAATCTTTTCGTGGAGTGGTATCTGCCGGCGGTTCGCGGTGGTCCGCCGACTGCCTCGGAGCGGGCGGGCATCGAGCAGGCATTTGGTTTTATCCTGGATCAGATCTGTGCACAGCCGCAGGTGTTCGTACACCGTGATTACATGCCGCGCAATCTGATGATCAGCGACCCGCTGCCTGGGGTACTGGATTTTCAGGATGCCCGATATGGGCCGGTTGGCTACGATGTGGCAAGCCTGTTCCGTGATGCGTTCATTAGCTGGCCGGACAGCCGCATCAATGGCTGGCTTCGTCATTATTTCGATGCGGCCGTGGAGCGCGGCATTCCGGTGGGACGCAACTGGTCGCGTTTTGTCGATGATGTCGCATTGATTGGCGCGCAGCGCCATCTGAAGATTCTCGGCCTGTTTGTGCGGATTGATCAACGAGACGGCAAACCGCGCTACCGGGCCGATCTGGATCGCTTCATCGATTATCTCGACCCGGTGGTGGCGCGCTTTGCCGAACTCGCGCCGCTGGCGCCGCTGCTTGATCGGGCGTTGCACACCCACGCAGCGAGGGTGGCTGAATGAAAGCGATGATTCTGGCCGCCGGCCGCGGCGAGCGACTGCGTCCGCTGACCGACCGTATTCCCAAGCCGCTGATCGACGTCGCGGGGTGTCCCTTGATCGGCCATCACCTGAACGCGCTCGCCTCAGCAGGCGTCCAGGAAGTCGTGATCAACATCGCCTATCGCGGCGATCAGATTCGCGCGGCGCTGGGTGATGGACAGCGTTTCGGCCTGCAGATCGCCTATAGCGAAGAAATACCCGGCGAGCTCGATACCGGCGGCGGTGTCGCGAACGCGCTTGGCCTGCTGGGAGATGATCCGTTTATGTTGATCAGTTCGGATGTCTGGACCGATATCGATTTCGGCCGGCTGGCTGCCACCCGGCTGTCAAGCAGCGCACATCTGATGCTGGTCGCTAATCCGCCGCATCACGAACGCGGCGACTTTGGTCTCGTCAATGGCTGGCTGACCGAAGCCCCGCCGCGCTGGACCTATGCCGGCGTCGGGGTCTACGCGCCGCGGCTATTCTCTGCTCAGGACGCCCGTCGATTCAGTGTGGCCAGCGTGATCCGCCAGGCGATGGCAGACGGGGGCGTGACCGGTCTGCGCCATCGTGGGCGCTGGATTGATGTGGGCCGTCCCAGCGCGCTGGAAGCGGTGCGCCGAGACGCCGTCGCTTACGGATGTGTGAGCGATCATGCGGCACGCTGATAGACTGCGCCCGTTTGCCAAGCACCGCCCAACTTGGCGGTGTCTTTACACCTACCTGTGTTCCTCTTCTGGGAGATGCCGCATGTCGGCTCGTTATCAAGGCTCGACTCTGTGTCTGATTCGGAGGCTCATGCCGCTGATCGTCCTGCTGCTGGCCGCGGCACTGGGCGGCTGCGCCACGGACGCTGTCCGCGGCCCGGCCACGCCTGATCTCAGTGCCCTCAAGCCTGCGCAGCAGGCGCTGAACAAAGCGCTCGCGGCCAACGCAGGGGACTTCGCGCCGCGTACAGTCGACGCATCGCGGCGGCGCATTACTATCGCGCGGGATATTGTCTACAGCGCGGCGCGTCAGGATCGATCACTGACCGCAAGCGAGAATGATCGGGTGCAGAAGCTGGTCGACGCCGCCCGATTGGATGCGCGTGCAGCGCTGGTCGAAACCCAGGCCAAGGCCGTGCAGACCAAACTTGCCGAGCTCCAGCAACCGGCCGGTGGGTCGGTCAACGGCGCCGCGAAGACCAGCCATTCGTCGAATCAGGCGCTATCGAACCAGAACCGTGGAGCTGACTCGTCCGCGCTGGGGCTGTCCGCCTTCGGCGAGCAACGTAATGCAACAGGAGCCCGTCAGTGAAACGTCTATTTTTAATGGCAGGCATCGTTGTGCTGCCCGTGTTGTCTGGCTGTTCTGTTTTCCACAAAAGCCCGGTACCGCCCAGCCCCTCCTTGACCGGCATCGCGGCAGAGAACGCGGGGCTGCGGGATCAGGTGCAGCGCGCACGGCACGGCGGCCTGCCGCGTTTCGCTCCGATCACGCATGCAGAAAAAGCAGTGAACGCCGCGAGGGCTCAACCGCAGGTCGAGCAATTCGACAGTCAATCGCTGGCGCAGGCCGAGCAGTCGCTCACCCAGGCGCAATCCGACTGGCAGTCGTTCGCGAAGGGCGACAAGCCAACCAACAAACAACTGGCGCAAGTGGCCGATGAGGCCAATCGTGCGCAGCGCCTGGCAGAGATTGCGCAGTACACCGCGCAACGAGAAATCGGCTTGTCCCAGTTGCAGAACGCTACTGGGCGAACAGCGCAAGCGTCGCCGCCACAGTCGCATCTCACGGACGCGAAGCTGGTCGGGCGCAAAGTGGTGCCCGACATGCTCGGCCCACTAGAATTCGAACCCGGCACCGCGCGTCTGACATCGACATCCCATCTGGTCGTTGCTCGCCTGGCGAAGCTCATGCAAGCGCATCCCAAGCAGGGCATTGCTATCTTCGGTTTTACTGACAATACAGCGCCGCCCGCCAAGCGACTCAAGGCATTTGTGAGCGCCAATCCGGGGCTGGAGAAAAAAGCGAAAACGCATGCCGCCCAAGTGGCAGCCTACAATCAAGGGCTATCGAGCGCTCGCGCGCGTGACGTTGCCCAGCTACTGGTGCAGGCCGGTATCGATCCGCACCGCATCGGTGCGCGCGGCTTCGGCTCTCAGCATCCGATCGCCTCGAATGATACCGCTGCGGGCAGGCACAAGAACGAACGCGTTGAAGCCGTCGTTGTTCCGCTAAAGCAGCAGGACGGCGGATAACAGCCCGTTCCTGAACAGGCGCCGCCAGCCGTTGCTGAGTTCAGATTGAGCGGAGCACGCCAACAGCGATACCTTCGACATTGAGCGAATCGCGTGTGGGATCGAGGTGGATGTCCGCGAACGCTGGATTGTCCGCGGCGAGGCGAATTCCGCTGCCGTCGCGGTAAAAGCGTTTGACGGTGACCTCGTCGTCGAGCCGGAAGACAGCAATCTGGCCGACCCGCAGGTCGGTCGTGCTTTTTACGCCGAGCAGATCGCCGTCAAGTATGCCGGCGCCGATCATGCTGTCGCCATGGACGATCAGCAGGTAATCAGGCGGCGACGAAAACACACTGGGATCAATATGCAGGCGGCGTGACACGTGTTCGACTGCCTGGATCGGTACGCCCGCCGCCACGCGCCCGATCACGGCCAGGCCGGAATCGCCGGATTCATCGTTGTCGGCTACGAACGACAGTGCATCGGCATCCACCAGGCGGATACCGCGGCTGCGCCGGGCACCCAACTCGATCAGCCCTTTTCTATGCAGCGTCTGCAGGTGCGCCTGTGCGGCGTTGGCCGAGGCAAAGCCGAGCGCGTTCGCGATTTCGGCGCGCGTCGGCGGCGCGCCAGTGTCGATCATCGACTCGCGGATGAAATCGTAGACGCGCTGCTGTTTTCTGGTGAGCTTTTCCACGTTGTAAATATATGCAGTTATTCGATTGCAGTAAAGGAACCTCTGCACAATCGAAGTTCTGTTTGACATTGCACTGCAACAATTTTAATCTCAGCGTTGTTGCATTGCACCAAATCAACTTCGACGTACGAGATAATCGATCATGAAAATCCAGTCTGTAGTCTCTGATGTTCGCCAGCGTCTCGAAACAGCCGCCCGTCCCTACCAGGGCGCGTTCAAGGCCTATGTCGACGCGCAGCGTAAAGCTCTTACCGTGGTCACGCGAAGCAGCCAGTCGCTGGCCAATACGGAAATCGGCGCGGCCAAGAATATTTTCGCCTCGGCGCGGGCCAGCTTTGATCGTGCTCGAAACGACGGCCTGCTCCAGCTCGCCAGCAAGCCGCGCAGCTATCTGCCGCGCAGTCGCCCGCAGTTGATCGAGGCTTACAAGGTGACTATTGATCTGCTGATGAAGACCGGCAACGAACTCAACGATGTCGTATCGAACGGCTACCGCAGCGTGCGCGGTGAATTGGCCGGCCAGCCGGCGCTCGAAAATTCGACCAATGAGGCAACCGAGTCCGACGGCCCGGCGCGCAAAACCGCTGCGCGTCGCAAGACGGCCACGGCATCGACCGCGGCCAAGGCGACGGTCAAAAAATCGACGACTGCGCGCAAGAAGACCGCAGGCGCCGCCAAATCAGCCGACACAAAGACAACCAGCGCCAGCAAGTCACCGACCAGCAAGACCGCAGCAACCAAGAAGCCGGCAACCCCGCGCAAGCGCGCGGCGACGTCCAAAGCCGCTACGGCTGCGACGACCACTGAGGCGAGCAAGACAAACGATGCTGACAGCAGCGCGGCCAGCAAACCGACCACCGGTAGCGATAGCTGACCGATAGGCGCGGTTTGGCCGTCATAAGCCAACGGGTAAGGCCCCCGCGCGTGCTACGCCGGGGGCTTTTATACGCACAGTGATTTCTCAGTGTTGAGGGGCGGGCTATGTGTCGCAAGCGGCTGGGCAGCCGTGACGCACGATGCCCAGCCGCTGGCTGCTGCGCCAGAAACTCGCAGTAGAGCTCAATGCCACGCCGGCCGGATGACGAATAATCGGGCCAGACGGGACGGAACCGTAAGCACGGGGCCTGAAAACGCGCCATGTCCGTGCCCTTGATCTGCGATCATCGGCGGAATAAAGCCTTCTGCTTCACGGCTGGTGCGTCAAAGGCATTAGTGGCCTGTCTAATGAGAGCGCCCGCTTTCGCGGAAAAAACAAGCCTCTCTACCTTGCGTAAGGCGCTGTAGGGTTTCCGCAGCTTGCTGTCGGATGCGCTCGCTGATGCAAGACGGACTTTGAATCGAACGAAGGCTATGAGTTAGCCGCATCCTTGTCATGCTCAATCATCGCGTAGGCCGAATGGTTGTGTATCGATTCGAAATTCTCAGATTCCACCCGATACCGACGAAAACGCTCGTCGTCGTTCAGGCGGATCGCGATATCACGCACCACGTCTTCGACGAATTTCGGGTTTTCATAGGCGCGCTCTGTCACCACTTTCTCGTCGATGCGCTTGAGAATACCAAACAGTTCGCAGGAGCCTTCCGACTCAGCCATCTCGATCAGCTCCTCGGCCCAGAAGAATTCGTCGGCGCGAACTTCCAGGGTGATCAGCGACCGCTGATTATGGGCTCCGTACTTGGAGATGTCTTTCGAGCATGGGCATAACGTGGTGACGGGGACCTTCACGCGCACATGCATCTGGGTCTGACCGTCAATACGATCGCCGATGAAGCAGACTTCGTAGTCCATAACTCCTTTTTCGCGCGTCACCGGTGCAAACTTGTCGATGAAGTAGGGAAAGGACATTTCGATATGTCCGTTGTCCGACTCCAGACGTTCGGTCATTTCGGTCAGCATCTGCTTGAACGATTCCAGAGTGATCTGGTGTTCATGCGCGTTCAGGATCTGCACGAAGCGGGACATGTGTGTGCCCTTGAATTCGTGCGGCAGGTTCACATACATACCGAAGGTGGCGACTGTCGCCTGATGGCCGCCTGACCGCTGTGCGATCGATACCGGATGACGGATATCGCAGATGCCGACCTTGTTGATCGCCAGTTGGCGCGGATCGGCACGCCCTTGCACGTCTGCAATCTGGGTATCGCTCGCGTCGCTGGAGGAAAGACGATTGGGGGCGCCGGAAATTTTGGCCATGGGTCGACTCATCGCATGGAAACTTGTTCGAGATGGAAACCGCAGCCGCATCGTGCTGCGCGGCTGCGTATTTTTACGGAATTGTAATTGGGGGCTGGTTGTGCGAACACAAGCAGTGACGAATAGGCCCTATCCCGGTGGCCAGGCGAAATCGCGGCCGCCCAGCACGTGCAGATGTAGATGGAAAACAGTCTGACCGACCGTCTCGCCGTTGTTGACCACCAAGCGGAAGGCGTCAGGGTAGCCTTCATCGGCGGCGACCTGACGGGCGACAAGCATAAGATGCCCGAGCAGAGACGCATCGCTGTCATCGGCGTGGGCTAGCATATCGATCGGTTTTTTCGGAATGACCAGAACGTGCATCGGCGCTTGCGGATTGACGTCGCGAAACGCCAGGCAGCGATCGTCCTCGAAGACGATGTCCGCCTCTATCTTGCGATCGATGATTTTCGAGAAGATGGTGTCACTCATACGCGCTGCTTCCTGTCGAAAAATAGGGTTTGCATCAGAGTTTCCCGATGAGTGGTCCTGCGGCTATAGAATGACTGGTGCAGGCCGTGGGTCGAGTTTACCGTGTATGTCAGGATTGGGTTGCGGCTTGTCGTAGCCCGAGCCAGAAGGGAAATAGGTGTTTATGAATTATCTTGTGACCGGCGCTACCGGTTTTCTCGGCCGTTTTCTGGTCGAACGATTGCTGGCGCGCAAGAATGCCACGGTATACGCACTCATGCGGCGGGCCAGCAAGGATCGGTTCGAGGCGTTGCGTGCGCGGCTGGGCGCCGATGATCAGCATCTGGTGCCGGTCTGGGGCGACATTACCCGGACCGAGGTAATCGACGCCGAAGCGCTGGGCCATCTGGCGGGTCGTATCGATCACGTCTTTCATCTGGCAGCGGTCTACGACATGGGCATGAGCGATGCTCAGGCCGATCGGGTCAATAATCAGGGCACCGCCAATATCGTTGCCCTGGCGGCAGCGCTGGCAAATCAGTCGGGCAGCAAGCCGCGATTTCATCATGTCTCTTCGGTGGCGATCGTTGGTGCCGATTACGAAGGCGTGTTCACCGACGAGATGTTTGACGAGGGCCAGCACGTCACGCATCCGTATTACCGCACCAAGTTCCAGTCGGAAGCCATCGTCCGCGAGCACTGCACGCTGCCATGGCGCATCTATCGTCCAGGCATGGTGGTAGGTGATTCGCAGACCGGCCAGATGGACAAGGCCGATGGGCCTTATTATTTCTTCCCGGCGATCAAGGCGCTGCGCGACAATCTGCCAAAATGGCTGCCGTTGCTCGGGATCGAGGGCGGTCAGATGCCGTTGGCGCCGGTCGATTACGTGGTCGATGCCATGGTGCATATCGGCCACAAGCGAGTCGGCGACGGCAAAGCGTATTTCCTGATTCAGCCGGACCCGCCGACTGCCGGTGACATGCTCAAGACGTTGGTCCGTGCTGCCCACGGCCCGGACACCATCCGCAATCTGCCGAGCCAGGAATGGCCGGCATCGGTCGAGCACCAGGTCAAACGCCTGGCTGGCCGGCTGCCGATGGCTGGCTGGCTCGAAAAACGGTTTTCGAAGACCTTGGGCATCCCGTTATCGATTCTGGGCTTTGTGAACAACCGCGCCGTATTCCGCGACGTCAATACCCAGGCCGCACTCAAGGGTAGCGGTATCGAGTGTCCGAAGCTTGCGACCTACGCCCACAAACTGTGGGAGTACTGGGAGCTGCATATGGATATCGACGTCTGGGTGCCCGAGACACTCGTGCGTCGCATGCAGGGCAAGGTCGTGGTGATCACCGGCGCCTCCAGCGGTATTGGCTTCATGACCGCCAAGAAGATGGCGCGTGCAGGCGCTCGTGTCTGCATGATTGCGCGCAGCCCGGACAAGCTCGAGGAGACGCGCGTTATCGTCGAGAAGATGGGCGGGCAAGCGTTTGCCTACTCCTGCGACCTGTCGGATATCAAGGCCATCGACGAATGCACAGCACGGATTCTAGCCGAGCAGCATCATGTGGATGTGCTGATCAACAACGCCGGGCATTCCATCCGGCGCTCGGTGTTCGAATCGCTCAATCGCTTCCACGATTTCGAGCGCACCATGCAGCTGAACTACTTCGGCGCTATCCGCATGATTTTCAATCTGCTGCCGTCGATGGCGAAACGGCGCAGCGGACATATCATCAACATCTCGTCGATCGGCGTGCTGACCAATGCGCCGAGGTTTTCGGCTTATGTCGCCTCCAAGGCCGCACTCGATGCGTTTTCGCGTTGTCTGTCGCCGGAGGTCGCCTCGCGTAATATCGATCTCACCACCATCTACATGCCGCTGGTACGTACGCCGATGATCGCGCCTACCAAGCTCTACGATTACGTGCCGGCGCTGACCCCCGAAGAAGCCGGTGACATGATCGTCGAAGCACTCGTCAACAAGCCCAAGAGCATCGCCTCGCCGCTTGGCACCGTGGCACAGATTAATTATGCCTTGTGGCCGAAGTTCAACGACTTCATCTTCCACAAGGCCTTTCATATGTTCCCGTCGTCCAAGGCCTCGCGGGGCCTGGCGGGTCGCCGAGAGGCGAACGAGAGACCGGATATTCCGGCAAGATTGCTGGCCGCTATCCTGCCCGGTCCCTATTGGTAGATAGCGCCGTGGCGCCCTGTCCGTAAACAGGAAAGCCGCCTTTCGGCGGCTTTCTTGTCACGGCAGAGGCTCGATGCGATCAGTCGCCATTGCCCTGACGCAGATCGCGGCGTTCGGCCACTGCCTTGGCCAGCTCGTCGAGCAGCGCGTCGGTGTCTTCCCAGTGGAGACAGGCGTCAGTGATCGAAACGCCGTATTCCGGCTCCATGCCCGGCACCAGTTTCTGGTTGCCCTCCTTGAGGTGTGATTCGATCATCACGCCAAAGATGGCCTGGCTGCCGGCCGATATCTGACCGGCCACGTCGGCGCCGACTTCCAGCTGTTTCTTGAACTGCTTGCGGCTGTTGGCATGCGAGAAATCGATCATCAGGCGCTGCGGCAGGTTTGCCTGGCCGAGCTGAGCCACGGCACCCGCCACAGCATCGGCATCGAAGTTGGGCCCGTTGTTGCCGCCGCGCAGGATGATGTGGGTGTCTTCGTTGCCTGAGGTAGCGAAGATCGCCCATTCACCAGGCTTGGTCAGCGACAGAAAATGATGTGGATGATGGGCCGCACCTACGGCATCCACTGCGATCTTGATCGAGCCGCCGGTACCGTTCTTGAAGCCGACCGGACAGGACAGGCCAGACGCGAGCTCGCGATGGCCCTGAGACTCGGTGGTGCGCGCGCCGATCGCACCCCAGGACACCAGTTCGGCCAGATACTGCGGCGTGGTCAGGTCGAGAAATTCGACGCCGGCCGGTATACCGTCTTCGGCCAGACGACACAACAGCTCGCGTGCCAGGCGAATGCCCTTGTTGATCCTGAAGGAGTCGTCGAGATCCGGGTCGTTGATAAGGCCTTTCCAGCCGACCGTCGTCCGCGGCTTCTCGAAATAGACGCGCATCACGATCAACAGATCGTCGGCGTATTTACCGCGTGCGGCCTTGAGTTTTTCAGCGTATTCGAGTGCCGCATCAATATCGTGAATCGAGCAGGGGCCAACGACCACCAGCAGGCGGTCGTCGCGGCCGTGAAAGATATCCTGAATCGCGGCGCGTGAATCCTGTATCGTCGTCGAGGCCGACTCGGTGACTGGATATTCGTGGCGTAGATCCTCGCACGAGATCATTTTCTGAGTGCCGGTAATACGCAGATTGTCGGTTTCGTGCTTCATGAAGAGCCGCGCCGTTGTTGAAGGTGTAAAATTTGCTGCCGAGTGCAGGGCCTGTTGCCTTTTCATGCGATGCCGCGCCGACGGCTATTTTTGCAAGACGAGGCGCAGCGCGCGCAGTGTAGCTATCTACATGAGTGAGCTGCAACGCTGGATTGCAGAATGAATAGTCGCCGTCTCTCTCGGGGGCGGCCCAAAATCACGCCATCCGACGTTGCAGAGCTTGACCACAGGATGCTGTGGCCAGCGTTCTGTGCCTGGCTTGAAGGGGTTTTGAGTCACAAGGCGGGGTCGAATGAAACGGCAGAAGACCCTGTCTGACGCGCGGCCTGCTGTTCGCTGTCAATCTCTGGTTTGAGGTCAACAAGTCGGGCGATCACGAGCCGTCTATTTTTGGCCTGCGCCGATTCTCCATTCTTCCAGCCGAGGCAGTCTTCGTGACCATCACGCGTGTTCTTCTGGCCGTCGCGGCAATTGGGTTGGTCGCGGCGTATTTCTTCCTCGATCCTGGCCGTTTTCTGGGCGGCGACTGTAGCGGCCAACTACTTAGCCTGGCCTGCTTCGACAGCCAGCGCACAGCGCTCGCGGTACAGGTCGCCAGTCATCCGTGGATAGCCGCGATCTCGTTTTTCGTGATCTACGTTGTGCTCACGGGTCTTTCGGTGCCGGGCGCGGTCCTTCTGACCCTGGTTGGCGGCGCGCTGTTCGGACTGGTCGAGGGCACGTTGATCGTGTCGTTTGCATCGGCGACCGGAGCGACGCTGGCTTTTCTGATCGCACGCTTCGTACTGCGCCACTGGGTGCAGGATCGGTTCGGACGGCGCCTGGCCGCGCTCAACCGGGGCGTAGAAAACGACGGCGCTTTCTATCTGTTCGCCTTGCGGCTCGTGCCGGTGTTCCCGTTCTTCGTGATCAATCTGGCCATGGGGCTGACGCCCCTGCGTACGGTCACCTTCTACTGGGTCAGCCAGCTGGGCATGCTGGCCGGCACCATCGTCTACGTGAACGCTGGTACCCAGCTGGGCCAGCTGCAATCGGTGTCCGGTATTGTCTCGCCGGCGTTGATCGGCTCTTTCGTGCTGCTGGGTGTGTTCCCGCTGATCGCCCGCAAAGGGCTGGATTTTTACCGTCGACGACAGGCGCTGTCGAGCTACAAAAAGCCGACGTCCTTTGATCGCAACGTGATCGTGATCGGCGCCGGTTCAGCCGGGCTGGTGGCCGCGCTGATTGCGGCTACGGTCAAGGCGCGGGTTACCTTGATCGAAAAGAGCGCGATGGGCGGCGACTGTCTGAACAGCGGTTGTGTGCCGTCCAAGGCCCTGCTGCGCACCGCGAAGCTGGCGCACGAGATGCGCCACGCAGATCGGTTTGGTCTGCGGGCGGTCGAGCCGGTGTTCTCTTTTCCCGACGTGATGGCACGGGTGAAACAGATCATCGCCACGATTGCACCGCACGACTCGGTCGAGCGCTATGAGTCGCTGGGCGTGGAATGCCTGATCGATAGCGCACGCCTGGTCGATCCCTGGACAGTGGAGACCGGCAGCGGCCAACGGCTGACGGCACGATCGATCATTCTGGCCACCGGTGCAGTGCCGGCCGTGCCGCCCATCGAGGGCCTCGCCGACGCCGACCCGCTCACCTCCGATAATCTGTGGGATCTGGCGACGTTGCCCGAGCGTCTTGCGGTTCTCGGTGGCGGGCCGATCGGCTGCGAGATGAGCCAGGCGTTCGCCCGGCTTGGCTCCTGCGTGACGCTGCTGGAGCAGGGCGAGCAGTTGTTGGCGGCCGAGGACGACGATATCGCGGCGCGGCTGGCCGAGGTGCTGCGTGAGGAAAAGATCGATCTGCGCCTGGGGACGCGATTGGAGCGTGTCGAACGCCAGGCTGATGGCCTGCATCTTTACTGCGCCGGGCCGAACGGCAGCGAGACACAGGTGGTCGATCGGGTGCTGGTCGCGGTGGGTCGTCGGGCACGAACCGAAGACATGGGGCTGGAAGACCTGGGCATTGTCCGCCACGGCGCGATAGAGGTGGACGAGCGGCTGCGCACGTCGATTCCCACGGTCTATGCCTGCGGCGATGCGATCGGCGGCTACCAGCTCACCCATGCGGCCTCTCACGAAGCCTGGCACGCCGCGGTCAATGCCTTGTTCGGCAGCTTCAAGAGCTTTGCGATCGATTATTCCAAGCTGCCCTGGTGCACCTTTACCGAGCCGCAGGTCGCCCATGTCGGCCATAACGAAAACAGCGCAACAGCACAGGGGATCGCCTACGAGGTGACGACCTACGATCTGGCCGCGCTCGATCGGGCCATTACCGAGTCGGCGACCAGCGGTGTGGTCAAGGTGCTCAGCGTGCCGGGCAAGGACACTATTCTGGGCGTGACGATCGTCGGTGAAGCCGCGGGTGAATGGATCGCCGAATACGTAACGGCCCTCAAGCACGGCATCGGCCTGAACAAGATACTGTCGACTATTCATGCGTATCCGACCTTTTCGGAAGGCAACAAGTTTGCCGCCAGCGAATGGAAGAAAGCCCATGCGCCCGAATGGGTCTTCCCGTGGCTGGCCCGGTTTCATGCCTGGCGCCGGGGGTGAGCGGGCTCGCTCCGTGCCTGCTGTCGGAAGGGACCTTCCGTATCGCGTTCTGATCGATTCTTCTGCTATTGGTAGTCAAGCCGGCGTGGGATAGCATCCGTGGTTTGAGCGGTGCCTGAGCAGGCTCTGGAAGTCTTATGAAAAAACCGACCCTCGATGTCATCCAAGCCACGATCCGAGCGCATGTCGGCGTAGTCGCCTCGCCGGAATTTGTGGTCGAACAGATATTCGAAGACGGCGCGCAGGTTGTTCTTGGGCACGCGCCGGGCATGAGCCGGCTGGGTGATACCGTTTCCGGCCCGGTGCTGATGACGTTGGCGGATGCGGCCATCTATGCTGCGATCATCGCCCATGTCCCAGACGGAGAAAACGCGGTCACCAGCCATCTGAACATCGAATTCCTGCGCCGGCCGCCGCTGGCCGATTTGCGCGCCAGAGCATTCATTCTGCGTGCCGGCCGGCGTAGCGTGACTTGTCGTGCCGAACTGTTCAGCGGTGACGACGCCAAGCCGGTGGCCCATGTCACTGCCGCCTACGCGAGAATCACACGGGAACACGGAATAGAAGCCCCAACGCGTTGATTCCAAAAATTGTTCAGCCGTTGAGCGACAGGCCCTTACGACGCCACCGTCTGATTCGATCCTGAAGTCCCAAGTCCCAAGTCCCAAGTCCCAAGTCCCAAGTCCCAAGTCCCAAGTCCCAAGTCCCAAGTC
>JAQIBT010000144.1 GCA_027858915.1 Salinisphaera sp.
AAACATTCGGCGGATGGGGTTCTGGATTATGACTACAGGCCGATAACGTAATCGCCCGGATGATGGTTTGCCGCGGCGCCAGCGCAAGACGATACGGTAAATCTTTGTTTTGATGAATACGCTTCGCATTTTCAACCACCATGTGCATCTCAAGTTTGTGATGCTCGGATTGGCGCATGTCGCCGTACTGGTTGGATCTGTCTACTTGGCAGCACAGATCCGTTTTCTGGGGTACGCGGTACCGCTCAACAGTGACTATTCGTTCGTCTTTCCCAAGGCATTGTTCTTTGCCTTCGCGATTCTGCCGTGTCTTAGCGCCATGGGCATCTATCGCCCGCAGAGGCAGGACCGACATATACCGGTGCTGATCCGGGTCATTGCGGCCATGGTGTTAGCGACGATCACGCTGGTGATTTTCTTCTATGTCTTCCCGGATCTCTATCTTGGCCGGGGCATTCTGTTTCTGTCGCTGTTGCTGGGCGCGGCAGGCCTGGTCCTTGTACAGATGCTCTTTTACATGGCTGTCGACCAGAAGCCGGCGCCATGGCGGGTGCTTTTCTACGGCGCCGGGAAAAACGCCGCGGAAACGCTGGCGTACATGCGTAGACGCAGCGACCATTCGTTGTTTCAGTTGATCGGCTGCGTTAGTGCGCCTGGCGAGGAGCCCGGTGTCGGACAGCATCTCCTGATCGACCCGGGTCCATCGCTAGCGGACTACGCACGACGCCACCGAATTGACGAGATTGTCGTCACGATGGATGATCGGCGTGATCGTTTTCCGGCCGATGAGCTGATCGACTGCCGTATTTCCGGCATCAGTATTTCCGATACGCTGACGTTCTATGAGCGCCAGACCGGCAAGGTCAAGACCGAACTGTTACAGCCGAGCTGGATCATTTTCTCTAGCGGCTTCCGCCAGAACGTCATTCAGGACATTATCAAGCGCGTCATCGATTTCGTAGCTGCCCTGTTATTGACGATCGTCGCGTTGCCGCTGATGCTGATCACAGCGGCGCTGATCATCGCGGAAGACGGTTTCGGCAAGCCGGTGCTTTTCAGCCAGAAACGCGTTGGTTTGCGTGGTGCGCACTACTGGATCTATAAATTCCGCAGTATGCGAACCGATGCCGAGGTTGCTGGCAAGGCACAGTGGGCGATCGAGAATGACCCTCGGGTAACCCGCGTCGGTTTTTATATTCGCAAGTATCGGCTAGACGAGCTGCCGCAGCTGTGGAATGTCCTGCGTGGCGATATGAGCCTGGTCGGGCCGCGACCCGAACGGCCAGAATTCGTCGAGCAACTGATAAAAAATTTGCCGTACTACCGCGTGCGCGAATGTGTCCGCCCAGGCATCACCGGCTGGGCACAACTCGGTTATCCGTACGGCGCCTCCGAAGACGATGCCAATGGCAAATTGCAGCTGGATCTCTACTACGTGAAGAACCGCAGTGTTTTTCTGGATATGCTGATCCTGATCAATACGGTCGAGGTGGTCTTGTTCCGCAAGGGTGGGCGTTAATGGCGATGCGTCGCCTGGGCTATCCTCGACGAGGCTCGTTTGCTCCCTGATCTGGGTTCAACGGGCCTGTGGCTGCTGTCCAACGCCGTCGGCATGCTGGCCTTCGCTGGTCTGCTGCTACTCATCATCCTCGTCGAAGGGCGTCATCGGGCCATCCGGCTTCTGGCGGCTGCCTGCGGCGTCAACATGCTCTGGTTTGCGCTGCTTACGGCTGCGCCCCTGATCGGCCTTGCTGGGCCGGTTCTGGACCTGGCGGAAACCGTACGAACAGGCATCTGGCTCGCGCTGGCGGCCTGGCTTGTCCCCGAACCGGCCAGTGGGCGTCTGACTGGTGTCTTGCGTAGCGTGAGTGTGGCAATGCCCAGCGCGCTCTTGCTCTTTCTGCTGTGGCGGGCGGCAAGCGCGCCACTGTCGGGCTCGCCGTTGTTTGGTCACAGCTTTATCTTCGCCTGCGGCGCCACCGCTATGGCGTTCTGGGGCCTGGTGCTGGTTGAACAGACGTGGCGCTCGACTGACACAGACGCACGCTGGGCGGTGAAATATCTCTGCCTGGCCATGATTACACTGTTCGGTTACGACTTCCTGATGTACTCGTTTTCGCTGCTATACGCGCGAATCAACCTGAGTGTCTGGGAAGCACGCGGCGCGGTGAATGCGCTGGTGGTGCCCCTGATCGCCATTGCTGCCTTGCGCAACGCGAGTTGGGCGGTGCGGGTCGGGGTATCGCACCAGGCGGTGTTTCGAACCGGTGCCATCCTGTTCGCCGGTATCTATCTCCTGCTGGTGGCCGTCGGCAGCTATTACATTCGTCGTTTTGCTGGCAGCTGGGGGGAAGTCCTTGCCGTCTTCTTCCTGACTGCGGCGACGCTCGGTTTGTTGGTGATTCTGTCCTCGGGGCAGGTGCGCGCGCGTATCCGCGTATCGCTCGGCAAACATCTATTCCGCTACAAATACGATTACCGCCGTGAATGGTTGGCTCTGACCAGTCGGCTAAGCCAACGGCACGGTGATATCAATGCCTACGAACGCGCATTGCGCGCAGTGGCTCAGCTGGTCGATAGCCCGGCGGGGGCTCTCTGGGTAGTGCGCGAGCACGAATATCAGTGTGTCGCGAACTGGAACCTGGCCGCGGCTACGGAAATCGTCGAGCCAGCCGATACCCAGCTAATCGCTTTTTTTGAGGAGACCGGATGGATCGTCGACTGCGAGGAGCTGATGCGCGATCCCGCGCATTACGGCCCGCTGGTGTTACCGGCCTGGCTCGATGCAATCGACCGAGCCCAGTTCATCGTTCCGCTGTTCGCGGAGAAGCGGCTGCTCGGCTTTGTGTTGTTGACCGTCCCACGCGCGGCCTACCGGCTCGGGTGGGAAGAATTGGATCTGCTCAAGACAGTAGGTCGTCAAGTGGGGGTTTTTGTCGATCAGCAGGAAAGCAATCAGGCGCTTGCCGAAGCGCGGCAGTTCGAGGCGTTCAACCGGCTGACGGCATTCCTCATGCATGATCTGAAAAATATTGCTGGGCAGCAGTCTTTGATTGTGCAGAATGCGCAGCGGCATCGACATAATCCGGAGTTCGTCGACGACATGATTCTGACCGTCGAGAACTCGGTAGACCGCATGCAGCGCCTGCTCGCGCAGCTGCAGCGTGTTTCGACGCGCGAGATCCACAGCCGCCTGGTCAAGGTCGAGTTAGTGCTGGCGAAGCTATGCCAGGAACTGGCCATCGGTCAGCCGGCGCCGGAGTTCACGCAGCCGGCACAATCGTTGTACGTGCGCGTGGATCCGGACCGCTTCGAAATGGTTCTGCGACACATCATTCGCAACGCCCAGGATGCGACGCCGCCCAGTGGCGAGGTGGTCGTCGAAGCTGCATCGGTGGGAACCATGGCGGAGATATCAGTACGGGATACCGGCGAAGGCATGACGGCCGCTTTTGTAAGAGAGTCCCTGTTTCAACCTTTTGTGAGTACAAAATCGGCACGAGGCATGGGTATCGGCGCGCATCAGACGCGCGAGTTCGCACGTGGCGCCGGTGGCGATGTGCGCGTAGAGAGCGTGCCGGGTCAAGGCACCACGTTCACCATTGTATTGCCGATCGCCAGGCCTGAAGATGACAACGAGGCCTCTGAGGGGAGGGTGTCGTGAAGGACGCGACGGATAAATTACTCATTGTCGAGGATGACCCCGGTCTGACACGGCAATTACGCTGGAGTTTTGACCGCTACGAACTGCTGTTTGCCGAGAACCGTGAAGCGGCGATTGCGCAACTGCGACGCCACGAACCACAGGTTGTGCTGCTGGACCTCGGTCTGCCGCCCGAGGCGGATGGCGTCGGCGAAGGACTGGAAACCCTGGCGGAAAGTCTGCGATTGATTCCCGACACCAAGGTAATTGTCGTGACCGGCAACGGCGATGAGTCGAGTGCCCTGAGGGCCGTGGGCGCCGGTGCGTACGACTTCTATCAGAAGCCGGTCGATACCGACGTGCTGGGTCTGATCATCGATCGGGCGTTCCACATCTGGCGAATTGAGGCACAGAATCGCGCACTTCGCCAGGACGTGACACGGCCGATGAATGGTCTGATCGCCGTCAGCGAAAAGATGCTCAAGATCGTGCGCCAGGTCGAGAAGATCGCGCCGACGTCTGCGAGTACGTTGCTGCTCGGCGACACCGGGTCGGGCAAGGAAGTGCTTGCGCGCGCGCTGCACCGACTGAGTCCGCGTGCGGAATCGCGTTTTGTCGCCATCAATTGCGCCGCGATTCCAGAACATCTGCTGGAAAGTGAACTCTTCGGACACGAAAAAGGGGCATTCACGGGCGCCAGCAAGCAGACCCAGGGCAAGATCGAACTCGCAGACGGCGGTACGCTGTTCCTCGACGAGATCGGGGACATGCCTGGTACGCTTCAGGCTAAATTATTGAGATTTTTGCAAGAGCGCGTGATCGAGCGGGTAGGCGGTCGGCACGAGATTCCGGTGGATGCGCGGGTGATCTGCGCTACCCATCGCGATTTGCGCCAACGGATCGATGGAGGCGAATTTCGCGAAGATCTATACTATCGAATTGCTGAGATCACGATCAATATCCCACCGCTGCGCGAGCGCGAAGGCGATGCGGTCGCCATGGCACGTGTGTTCTTCGAAAAAGCCGCGGCTGAACATTCCAGCAGCCTGCGTGGGTTTGCGCCGGAGGCGTTGACGGCGATATCGCGACATGATTGGCCCGGGAATGTACGTGAGTTGGAACACCGCGTTAACCGTGCGGTCATTATGGCGGACGGTAAGATGATCACCGCCGATGACCTCGGCCTGGATGAATTGACCGGGAATAGCGAGAGCGAACTTAAACTCAATCTGCGGCAAATCCGAGACGACGCCGAAAAAAATGCGGTGGAAAAAAGTCTCGGCATGTCCGAAGGCAATATTTCGCATGCGGCTCGATTGCTTGGTATCTCGCGTCCCGCGCTTTACGATCTTCTTCGAAAGCATCAGATCGACACGGCCTAGGTATGATGAACAACGTATTTTTCTCAAGTTCTCTGGATCGGCATGGCAAAGTGCGATCGTCCCTTTGGCTGATTATTATCGTGCTTGCTGTGGCGCTGGCTGGTTGCCATTCCGCCGGATCTGTTTCTCATAAGCTGGATCAGGCTGCTCACGACCTGTCGAACCACGACTACAGATCTGCGGAAATTCGTGCAAAGAGTGTGCTCAAGGACGATAACGCCAATGGTCGTGCCTGGTTGCTGCTGGCCCGTTCCTCGCTCGCAAGGCATCGCTACGAAGATGCTGCACACCAGTTCGAGCAAGCGCGCGCAAACGGGCAGCCGGCTGCTGACCTCACAGTTGGAACGGCGCGCGCCTACCTAGGGGCCCAGAAATATCAGAAAGCGCTCGATGAACTGCACGGGCTGCCCTCGGAGAACTCGAAAAACAAGGTCGAGCTATTGACCTTGCGTGGTAACGCGCTCGCCGGTCTGAAGAAACCCGACGAGGCAGGTCAGGCCTACGACAACGCGTTGAAGATTGATGCCAGTGCGGCCGAAGCACTGATCGGCAAGGCGCAATTACGCGCCGACGCCGGCGACAGGGATCAGGCGCTCGCGCTGTTGCAGCGCGCAGTGAAAGCCCATCCCAACGATATCCCAGCAGTGGCCGCGCTAGCGCGGTTCAACTACATTCGGAACCAATGCGCGCCGGCGCTCGATGGCTTCTCCAAGGCGCTGAATTCAAAAGATTATTCGCTAGACAATACGGCGAAGTTCCAGTTGCGAGCGCTCGCTGCCGATTGTCAGCTGCGCCTCGGTCGCAACGACAAGGCGCAGCACAACATTGACGTGTTGATCAAAGCCGCGCCCCAGAACGCCTACGCTAACTATCTTCAGGGTCTGCTGAATCTGCGTCAGGGCGATTATGCTCAGGCCGCCACGCATCTGCAGCGCGTGCTCAATATCGATCCGGACAATCTGCGGACATTGACCTTGTTGGCTTATGTGGCGATTGCACGCAACGACGCCGAGACGGCCCAATCGTATCTGAGCCGTGTGCTGGCCAAGCAGCCAGATAACGTCGATGCTCTGCGGCTGCGGGCCGGGCTGTACTTGAAGAAAGGAAACCGCGACCAGGCGCTGGATATTCTGCGCAATGCCTACAAGGACAACGCCGACACGCCGGGGCTGAGGCCCCTGCTTGCGCAGGTCATGGCCAGTCTCGCCAAGGGAAACGATGCCTCCGGTGAGAGTGCCTCCAAGGGCGGGTCACTGGATCCCGCGCTGCAGCTGGATCTGGCGGCCGCTATGGCGCAGCAGGGTAGCGTCAGCGCCGCCACGACCGTGCTGGATAACTTCAAGCCGGCAAACGACAAGCAGCGAATCCGGGCTGCGCTGGTACGAATACGGATCGACCTGGATGCCGGACATAACGACAAGGCGGTCGCCGAGGCAAAGAAACTCGCGGCAGCCGAGCCTGATAACGTCAATGTTTTGCGCGGACTGGCCCGAGTCTACGAGCTGGCTGGTCAGCAGGACGAAGCCGCCAGGACGCTTGCTCATGCACATCGGCAGGCGCCCGACAACCAAGCGGTCGTTCAGGATCAGATCAAGCTCGCGGTACAGCGAGGGCAGCTGGATTCGGCGCGCGGCCAAATTCAATCGCTGCTCGCCAATTCTCCGGATAACGCCAGCCTGATCCTGCAGCTGGCGCAGGTGCAGGCGCTCAGCCGTAACAACGACGCCATGTTGTCCACGCTCGAACAAGCGCATTCGCGGCAGCCTGACAACACGGATATTGCCCGTGCACTGGTGCGTGCGTACCTGGTTATGAATCAAACGTCGCACGCCCGCAAACTGGCCGAGCAACTGGTATCCGACCATCCCGATCAGGCAGATCTTCTGCGACTTGCCGGAATGACACAGCTGGCGGCACACGATAATGAGAAGGCGCTGGCCAGCCTAAAACGCGCGGTCGATGCCTCGCAAAACGATCCGAGTTATCGACTCGATCTGGCCCAGGTCGAGATGGCGGCCGGTCATGATGCCGACGCGCTGACTCTATTGCAGCAGATTCGAAGCGATACACCGGCGTTCTCGCCAGCCGGGCGCATGCTGGCGCTTGCCCAGGCGCGCGACGGCAAGATGGACGACGCGCTCGCTACCGTTGACAGTCTGAAGTCCGATTCCGCGGTGTCGAGTGCAGAATTGGAAAAACTTCGTGGCGATGTGCTTGTGATCGGCAAGCGGTATGCAGATGCCGCAAAAGCCTACGAAAAAGTCTACAATGCGCAGCCGTCGCGCGCTGCAGCATCCGATTTGTTCGAGGCGCGGCGACGCGCCGGTATCAAGCAGCCGGAACGGTCGCTCGTGGATTGGCTCAAGCGTTCGCCCAAGGATGTCGCCGTCGCATTGCTGCTGGCGCAGTGGTACCAGTCGCAGGATAATCCGCAGGCGGCGGCCAAGGCATACCAGGTGGCATTGAAAGCTCAGGACGACAATGCCGTTGCCTTGAATAATCTGGCGTTGATCATGCAAAACAAGGGCGATAACAAGACGGCCTTGGCCATGGCGCGCAAAGCCCATGCGGCGGCGCCGAACAGTCCGGCGGTCACCGATACGCTGGGCTGGTTGCTGGTACAGACGGGCAATAACCCTGAAGGCCTGAAGTATTTGCGCGACGCGGCCGATAAGGCTGGTAACGTGCCGGATATTGAATACCATCTGGCTTACGCACTATCTCGCGCGGGTCAGCAGCACAAGACAGAAGCGCGAAAAATCCTGAAAAAAGTGCTGAGCTCGAATCAAAAGTTCGACGATCGCGATAACGCCAGGCAACTGCTGGATAAGCTGCCAGCGGACCAAGGGTCTTCCGGTTCGTAATAGATGTTTCTAGAGACAGCAGAGCAGTCAGTTGAGTTGTAGACGCTGAGAAAGCGAGTTTTATGTGATGGGTGGGCCGCCGTTGGCTCGCATGTTTTGAAAATCATGGGTCGGCCGGGTGATAAATAGCGCATCCGTCGGTACAAGCGATAGGCGCAAGCCTGAAATGTGGGGAACTGCCGTGAAAAAATATGCCGTTAGAATCATGATTCTTGTGGTTTTCGTCTGCATTACGGCGCTGGCCGGTTGTGCGACGGCGCCGCCGAAGAGCCTCGACCAACAGGCTGCTGACTCGACCTATCGAATCGGTCCCGGCGATACGCTCCAGATCTATGTCCGCAACAATTCGGACCTGACGATCAGCGTCCCCGTGCGCCCCGACGGCAACATCTCCATGCCCCTGGTAGAGAAGATGAAAGCGGCCGGCAAGACGCCGGAGCAGCTTTCCAACGATCTGAAGGCGAAATTGAGTAACTACGTCCGCGATCCCGTGGTCACGGTAATTGTTACCAGCTTCAAGGGAACCTACGCCGACCAGGTGCGCGTGGTCGGCGAGGCAGCTCGGCCCCAGTCCATGCCGTACCGCCAGGGGATGACGTTGCTGGATGTCATGATCAACGTCGGTGGTCTGACGCAGTTCGCGGCCGGTAATCGTGCCAAACTGGTTCGCATGGTCAACGGAAAAAAGAAAACTTACGACGTGAACTTGCAGAGTCTGCTGAACGGCAATATTGACGACAACGTCCCGATGCACCCGGGCGACGTGATCATCATTCCCAGAACGTATTTCTAGTGAATTAACTTGGCGTGGATGCTCAGAGCGTTGGCAGGCCGCAATCAGCGGACACCTGCCAACGCAGCAAGCATCCTTCGTCGGGCGTTGTCTGAAATACTTGTCTGATCGATGCATCAGAGAGTTGGGTTCGGATATTGGTCGTTGCTCCAACGACCCGCACATTGGTTGGGCGATAAATAGCTATGCAGGAAATCTTGGCTCTCGTACTCGAGCAGGCTCGCAATGTCTGGCGGTTCCGCTGGTGGGCGCTCGTTATCGCTTGGGTAATCGCTATTTTCGGCTGGGTGTATGTTTACAGTCTGCCAAATCAGTATCGATCCGAGGCACGTGTCCATATCGATACCACGTCGGCGATTCATCCGCTGTTGAACGGCATGGCCGTTACACCGAACATCGACCAGCAGGTCGATCTGCTGATTCAGACGGTATTAAGCCGGCCGAATCTCAAGGATATTGCGCGTCAGACGGGCCTGGATCTGAACGTCACCAACTCGGAACAGGAGCAGTCTCTGCTCGACGGCTTGCACAGTCGTATTTCCCTGAGACGCTCGGGCGGAAAAACCGACCTTTACCGCATCGGTTATACCAGCGGCAGCCCGAAGACCGCTCAGGCGGTGGTCCAGGAAGTCATCAACATCATGACGCGGATGGCCGTCGGGGATAACCAGAATGGCGACTCAAAACAGGCGACGAAATTCCTGAGCAAGGAAGTCGACAAATATCGTCAACGGTTGAACCAGACCGAACACGAACTGGCCACCTTCAAGAAGCAGCACGCCGAGCTGATGCCCGGCAAAGACGACTACTCGGCGCAGGTGCGCAGTGCGAATGCAAGCATCAGCAATATGCAGGACGAGTTGGCTGTAGCGCGTGACCGCAAGGCCAGCCTGCAACAACAGCTCAGCGGCAAGGGATCGGGCGGTACCTCGCCGGCTCAGAGCCGACAGATTCAGTCGATCGATCAGCAACTGGCGCAAAGTCAGAACAAGCTTCAGCAACTACTCGCCAAATATACGCCGCAGCATCCTGACGTCATCGCCGAGAAAAACGATATCGCGCGTCTCAAGCAACAGCGAACTCAGACCCTGGCCAGGCTGCGGGCGAATCCGTCTGCTATCGAGCCGGTCACCGGCCCGGACGGAACCAGCGGTTTAAGCAGTGAGCTTGATTCGGTTAACACAAAGATTCGGACGCTCCAGTACTCTATTCAACGCCAGCAGAGTCAGCTCTCAAAGTTGAAGGCCGGCGCGGACGACATGACAAACGCTCAGGGCCAGCTGGCCGAGTTGTCACGTAATTACCAGGTTACTGAGGATCAGTATCAGAAATTGCTGACGCGACTGTACTCGGCGCGGCTGTCTACCGATGTAGAACAGAGCAACGATCCGCTTAAATTCCGTGTGATTGATCCGCCGGAAAAACCTGCGCAACCGACCGGTCCGCAGCGCACCATTCTGATCGCGCTGGCGCTGGTAGGCGCCATAGGTGCCGGGCTGGCGTTCGCCTTTTTCCTGAGTCAGATCCGGCCTGTGTTCATCAATCGCCGATCCCTTACGGACGTGACAGGACTGCCGGTGCTGGGGTCTGTCACCATGGCCTGGAGTCCGGGCCAG
This sequence comes from Salinisphaera sp., assembly GCA_027858915.1. Classification (GTDB taxonomy): domain Bacteria; phylum Pseudomonadota; class Gammaproteobacteria; order Nevskiales; family Salinisphaeraceae; genus Salinisphaera. Next base: position 10,299 of record JAQIBT010000144.1, read on the forward strand.
CGTGCCAGACGGCATACCGCGTTGCTTTTGTTCTTGCTAGGAGCCGGGACGCTACTGGTCGGATTTGTAGGCGCCGTGCTCTTCGCACCGATTGGCGTTCACCTGGTGCCCAGCTTCCTGACCGGACAACCGTTATGAGTATTGTCGAGAAAGCCGCCGAGCGGTTGCGCCGCCAGAGTAGCAATAACAGCAAGGATCGGGCGTTCGAGCCGGTTGCGCGTGACATCGAGTCCCGTCAGGAGCAGCCAGGCACGGTCGAAAAAGCGGTGGAGAAAAGCCGCCAGACGTCGCCCGGGCTGTCTGTCAACGGTAGGGCAGTGACGCCCGATAGCGCCCCGAAGGCGCAGGGCGGCAATATGGTCCTCGACCGAGACCGCCTTCGCCGAGCTGGGTTGCTGCCGCCGGAAGGGCTGATGCCACGTATCGGTCGCGAATTCCAGCGCATCAAGCGGCCATTGCTGGCTGGTATTCGCGGCGAAGATGCCCGTCCGTCGCCGCGCGCTAATCGCGTCATGGTGACCAGCGCTGATCCGGGTGATGGCAAGACGTTCACGTCGTTCAATCTGGCGATGAGTCTGGCCAACGAGTTGGATTATTCAGTGCTGCTTGTCGACGGAGACGTCGCAAAACCCGGCATATCGCGTAGTCTGGGTATGCGAGATCATATCGGATTGATGGACGTGCTGGCTGACCCATCGATTGACATCGAAGAAGCGATAGTGGCGAGCGATCTGCCTCATTTGTCGATCATGCCGGCTGGCGGTCGTCGAGAGCAGCCTGTGGAGCGGCTGTCGAGCCGCCGGATGGATGATGTGATGGCAGAACTGGCATCGGATCCCACTCGAATCGTCGTGTTTGATTCGCCACCTTTACTGGCAACCGCCGAGTCGCAGGCGCTGGCGTTGAATATGGGACAGATTGTGATGGTCGTGCGTGCCGGCCGGACTGAACGAGGTGCGTTGGAGTCAGCACTATCGCTTATCGATCCTGAGACTGCGACAATCAGCCTTATACTAAATCAGAGCCGCAAGGGCTTTGGGGATAATTATGATGGGTACTACGGCGTCTACGGGGCTGAAACGGATTAAGTGGACTGCCGAGGTGGCGGGTGCGCACAGATACCATCCGGTGCCGTCGTCAACGTCGTCGGAGCCATCCATGAGGCCAGGCTCGCCTAGCTACAGGCCGACTGCGCGCACCTGCCTGCTGCTTGCGCTGGCCTGTTCGCTAGGTGCGGCGGCAAGCACGGCCAGTGCCGCCGGTGACGCGGCGTCGACTGTCGGCCCCGCGGCTGCGCCGGCCGCTGGCGAACCGTCGGGCGAGGGGCCCACGAACAGCGGGGCGCCAGTGAATACGAATCAGACGGATACTACTACCGCAGCCGGCACTTCGGACGCGGGGTTTGGCTTGCCGTCGTTCGAATCCGGCGGGCTGGAGTTCAAGCCGGGCTTCGGTAGTGGTTGTGCCCCCAACACCGAGTTGCGTCAGACCGCGGGTGAGCCCGGCATTACGCCCAAAGGAGGCGACGCGGCCGCGCCGGCGGGCAAGGACGGGCGCTATGTTCTGCTATCGGTTGCGGGTTCGGAGATCTATTCGGACAACATCAATCGTGCTCCGAAGAATCAAGCCAAATCCGATTTCGTGACATCGGTCGCCCCGCGCCTGGACGCCTGCTCGCAGAGCGGCCGTGTCCGTGGTGATTTGATCTACCAGCTTCAGGGATTGGTCTACGCCAACAACCCGCAATACAACCATATCTACAACGACGTTCAGGCCAATACGACCATCGAACTGATTTCCAATCATCTGTTTCTGGACGCCGACACGCGCTACGGGCAGACCGCCGTCGATCCGTCGATCAGCTTTGGGCAGTCCAATGCGGTTCGGCCCGGAAGGAACCAAACCTCGGCCTGGGTGAGCGATATCAGCCCGTATTATCTCCAGTCGCTCGGTCCGCTCGGACAGAGCAGTCTGCGTTATCGCTATGGCCGCTCGATCTATGGCAATAACAATGTTCCCGACGCCACCGTCAACGGCGTATTCTTCAACCTCGACAGCCCCACGGCGCGAGAACCGCTGGGTTATCATCTGAGCGTCGAATCGCAGAAGGTCTCGCGTTCGGGTGGCAATCTGGCGCGTTTTTCGAGGAATATAAACAGCGCGCGGTTTCCGAGCGGACAGACCCAATTTGATAATAGCCAGACGTCGCATTTCGATCGAGCGACGCTCGAACTCACCTATCAGCTCACGCCATCGTTGTCGCTCCTCGGCCAGGGCGGCGCAGAGGATCGATATAAACGCAACGGCAGCAACGTTCGGTTTGGTGCCCCGTTCTGGAACGTGGGCTTTCGCTATGCAACCGCGAGCAATTCGTTCGAGACGCGTATCGGACATCGCTTCTACGGCACCAGCTATCAGTTGCAGGCCAATCATCACGGGCGTGTCTTCGACGCCGGCCTGGAGTACCGTGAAGAACCGACCAATCAAAGCCTGAGTATGCTCAATGGCGGTGGCCGCATCGGATCATTCGGCGCTGGCGGCTTTGGTTCGATTGCCGGTTCGACGAATTCGTTGTTCGACCGCGGTGTCTACGTCGAAAAGAGAGCGAGCGCGCATGTCGGCTTTCATACTGCACTGACTCGCACTCGTATTACCGGCTATACGCTGCGTCGGATCTATCAGCAATCGAACATCAGCGAGAGCAAGCGGACCGGTCTGAATTTCGAGTCGCGTTACGATTTCACCCGTCGTATGACGCTGGTCGCGAACGCACGCTGGGAGCACGGTAACGGTGGCGGCAGCAGTCTCGGCGGCAGCTACGACAACTACGAAGTCGGGCCAACGCTGATTCGCTCGATCACGCCTTCAGCCCAGGCGGCGATCGGCTACCTGCACGGCTGGCGACGCGCCGGCAACGGTAGCAACAACTACGATGAGAATCGTGTCGTACTGCAGTTCCAGAAAAGCTTCTAGCCGCAAATTCGATTCATGCGATTATATCGAGCGCGATCGAGAAATATGCGAGATGGTTCCGTTTTCCGAGGCCAATAGCCCTTTATTCAGCTAGCAGATGGCTCTCTTGAGCCATTGTCGCGCTGGAAAAGCAGATCGGCCAGAGGTTTTCAGGCTACATGAATATGCCGAATGCCAGTGGTCTTGCCGGCATCTCGCCTGCGCCATATCGATGGATGCGGCAACAGGGCGTCCCGCTGGATATGGCTTGAACAATAGAAATAATAGAATGATTCGAGATAGCTTGAAGATAGTGTTCGTCATTCTCCCTGATTTTGGTTGGGCTAGTTGATGTACGAAAGCTTCTATGGACTCAAGTCGCGTCCTTTCCAGTTAATGCCCGACCCGCGTCTGCTGTTTGAAAGTCGTACGCACACGCGGGCCTTGTCGTACCTGATCTACGGCATGGAACGGCGTGAGGGTTTCGTCGTCATCACCGGTGAGGTCGGCACCGGCAAGACTCTGTTGCTGCAGACGCTGCTTAGCCAGATTCAGGTGCGCCATCTGTCGGTCGCCCGTATTGCGACCGCCAACCTTGACGCCGAGGCGGTGATCGCCAGTGTGGCCGGCGCGTTCGGCGTGCCCTATCAGGGGCGATCCAAATTCGAATTGCTCGACGCGCTGGTCGCACGCCTGTCGACCGGGCGTGGTGTTGGCTCCCTGCTGATCCTTGACGAAGCACAGACGTGCACGGTGGCGGCATTGGAAGAGTTGCGCGCCATCTCCAATCTGCAGGCCGGCGGACAGGCGCTCGTGCAGGTCGTGCTGGTTGGCCAGACCGAGTTGCGTCACATGCTCGCCGCGCCGCAGATGAGCCATTTGCGCCAGCGTATTGTCGCCTCGCATCATTTATCGCCGCTGGATGCCGACGAGGTGGTGGGCTACATCGAGCACCGCCTCACGCGAGCCGGTTGGCAGCAGGATCGACTCGAAATCGGTTTTGATGTGTTTCAGCGCGTCAACGACTGGTCGGCCGGTATCCCGCGCCGGATCAATCTGCTGATGGACCGCTTTCTGGTATTCGGTTTTCTTGAGGAAAAGAGGGTTCTACTGCTGGAGGATCTCGAAGTCGTCATCGAGGAGTTCGAGAAGGAATTCGGCCATGATGATCTGCTGGTCGACGCGGTTGATTACCACGCTCAGGCCAGCCGCGCCGATGCAGACGGTGCCGAAATCAACGAGCTCAAAGATCGGCTGGCGGCGTTGGAGCGAGCATTGCGCAACGCTCACGGCCAGGAAAAAGCCGCAGCGCTGATGGCGCGCCACGAGCCGCATGTTGATCGCGAGGCGTTGATCGCCGCCACGATGCGCCTGGAGACCCTTGAACGAGCGATGGCAGACGTTGACCTGGTCGCATCGAAGGCGGTCGCCAACGCGCAAATCGAGCCCCCGGCGCGCCTCAGCGATCTCTCTGAAAGTGGCAGTGAAAGCCCGGTGTCTTCCGGTGCGATTGCGCATGGCGATGCAGGGGCAGACGACAACAGCGCGAATCGCGCGCGCGTAGATTCGACTGCCGCCGAGGAGAAGGGCTCCAAGCCCGTTAGCGATGTCTCGTTACCGAAGCCGTCTGATGCGAACGAAGACGAGGGCGAGGATGAAGATGAGGATTCCGCAGCCGATATCATAAATAGTGGCATTCGCTCGCCGGCCGGCGCAAAAGCGATGCCGGAGGAAACGTCCCGGCCACATTTTTTCAGCTGGGGACGTCGTCATGACTGAGGCCACGGCCAAGGTCCCGCTGAAAGCGCCCAGGATCAATGCCATGACGGTCGATGTGGAAGAGTATTTCCAGGTCGCTGCGTTCGAGAATCATGTCCCGTCAGATCGCTGGGCGCATATTCCCAGCCGTGTCGAGGCCAGCATCGATCGAATTCTCGCGTTGTTCGAGTTGGCCGGAGTTCAGGCCACCTTCTTCACCGTGGGTTGGGTAGCCGAGCGACATCCGACCATGATTCGGCGCATTGTCGACGCTGGCCACGAGCTGGCCAGTCACGGCATGAATCACGTGCGCGTATTCAGGCAGGATCGGCCGACGTTCGCTGCCGATATCCGTCAGTCCAAGCAGGTGCTGGAAGATATCGGCGGCCAGCGGATCAAGGGCTATCGCGCGGCAACCTTCTCGATTGATCAACGCAATCTCTGGGCGCTCGATGAACTGGCGGACGCCGGCTTCGAGTACAGCTCAAGCATTTATCCGGGCACACATCCGGCCTACGGCATGCCGGAGGCGCAGCGGTTTGCCTTTCGGGTCGCAGACGGGCGAATGCTGGAAGTACCGATCACCACCGCCGAAGTGGCGGGCCGTCGCATGCCCTGCGCGGGCGGCGGGTTTTTTCGTCTTTATCCCTATGCCTTGACACGACAGTTCCTGCGCGGTGTCAACCGTGGCGACGGCGAATCGGCGGTGTTCTATTTCCACCCCTGGGAGGTGGATGCCGACCAGCCGCGGGTACCGGGTGTGTCATTCAAGACCCGTATCCGTCATTACCTCAACATCCACCGTGTCGAATCACGGCTGGAAAAATTGCTCGGAGATTTCGGCTGGGGTCGTATGGATCAGATATTTCTGGAACATAAAGCACCGGCGGAGTCCGGTCGATGAGCGATGTGTCGGTACGTGAACTCGGCTCGGATATCGCTGCCTGGGATGCTTTCGTCCAGCAGACGCCGGCAGCCACCTTCTTTCATCGCGCGGGCTGGAAACAGGTCATCGAGACTTCCTTCGGCCATCGCTGTCATTTTCTGTATGCCGAGCGCGCTGGTCGCATTGAGGGGGTGCTTCCGCTGGCGCACGTCAATAGCCGCCTGTTCGCCAACGCGCTGATCTCTACGCCCTTCTGTGTCTATGGCGGGGCGGCGGCAACGACCGAAGCAGCGCGGGACGCACTCTATGCGCGCGCCTGCGAGCTCGCTGAAAAGCTGGAGGTCGAGTACTTCGAATCGCGCGAGCCGCAGCCGACGCACGAGGACTGGCCTCGCAAGGATCTGTATTTCACGTTCCGTCGGGAAATTGCCGACAACGACGAAGACAATCTCAAGGCGATTCCCCGCAAGCAGCGCGCTGTGATCCGCAAGGCCTGCCAGGCGGGCCTGGATTGGTCGATCGATTCCTCGACCGACCGTCTCTACGATCTCTATGTCTACAATATGCGCAGTCTGGGCACGCCGCCGGTGGCACAGAAATATCTGGATTGCCTGCAGTCGGTGTTCGGGAGCGACTGCGAGATTCTCACGATCACCCACGAAGCCACGCCGGTTGCCAGCGTCCTCAGCTTCTACTTCCGCGATGAGATTCTGCCGTACTACTCGGGTGCAGGGCCGCAGGCACGCGACTACAAGGCCAATGATTATCTGTACTGGGCGCTCATGTCGCATGCCACCGAGCGCGGGGTGAAATGGTTCGACTTCGGGCGGAGCAAGCGCGATACCGGACCCTATCATTTCAAACGCCACTGGGGCTTCGAGCCGCAACCGCTTCCGTATGAGTACTATATGGTCGGCATCGATCATATGCCGGATCTCAGTCCCAACAATCCCAAGTACGCCTATTTCATCCGTGCATGGCAGAAATTGCCGTTGCGGGTGACCCGTATGCTTGGCCCGTGGCTGGCCCGTGACCTTGGATAGCCGGGTGTTAGGGCCTGTTGCCGTTCCGTTCGAGCGCCGCGTTGGAGTCCTCAAATCGTCTCAGGCAAGGCGCGAGTCGCAGGTCGTGGCGTGCCACGATCAAGACTTGCCACACCGCCTGAGGCCCTCGCGAATTTTTCAGGGAGGCCCAACCCTTCGGGACAAGGGCCCAACAAATAACGAGTCGCGGCAATACAGCGTTGCAGCGCGCTTATGTAGAACGACTACACGGCACTTGCTGCGCCTCGTCTTGCCGCAAAACAGTCCTTGGCGCGGCCTCGCACGAAATGGCAACAGGCCCTAGTTGAGATATTCTAAGGACATGAGGCCCACAATTTTCCGCGAAGGCCCGTTCAGGTTCTATTTTTTCTCGCGAGAAGAGTCACGGCCGCACGTCCACGTTCATACGCCTGATTGAGAAGCCAAATTCTGGATTGAGCCGGAGATCGAGTTGGCCACCAGCACAGGCATGCCACAGCATCAGATCAAATCAGCGTTTAGCCTGATTCAGGAGCATCAAGATGAAATCCGCAACTCATGGGATATCCACTTCAGCCGTTGAAGTGACGAACATATCGCCACATGGATTCTGGCTGCTGCTTGAGGGCGATGAAAAATTGCTACCGTTTGAGAATTTTCCGTGGTTTCGAAATGCGACAGTAGCGCAAATATGCCATGTGGAGTTGCTGAGCGAAAACCACCATTATTGGCCCGGGCTGGATGTCGATCTGGCAGTTGAATCCATAGACCATCCGAATCGCTTTCCCTTGGTGAGTAAGGTCAACCAACCAGTGGCTGCCGTTGATCGTCCAA
>JAQIBT010000148.1 GCA_027858915.1 Salinisphaera sp.
TGCCACAAGGGTTGGGGCGAATCGACCATCATTGGCGTCGCAGGCGCCGGCGAGACTATCGAGACCCGGCCGTTCCAGCTGGTGACCGGCCGCGTATGGCGTGGGTCGGCCTTCGGCGGCGTCAAGGGGCGCAGCCAGCTGCCGGGCTATGTGGATCGCTATATGGCCGGCGAGATCAATATCGACGACTTCGTTACCCACAACCTGAAGTTCGAGCAGATCAACGAAGCCTTCGATCTGTTGCATGAAGGCAAGGCGATCCGCTCAGTCCTGCATTTCTAGGGAGCCATCACGTGGAACAGATCGACGAACATCAATGCTTTGGCGGCTGGCAGCGGCGCTACCGCCACGCCTCGAAGACCTGCCACTGCGCCATGACGTTTGCGCTCTATCTGCCGCCGCAGGCAGAGACGGTGCGCGTGCCGGTGGTGTACTGGCTGTCCGGGCTGACCTGTAACGACGAGAATTTCGTCAACAAGGCCGGGGCCCAGCGCGTGGCGGCCGAGCTGGGGATTGCGATCGTGGCCCCCGATACCAGCCCACGGGGTGAGGATGTCGCCAACGACGAGGCCTATGATCTGGGTCAGGGCGCGGGTTTCTACGTCAACGCCACAGAGTCGCCGTGGGCCACGCACTACCAGATGTACGACTATGTGGTGCAGGAGCTGCCAGAGCTGCTGGCCGAGCAGTTCGCCGACACGCTGGATTTGTCTCGCGAAGGGATTGCCGGACATTCGATGGGAGGACACGGCGCGTTGATGATCGGCCTGCGCAATCCGGATCGTTTCGCCGCCATATCGGCGTTTTCGGCGATCTGTGCGCCGATCGAATCGCCCTGGGGGCAGAAAGCATTCGCCGCGTATCTCGGCCAGGACAAGCAGCACTGGCGCGAATACGACACCAGCGTACTGCTGAGCGACACACGCGATGGCGCGGCTCTGCCGCCGATCCTGCTCGAGCAAGGATTGGCCGATGGTTTTCTTGCCGAACAGCTGCATCCGCAGAAGCTGGAAGAAGCCGCCGAGTCGGTCGGGGCGTCAGTCGAGGTCCGCCGCCGTGAAGGCTACGACCACAGTTATTTCTTCATCGCCAGCTTCATCGAAGATCATCTGCGCTTTCTCGCCCGTCACATGGGCGCATGAAAGCTGCGCTGCTACACTCGCCGACTCACTGTTCGTCGCGCGAGCTGTCATGAAGCCGGTTGCCCTGGTCAGTCTGTTGATCTTCTGTGGTGTCGCCCTGGCAGGCTGTGGCCAGAAAGGCCCGCTGTATCTGCCCGGACACAACCCCCATCCGCCGCAGCCGATGATGAGCCCGACGTCGAGCCCGCAGCCGACTGACCCTCAGGGCGATACGCCGAACTCGGATCAGTCCGCCCAAGGCGATCACGGCAACGGCCTGCCCAACGCGCCGAACAGCCAAAGCGGGAGCTGAGCCGCGTGGATCATTTCGACTATCGACAGGGTATCCTGCACGCCGAAGACGTATCGCTCGCCGATATCGCGGCGCGCTTTGGGACGCCGACCTATGTCTACAGCGCCGCCACGCTGACGCGCCACTATCGGGTGTTTGCCGATGCGCTCGCCGGTATCGATCACCAGATCTGCTATGCGGTGAAAGCCAACGGCAATCTCGGCGTACTGGGCCTGTTGGCCGATCTCGGCAGCGGTTTTGATATCGTCTCGGTCGGCGAGCTGGAACGCGTGATGACTGCCGGCGGGGATCCGCAGCGCGTCGTCTTTTCGGGCGTTGGCAAGCGTGTAGACGAGATCGAACGCGCGCTCGAGGTTGGTATTGCCTGTTTCAACGTCGAATCCGAAGCCGAGCTGTCCCGTATTGACGACGTCGCCCAGCGCCTGGGCGTGGTGGCACCCATCTCGCTGCGGGTGAATCCGGACGTCGATGCCCAGACCCATCCGTATATCTCTACCGGGCTCAAGGAGAACAAGTTCGGCATCGCCATCGAGCGTGTCGAAGCGCTGTATGTCCGGGCGTCGCGAATGCCGGGGCTCGACGTACGCGGCGTCGATTGTCATATCGGCTCGCAGCTAACCCAGCTGGCACCGTTTCGCGATGCCGTGATCCGCGTACTCGCGCTGATCGATCGGCTGGCCGAACAGGATATTGTGCTGTCGCATATCGACGTCGGCGGCGGCCTGGGCGTACGCTATCGCGACGAGAATCCGCCGACGCCGGCCGAATACGCCGATGCCATCCGAGAACTGGTCGCCGGTCGCGATCTGAAACTGATGTTCGAGCCGGGTCGTGTGCTGGCCGCCAACGCCGGCGTATTACTGACCCGCGTTGAGCTGCTCAAGCCTGGCGTGGACAACGATGACAGGCACTTTGCCGTAGTCGATGCGGCGATGAACGATCTGATCCGGCCGGCCTTGTACGACGGCTGGCATCGTATCGTGCCGGTCAACGAGACCGTCGACCATGGCACAGCGCGCTCCTGGGAGATCGTGGGGCCGATCTGCGAGACCGGCGATTTTCTAGGCCACGACCGCGAGCTGAGTTTGTCAGAAGGCGACTTGCTGGCTGTGCGCAGTGCCGGCGCCTATGGTTTTTCCATGGCTTCGACCTATAACGCCCGTCCGCGTGCGGCCGAGGTGCTGGTAGTCGACGACACCCCACACGAGGTCCGCGCACGCGAAACCCTGGCCGACCTGATGCGCGGCGAACGGCGCTTGCCTGAGTTGTAGGCGCGATTCCAGGGGCGGTTCCTTTGAATTCTTCCGCACATGAATACATGGCAGTAAATGAGCGCAAGCGTAATCTGCGGATAAAATGCCTTTTGTCCTGGTGCAGCTACGCGCGTCCGTGACTATTGGCGTGCATCTGCGGACAGACTTTCTGCCTTCGCGTGGACGCATCGGCAGGACCTTCCGTAAGCTGGCGCCAGCCACTCACGCGTCCTCCAATAGACGCGCCTGATCTGATCTGCCCATGTCCGACTCGAACCCCCGCGGCCCGCTGATTCTCATCGACGGTTCGTCCTGGCTGTATCGTGCGTATCACGTATTGCCGCCGCTGACCAACGCGCAAGGCGAGCCGACCGGCGCGATCTACGGCATGACCAACATGCTGCGTAAATTCCTGCGTGAATACGATTCCGATCGGATCGTGGTCGTGTTCGATCCGCGCGGCGGGACGTTCCGCAACGAATTGTTCGCCGACTACAAGGCCAATCGGCCGCCGGTGCCGGATGCACTGGCCGATCAGTTTCAGGGTATTCAGGACGTGATTGCAGCGCTCGGCCTGCCGATCCTGCAGGTCAAGGGCGTGGAAGCCGACGACGTGATCGGCACGTTGGCTGTGCGTGCATCGGGCCCGGTGCTGATCGTCACGGGTGACAAGGATATGGCGCAGCTGGTCAACGACCGTGTGGTGCTGCTGGATACCATGCAGGACAAGCGGACCGACGTAGCGCGTGTGCACGACAAGTTCGGCGTGCCGCCGGAGCGCATCACCGATTATCTAGCGCTGGTCGGCGATTCGTCGGACAATATTCCGGGTATCGAGAAGGTCGGCCCCAAGACCGCGGCGAAATGGATCGAGAAATACGGCGATCTGCAGGGCGTGATCGACCACGCCGACGAGATCGGTGGCAAGGTCGCCGAAAATCTGCGTGCACGGCTGGATCAACTGCCGCTGTACCAGGATCTGGCGACTATTCGTACCGAACTGGAGCTGGGCGAGGCCGGCGAGCGACTGGTACGGAACAAGCCCGACACCACAAAGCTCGTCGCGCTCTATCAACGTTTCGAGTTCCACCGCTTTCTGGAAGACCTCGATCAGTCGGCGGAACCGGCCAATGAGCGATCAGCTGAACCGCTCGAAACGACCTACCACACCGTGCTCGATGTCGATTCGCTCGAAGCCATGATGACGAAGCTTGAAGCCGCCGAGCTGATCTGCGTGGATACCGAGACCGATGCGCTGTCTGCCATGCGCTCCAACCTGGTGGGGCTATCGTTTGCGGTCGAACCCGGCGAAGCCTGGTATGTGCCGGTGGCGCACGATTATCTGGACGCCCCCGACCAGCTGCCGATGCAGAGCGTGCTCGATCGGCTGCGAGGGGTGCTCGAAAACCCGGATATTGCCAAGCTTGGCCAGCACATCAAGTACGACATCAACGTGCTGCGTCGCCACGGCATCGACGTAGTGGGCGCTGATCACGACACCATGCTCGAGTCCTATGTGCTGGACAGCACGGCGACCCGGCATGACATGGATTCTTTGGCTCAAAAGTACCTGAACCGCAAGACCACCAAGTTTGAGGAGGTGTGTGGCAAGGGCGCCAAACAGATCACCTTCAATCAGGTAGCACTCGATATCGCCACGCCCTATGCCGCCGAGGATGCTGACGTCACGCTGCAACTGCATCATCTGCTGTACGGACGGCTGCGTGAGCTGGACCGGCTGAAAGCGCTTTATGAGACGGTCGAAATGCCGTTGATGCCGGTGCTTGCCCGAGTCGAGGCCAACGGTGTGCTGGTCGACGACAAGCTGCTGGCACGCGTAAGCGGCGAGATGGCCGAGCGCATGGCCGAGATACAGAAAGAGGCCTTTGCTGCGGCCGGCGGCGAATTCAACCTTGGCTCGCCGGCCCAGCTCAAGGAAATTCTTTTCGACAAGCTTGGGCTGCCGGTGATCCGCAAGACGCCCAAGGGCGTGCCGTCGACCGCCGAGGACGTGCTGCGCGAACTGGCCGATCAGCACGATCTGCCGGCGTTGATCGTATCCTGGCGGGAGCTGTCCAAACTGCGGTCGACCTATGCCGACAAGCTGGGTACGCAGATCAACCCCGCTACCGGTCGTATCCATACCAGCTACCACCAGGCGGTCGCCGCTACCGGGCGATTGTCGTCATCCGATCCCAATCTGCAGAATATCCCGATTCGTACCGAGGCCGGCAGACGTATCCGCGAAGCCTTCATCGCGCCGCCAGGACACAAGATCCTGGCCGTAGACTACTCGCAGATCGAACTTCGCATCATGGCCCATCTGTCCGGTGATCCTGGCCTGTTGGCGGCGTTCAACGAAGGCCGTGATGTGCATGCGGCGACCGCCAGCGAAGTTTTTGACACGCCATTGGATGAGATTAACAGCGACCAGAGAAGAGCGGCCAAGGCCATCAATTTCGGGCTGATGTACGGCATGTCGGCATTCGGCCTGTCCAAGCAACTTGATCTGTCGCGCGAGGAGGCCGGCGCTTATATCGACAAGTTCTTCCAGCGTTTTGCCGGTGTGGCGAGATTCATGGAAGACACCCGAGAGGCCGCAAAAGCCCAGGGCTATGTGGAAACGCTTTACGGGCGGCGGCTGTATCTGCCGGAGATCAACGCCAGGAATGGCCAGCGCCGACAATACGCCGAGCGCACCGCGATCAATGCGCCGCTGCAGGGCACTGCGGCCGATCTGATCAAGAAAGCGATGATTGATGTTGATCGTTGGCTGTCCGAGTCGGGCGAGCCGGCCCGCATGGTCATGCAGGTCCACGACGAACTGGTGTTTGAAGTACCGGCCGCCGAGGCAGCGCGCCTGGGCAAGCTCATCAGCGACCGCATGGGCGGCGTCGCCATCCTGGATGTGCCGTTGCTGGCAGAGGCAGGCATTGCAGATAACTGGCAGCAGGCGCATTGAAATAAATAAAATTATTAATTAAAACAATATTTTGCGTAATTTTGAGAAATTTATTGATGATTGCGGGAACTTGGCCGCAAGCGCCCGGTCTTACTTTCTGTAAGCGATTTTGATTGCTTACCCGCTTTTCTCCCTGAGCGGTAACCCCCAATCCGGTCTCCCCCAAGATCGGAATGCTTGCCCCGGCTGGTACTCCCCCTACCGCCGGGGTTTCTTTTTGTCTAAAGCCCGGCAATCGAAGAATTGGTGCAACCCAACACAGCAATCGATCATCGGCCACGCACCGATCCATTGCAAAACGAGGGTGTCGCGACCCGCTGGGTGTGGGTGGATAGAGCAGCGATTGCGAATTCCAGAATTTTTTTCAAATTCATGGAACCAATAGCGATAGTGCTGGTCTGACTTCATGTAGGCGCAAGATGCCTGCCCGCTTTTCTCCCTGAGCGGAAAGATCCGGTTACCCCCAAGACTGGATCGCCCTGACGGTACTCCCCCTGCCGTCGGGGCTTTTTTATGTTGGCTGAACGGACGAGATTTTTTCAGATCAGGCGGAACTATTTCCGAATCCCGTCGTCTGACTTTCTGTAGGCCATGCCTACCCGCTTATCTCCCTGAGCGGAATATCCGGTTCCCCCAAGACCGGATAGCCCCGGCGGTATTTCCCTACCGCTGGGGCTTTTTTTCGCGTCGACGATCATCAGTCATCGATTTCCCAATCCATGACTGCCGATACCTGAATCCGACCCCCAGGTCGTATCCAGCTTTGATCGGACGCGCGGCCCTCCCTGAAAAGTGGCCCTGCCGAAATTTTCTGCAAACTTCAGGAACTATCGCTGAAGCTTGTCGTCCCACTACCTGTAGGCCATGCCTACCCGCTTTTCTCCCTGAGCGGTAACTTGTCCGGTTCTCCCCAAGACCGGGCAGTCGCCTCGGCAGTACTCCCCCTATTGCCGGGGTTTTTTGCTGCGGCTCGTTTGGGCTTTTCTGTTCAGTGAGTTATCTCACAATCGGAGACGCGAGTCGAGCCATATCGGTATTTTTACCGATAAATGGTAGCGATCAGTCGATGAGCGCAGACGCAACGCGCGCCCGGCAGTGTCTTGCGCTGGTGCCAAGCGGATTTTCGATCGTGAACAGCAGCTTGCGTCTGCAGGTCGACCCGTGAAGCGGCCGATAACAGCATCAACTCATGGAATAAGGACTTCAACGCGGGCCCTTGTTGGCTAGAGGCATCCCACGTCAGCCGGGTCGCTCCTGATCGCGCATCAATCAACCGCAGCTGTTGGAATCCTTTTTCATCCAGCCACGCCTGAATTTCATATGCCATTGAGCAGCCCCTGCAATCGATTGGCTAGCTCATATTATTGATAATGATTCTCATTCGCAATAAATTCGTCCGGTAGCATTCGACCAATAGCTGCTCGCGCTTCGTCGATGCCCAGACGCTTGGGGGCCGAGAACAACTGAGCGGACGCGCCGTCGACCTCTGCCAGAGTCTTGCGCAGAATGTTGACCTGCTGATTGCGCGACAGCTTGTCGGCCTTGGTCAGCATGAGATGAAAGGCCAGGCCGAACTGGCCGCCCCACTGCAACAACTGGCGATCAAAATCGAGCAGCGGACGCCGGGCGTCCATGATGAGCACAATACCCGCCAAACACTCACGCTGGCTCAGATAGGCCTCGATCAGCCGTGCCCAGGCGGCCTTGACCGCGGGTGGCACCTGCGCGAAGCCGTAGCCCGGCAGGTCTGCCAGTCGCATGGAGGGGCCGTCGAAGAAGTTGATGGCCTGCGTGCGGCCGGGTGTTTTACTGGTGCGGGCCAAAGCCGTCTGCTGGCACAGTGCGTTCAGCGCGCTCGATTTGCCGGCGTTCGAGCGTCCGGCGAAAGCGATCTCGACGCGGTCGGGCGCCGGAAACGCCCTCGGTGTGGGCGCCGACAGCAGAAAACGCATCTCGTTGAAATCCTTGGGGGTCAATAACGGCATCGGCAGTCTGTATCCATGAAAGAGGGGCGCCGACGCTCACGAATAGCGGACGCGTCCTGCTATTGTGCCAGTGGCAGGCGCCGACGCCTGATGCCCCGAGCCAAAGAGAGTAAAAGTGATGAACAAGCACCGTCGCCTGATGGCCCTGCCCACACTATGGCTAGGTCTCCTGCTGTGTCTTTTCTGGACCGGCAGTGCGAGCGCACAGAGCCTGATCTCGCGCTATGTCGCGGGCGACGATTACATCGAGGCCAGCCAGCCAGCGCCGGTGGCCAGCGATGGCAAGATTCACGTGGCTGAATTTTTTCTCTATACCTGCCCGCATTGTTATCACTTCGAGCCCGCACTTGAAGCCTGGCGAAAAGGCCTGGACGACGATGTCGTGTTCGATCGGGTGCCGGTGTTGTTTGGCCCAAGCGGCGATATCTATGCCCGGCTGTACTACACGGAGGTGGATATGGGCATTGTTGACCGCATGCATGACCAGATATTCGACGCCATCCATCAGGATGGCAATCCGTTGACCAACCGCACCACCATCCGTTCATTTATGGTGGCGCACGGCGTCAATGGCGCAACGTTCGACAAGACCTTCGACAGCTCGAAGGTCACCCGCCAGATCGCGGCGACCTTGCCGCGGATGCGTCGATTCCCGGTGACCGAAGTTCCTAGCATCAGCGTAGCCGGGCGATATTGGGTGAGCGGACGGTTGGCCGGCAACAATAAAAAAATGCTCGACGTCGTCGATTATCTGATCGACCAGACCCGCAGCAGGCGAGCGAACGCCGCTCATTGAAGCGCGATGGTGGCTACCTGCGGTGTTCCAACATAAGCGCTTCGCGATCGCGAGAGTTATCAGTGTGACCCCGCCATCCGACGATATTCGCTTGCAGACAGATCCAGGTTGTTGGCAATCGCTTTTGCCAACGCCAACTCGCGCGCCGAGAATTATCACAAAAAATGGCTCGGGTTTCGTATCATCTTCGGCGAATTCACGACGTTGTCTATGCGCGGCGGCGCCACAGGTCTCGCATGACCATCAGGAGAACACCATGCTCATACCGGTATTGCTGGCCGGCGGATCGGGTTCGCGGCTATGGCCGGCTTCTCGCCAGAGCCGACCGAAGCAGTTCCTGTCGCTGATCGACCAGCAGAGCCTGCTCGAGCAAACGCTGGCCCGGCTGTCGCCGATCGAAGATCTGGGCGAGGCAATTCTGGTTGGCAGCGACGAGCACCGCTTCGTGCTGGCCGAGCAGATGCGCGCGCATGGCCAGTCCGGGCGTATTCTGCTGGAGCCGGTGGCGCGCAATACCGCTGCGGCTGTCGCTGCGGCCGCGTTTGAAGCGCGTGCGCGCTACGGCGACGACGCCGAGTTGCTGGTATTGCCGACCGATCACGCGGTCGCCGACGCCGACTCATTCGTCGCAGCGGTAGCGCAGGCGCGCGCCGGTACCGATCACAACGGTGTGACGCTGTTCGGTGTGACGCCGGATCGGCCAGAGACCGGCTACGGCTACATCCGCGCCGGGGCTCCGGGTATCGACGGCCTGCGCCGAGTCGAGACGTTCCGTGAGAAACCCGATCAGGCGACCGCTGCCAGTTACGTTGCCGACGGCAATCATTTCTGGAACAGCGGCATGTTCTATTTCCGTGCGGGTACCTATCTGTCGTTGCTGGCAGAACACGCAGCCGATATCCACGATGCAGTGAGTCAGGCGCACGAGCTGGCCACCATCGATATCGACTTCCTGCGTCTGGACCAGGCCGCATTCACGTCCGCGCGCTCGGATTCCATCGACTATGCCGTCATGGAGAAGACCGATCGCGCGCTGATGGCCGTGCTGGATGCCGGCTGGTCGGACCTGGGCAGCTGGTCGTCGGTCGGCCGGGCAGGTGGCCTGGACGCCAATGGCAACAGCGTCTACGGCGATGCCTGGCTCACCGACGCCAAGGATTGCGTGATTCACAGCGAAGGCCGGCTGATTGCTGCCCTAGGGACCCGCGATCAGATCATTGTGGAAACGCCCGACGCGTTGCTGGTCGCCGATCGATCGCGCGAGCAGGATATCAAGCGCCTGGTCGGCGATCTGGCCGCGGCCGGGCGTACCGAAGCGACCGAGCATCGCAAGGCGTATCGGCCCTGGGGTAGCTACCAGCAGATTGCGGCGGGTCCGCGCTTCCAGGTCAAGCATATCCGGGTCACTCCTGGCGGCCGGCTGTCGCTGCAGTCACATCATCATCGCGCGGAACACTGGATCGTGGTTCGCGGCACGGCACAGGTCACCTGTGACGACAAGAAAATGCTGCTCACCGAAAACCAGTCAACCTACATACCGCTGGGCGCTACTCACCGGCTGGAAAACCCGGGTAAGGTGGCACTGGACCTGATCGAGGTACAGTCGGGTAGTTATCTTGGCGAAGATGACATCGTGCGCTATGACGATGTCTATGGCCGCGTCGACGCAGACGAAAAAACGAAATAATCAGTCGGCAGGGCACGTGGAAAGTGTGTTCTGGCCCGAGTGAATTCATAGAGGAGCTGACAGCCGATGGGTCAATATTATCCGTTCTTCAAGGCGTACGACGTACGCGCCCGCGTACCCGAAGAGCTCAACGCCGAACTGGCGAGACGCATCGGCCAGGCATTCGTGGCCGAGATTGGCGCACGGACCGTCGTGGTTGGCCGTGATATGCGTCTGTCCAGCAACGAGCTGGCCGAGGCGCTTATCGATGGTCTGACCACCGCCGGCGCCAATGTACTGGACGTTGGCCTGTGCGGGACCGAGGAAGTCTATTACGGCACCTTCTCCCAGAACGCCGATGGCGGCATCATGGTTACGGCTAGTCATAACCCCAAGGATTACAACGGCTTGAAATTCGTTCGCGAACAAGCCAAGCCGATTTCGGCAGATACGGGTCTGTTCGATATCGAAAAACGTGCGTTCGAGGCCGACTTTCAGCCGGCGGCACAAAAAGGCAAATGCTCGTCGCTGGATCAGCGCGACGAGTACATCAAGTTTCTGCTCGCCCAGATCAAGCCGGAAAACCTGAAGCCGCTGAGGATTGTTGCCAATCCGGGCAACGGCTGTGCAGGACTGGTGGTCGAGAAGCTGGAAAAACATCTGCCGTTCGATATTCAGCGCATGCATTTCGAGCCCGACGGCGAGCTGCCCAACGGCATTCCCAATCCGTTGCTGGTGGAAAACCGCGAGAGCACATCGCGCGCCGTGACCGAAGCCGGCGCCGATTTTGGTGTGGCGTGGGACGGCGACTTTGATCGTTGTTTCTTCTTCGACGAGAACGGCGAGTTCATCGAGGGGTACTACATCGTCGGTCTGCTCGCCCAGATGCTGTTGCAGATGAACCCCGGCGAGGCGATCGTCCATGATCCGCGTCTGACCTGGAACACCCTGGCGCAGGTCGAAGAAGCTGGCGGCCGAGCGGTCGAGTCCAAGTCCGGGCATTCCTTCATGAAACAGGTGATGCGCGAATCGGACGCGCTATACGGCGGCGAAATGAGCGCGCATCATTATTTTCGTGAATTTGCCTATGCCGACAACGGCAATCTGCCCTGGCTGGTATTGGCTCAGCTTGTCTCGGAAGCCGGTAAGCCATTGTCAACGCTCGTGAAAGAACGTATTGCTGCATTCCCGGCCTCGGGAGAGATCAATCGTACCGTGGACGACGCGGACGCAGCGATGCAGGATATCGAGCAGCATTATGCCGACGGGGCCAAGTCGGTCGAGTACGTCGACGGCCTGTCTGTAGAGTTTGAGAACTGGCGCTTCAACCTGCGCAAGTCGAACACCGAACCAGTCATCCGGCTGAACGTCGAGACACGCGCGGACAAGACGCTGCTCAAGGAAAAAACCGACGAACTTCTCGCCCGCCTCGGCGGAAAGTAGGCGTTTCGATGCAGGACCGTTCGGGTCTGGCGCTGCAGGTGGCCAACGGCCATCTGCGGCTGCTCGACCAGTCGCAGCTGCCGCATGCCGAAACCTGGCTGGCGGTAGCCGATGTCGATACGCTGATCGAGGCTATCCATGCGCTGCGTGTGCGCGGCGCGCCGATGATTGCCATCGCGTCAGCGCTTTTGGTCGCCTCGCGCGTCGAACAAGGCGATGATCGTCGCGCGATTTTCCAGGCTATTGCGCGGCTGCGAGCCGCCCGGCCGACCGCCGTGAATCTCATGCATGCCATGGACGGCCTGGCGGCCGACCTCGATACGGCCGATTGGCAGCGGTCGGTGGTGCAGGCCGCCGAGACGCTGACCGATACCGATAGGGCGCTGTGCGACGCCATTGGCGACTACGGCGCTGCGCTTGTCGGCTATGGTGAACGGCTGTTGACCCATTGCAATACCGGCGCTCTGGCCACAGCAGGCATCGGCACCGCGGCTGGCGTGATCCGCCGGGCGCACGAGCAGGGCAAGGCTATCGAGGTCTGGGTAGATGAGACACGTCCCTTGCTGCAGGGCGGACGACTCACGGCCTGGGAATTCGGCAAGCTGGGCGTGCCGTATACGCTCATCGCCGACAACATGGCCGCCGCCATGATGGCGGCCGGGCGGGTCGATCGAGTCATCGTAGGCGCCGACCGGATTGCTGCCAACGGCGACTTTGCCAACAAGATCGGCACCTATGGCCTGGCCGTTCTTGCGAAATATCACAATATCCCGTTTGCGGTCGCGGCGCCGCATACCACGCTCGATCCGGCCTGTGCCTCGGGCGATGATATTCCGATCGAGCAGCGATCAGCGGCCGAAGTGCGCGGTGTGAACAATGCCGCCGGCGAGCTGTGCTGGGCCCCGGCCGACGCGCGGGTCGCCAACCCCGCCTTCGATGTCACCCCGGCCTCGCTGATCACCCACTGGATTCTGGATACCGGCGTCTTTGGCATCGACGACGTCGCGGCCGGCGTGCTCAAGAGTGGGGGCCGAGCGTTTCCGTAGCCCGACCGTGCCACTGAGAGCGTATTGATCTCCAGATAAACACTGGCTCAAAAAGCCGGTTATCCGCAGATGACGCCGACTACCGTCGGCCAGAAGGCTGGGAAAGCGTCAAAGCCAAGCGCTTGGGAATAGATGCGATACATGATGCATCAACGCATTGGAATTCGTTGCGTTTGTGGCGCACGCGCAGCCCGGATGATCCTCATCTGATTGTCATTTGCGGACCAAATGCTTCATGGAAAGCCCGGTAATTTACTGACCGAGCATCGCCTCGCCGGCTGGCCGGAAGTCGCGGGCGATATCGGTGCCGGTGAATTTGGCGACCCAGCCTTCTTGATTGTTGAACAGGCGGATCACCTTGAAGGATGGGGCGCCGCCCATGTCAAACCAGTGTTGCGTGCCGGCCGGTACGCTGATCAGGTCGTTGGCCTCACAGAGGGTTGCGTAGACATGATCGCCGATATGTAGCGTGAACAGGCCTGCGCCGTCGACAAAGAAACGGACTTCGTCTTCGCTGTGCGTGTGCTCGTCGAGAAACTTGGCCCGCATCGTGTCTTTATCCGGATGCGCGGGATGGATGCCGATCACGTCCCAGGTGGCATAGCCGAACTGCTCCTGCAGGCGCTGGATATCGTCGGCATAGGCGTCGCCGATCTGTTCTGCCGTGGCGTCGGCCGCCAGCGCGTGCTCGGCCGGCCAGCGTTCGAACAGCACATTCACTTTATCCAACTCGGCAGCGATAGCCTGGACATCGCGCGATTCGAACACCGGCGTGTCGGTATCCGATTCGTGAAAGACGCTCAGTTGACTCATGACGACCTCATAGCAGGATTTGGTTCACAGGGACTAACTATAAGACAGGTTTATCCGCAGATTACGCAGATTCTCGCGGATAAGAAAAGACGGCTGGGACAAGCATCACCAACCATGCACGCACACGGCCAGGCTGTGATCGCTCATTTAGATCAGCTCAATCTCGTCAAAGCCAGATACCACCGCATGTGCTTCGCTTTCGGTGGCCTTGTCCATGGTCTTGTCGTCACGTGCGACCCAGCAGGTCTGCCAGCCGGCAGCCTTGGCGGCATCCAGTTCCTCGCCGACGTCGGACAGGAACAGCAGCGAGCCTGGCGCTTCGCCCAGTGCCTGGGCAATCCGCTTGTAGCTGCCAGTCTTCTTCTTGGGACCCATCCGGGTATCGAAGTAGCCGGAGAACAGATGCGACAGATCACCGTGATCGCTGTGGGTGAACAACAGCTTCTGTGCCTCGACCGAGCCGGAGGAATAGACACAGAGCATGCGGCGATCGTCGGCCCAGGCCTGGAGCGCAGCCACTGCGTCATCGTACACATGGCCGGTGAAGTCCACTGCCTCGTAGCCGTGGCGCCAGATCATGCCCTGCAGTGTCTTGAGCGGCGTGACCTTCTCGTCAGCGCTCATCCAGCGCTCGAGGACCTCGAGCACCCGATCTATATCGGCATCCGGTTCGTCGATTTCTACGCGGATCTCGTCTATCGCCGCGGCCACTTCGGGCTCCTCTGCGTGCGCCGGCAACCAGCTCGGCATCTGTGCTCGAGCATAGGGAAACAATACGTCGTGTACGAATGCAATATCGGTCGTGGTGCCTTCGATATCAGTGACCACGACTACGACGTCGGGCGAGAGTTCTTCGAGTCGCAGGCTCATAAGCCGTTCTCCAGTGTGCGGCGTTGTAGTTCGCAGTCGAGCAGAAACTCCCAGCCTTCCAGATGCCGGCTGGCTTCGACCAGGTCTGTTCCCCAAACATAGATGCCGTGGCCCCGGACCAGGAAAGCACAGGCCAGCGTGGCTTCATCGAAGCGCTCGCGCAGCCAGCCGGCCAGTTCATCCATATCCTGGCTGTTGTGGAAGACGGGCAGACTCAGCTGATCGGCATGGTTGGACTGGCCGCGGATCGCTTTCTGCATCTCGTAGCCGCTGAAGGTCAGTCGCTGTGGATTGCCGACTCGCGACAACACCGTGTTGGCGAGAGAGTGCCCATGCAGAACCGCACCAATCGTTGGATCGGCGTTGTACAACGCCAGATGCAGACCGGTCTCGGCCGACGGTTTGCCATCGCCGATCAGCGTGCCATCGAGACCGATGCTGAGCAGATCACGCGGCGTCAAGCGGCGCTTGTCGACGCCAGACGCGGTGATCAGCACGCGATTGGCATCGATTCGAGTCGAAAAGTTGCCACCGGTGGCCGGACACAGCCCGCGGTCGGCAAACCGCAGGACGGTCTCGCACAGCCGGTCCGCAGGTCCGCTGGTCGCTGATCTCATTGATCCAAAAAGAGGTTGGTCATGGCGGCTACGCTAGCTCGCCCCGCCTCACACACCAAGCGGGTCATCAAGCGCCGGATCATGCACGGGCACTGGCGCGGGCCGAGACGACGGCGTGCCAGCGCGCCAGATAGCTCTGTTCCTCAGCGATCGCCAGCTTGATCACGCGAGCGAAATCGATGCTGACCAGCGCCGTGATATCAGCAATAGTGAAGTCATCGCCGGCAATATACTCGTTGTTGGCCAGATGGCGATCGAGAAAACCAAACATGCGGCTGGCGTTGTTCAAACTGGCAGCGCCGTAGTCAGCACAGACCACCTCTCGATCGGCAAAATAGCCGCTGCCATGGCGAAACGCCATCGCGACCGGCATCAGCAGATTCAGCTCCATGCGCCGGTTCCACATCTCGATGATGGCCTGTTGCTCGGCAGAGCGCCCCATCAGCGGTGGTTCTGGATGCAGCACTTCAAAATAGCGGCAGATGGCCACCGACTCGGAGAGGAACTGCCCATCGTCGAGCTCGAGCACCGGTACGCCGCCCATCGGGTTCATCTGCCGATAGTCGGGCGATAGATTCTCACCTTTGGCGATATCCACTTCAATGCGCTCGATCTGACTTAGATCGATACCTTTCTCGGCCATGAAAATACGCACGCGCCGCGGATTGGGCGCGCGTCTGGATTCATACAGTTTCATTGCCTATCTCCTGGATTCAACCAGCGGGTGACTGATAGAGCATCATAACGTGCTTGGTAGAAATATCGGGCGGATTGAGCCGGCGGAGATGCCGCCCGCGCGATAATTTGCGTATGCTGATCTATCGGACAATCGGCGAAGTCAGATCATGAATGAGGGCGGTTCGGATCAGAAACGGGTGGCAATCACGGGTGCCGGCAGCGGCCTCGGACGCGAACTGGCACTCTGTTATGCACAAGCCGGTTGGCGGGTAGCGGTGACGGATATCCAGACCGGGCGGGCCCGGCGCGTGGCCGGTGAGGTCAATGACGCCGGCGGGCAGGGGATCGCACAGACGCTGGATACCAGGCGCGACGAGGATTATGCACAGCTCAATGAACGCCTGCAGGAGAGCTGGGGCGGGCTCGATGTATGGGTCAACAATGCCGGCGTGGCGGCCTCGGGCACCGTTGCCGATACCAGCGTCGAGGATTGGGAATGGATGCTCCAGATCAATCTGATGGGCATGGTGCGCGGCTGTCGGGCCGCGCTGCCGATGTTGCGCGCATCGCGCGGACACCTGATCA
The DNA here is from genome assembly GCA_027858915.1 of Salinisphaera sp. Taxonomy (GTDB): domain Bacteria; phylum Pseudomonadota; class Gammaproteobacteria; order Nevskiales; family Salinisphaeraceae; genus Salinisphaera. The sequence continues at coordinate 16,149 of JAQIBT010000148.1, forward strand.
ACATTGCTTCGTTCGCCGCCATCGCCAATGCGCCGGGCATGGCGTCGTACAACGTCGCCAAGGCAGGCGTTCTTGCGCTGTCCGAGACCTTGCGCGGTGAGGAATATGATCACGGGGTGGGTGTGACTGTTGCGTGCCCTGCGTTTTTTGCCAGCAATCTACTGGAGTCGTTCCGCAGTCAGTCGCCGCACCACACCACGATGGTGCAGAAGCTCATGGAGAGTTCGGGCGTCACGGCGGCTCAGGTCGCTGACGACATCTTCACGGCGGCTGCAGATGGCGAGTTCCTGGTCATATCGCATCGTACAGCGCGTTGGCAGTATCGGCTCAAGCGGGTATCGCCTGAGAGCTTTTTCAAGGCCGTGCTGAAATCCACCCGTTCTTTCCGTAAATCATAAGTCAGGCCGAGCCGCGGCGAGATGTCCGTGATTGCACTACATGACGCCTGAGCGATGACCGGCAAGAGCCGCCCCGACGCGCACGCGAACCGCCGCGATCGTCCGGGGCGAAATGGTGAGCGTCAGCGATTCATCTTGCGCCGACGAAACCTCGGTGGCTGACTTGCGGTATCCAGATCGAAATAAGCGGACAACAGGTCGTATAGACCCGGATGCGTCTCGCGCAGTGCCTTGGGTTGTTGAAAGAAGGCCTCGGCGGCGAGCGCCAGAAAACGCTCCGGTGAGGCGTCGGCCGGCAGATCAATCAGCGCCGAGCCGGTGTTTTCGATAGTTGTCTGGTGTTCTGCCAGCGCTGCCGGCCAGCTGTCGGCGGCTGGCGCAATCCCGGCTTCATTCAATGGATCGCTGAAGTTCGTCAAGTGTACGAACGCACGGACGACTGGATTGCGCACACTGCCCGCCAGGGTGGCATTCACCGCCGGCCAGCTGAGCGCGATTCGCGAACCGCTGGGGTGAAGCCCGATGGCCATGTCTGCCAGATCCTCGACCAGCCCATAGGCCGGGCTGGCTTCGACGCCGCTATCGATAGCGGCGGAATAGATCACGATCTCGCTCGGCAGCTCGCCGACCATAGGCTGTGCGCCCAGGCCCAGCAATGCGGCCTGACCGGCGATGATTAGTCGCTGCCGATCGTTGACTGTTGCCTCTGGCGCGCCGATGAACGTTGTTTCGGCGAGCAGTTGGGCTGCGTTACCGCAAAGTTGATCGCGCTGCCGTGGGCGGAGCGCCGCAGACCAGGGCAGTCGTCGAAACAGGATCCGGCGCTGCTTCGGGCTGAGCTGGTGGCGAGCGAAGAGGCGTTGACGCAGCTGCGGCCAGGCGATGATCCCAGCCACGACGAGTAGCGCGGCCAACGCGACTAGGATCGTAGCCGCGAAACTCACGGTGTGCGGCCGTTGGCGTCGGCAATCATATCCAGTGTAAACACGCGGAGACTGAAAATGGTCTTGGAAACGATCATACAAAATATCGTCGGCACGGTGCTTTCATTTGTTGCCTGGTCAGCCCTGGTGTACCTGTTTTTCATGCTGCGGAACTGGACGCTCGAATACCAGCTTCGACGCCTGATACGCCCCGAACGCAGCGACCCCGACGAGGATCGCGTGCACCTGATCTGTGCAAACGGCACCGACGTTCGGGTGACCGTGCGCGATGTGCGGTTGATCACCGAGAACGATACCCATGTCAGCCTGACTTATGTCGGTGATACCGGCGATGTCATCCGCCCGCGTCGCAAGAACGACATCATCGCCCGACGCCGAAATACCATCTCTATGCGGAACGAAAAAGCGGGGCTGATAGAGCGTAACTTCGTGGAGCTGCCAGCCCAGACGGCTGGCTTGTGGGCATTGACCGCAGCACAGGTCGAAGACCGGACGTGGCACTTCAAGCACTGCCTGCTCGTGCTCGATTACCCGACCTTGCTCGGCACGCGGCGTCTGATCGTAGTGCATGCGAAGTCGTTGATTGTGGACGATTTCAACGCCGACTTTCGAGAATATATCCAGGCTCAATATGCCCGCGAATCGTTGCAGTCAAAAACTGCGGATTGACGTTTCCTATAGGCGCCTCGCCCTGTGGTCATTCGTTCGCCACACCGTGGGGCACGTGACCGGCCGCCACCATGCCGGAAGCGGTGCCGATATGAGTCGCCTGATCGTCGAAGAAGATATCCGCGCCGAAGGCCTGCAGAAAACGTGCCTTGGTCATACCACCCAGAAACAACGCCTCGTCGATCCGGATATGCCAGGCACGCAGCGTGCGAATCACCCGCTCGTGGGCTGGCGCACTGCGCGAGGTCACCAGAGCGGTGCGAATGGGGCATTCATCGGGGTCGAATTCGGCCTGGATACGCGTCAGTGCTTCGAGAAAGGCCTTGAACGGCCCGCCGGGCAAAGGTTCTCCCGCCGATCGGGATTCGCTCTCGGCGAACGCCGCCAATCCTTTTTCCTTGAAGATACGTTCGGCGGCATCCGAAAACAGCACTGCATCGCCGTCGAAGGCGATCTTGAGCGCCCCCTCACCGTGCGAGAATGAATGCCCCGGCACGATGGTCGCCGCCGCGCAACCCGCAGCTAATGCCGCGCGCACGTCGTCGGGATCGGCCGACAGGAACAGGTCGGCACCGAACGCTCCGACATAGCGATACGGGGAATCGCCGCTGGTAAACGCGGCACGCGTGATCGGGAGGTTGTGATGGGCGATCGAGTTGAACACCCGCAGTCCGGTATCAGCGCTGTTGCGTGATAGCAATATCACTTCCACGCGTTCGTGCTCGGCCTCGTTCAGGGCGAGCAGCTTGCGTGCCAGACCGAACGCAACGCCCGGTTCGAGCACGTCTTCTTCATGCTGGATCTGATAGTTGCAATAGGCCTCGCGGCCGTGTTGCTCAAACACTGCGTGGCTGGCTTCCAGATCGAACAGCGCGCGCGAAGAGATGCCGACGACGAGTTTCTGTTTGATGGCGCTCATGATTGGCGTGAAGTCATCTTAATAATTAGTCGTATACGCAAACGGCGATCGACTCAGATAACCGATGTCATGGGTTGACAGGCCGGCTGATATCCAACGCTCGAACGACGCATGGCGCGATTCTTGCTTTATTTCAGTTACGCGATGAATAGGCGCTTTATAAGGTCATTCGACGGCCTTACGAGACGCTCGGGTCGGCACACAATGCAGGATCGCCGGATCATTGTCACAAGGTTGGGTACGGCAACCGTCGTGGTTTTCGCGTAAGACCGTTGTATTACAGAATTTCGTGGCGTGCGCCGACAGGTTCAACTATAGTTCATCTTCATGAAACGTGTCTTGGGGCGCGTTTTCAAGGGGATCTGATTACTTAAAAAAGGGAGTTCAATCATGAGTACGAATTCGTGCCGGTCCACTAAAGTGGGTACGGCGGTGAAGCGCGTTTGGGGAACCACAGTCGCAGTGCCGCTACTGCTAGCCGTCATGCCGATAGCCGCTCAGGCTCAGCAGTCCGACGCACAGAACATGCAGGACATGCAGAACCAGATTCATCAGCTGCAACTGCGTGTGACTCAGATGCAGCAGCAACAAAAACAGCAGGCAGAGCTGCAGCTGGACCAGAAGAAAAGTCCTAAGGCCAAGGCAGGAAACGACGGTTTCACCGTCGCCGGCACCACTTTCGGGCTGAGTGGCTACATCAAGCTGGATGGGGTCTACAACTTTGATCAGAACGCTGGTGCCAGCGTCGGCGCGAGCAGTGCCGTCGGTGTAGGCAAGAATGGTAATCGGTTTGGCATGACGGCCAAGCAGTCGCGTCTGACCATCTCGAGCGATACGCCGACGTCGATGGGCGATGTGAAAGGCACCATCCAGATGGATTTCTACGGTGGCACTGGGGGCTACGACGGCAGCTTCGCGCACGGTTACACGCCGCGCGTACGTCTGGCGTTCTTTACCTGGAACAATTGGGAGTTTGGTAAGGACTGGACGACGTTCTCGGACTTCAACTATGGCACCACGCTCGACTTTTACGGGCCTGAGGCGCAGATTTTCCGCCGCCATGCCCAGGTTCGCTATACCTTCAACCTTCCCAATAGCGGCACCCTCGACGTGGCGCTGGAATCGCCGTACGACCAGAGCCTGGTAGACAACGCAGGTAACAAAGTACAAAACGCGGTCAAAGCGCCCGATTTCGTGATGCGCTACAAAGGTAGCGCCGGTAACCTGAGCTATCAGTTTGCGGGCGTAGCGCGCTATCTCAGAGGCAGTAACGCGAACGGAAACTCCAAGTCGGCATTTGGCTATGGCCTCGACGCGGGCGGCAGCTACAAACTGGCGACTGGGACCACGCTGATGGCGACAGTCAACTACGGCAAGGGCGACGGCGCTTATGTCTATGACCCGGCCGGTGGAGCAGACGCGTACATCAGCTCGAACGGCTCGCTCGATACGATCACCCGCTACGGCTATGTCGCCACGCTATCGCAGGCGCTCACGCCGAAGCTGACGACTAACCTGGTCTGGGGTCAGGGCTTCGCCAAAGGCTATGGCTCGAACAGAGTCGGCCAATACGACAGCTCCTCAAGCCTGTTCGTCAACCTGTTGTACAACGTAGTCAAGCCGCTGACGGTAGGCGCCGAATTCGGTCATTTCACTTATAGCAACGACCAACCGACCGGTCACACCAATCGCCTTCAGGTCTCCGCGATCTATAACTTCTAGTCCAAGCGGATATCCGCCCGCCCGGCTTGCCGGGCGGCGGTCTTCAAGCCTCGGCGTTTTCGCCGGGGCTTTTTTGCGGCCGCTACCTGTACGATGGGAGCAACAATGAACAAGCGCGCGCAATCAAAATCCCGGACCCGAACCGCGGTCGGCGGTGCCTCGACCGCACACGCCGAGGGCATGAGTTACCACGCTGCCGGCCGGTTCGAATCGGCCGAGCGCTGTTATCGCGCGGTCAAAAGCCGCGATCCGGCTTATCCCGACGCCCAGCGCCTGCGCGGGCTGCTGGCCTATCAGCGCGGCGAGCTCGACGTCGCGATTGCGCTGTTACAACGGGCGGTCAAGCTGCGTCCGAGCGACGCCGTGTTTCACCATACGCTGGCTGAAACGCTGCGTGCCGCCGGCCGGCGCACTGCGGCGCTGGCCCCGTACCGACGCGCCGCCGAATTGGATCCGGAGCGCCTCGACAATTACCTGGACTGGGCAACGGCACTAGCCGACGCCGGTCGCAGTGAACGCGCACTGGCGGTCTACGCCTCGCTCGCTGAGCGTGATCCATCTCCGCCAATTGCTCGCCTGCGAATGGCTACCCTGCGTTACGAACGGGGCGAACTGACCGCTGCCTTCGATCTGCTGCACGCCTGGGAAGCCGAAAGACCGACCGGTTTCGAGGCGCAGCTGCTGCTCGCCGAGGCCTGGACAACCGTCGGCGAGCCGGCACGCGCCATCGCCTTGTTCCGCACGATGCGCCAGTCTCAAGGTCAGTCGCAGGACAACATAGCCCGGCTTCATGGCCAGTTGGGTAGCGTTCTGCAGACCCAGGGCGACTTCGACGAAGCGCAGGCCAGCTTTGAGCGAGCGTTGGCGATCGATCCCGGCCAGGGCTGGATCCATGCCGCGCTGATGGCAAACCGGGGCTATCAACCGAGTGCAGATCGGCGTCAGACGATGCAGCGGCTGATCGACGTGCCGGAGACTGACGACGAGAACCGCGCCTATCTGCATTTCGCGCTCGGCCAGTGGCACGACCGACAGGCCGAATCGGCCGAGGCGTTTGCCCACTTCGAACGCGGCAATCGTATTCACGCCAGGCGCGAGCCGTTCAACCCCGCCGAGTTCGATGATCGTCTCGACCGCATCGTGCGGTATTTCAACGCGGATCGATTCGAACAGCAGGCCGGCGCCGGGCTGGAGTCCGACAAGCCATTGTTCGTGGTCGGCATGCCGCGCTCTGGCACCAGCCTGGTCGAGCAGATTCTGGCTAGCCATCCAGCCGTTCATGGTGGCGGCGAGATGGAGGATCTGCGCCGGATGGTCACTGAGCTGCCGGCCGTTGCGCCAAAATGGCGCGCGTTTCCCGAGTGTCTCGACGCGGTGAGCGATGCCCACGCCAACGACTTCGCCCGGCGCTATCTGGCCAGCTTGGATGCGCGCGCGCCGGGTGCAGCGCGGGTGGTCGACAAGATGCCATTCAACTTGCTGTGGCTCGGCTGGGTCGCCCGTATGTTTCCGAATGCGCGCGTAGTGTTCTGCCGGCGCGAGCCGATGGACAACTGCTTGTCCTGTTATTTTCAGATATTCAGTGCCGGTCTGCGCTTTACCTACGACCTGGCGCATCTTGGCCAGGTCTATCGCCAGCACGAGCGCCTGATGGCGCATTGGGCCGACTGCCTGCCGCTGCCGATTCTAACCGTGGACTACGAGTCGATGGTATCCGATCCGGAACCGGAGATTCGCCGCCTGATCGATTTCGCCGGCCTGCCCTGGGACGGTCGCTGTCTCGACTTCCATCGCACGGATCGCAGCGTGCAAACTGCAAGCCTGTGGCAGGTGCGCCAGCCTGTCTATCGCTCATCGGTGGCGCGCTGGCAGGCCTATCAACCTTGGCTGGGCGAGCTGCGCACCAGTCTGGCGCCGTCTGGCGATGTCTCGGGCGATGTCTGATGTTATGGCGCTAACCCCGGAACCTCTTTGCCCTGCATGTTGATCAGCGACGCATAGCTGCCGCCGGCCGAGGTATAGAGCGTGTAGCCGTTGTCAGCCAATTCGCGGGCGTTGATGGTGATCCCGCGTTTATCGGTGCGCGCCGCGCGCCACTGATCGAGGAGTCTGCCGGGTGCGCCGGAGCAGGCGGCTGGCCGGGCAGGTTCAGGTGTCATCCCCGCGGGCTTCGATATCTTTGGGCGCTTGGTCGTCGACCACTTCCTCCACCAGCTCGCGGATTTTTGCGGGTGCCTCAACCAATGCCTGGTGGCCGAAGGCGGTGGCCGTGTAGTTATTGCGCTGGCGGCCGGCGACTACACGGTTTTTGCGCACCAGATAGCCGGCCTTCTCAAGACTATGCAGGATCGGGTAGAGCGTGCCCGGACTGAGCGCATAGCCGTGATGTTGCAACTCTTCGATCAAGGCCTGTCCATACACTGGCTGCGCTGCCGCGTGGTGCAGGATATGAATCTTGATGAAGCCGAGAAAGAACTGCCGGAGCACGAGCGTCGTATCGGATTGAGCGGTTATTGACAGTGTAAGGCTTCAAGACTGTCTGTTGAATCCGGAACAGGTCTTAGACAGAGGCCTGACCGTTGCGATCGAGCTTGTGCACCAGCGTATAGAGCGCAGCGGTCACG
>JAQIBT010000153.1 GCA_027858915.1 Salinisphaera sp.
CCGTTCTATGCCACCTACGGCGCCACGAAAGCCGGCATTGCGCATTTCGGCGAAGCCATGCGCCGGGAACTGGCCGAGGACGGCATCCATGTGATGACGGTTTTCCCGGGGGCTACCGATACGCCGATGATGGAAAATGCGGGTCTGCGCGACAAGGCCGGCTTTGAATACGACACCCCGCAAGGCGTGGCCAAGGCGCTGGTCGAAGGCTTGGAAGCGGAACAGTTGGCGGTCGTGCGGGCCGACGACAACAGCCAGGGCATGATCGACGCCAACCGTGATGCACCGCGTGATCTGGACGACCAGATTCGCGAGATGAAGCCCAGGCTGGCAGAAGCCGTCGCAACGCATCGCAGCATGTAATGCCATTTTCTACTGATTGATTTCGAGCCATGCCGCGCGCCATTGATGCGCACGGCAGCGCCCGCGATCAGGGCCGGTCCAAGCCGAGAGCGACCCAAGCCGCTCAGCATCGGCTGGCTCTTGGCGGATTAACGATGTATTTGCAACTGCCGCCATTATCCGATGGCCTTTCCAGGAGTCACCCATGAATTTCAAACCCCGAGATCCCGTTCCCCAACTCGACGTACCGCTGGTCAGCGGCGCACAGTGGAAGCTTGGCGAACAAAAACCGGAACATTTCACCTTGGTCGTGTTCTATCGCGGCCTGCATTGTCCGGTCTGCAAGGGCTATGTGACCGACCTGCAGAACCGGCTCGAGGATTTTCGTGCCAAGGGCGTGGAGCCGATTGCGATCAGCAGCGACAATCAGGAGCGCGCCCATCAGACCGCCCAGGAGTGGGGCATTGAAGCGCTGCCGCTAGGCTATGGCCTGTCGCTGGATTCGGCTCGCGAATGGGGCCTGTTCATTTCCGCGGGCATCGCCGACAAGGAACCGGCGCTGTTTTCTGAACCGGGCCTGTTTCTGGTGCGCCCCGACGGCACGCTTTATGCGGCCTCGGTCCAGACCATGCCGTTCGCCCGACCGTCGTTCAAGGAACTGGCGGGAGCCCTGGATTTCGTGATCAAGGAAGATTACCCAGCGCGTGGCGAAGCAGGATAACGCAAACCACCCTGACTCTGGCGGCGATTGCCCTGCGGCGGCGGCGTTGGAGCCACGCCAGGTAGTGGGCCTGCACATGCGGGCTTTTAAAGTCTCCAGCGGGCCTCAGTCGCTGATGGAAAAGCGCGAATACGCCGCAGCTTGCGGGTCGCCCAGCATCGCCTGGATAAGCGTAACGTCCAACAACAGATCAGGAATCAGACGGGTGCGAAATACCGCCAGAATCTCTCTCACGGCCTCTGGCGCCGCGGCCATCGGTGCCGGCGCGTGGCGTACCAGCTCACGGTCTGCGAGGCTTTCAGCCAGCGTAAGCACCGATTGCTTGCGCTGGCGATAGCTGTCCGTGTCGATATGCCGGCGCACCTCTTGCCAGACCTGACCGAGAAATACCGGATATTGACCCAATCCCCGGTAATAGCTGGCCACCCCGGGATGGCCATGCTGGTCTTGAATGTCCTGGAACAGCGAGCGTAACCGCGCATCAGCATCGGCGGGATCCAGTAATGGCAGCTTCCCGGTGCCCTGGGCAATGCCATAAGGAAGCAGGGCGGCGTCTCCAGTGGTTGGTACCGGGCTGAATAGGAAATCGCCGGATGCTTGCTTATCGAAGGCAGTGACGGTCAACAGCAGTTTGGGCAGCACGTAATGGATAGCGTCAGTGAATGCCACAATCGCACTCTGATCCTCCATGCTCAAGATGTCTTTCGCGAGCGGTTCGACGGTAATTTCATGAGCGGCCAATGATCGCAAGCGATCGCCTGCACGCTCGCACGCCACCTGGCGTAGATGAGGAGACAGCGCCTGCCAGGCGGGCACGAAGTAATCCGGAAAATTGGCCAGCGTTCGGAATATAAAGTTCACGAACGGAACCCTCAGCGTGCGTTCGATGTCGTCGTAGACACTCTGCATTGGCTCGGATAGGCCGTCCTTGCCGAGATCGGGCGTGTCGCGTACCCGTGTCATTCCACGCTCGATACGCTGATTCAAGACCCTATCCATTTAGCCACCTGTGGTTTACATGATTTTCACGGTGACTGTACGCGCTCGCATACTACTTGTCGGATGTGCGCGCCGCGGTAAGGCGATAAATCGGCATCCCCGGCCAGCAGCACGCGTGGGTTTGTTTCTTGCGAACCATCCATGATCAGACTCCGTGAGTATAAAGCGAAGTCTGTACGCTGCTAGCTCGAGCCGAACCCAGAAGGGTGACGTAGCGGGGCTTGTACGCTTCAGTTTTCATCATGGGTCAGCCGCCGAGTGTGACATCCTGCTCCTGATACCAAGCCAGTGCGTCCAGTAAATCTTCAGGGCGGGAGTCTGGCCACAGGGTGTCGATCACGTGGAAATCAGCATAGGCGCACTGGATAGGAATGAAACCGGAGAGCCGCCGACGACCGCCCCAGCGGACCACTAGATCGACACGGGATACGGCAGCGGAGGCCAGCGTCCGCGGCACGTCCGAATACACAAGGCCGCTATTGCTCCCTACCTGCTTCAGCGCAAAAAACAGATCCCATTGCCACCCGTAGTTGACCAGGAGGTTGACCTTGATATCGCCGTCGCTCCGTTCGCCCGCGAAAGACCGGAGAGCGTCCGGAAAGATGGCGGACCCGGCGTCGCCCACCGCGAGCAGAGCCACCCCCGCCTCGACGGCCCGCAGCCCGAACTGCGAACATGCCCGCCGAAACGCCTCTACCTGATCGGCGGGTCGGTGGACATTCTCCTTGGTGAACCCGTAGACCGAGACCTCCTCGATTCCCAACTCGCGGCAGAGCTCCAGCAGGCGTAGACCGGGCTCAACTCCCGGGTCATACCCGCCGCCCCGGATCAACCCTCGGGCGGCCGCCCAGCGGCGGTTGCCATCGGGAATAAAACCCACGTGGCGGGGGATACGCGTGAACTCCCTCATCCCATTATCCTTCTAAAGCGCTCAGCCACCGTCGGGCGGTGGGCTGCGTGTGGTGGGCTGGTCGCGGCAGGCGCTAAGACCGATTTGGCGGGCAAAACCGCCCAACCCAGCGAACTAGCCGAATACGACAGGATATTTTTTGCTGGCCACACCCGGTTCGGCAATATGGCCGACCAGATGCGTACATGTCTAGACCAGACCGGCGGCCTGTGGGCCAGTGGCGGACTCGTCAACACGTTGGGCAGCGTCTTCACTTCCAGCGCGACCGGTGCCGGCAACGAAACCACCATCACCTCGTTCTGGAACACGCTGGTGCATCACGGCATGTTGATCTTGCCGCTGGATTACGCTAACGCCGAGACTCTGTTCGATATTTCCGAGCTGCGCGGCTGCTCGGCCTATGGCGCGTCGACTTATGCCGGAGCCAACGACCTCGCGTCAGCCGAGCGACAATGAATTGTCTGTAGCCCGGGCCCATGGCCGCGAGGTTGCCGAACTGACGCTGCGTTTTACGTAATAACACCAACAATCATATCACCTGGCGGGCATCGCGCAACACCGCCGAGTAGGCGGCCATGATGCCGACCGGCCCGTCGCCCCAGACCAGCACCGAGTCGCCGTCGCGCATGCCGGCCAGTTCCGTGGCATGCTAGCCGGCGGGAAAGATATCAGTGAGCATCACATAATCGTTTTCTTTTTCTGCGGCGTCTTCCGGCAGAATCAGGCAGTTGAAGTCGGCATAGGGCACGCGCAGATACTCGGCCTGGCCACCACTGTAGGGGCCCATCTTGGCGTAGCCGTAGGCCGCCCCGGCGAAACCCGGATTGGCTTCAAGACAGAATGCCGTCTTGCCGGCCTCGCAGTTCTTGCAGAAACCGCAGCCGATATTGAACGGCAGACAGACACGATCACCTTTCCTGACCTTGTGTACGCCCTTGCCGACTTCGATCACCTCACCGAGATTCTCGTGGCCGATGATACGGCCTTCATCGAAATCGGTGCGGCCCTGATACATATGCAGATCCGAACCGCAGATATTGGTACTGGTGATGCGCACCAATACGTCGGTGGGGTGTTCGAGGGTCGCATCGGGTACGTTTTCGACCTGAACGTCATGGGGGCCTTTGTAAACGACTGCACGCATGGCTTTGCTCCTGTGCGAATAAACGATTGCCTTCGGACCGCGATCTCTTTCGTTGGCATCATGTCTGGCTGAGCGATCGCGCCTGAACGACCCGCCGCTACACCGATTTGTGTAGCGGCTCGAAGATATCTGTCCGGCCCTGTTCCCAGTCGACCTGGCTGTCAAGTGTGGCCAGCGGCTGCAGCATGTCCGGATCGAAATCGTGCTGGGCGCGGTCTTCCGCTATGCGCTGCGGCCAGTCGGCGTTGACCAGGGCAGCGCGCGCGATTGCCGTCAGGCTCGCCTTTCCCGAGGCGAGCTGCGCCTCGGCCTTGTCGGCGTCGTGCAGTGCGCCGTTGGCGATCACCGCGATACCGCGGCCGTGTTCGGCGGCCAGTTCGACCAGGCTCGGGCCGTCGTCCGAGAACGCCGGATCGACCGCGCCCGCGCCGGTGACGTGAATATAACTTGCACCCGCTTCGGCCATGGCGCGGAAAATCAGCGCGGCGTCCTGCGGACCGTTCCAGCGATATTCTGTATCGTGGATCTTGGTCTGCGACAGGCGCACGCCGACCGTGAAGTCGGCCCCCACCGCGTCGCGCACGCTTTGCACCACGCGCCGGACCATGCGCACCCGGTTGCCGATATCGCCGCCGTATTCGTCGTCGCGCAGGTTGTGATACGTGGTGATGAACTCATCCAGCAGATAGCCGTTGGCGGCGTGGATCTCGACCCCGTCGAAACCCGACTGCTGTGCGCGTCGCGCCGAGGCGACGAAGCCGTCAATCACCTCGATGATGCCGGTCTCGGTCAGCGCATCGGGCAGATCGTATGTGCCGCTGTTGTGGTATATCGGGCTTTTCTCGCCGTGCGGGCGTACCGCGGACGGCGCGACTGTCGGCGTGTCGTCATGCTGGCCCTGGGCTCCGGCGTGCATCAGTTGCATCACGATTGCAGCACCCGCCGCATGCACCGCGTCGACCACCGGCTGCCAGGCCGCGGCCTGGGCGTCAGTGGCGATGCCGGGCTGCTGGAAATAACCTTGGGCGTGCGCGGTATCGGTATAGGTCCCTTCCGTGATGACCAGGCCAAAACCGCCGCGGGCATAGCGGCGATAGTACTCGAGCATCTGATCGGTGGCGGTACCGTCGCGGTGGGCGCTGGTGCGCGTCATCGGCGATACGGCGGCACGGTTGGCAAGCGTCAGCGAATCGATGCGTATCGGCGAGAACAGTATCGGATAGCGCTCGCTCTCCAGTGTGGCCTGATTGTCTGCCATCTAATGCCCCTCCGGAGCCAAACAGGCGTCCGGCGCGAGCACCGCTGCCAGCGATGCAACCGGTTGACCAGCCGCCTGTCCTGGCGGGGCACAACGTACAGACGATTTTTTCATGTTTATATCCCGTGCAGGAATGCTGCGTACCGACGAAGATCACACCCCGCTCGACGATTGCCAGGGACCGTGCGAACCATCTTTGAGTAAAATATCTCTTGGCGGTAATCAGGACTAGCCGTACTACTACTGACGTGCGCGCCGGATGACGGCATGCGGTTCCTTGCGCGAATCAACAAGCGACCGGCGCCGCTAGCCCGGATTGTGTAATCAAGGTCGCGAGATCTGCCCCGATTTGGAGCCGGACGCGACGTTTTCCGGGGGAAATAAAGCGCCCGGCGGCAGGCCCCAGGGTATTACCGCAGGTGTCTGGTCACACGCTCAGAACGAGCGAGTCATCTCGGCATTCAAAGCGGTACGGCCGCTGCGCGCGGGATGCACGCACAGCGCGTTGAACGATGCTGCCGTGCGCACAGGGTCGCACTCGGATACGTGGAATCAGTGGTTCCTTTACGCTGATGGCCTCGTTCTCGGCGGGCTGTTCATCAGCCTCTGAGTCGCGGCTGCTCGCTACAGGGCGACCGCGTCAAGAAAAAGCGGCGATCGCCAAGAGGGGGGAGGGCGGCCACCGCTAAACACGGGCGAGAGGCGCGAGGGAGACGCAGATACTCGCCCGATACGACTACAATAGCGCGGTGACCTGCGCTGTTTCATCCGGGGTTTCCCGGAGCTGGGGGCACGCCACCGCGGGGTTGAGAGCATGTATCTCGATCGTTCATCCGTCGCGGCCGCGCTATCTCAGCGGCGGGGGGGGGTTACATGGGGGTAATAGCCTGTTTGACTGCCCGTTTCCCTTGGCTCTCGACTTGTTTAGAAGCGCCGAGAAGTGCTGCTGGCGCATCCCGGCTACCGCGCCACTTGAGTTTTGAATTCAATGCCTTGAGGCTCGCGACCCGGCGGATCACGCTGCAGGCCACGATCACCGCCGATCATGTCTGTGCCTCGGCGGCCATCTCTGGCGCATGAACCACCGGATTGCGGCCTACCACACCAGCGGAGCCGCGGCCCCGAGGCCGCGCCGCCGGAAATACGCGAACCCGTACGAATCATCCATTCGCTGGCGGTCGCGCCGTCGGAAGATCTTGCAGAAATCGCCAGCGCTCATCAGCATAGGATGCCCAAGCCGGCGCGCCTGCTGCTGAATACGCTCGAGTCAGCTGACGCTCAGAGCGCCGGTCTGACCAGCCACCTCTTGCTCGACGCCGACTATACGCGTGCGCTGATCGATGGGGACTATCGCGACCCCGACGCGCGTTGCGATGAAATCGAGGCGTTCTTGTTTGATTACGCAAGCGCACGGCCGAGCGGCTAAATCGCAGCGAGCTCGGCCCGAAGTCGGTGCCCGCAACCAAATGTCTTCAACCACCGGTAAGCTCCAAACGCCGCTCGCTACCGGATGTCGGCCGCGCCGAGCAGGCCCGTCGTACCCGTCCTGCAACTGGGGTTGTAGTGTCTCGATGCCGTTGGCATTCATGCTGCCCGCAACGCCAACTAAGTGTGTCCCTTATATCCACGCATGGCGCCCCGGAAGCCGTGCCAACGGTCGCTTTCAAGCCTACGCTCTGAGTAACAACGCTTAAGCAGTCTTACGGATGAATGGCAGCGCAAATGACATGCATAATCGATTGCGAAGGGTCTAGGAGTCTGTCGGACTCAACGGGCCGGGATCTTGATAAAATGACTGAACCCTAGTGAGTGGGATTTCGAGGTTCTCATGGCCGATAGATTCAGACCAGTCAACCGCGATACCCCGCATCTGTTTCCGCCGACGGTGCAGGATTATCTGGCCGACGATCACCTGGCGCGGTTCGT
>JAQIBT010000006.1 GCA_027858915.1 Salinisphaera sp.
CATCAGCGAGCAAAGCGCCGAGGCGATCGACGCGGCGGTGCGCGAGATTATCCACGATGTCTTCGCGCGCGTGTACACCGCTCTGGAGCGCAACTGCGACGTACTCAAGCGCTGTGCCCAGGCACTGCTGGAACACGAAACGCTGGAGGCTGCCGACCTCGCGCGCCTGGCCACCGGATTGGCTTTGACCGATGGCATGACCCAGATCCCACGCGTGAGCCGCCGTATGGCTGCCGAATAGCAACGCAGCCATGCGGCTCCATTACTTGCGGTAAACACATACCTGACAACAGGAGTAGTGCTTATGTCCTGGCGACAACATTTCCCGGTCCTGATTATCGACCCCGAATGGGGCCAAAGCGGGGTCGGCAGTCAGATGATCCACGCCGTCGGGTCGCAGTTAAAGGCACGTGCACAGGATGTGCTGATGGCCTCATCCGCGGCCGACGGCGCTGGCATGATTCAAGCCCACCCCGAAGTCAGCGCCGTCATTATCAACGGCGATATGGATGAGGCCTCTCCCAGCCGTCCTGTCGAGGATCTGGTCGCGCGGGTCCGTGCCCGCAACGCGGACGTCCCGATTTTTCTGTGTACCGACCGGCTGGCGCTTAAATCAATTTCTATCCAAGCGCTGCGCCATGTGCGGGGTTACTTCTGGAAGCTCGAAGACACGCCGGCCTTTATTGCCGGCCATGTCGAGGAGGCGGTCAAGGAATATCTCGATCAGCTGTTGCCGCCTTTTTTTCCGAATTGACGCGCTATGGCGAGGAATACAAGTATTCCTGGCATACGCCAGGTCACAGTGGCGGAGTCGCTTTCCTGAAATCGCCCGTGGGTCGGGCGTTCTTTGAGTTTTTTGGCGAGAACGTGCTGCGTTCGGATCTATCGGTTTCCGTGCCCGAGCTGGGATCGTTGCTTGAGCACTCCGGGGTGCTCGGCGACGTCGAACAAGAAGCAGCCCGCACGTTTGGTGCCGACCGGACCTACTTTGTCACGAATGGCACGTCGACCGCCAACAAGATCGTCTGGCATGCGAACGTCACGCGCGGCGATGTCGTGCTGGTGGATCGGAATTGCCACAAGTCGATCCTGCACGCCATCGTCATGACCGGCGCGGTGCCGATCTACCTGCCAACCACTCGCAACGCCTACGGTATTATCGGTCCCATTCCCAAAGCAGAACTCGCGCCGGAGCGCATCGCGCAACGCATCGCAGAACATGCGCTATTGGGCGAAGCGCAGGGCCGGGTTCGACTGGCGGTCGTGACCAACGCCACGTATGACGGGCTGTGCTACGACGTGCATTCCCTGCGGGACGCACTGGCCGGCACCGTGGACGTGCTGCATTTCGATGAAGCGTGGTTTGCCTATGCGCGTTTTCATCCCTTCTATACCGGGCGTTTCGGCATGTCCGCCGGCGAATCGCAGCAAGGACATCCCATCACGTTCACCACCCAGTCGACGCATAAGCTGTTGGCGGCCTTCTCACAGGCATCGATGGTCCACGTTCGGGACGGCGATCAGCACACGCTGGATCCAGAGCGTTTCAATGAAGCGTTCATGATGCATACATCAACGTCGCCCCAGTACGGCATCATCGCCTCGCTTGATGTCGCATCGCGCATGATGCGTGGAGCCGGAGGAACAGCTTTAATCGAAGATACTTTGAACGAAGCCTTGTTGTTCCGTAACCGATTCACTCAAGTCGCCTCAGAGTTGGAGGCTGAAGATTGGTGGTTTCGTCTGTGGCAGCCGGAGGCTGTGGAGCCAGATGCGGGCGACACAAACGATATAGAGAACAAGGTTCATCAGTCGCCTGATCCACAGAATTGGTTGCTTGACGAAAAAGCGTCCTGGCACGGTTTTCAAGGGCTGACACAGGGCTATGTGGTGCTGGACCCGACCAAGGTCACCGTATTGACCCCGGGCATTGCGGATGAGGCCGATCTTGCCGAATGGGGAATACCGGCGGCCGTGGTTGCACGTTTTTTGTGGAATCGCGGATTGGTGGTCGAGAAAACCGGCCTCTATTCGTTTATTCGTTCCTCATCCTATTTTCGATCGGGATCACCAAGGGCAAATGGGGCAGCCTGCTGGCCGAGCCGAATTGACTTGAATCAATCTTGAGGCAAGTCGCTTAATTCTCTCGGATACAGCGCACGGTGTAGCGAGTGCTATGGCCATCGTGGCTTACGTTCACACCGTGCACCTCACCACCAAATCCCGGAAATGTGTCTTTCACAGCGCCGCAAAATGCAAGATAGCCCTCGATCTTGAACGCTATGCCGAGTCGCTGAAGACCCCGTTTTTTGGTGCCATGGTGGATTACGCCGAACAGGGCAATCAAGTGTGGACCTGCCCGGGCCACAACGGCGGGGTGTTTTACAATAAAAGCCCGATTGGCCGCCTATTCGTCGAGCATTTCGGTGAGGCTATTTTCCGAAATGATCTGGACAACTCGGTGGTCGAACTGGGTGATCTTCTGACGCACGAGGGGCCGGCGCTGGAAGCGCAGAAGGCAGCGGCGGATATCTTCGGAGCCGATCGCACCTATTTCGTGCTCAACGGCACCTCTACCTCGAACAAGGTGGTCTTGAGTTCGCTCGTCTCTCGGGATGATCTGGTGCTGTTCGACCGCAATAACCACAAATCGGCACACCACGGCGCGTTGGTACTCGCCGGCGGCATCCCGATCTATCTGCCCACCGCGCGTAACGGCTATGGGCTGATCGGGCCGATCGACCACGCCGCGCTGGATGAACAGTACATCCGTGATGCCATCAGACATCATCCGCTGGTCCGCGATCCGGCGCGCGCCGAGGAAGAACGTCCTTTCCGGGTCGCGGTCATCGAGCAATGCAGCTACGACGGTACGATCTACAACGCGCAGACCATCCTCGAAAAACTCGGTCCTCTGTGCGACTACATTCTTTTCGACGAAGCCTGGGCCGGCTTCATGAAATTCCATCCGTTGTTCAAGGACCATTTCGCGATGGGACTGGATAGCCTTGGCGCCGGTCATCCGGGCATTATCGCCACCCAGTCGACGCATAAGCAGCTCGCGGGGTTTTCGCAGGCATCGCAGATTCATATAAAAGACGCACATATCTCTGACCAGAAGCGACGCGTCGAGCATCGTCGATTCAACGAGATGTACCTGCTGCATGCGTCGACGTCGCCGTACTATCCGTTGTTCGCATCGCTGGATGTCGGCGCACAGATGATTAATTTGCGCTCGGTCTAGGTTCTGTGGGACGATAAGATCCGGCTGGGCATTGAGCTTCGAAAGAAAGTCCGTCAGCTCAAGCGCCATTTCGAGGAATCGGAAACCGATCCGCAAAAGCGCTGGTTTTTTGAGCCTTTTGTGCCCCAGCGCGTGACGTTGCCGGCGTCGGATTCATTTCCAGCGGCGGACGATGTTGCCTGGGAATACCTGGAGACCGACCGGCTGGCCTCCGACCCACGCTGTTGGGCGATGCAGCCAGACGCCGCCTGGCACGGCTTTGGCGCCCTCGCGCCGGGCTATGCCATGACGGACCCGAACAAACTGACGCTGCTCACTCCGGGTCTGTCGCCTCGCACAGGAGCTTATGGCGACCACGGTATATCGGCGCCGCTTATCGCCGAGTATCTGCGGGAAAACCATATCGTGCCGGAGAAGAACGATCTCAATAGTTTGCTGTTCTTGCTGACCCCAAGCATGGAATCGAGCAAAGCAGGTACGCTACTGAGCGCGCTGGTCTCGTTCAAGCGCCTGCACGACAACAACGCACCGCTGGAAACGGTTATTCCAACCTTCGTGGCCCGGCACACGGAGCGGTATGCCGGTGTTGGGCTGCGCGATCTGTGCGCCGAAATGCACGCCTTCTACCGCGATGCGAATACCGCCGCGCTGCAGCGCGATCAGTTTCGGAGCGAGCATTTCCCCGAGCAGGCGCTCACCCCGAGACAAGCCACCGACCACTTCGTGTCCAACGATGTCGATTTTCTGCCCGTGGATGAGATTTCAGGCCGCATCGCAGCCACGCTGGCGCTGGTCTATCCGCCGGGCATCGGCGTGGTCGTGCCGGGCGAGCGCTACGACGACAAGGCCAAGCCGATGCTCGACTACTTCAAGGTTTTCGAGGCCGCGGCAAATCGTTTTCCTGGCTTTGCCAGCGAGATACAAGGAATTTATTCGGTCGAGGAAGCCGACGGATCGAAACGACTTTACACCTACGTCGTTTGCGAATAGGCACGCCAAGCAGAGAAACCAACCCAACTTGCCTGTCGACCAAACCCGCGTTTTCGTGTGCCGGACTGTTTTCTAAGGAGTTAGATCATGAGTGCACTGGGTGCCCATTCCGAAGTCGGAACGCTGCGTCGCGTTCTGGTTCATCGCCCCGATCTTAGTCTACGCCGGCTGACCCCGGGCAACCGCGAGGGCTTGTTGTTTGACGATGTACTGTGGGTCAAGCGGGCCCGCGAGGAACACGATGTCTTCGTGGACTCGTTGCGCGAACGCGGCGTGGAAGTGCTCTATCTGCAGGAGTTGCTGGCCGAGACATTGTCCGAACCCGAGGCCCGGCTTTGGTTGTTGGAGCAGGCCGTTACACCACGAGATGTGGGCGCTGCCCTTTGCGACGAAGTACGTACCTACCTGGCGGAATTACCCGCGACGAAATTGGCAGAGCTATTCATCGGTGGCATGGCGCGCGCGGAGAGCCCATTTCAAGGCACCGGCTTAACGACCGAGGCTATGGATCCGCATGATTTCATATTGCCGCCGTTGCCCAATCATTTGTTCACGCGTGATACCTCCTGCTGGATTTATGGAGGGGTGTCGCTCAATCCCATGGCCAAGCTCGCGCGCCGCCGGGAAACCCTGAATTACCAAGCGATCTATCGGTTTCATCCCGTGTTTCGCGACCAACCCTTCGAATTCTGGTTCGGTCACGACCAAGATAATTACGAAGGTCAGACGATCGAGGGGGGCGACGTCATGCCGATCGGTAACGGCACCGTGCTGATCGGTATGGGCGAACGCACCACACCGCAGGCGGTGGAAGCACTTGCTCTCAATCTGTTCGCTTGCGGCGCCGCCGAGCGGGTGATCGCTGCGGCATTCCCCAAAGCGCGTTCGGCCATGCATCTGGATACCGTGTTCACATTGCTCGACCACGAAACCGCCACCATTTTCCCGGACGCGGTGCATTCCTTTCGGACTTGGAGCCTGCGGCCCGGAGAGCGCGCCGGCACGCTGGATTTGCGCGCTGAAACCAGTTTTACGAACGCCGTGGCCGATGCACTGGGTATCAAGGAACTGCGTGTGATTCCCACCGGCGGCGACGAGTACGAAGCCGAGCGCGAGCAGTGGGACGACGGCAACAACGTATTGGCGGTCGCGCCGGGCGTAGTCATCGCCTACGACCGCAACGTCGACAGCAATACCCAGTTGCGCAAAGCCGGTATCGAAGTGATCACCATCCCCGGATTCGAGCTATCGCGCGGGCGCGGCGGGGCGCACTGCATGAGCTGTCCGCTGGAACGCGACCCGCTTTAAACCTGGTTTTTCAAGGAGTCGATCCATGGCCTTCAATCTGTACAACCGTAGTTTTCTTACCCTGCGTGACTTCACGCCACGCGAAATCGCTTACCTCATCGACTTGTCCCGTGAATTGAAAGCTGCCAAGGCGGCCGGTACCGAGCGCCAACGTCTGGCGGGACGGAACATCGCGCTGATATTCGAAAAGGACAGCACGCGCACGCGCTGTGCGTTCGAAGTGGCAGCCCATGACCAAGGCGCGCACGTGACCTATCTCGGACCGACGGGTTCGCACATGGGCGTCAAGGAGAGCGTCAAGGATACGGCACGCGTACTCGGACGTATGTTCGATGCCATCGAATACCGCGGTTTCGGCCAGTCGATCGTTGACGATCTGGCGACCTTCGCCGGCGTGCCCGTCTGGAACGGCCTAACCGATGAATTCCACCCCACTCAGGTGTTGGCTGATTTCCTGACCATGCAAGAGTATAGAGGCAAGCCGCTACGCCAGACGGCGTTCTGTTTTCTCGGCGACGGGCACAATAATGTCGCTGTATCGCTGATGATCGGTGCTGCCAAGCTGGGTATGGACGTCCGCATCGCCGCGCCGGCCGCGCGCCAGCCGGCACTGGAGCAGCTCAATGCTTGCCAAGAGCTGGCCAAGAGCACGGGGGCACGCATCACCGTAACGGACGATCTGGAAGAGGCCGTTCGGGACGCCGATTTCCTCTACACCGACGTCTGGGTCTCCATGGGTGAGCCGGAGTCCGCGTGGGAATCGCGTATCAAGCGTCTGCGCCCGTACCAGATCAACCGCGCGACCCTGGAACTGACCGGTAACCCCCGGGTGCGTGTCATGCACTGTCTGCCGGCTTTCCACAATCGCGACACGGTCTACGGCGAAAAGATTTTTCAGGCCTACGAATTGGACGGTATGGAAATCACCGAGGATGTCTTCGAATCCGAATACACCATCGTTTTCGACCAGGCCGAGAACCGCCTGCATACAATCAAGGCCATTATGGTGGCCACCTTGGGGCGTTGACATGAAAATCGTCGTTGCGCTCGGGGGCAATGCGCTGCTGCACCGGGGAGAACCGCTGACCGCGGCCAATCAGCGTGCCAATGCGAGCGTCGCCGCCGAGGCGCTGGCGCAACTGGTGACTGCGGGACATCAGCTGGTGGTGTCGCACGGTAACGGCCCGCAGGTGGGTCTGCTGGCGTTGCAAGGTGCGGCTTACAAGCCGGGTGAGGTCTACCCTCTAGATGTGCTGGGAGCGGAAACGGAGGGGATGATCGGCTATCTCATCGAGCAGGAACTAGGCAATCGGCTGCCCTGCGGTGCGCAGGTGGCGACATTGCTGACGCAGGTCGAGGTGGATCGAGCGGACCCGGCTTTTCACACGCCCAGCAAGCCGGTGGGGCCGGTATATTGCCAAGCCGAGGCCGAACGGTTGGCCGTCGATCGAGGTTGGCAGGTCGCTCGCGACGGAGATTTTTATCGTCGCGTAGTGCCGTCTCCTTCTCCGCAGCGCATCTTGGAGTTCAAAGTCATTCAGTTGCTGCTGGAACACGGTGTGATTCCGATCTGCGCTGGCGGCGGCGGCATACCGGTAGTTGTGCGTGAGGATGGCCACCTCGAGGGCGTGGAGGCGGTGATCGACAAGGACGCAACAAGCGCGCTGCTCGCCGAGCATCTGCGTGCAGATGCCTTGCTCATGCTGACCGACGTGGACGCGGTACAAACGGGCTGGAACACGCCCGGGGCACGTCGTATCAGATCGGCCACCGCCGATGCACTGGATTCGCTCGAATTCAGCGCGGGCTCCATGGGGCCCAAGATCGAAGCCGCCCAGGGGTTCGTGCGCGCTGCGGGTGGTTTCGCCGCAATCGGTAGGCTACAGGACGCCGGCGCGCTCCTGACGGCGACGGCCGGCAGCCGCATCACAGCCAGCGCCGGACGGCCGATCGAATACTACGGCTGAGCGCGAGCCTGCACGGTTTGACCATGGGTCGGCCACGACCGGCGCAAGGCGTCTTGCATCTGACCGGCCAAACCGACGCATTATTTACGATGAACGGCACCACAGATCGCCTTCCGGCCCGAGACAGGCCGCGAGTCGCGTCGGGCGATGCATACATACCCGATTCCGGTGACGTATTCCTAGTTGCCAAAACAGGCGTCGAATACGCCGGGCCTGGTGTTTCGGGTATGAATGCTCCAGGCAAGTTGTCTCTGATCAAGCGCTGTCAGGGATTTTGTAATTACCATTGTTCTCTGTCACGCCTAATAGTTGCGTATCGCCATGACGACGGCTGCCGGGCTGTTGATGTTGCGGAATGACCTTTGCCTATCTCTCTTGCAAGAAGCGAGGGTGGCTCTTCACGATGCCGAATGGCACGGTGTCGGCACGTTGTTGCGCGAGTTCGCCGTTCATACCGAACTGTATAACCGGGCAAAAGAGGACATCCTTTATCCCCGATTCGCGGCTTTGGCGCCGGAGTGCACGCATCTCCTTTCGAAGTGGCGAAACGAACAGGCTATGATCACGTCACACCTGAAAAAGACGTTGGAAAGCGCCATCGCCCGGAACGCGTCGGCCTGCCTGAATTTGCTCGACCGGCTTGTGAAACTGCTGTCGCATCAGTGGTTGGCCGAGCAGCCGCTGATCCAGACGATTACAGGTCAGGGGGATAAAAAGCTGGTCCGGCAATTGGCGAGTCAACTGCAGCAATCACCGGCTGTTTCCGCCGGTTTGCCGGCCTGCGATAATTCGCTGCTATACCCAAGGCATCTCCATTAGATGCCGATTGGCTCGACAACGCGGCGTCAATGCGCCAGTAATACTGGAACGGGACTTTCGCGTATCATGTCGCGCGTGACGCCACCCAGCGCGAACTCGCGCAAACGGGAATGACCGTAAGCACCCATGCAGATGAGATCGGCGTCCATTTTTCCCGCACCCCAAAGAAGCGTGCGGGTGACGTTGTCTGCGTCGCTTTCCATGTGGACAGCCTCAATTTCAACATTGTGTCGGGACAGATAGCGGGCAATGCCGGCGGCTGGATCTGTCCAGTTTCCTTTGCTGTCGGTTTCGGTATTGACAACCAGAATATTGATGCATTCGGCGGTGCGTAGAAATGGCAAGGCGGCTGTCACTGCCTGACTCGCTTCGCGACTGTCGTTCCAGGCGATCAGGATACGGCGACCGATTGTTTTCGGCTTTCCTTGGAACGGCACGCAGATGACGGGGCGCGCCGACGCCATCGCGATTTTTGCGGGCAGATCCGGATCAGCGGTGGGTGAATTGGGTGGAAAGTCGGCGTTGGTCTGTGACATGAACACAGCGTCGGCGTAGCGTGCATGCATACTCAGCGTCTGTAATGGTTCGCCCATAACGAACTCCCAGTCTGTCTTGACCAGACCATAAGTGTTGCAGGCTTGCTCGAATGCGGCCTTGGTCGCTTTCGTATGTTTATCTTTGCCTGGAACCTCTTCCGGTGAACCCGGCTTATTGCCCTCATACAACAACGGGTATTGATAGTAGATAGGGTCGTGCACGAACAGACCGGTCAGATAGGCATCAAAGCGCTGTGCAACGGAACTCGCTGTATCCATGGCACGGGCGTCATGCTGCGGATCATTGGCGTAAACAAGCAGGCTTTTGTAGTCCATTCTTCAAGCTCCTATGCTGTTCTACCAGCGGCGCGGTCTTGTCGTAATCGAGCTAACAACCAGCGTAGTTCAATTCGCGGTTAACTTTTTTGATTCAAGTCAAAAACGACTGGCGTAGCCGTTTCATACAGCGGCCGCTAAGATACAAGCAATGTGGACGGCGACATGAATATTGATCCCGGCGATTTTCGTGTACCCGAGGGGATAACGGTCAATCTTGGCCAATGGCCGACCCGGGTTGAACCGGTCTGTGCCTCGAAAAAGCAATATCGAAAATGGTTGAAGGAAAACGTGTCACGACTCAGCGAACAACAGCAGCTGCTCTATGTTTCAAACCGGCACGCCGTGCTGTTGATTTTTCAAGCCATGGATGCGGCTGGCAAGGACGGCGCGATCCGGCACGTCATGTCCGGGATCAATCCGCAGGGGCCAGGTTTTCAGCTACAAGCATCCGAGCACCACTGAACTTCAGCACGACTTTCTCTGGCGCTGTAGCCGTGATCTACCGGAACGCGGCCGGATCGGCATCTTCAACCGCTCTTATTACGAGGACGTGCTGATCGTGCGCGTGCATCCCGAGCTTTTGCAAAGTCAAAGTCCACCTGAGCAGCCAAGCGACGAAGCAACGCTCTGGGAGCAGCGCTATCGCTCGATCCTTAATCTGGAGCAACATCTACACGCCAACGGAACCCTCGTCATAAAATTCTTTCTGCACTTGTCGCCAGAAGAGCAGTTGAAGCGTTTTCTGGCACGGATTGATGATCCGAAAAAGAACTGGAAATTCAGTGCTGCGGATATCGAGGAGCGGCAGTTCTGGCCGCAATACATGCAGGCTTATGCGCAGTGCCTGTCGGCTACCAGCACCGCTCATGCGCCATGGTATACGGTACCTGCAGATGACAAACGCAATGCGCGGCTGATTATCTCGCGCATCGTTATCGAGACGCTGGAGACCCTGGGTATGGCTTATCCCAAAACGACCGGCTCTCGCCACCGGGAACTGCTGGCGATTCGTAAGCGGCTCGCAGAGTAGGGTGATTCTGTTGCTGGATTGCCTGGCGCGGTCCTCGCCGCGCGCAGCCGAACCTCTGAGGAATATCTTTCGAGGAAATTGGGGCGTCATGCATCGTGTAGGAACCGATGGCGCGGACAGCCCGCACTACGGCATTCTCGACTGGTCCATGATCAATCGTCCTTGAATCGGCGCAGCGCGTCCAGATCCGGAATAACAATATGCCGGCCTTTTCTATGCAACAAACCGCGATCCTGCAACTTGGTCAGGGTGCGCGAGACCGATTCATGCCGCATACCAAGATAGCTGGCGATGTCCATATAGTGCATCGGCAAATGGAACCGATGAGCGGACAGTCCACGTTCGGCGAACCTGGCGCTCATTTCAACGATAAAGGTCATCACTTTTCGCGATCCATCGTTGACGGCCAACATCAGATGTGTCTCGTATTCGGAACGCAAGCGCTCGCTCACGAGTCGAATCAGCTGACGTTGTAGCGCATCGTCACCGATGACCGGCAGCGGGATGTGGCACAGCCAAGTATCTTCCAAAGCAATGAATGTCCGCGTCCAAACCGCATTGCCCGGTTCCGCCAATCCTATGACGGCGCCAGGAAAGCGAAAGCCGAGTACGCGTTCGTACCCGTTAGCCTCGTCGAAAACGGCTTTCAGGGAGCCGGCGCGGAGTGTATACAGCGCGTTCATGGCGTCGCCCTGACGTACCAGGACGTCACCCGCTTTCACTGGACGACGCGACCGCAACACGCCGCGTGCGAAGCGCGTGAGTCTTTCGCCGTCGATTTCGGCAGGCAGACAATGCGGTTTGAATAGACAGTTATAGCAGTCCGCGGACGCCGTTTGTGAACTGCGGTCGCGTCTGATTCGAGTATTTGGTGAGTGAGAAGGGAGCCCCGGCCAGGTGATGATCGAATTGGCGTCCGAATTTGACATCACTTTCTCCGGCTTTCTCGGCAATGACGAGTTTCAAGCTTGCTTGCTCAGCCTATCGGTTTCATCGCTTCGTTTTATTGATCTACATCAATAAAACGAATATCGACGCCTTTGCATGCGTGCTT
The DNA here is from genome assembly GCA_027858915.1 of Salinisphaera sp. Taxonomy (GTDB): domain Bacteria; phylum Pseudomonadota; class Gammaproteobacteria; order Nevskiales; family Salinisphaeraceae; genus Salinisphaera. The sequence goes on from JAQIBT010000006.1 coordinate 11,288, forward strand.
GTATGCCCGTTGCCAAGGTCCTCCTATTGTGCCCCGATTTGGTGGCAACCGGTTTATGGCGTGACAGTAGCAGGGACTACGATACGGCTAGACGCCAGGCCGTTGCCTTCAGAGCCGCCGGTCAAACTACACGCCTTGCGCCGTTACCGGTGACCTTAGGCGTAATCCATGGATTGCGCGAATAAAAACGAGGGCTGCACCCATTGCGTCCAATCAGAGACAACTCAACAGGCGTGCGAGCTGGTCGCAACCACCGCCGGTGTGTAGCGCCAGGCCTTGCTCACCGACAGTCAGAGGCACGAATAATGTGAGCTGTCTGTGGAGCACGGCCGCAATAGCTTTTCGCGGGAAGCGGCCGATGGCGTGCGGTTCATCGTGCGGTCGCGGCTGTTCGAGGACGCCGAGATCGCCGAACGTGCGGCGGCCGAGATGCCACGGGTCGGGCCGAATGCGGCCGGCGAGGGCACGATCCGATAGGTTCGAGTCTCCTTCAGACCGCTTGGCGCTCATCGCCATTTTTCCAAGGCTTGAGCCCGACACCCGCCGGGTTCCATGAATCGACCGCTCAGTCGCTTCCGGCGACTTCCACGCTGGGATCGAGCTGGACATCGGCAG
>JAQIBT010000007.1 GCA_027858915.1 Salinisphaera sp.
GCGTTTTGCAATATAGTATCTCGTGTAGGTCAACGAACGCGGCACATCAATAAGAAACGCGTGCAGCTCCACCAATAGGCCAGACTCTTCGTAAGCCTCCCGCAACGCGGTGGGGCGAAGGTCTGTTCCCGGATCAACGCGCCCTTTAGGGAAGGTCGCTTCATAACCTCCGAAGGCATTGCTTGGAGCCACCACCCAGACTCTTCCGTCCGGCTCGATAGTGACGACTCCAGCCGCAGGCCGCAGGCCTGATGGCGGATTAAATGGGGGCTCATCAAATTCTGCTGTTGCCGCGAGTTTCACCCATGAGCCGGCACCGGAGCTTTCCACCGCCCATTGAGAAACCCTTACGTCGCCAATTCGTTCTGGCATCGGCCCTTCCGGGACGACTACAGCCTGGGCCGTCGGATCGGTCCACGTTTCCAGTCCTGTGTGGGCATGGGGCTTGTTGATCGCGACCGCTTGGCCTTTATCGTTTTTCCTTGGATGAATTTTCATGTTTTGCTGCGCTTCCTTCTCATCGTCGTGGATTGGTGGGCTGCGGCTTGGAGTTTTTCGTTGGTGCCTGATGAAATTTTCCGGGCACGGCATGCACACCCCGCGCTTGGCCGGCTGATGGGTCAGTCCACCTCAGAATCCCGGGTACTTCTGCCAGATATGCTGGTTCAGCTCCTCGTTCTCGCTGTACGCACCGATCGGCCAATCCTTGAATGCATAGAGGTCTTCCGTTAGTTCGGTGATGACGTCACGCAGCTCAAGCGGTTCCAGCCATTCGGCAGGCATCGCTTTCACGCCATGCATGGTGCCCAGCAGGTTGCCGGTAATCGATCCGGTCGAGTCGGAATCGCCATCGTGGTTCACCGCCAGGATCACACCATGCTTGAAGTGGCGGGCGACCAGGGCGCAATAGATCGAAATCGCTAGCGCCTCCTCCGCGATCCAACCTTGACCCAGCCGGGCAATGGCTTCCTCATGCGGCAAGCCAGAAACAGCAAGCGCCTCGGCCATCTCGATGGCGTCCAGCGTCTCGTCATGCCCGGTTTCGGTTTGCAGGATGGCTTTTGAAGCCGACAGCGCCTCGGGCAGCGATGCGCCGTCTGTCAGCGCCAGAATCAGCACCGCCAGAACGCCGCCAGTCAGTGCCCCGGTGAGATGGCCGTGGGTCAGCGCGGCTAACTCCGTCCCGAGGTGGAAAGCGTCTTGGGTGGACATCTGATCGCGTAGGCGCCAGGCGAACAGTCCGACCGGCGCAACCCGCATGACGCCGCCACAGCCTTTGCTGTCGTTTTGGGCCGGCTCCCCGAGAGAGCTCATCGCGCGCAAAGCGGACAGACAGGTGTTGCCGGGTGCGCGGCGGCTGTGCAGCGGGCGCTGCTGAAACAGCCAGCCGGGCTCATCGGTGCCGAGGGCGATGTCGCCGTTCGGGCTCTCGCCTTGGGTTTGCAGCCACCGTAGATAGGCGTGGGCTGTTACTCCGGAATAGGTGGTGATGCCTTTGAAGCAGCCACGTACCCAGCCTCGGATCAATCCCTCGGCGGTAAACAACGACATCTGTGTGTCGTCGGTGATGGCCCCCAGACCCCCATAAGCCGGTGCGTAATGGGTGATGCCCTTCGGGCCGAAGCGACGGAGAATCTCGGTCCGTTTCATGAACTCGACGGGTGCCCCGAGCGCGTCGCCGACCGCGCCACCCAACAGGCAGCCCAAAAAGCGCCCCTGGACGGTGCGCCGCTGCTGGCGCTTGGTGCGCCAGGCCGGCGGTGCCGATGCGTCAATTTGTTCCGCTGCGCCGGTTTTGGTGGCAGGCTCTGGGTTTTCCGGTGCAGACCGCGTGTAGTAGATGCCTAGCTCGGTGACCACGCGGGCGGCGGGGCGGGCGACAAGATCCAGCTGCTTGCACCACTCGGGTTCCTCGGAGCCATCCCAGCTGATGCCCAGGCCTTTCTGCCAGTAGGAAAGATAGGCCTCGCCTCGGTCGGCGGCGTAGTGGTTGCCGCTGCCGGCGGAGCAGTCGAGCGCATACTCCCAGTTGTTCTTGCGCATGTTGACACCCGTCTCGGGGTGTGGAATCTGTCCCAGCCCGATCAGGTATTCCGCGCTCTTGGCATCCAGCGGACGAAACACGGCCACCCTTAGTCGCCCGTCTTCCCGCGCCGTTATCGCGGCAATCAGCGCGTCATCACGCTGAACCGTCACCAGCTTGGCCCCAAGGTCCACGGGACCGATCTCAAGCCACCAGTGGTCATCAGCCGCTGAAATGACCGCTCGTGGGTCGTCGGGAGACAGCAGTTCAGCCAGCCGATCCATTGCGGGCTCGATCTGTGGCCATTTCGCGCCGTCATCGCTACTGCACTTTTGAAGGCCCCGCAGCATTGCATCCAGCGGCAGATCCCCGGTTCCCCGCCGTACCGATCGCGCATCGGCGACCGGGATCGGGTATGGGATGTCCGGCAACCCATACCGCTGCAGTGTCTCTGGCTTGAGGTGCTGTTCCTCGAAGTTTTGCATCGTGTTCGCCCCTGTCAATCAGGGCTCCCGAATAATAATCACGTCCCTTGAAAGATGACGCGCTCGCGAAAGTCATCGTCGATGGCAGCCTGCAAGCGTCGCGCCTTCACACTGAGTTTCACATCGACCTGACGCAGCAGGTTGTTGGCCATCTGGCGCAAATGATTCATGAAAGCTGCGGAGTCGCCGGATCGAATTCGGCTCTC
>JAQIBT010000053.1 GCA_027858915.1 Salinisphaera sp.
ATTTTGCCGTGTTCAGAACGTCTGTGCGCGTCAAGCACAAGGCACGCGAGCGCGTCATAGCTTGCTATGGCAAGCGAGTGTAACGCCGTGATTGGCGCGCACAGGCGTTCCCGTGGCCCTGATCATTAAACATTGGGCGACAAAATACACGTGACAGGACACTAGAGCACCGGCCCCAGCATGGCCAGGGCATTGCGCCAGGCGCAGCGTGGCCATGATACCGCACGCACCGCCTGAATGCCCACCGCTCGCGACTCGGCGAGAAAACGTCGCTGTCGGGCCTGAACGGCAGCGGTGGCCTCTCGCGAGTGCAGCAACAGATTGTTCTCGTAGTTCAGATCGAAACTGCGCCGATCAAGATTGGTCGAGCCAATGAGCGTGATGTCGTCATCCATGGTCAGTGTCTTGGCATGCAGCAGGCCGCCGACATATTCGTGGATATTCACACCGGCGGTAAGCAGTTCTGCGTAATAACTGCGGCTGGCAGCGGCTACGATTTTCGAATCGTTTCTGGCAGGAAACACAATGTGTACCTCGATGCCGCGATAGCCCGCCGAGCACAAGGCCAGCTGCAAGGCATCGTCGGGCACATAGTAAGGGGTCGTAATGATCAGCTGCCGGCGGGCCGCGTATAGTAGTGAGCAGATAAGCTCCGGGGCCGCCGAATAGCGACCGGTCGGGCCGGTGCCGATGGCCTGGGCTACGATATCGCCTGCGACCGGCGCAGGCAGCGGCGCGGTCAGCAATTCACCGCAATCCTCGTTGGTATAGGTCATCCAGTCGCTCAGAAACAGATGCTGGTTCTGGCGCGCTATCGGGCCTTCGAAGCGCATCACGGTGTCTACCCACGGGGCGTACTTGGCCTTGACCGCAAATGCTGCATCGGCGCAGTTCTGGCTGCCCGCATAGGTGATGCGGTTGTCGATCACGACGATCTTGCGATGGTTGCGCAGATCGATGCGGCCAAAGAACAGATGCAAGGCCGGATTACCCACCGGGAGCGCGATCGCCATCTGCGCGCTGGCATCGCGCATGGCCTGCCAGTGGGCCGAACGCAGCAGTGCCCGCGAGCCGACCGCGTCGACCATGATCCGGCAGGTCACGCCACGGGCCGCCGCACGTGCGACGGCATCGGCCATGCGCCGGCCATTACCGTCGGTCAGCCAGATATAGAACAGCAGGTGTACATGCTCGGTCGCCGCGTCGATATCCGCGATGATGGCGTCGATAGTGGCGTCTGCACCGTCGGGAAAGCGCGCGCTGTTGCCCCCGCAAGGCAGAAAGCCGTTGATTGAGGCACCCATCTCAAATAGATGTCGACAGTGGGAATCGACTTCGACCGCCTCGGTGACGCTATCCGCCGCCGGCATCCTGGCCACCACCGCATGCATGCGCGCGGCATAGCGGCGCCCGATGCTGGTCTCGCCGAACAGAATATAAAGCAAAAGCCCGATCAACGGCAGCGCCACCAGCACCACCAGCCAGGCGATACGCGCCGCCGGATCTCGATAAGGCCGCAGCAGCACGCGTGCAATAAACAGACATTCGATCAGTAGATGCAGGCCGATCAACCAGGCCGGTAACGAATCAGTCATCAAGGGATTTACCCGCGCACAGCCGCCATGCCTGGGCGGCGGCAACAACAAAAGAAACAGGATACCGTGAGCGGATGTACGACCTGCACTGCCATTCCACTGCGTCCGACGGCCGGCTGTCGCCGGGCGAACTCGTAGCACTGGCCGCCGAAAACGGCGTTACGACGCTGGCGCTGACCGATCACGACACGGTCGATGGGCTGGCGCCGGCCGCCAGCGCCGCTGCGGTCTACGGTATAGCGCTGGTGGCCGGAGTGGAAATCTCGGTGAGTTGGCGCCGCCGCACCCTGCATATCGTCGGCTTGGCCTTCGACCCCGCTGACCCCTTCCTCGCCGCCGGGCTGGCCGGCCTACAGGCCGAACGTGGACGGCGCGCGGCGCGCATGGCCGAAAAGCTGGAAAAGATCGGGCTCGCCGATGCGCTCGCGCGAGCGCAGGCCATGGCAGGTGACGGTCATATCGCCCGACCGCACTTTGCCCGCCTCCTGGTCGCCGACGGCCTGTGTCCCGATACGAATCAAGCCTTCAGGCGCTATCTAAAACCCGGTCGGCCCGGCCACGTCTGCGCCGAGTGGGTGGAACTGGAAGCTGCAATCGGATGGATTCGTGGCGCTGATGGTATCGCGGTTCTGGCCCATCCATTTGGCTATCGCTTTTCCGGCGCCTGGCGTCGGCGCGCGGTCGCCGCCTTCGCCGAGGCCGGCGGCCAGGCGCTGGAAATATGTACCGGCAGCTCCGATCCAGCTCAGGAGTCTACGGCCGCCGAAGACGCGCGCCGGCACGGCCTGCTCGCCTCTGTTGGCTCTGACTTCCATGCCCGCGAGCAAGCTTGGCTCAGGCTCGGCCGGCTGCGCCGCCCCGCCGCCGACCTGAGGACGGTGTGGCAGGATTCCAAATTCGGTCCGCTGCACGGCTGATGCCCGCCAAATATGCCCTCCGGTCGTATCGCAGCACAAGACACGATCGCGCAACCGGCCCTCGCCCAAGCCGCATTCGGGTCTGCCTCGAAGGATCTGCCCGTTCGTTGCCCGGAAATTTCAAGCATGGGATCGCGCCTTGTCGGGTGTTGTCACAAGCTACTTTGGTCGTAGAGTGATTGTAGTTGCGCCACTGCAGCGCTACCGTGAATGTTCGACATAACGTCGTCGCCAAGAACACGACAGTGATCGCGGCTGTAGTTGAATCGCTGCCCGGTCAGATCAGTTTCTGGTCTGTCGAGTTTGGCGATTCACTATATGACTGCATTCCTGCCATTCGACCCGATTCCGCGTTGATGACCTGCTGGCGCACGCGCATATGGGTCGGCTGCACGGGGTTCACGACGACGTTTTGCACGCATCGATACGACGGGCTCGCCGGTCGTCTGAATCAGTCATGAGGAGAACCAACACGATGAAAAATCTTATCCGACAGGCGAGTGTAGTCGGTTGCCTAGCATGTAGTCTGTTGTTACCCGTCAGCGCATTTGCCAAGTCGGATAGCAGCACTGCGCTGAACTTTCCACCCATACCGGCGGTGAAAGGCGGCCCGGTCAATGCCGGTAGCCAGGACTTTACAATCAAATTCGGTATCGGCCTGGCCAAGGCGAGCGCCCAGTATCGTGGCGTGGCGTATTTCAAGCAGATTGTAGAGAAACGTAGTAACGGCCATATCAAGGTCCATATATTCCCGAGTGCGCAGCTCGGTGACGATCTGCAGATGACCAGTGCCCTGCAGTCCGGCACGGCCGAGATGACGCAGCCCTCCACGTCGCCGTTGATCAAGATGATGCCCGAGCTGGCCGTGTTCGACCTGCCCTTCCTGTTCGACAACACGAAGCAGGTCGACAAGGTGCTTGACGGACCGATCGGTACTGGCTTGCTGAAACGCATCAGTGAACAGAACAACGGACTGATCGCGCTGGGATGGGCCGAGAACGGCTTCCGCGAGTTGACCTACAACAAGGACCCGATCAAGTCTCCGGCCGGCCTGCACGGTCTTAAGATCCGCACCATGCAAAGCCCGGTACAGCTCGATATCTGGAAGACGCTGGGCGCCAATCCGACACCCATGTCCTTCGCCGAGCTGTTCACTGCACTGGATCAGGGCACGGTCGACGGCCAGGAAAACCCTTGGGTGACAATTCTTACCTCTAAATTTTACGAGGTGCAATCCCACGCCACCGCCAGCCGGCATGTCTACACACCTTTCATCACGCTGGTCTCACAGCGTTTCTGGCAACAGCTACCCAAGCCATATCAGCAGCTGCTGCGCACGGCCAGTACCCAGATGGGCGTATATGAACGCAAGGTCAGCCGGGAGATCGACAACCAGGCCAAGAAAAAACTCGAACAGAACGGTTTGAAGATCACCAATCTCTCGGCCGCCCAGCGAGCGGCGTTCCGCAATAAAGCGCGGCCGGTCTATAACAATTTCAAGAGCCAGATCGGTGAGCCGCTGTTCGACAACGTCATGAAGGCCACTGGACACGCGCAATAACGTCAGCAGGCGCCGGTCTGCTCGGCCGG
>JAQIBT010000093.1 GCA_027858915.1 Salinisphaera sp.
TCTACGTACAGATCGCCGAGCCGGAAACCGATCAAGACCTTGCGGTCCTGTTTTACGGCGTCCTGATACTGCTGGACCAGGTCGATCGCTTTGGCACCGCTGACACGGCAATCAAAACGTGTGGTGTTGACGTTGTCAGCCGAACCGTGCAGTGCTGCGATGTCGCAGGCCCAGAACGGCGTGCCGTTCTTGGGGCGAACCTCGCGAACGCGGTTCAGATAGCCAATGCCTTGCGTGTGAAGATCGAAGTATTCAGACATGGTGTTTCTCCTGATACGGGACACACCACGCCCTTTCGGGATGATGTTCCCGAAAGTGGGTTGGAAGGTGCTGCTGATGCAACGATGAATGGAAACTGGATCGGACTCGAAAGCCGCCTCGTTACACGATCCGTCGAGGCTTGAAGGGCCGCTATGAACCTAGCGGTAGGTGTTCGGATAAAGGCTAAACAGATTGGATGCGCAATGTCAATAGTGCGTGATGGGCCGATTATTCGATAAACCGCCAATGCTCGGATAGTTTGTTCGGTACGTAGTCATAGAGACACGGGGCAGCAGCCGGGTCTTTGACCAACCTTCGGCGATAACGAAAAGGCCTATCCGATTGTCTTTAAGTCGCCAGCCCATGGGAAAATCAGCGTATGGTCGCTCTGGCGGATCAGCGGACGTGCGGCCAACTTCACATTCGCGAAATGATATAGGTCCTCCTCGAATAGTTCTCTCGCCACCCGGTCCGACTATTTCGGGGGTTCGGCCCCGTCCAGCAGATGGAACATCTCCAGTTAGACACGATCGGCGACGACCCCTGCGGTACCGCCGAATTGGGGCGGGTTGGTGCGTCGCAACGGGCTACTGCGCGAGCGGGTCTATCCGAGCGGATCTTGCGCGGTCCCCAGGCGGCCGAGTGGCTCAGGGCGCCGCCAGATTCTCAGTTATGCGATGAACCAGCGAATGCGCAGTACGCGTGTTCATTGTGCGCGAGCCGTGCGACTGTCTCGAGTACATCGTAAGATAGTTGCAGAGTCATCGCGCCGGTAATCCGTGCGATCGCCTCACCGGAGTCGATAGCGTCGAAGGTGGCAGGCATAGCCCCGAATCGTTGCAAGCCTGTATTCGTGCTTCAACGTTCAAATTTGTATCGTTGCTGACCTCGATAGGCTGGGCCGCGAGAATCAGGCGGCCCGAATACACCCGAATGGGATCTTCAAAGCCGACCTCGATGTTATTGCCCACCGGGTAGTCGATTTTGGCCGGCAATCGGGTGCCATTCGCCTTGATTTCGACTTCGGTGGGAATAAGGAAATCTAAGGATGCCGGGTTGGCGTTGATGTGCCAGTGTTCTTGAATGCCAAGCTGGATTTGGACGTTGCGTCCGTCGCGTTGGGCGCTGAGCCGGACATGGTCCGCGCTAGAGGCGAGCTTCGCCGATGCCTGGCGGCCGGATACGCCTTGGCCGGCCACGCTTTCGGCTTGTGAATAGAGCGCGACGATATCGTCGTCGGTGCGATCTGTATTCGTTTGGGGCTGGACGGCGTCGGCCTGTGTGCCTGCTCGATCACCTGGCCACAGGCCGTACCCGTAGATAAAGAAGCCGGCGACGGCAACGGCGGCGGCGATCGGGAAAAGCCACCCGATGATGAAGCGCTTATCTTTGGACATGAGCGGAGCCTATGCTGCTGTGGATCGCCGCGACGAGCGTGCCGACGGTAAACAGGTTGGGCAGGCGTCGATGAATCCCGCCGTCCGGCGCGAGGATCACGGCAAACGGCAGGCCGGCGCCGCCGAACGCGCGCAAGGCCGCGTCGAGGTCCGCGTCGGGCCGGGTCAAGTCGGCTCTGAGCAGACGCATGTGTGTGGCCGCGACCGCGCGGGCCACCGCGTCATCGGCGTACACCGTCTGTTCCAGAACCTTGCAGTTGATGCACCAGTCCGCAGTGAACTCGACCAACACCGGACGACCGGCGCGACGCGCTGCCTCCAGCGCCCGATCGGTCAGCGGTTGCCAGGATAAGCCGTGCCGGGTCGAATCGTTGCGATCGAATCCGATGGCGGTGGCGCTTATCGCCACCACCACCAATACCAGCGCAGGAACCATTCGCGCGCCGAGTCCTGGACCGATCAGCAGCGCCCGAAACACCCAGAAGGTCAGCACGCCGAGCCAGCCGGCCCACAGTAGCGCGCCAAAGCGTTGTTCGAGTACCGTGGTGGCGAAAAATATCGCGCCCGCCAACAGGATCAAGCCCATCACCTGTTGCACGCGCCGCAGCCAAGGCCCGCTGCGCGGTATGCGCGCAAGCAAGCCGGGCCGGGCCAGCAGAATGAGATAAGGCAAGGCCAGACCGACGCCGACCGCCATGAACAGCGCAAAGATCGTACTCGGCGCCTGCGTCAAGGCGAAGGCCATGACCCCGCCGAGAAACGGCCCGGTACACGGGGCTGACAGGACGGCTGCCAATAGTCCCGCAAAGTAAGGTTCCGCGTAACCGCGGCCCTGGATTCGATACAGCCATTGCGGTGGTTGAACGCCGCGGCCGGCGAGACTGTACAACCCGAGGCCCGCGAGTAATAACGCCAGCGCCGCGCGAAACCAAACCGCCTGAAACAAGGTGCCCCAGGTCCAGTTCAGCGCGGCGGTTGCTATGGCCAGTGCGCCGAAAAACGTCAGCGTGCCCGCGAGCAATGCGAGCGCCGCCAGAACGCGTTGCCGGGTACCGCTGCCCACGACACGTGCGATGCTGCGCAGCTTGATCGGAAGCGCGGGCAATACGCAGGGCGTGAGATTGAGCAATACTCCGGCGGCCGTCGCGATCAGCAAGTGCTGCCAAAGGTTCATTGCCCGGATTTTTCTGTTGAATCGTCGGGCCGCGGTCGCAAAGCGTTTCGTGGTCGTGTCAAGCGAAAGGACACGGCGCCGTAAGTCGCGACGCCGTAAGGTACAGTGTAGGTGAGCAGCAGTTTCACGAGATTGATGTGTTCCCCGCTGAACAGCGTATCGCCTTGATTGATCAGATTGAGGAGCGTCCCCACGAACAGCGCCACGATCAACGACCGCCGCGGCACGCCGTCGGCAACACAACACCGGCAAACTTGAGATAATCCGGGCATTATTATGATCTCGGCAGTCCTGATGTATTCGGCTTGCTTGCGCCGGTGTGGCGGTAGGTCGGACTGAGGCGGCGGGCGACGCCTATCCCCAGGAAGATCAGCACGGCCAGTCCCACGAGAATCCAGACATACGCAGGTAGACGCATCCCCTTGCTACCGAGCAGTACGCTCAAAACCGTCAGCGGCAGGATGCCCAGCGCGGTCGTCCAGATGAAGCGCCCTCTCGGCACGCCGGCAAGGCCGGCGGCGTAGTTGATCAAGTTGAACGACATAATTGGCAGCAGGCGTGCGATCAACAACGGCGCGATACCGACGTTGAGCGCGAATGTGTCGGCTGGGCCTCGATAACGCGCGGGGATCAGTCGCGAGCGCGCCGCCGGGCCGAGGGCGCGGGTCATCTCATAGCTCAGTATTGCGCCGAGCATCGCGCCCGACCAGGTCAGCAGCACGCCAAGCCAAGGGCCGAACGCGATCCCATTGGCCACCGCAATGATCTCGGCGGGAAACGGCACGAAGGAATGGGCTGCCATGAGGCCGATGGACGCAGCGGGGGCCCAGGCGCCCGCGTTATCGATGAGGGTACGCAAGCCCTGGCTGCTGAAATCAATGGCCAAAAACCCGTACTCGATAAGACACCAGATAATAACGATGTCGATCCAGAGCAAGCCGGCCGTCAGTACGCCTGCTAAGGCCAACACAACGCGGCGCATCGGCCGGCGGCATGTGCGCGCGGTTCGTATCAAGGCGCCCAAAGTCAGGCCCAGCAGGATCAAGCCGGCGGCGGCCAGTGCCAGACAAATGAACAGCATGCGCCTGCCCATCACCATCTCATTTCGCCCTGATCACGAAGGTTCATACGCGGGCTAAGCGGAGGCGAGGTTGCACTGAACGGTCATGATTCCCCACAACCAGTTGAGTTTATAAGTGTCGATTTCCACCGCCTTGTAGCCCGCCTGTTCGACTAGGCGCAAGCAGTCATGCACTCGATAGATGCGGGCGTGCGCGCGACCGAGCAGCCGTTGATATCGCTCAAATAACCGACATGCCAGATAGTCGCCACACCAATCGGTGATAACCAGCCGGCCGCGGGGCCGCAAAACGCGCTGTATCTCGGCTAGCGCGTCGAGGGGCTGCTCGATGTAATGAAACATGTTGCAGGACACGACGATATCGAACTGTGCGTCGGCAAATGGCAGCCGTTCTGCCCATCCCTCATAAAGCTCGATGGCGGGCAAAAGCTTACGACGCGCCAGCGCCCGCATCTCGGGCACCGGTTCAACGCCGACGAGTTGGTTGATCGGGTGGATCGCCGAAAGACGATGAAGCAAGGCGCCGGTCCCACAGCCGAGATCGAGTAACCGATCGTCGGCGGATAATGGCAGGCGCGCGATCGTCTCGCGTGTGGTCGCCTCGATGTAGAACGACCACTTCGAATCATAACGACTCGCCAGTTGCG
>JAQIBT010000043.1 GCA_027858915.1 Salinisphaera sp.
ATCCAGCTCGGTATTGGCGATTGTGATGTCGCCTTTGACCAGATCGTGAATCACCGTCTCGCCGTCCAGCGGTGTAGCAAACCGGATCACCGGATCGACGCCTGCCGGCGGCTCCGGCAACGTCTTGCCCGGCATCGGGCGCCAGGTGCCGTCGTACTTGGGCTTTTCGCCCTTGGCACGCGCGGCCTCGCGCATGGCCTCCACCTCCTTGGCCGAGGAATAGCAGCGATAGGCCTTGCCTGCGGCCAGCAGCTGCTCGATTACTCTGGCATAGCGATCGAAACGCTGCGTTTGGTAATAGATCTCGCCGTCATGCGTCAGCCCCAGCCAGTCCATCGCATCGAGGATGGCCTGTACCGCTTCGCCGGTGGAGCGCTCGCGGTCGGTGTCCTCGATGCGCAGCACGAAGCGCCCGCCGCTGGCCTGGGCGTGCAGCCAGGAGTAGAGGGCGGTACGCGCACCGCCGATATGCAGATAACCGGTGGGGCTCGGGGCGAAACGGGTGACAACAGTCATGACGATCTCGAAATGGTGCAGGGGAAGACCCGCCGCCGCGGGCCCGTAGGAACAGACGAGCTATTCTAGCCGGCTGGCCAGCACCCGCCAAAAAGACCGTTCCGCGGATAGCGCCATTTGTTCCATTTAATTTATTATCTGCTACATTCGTTTCATTCATCTGCCACCGTCTTTCGGATGGGTTCCCGTGAATGAGACCTCAGATCTGGCTCGGCTATCAGACCATATCGGGCGTCGCTTCGAGGCACTGAGCCCGCAGCTCAAAAAGGCCGCGCGTCATCTGCTCGAGCATCCTCACGATGTGGCCCTGCGCTCGATGCGCGAGCTCTCCGCCGCGGCCACGCTGCCTCCAGCCACCTTCGTGCGCCTGTCGCGTGCCCTCGGCTTTGCGGGTTACGCCGAACTCAGAGAGGTGTTCCAGTCCGGCTTGCGCGAGAGCGGCGAAGCCCAGCGCTACAGCATCAAGGCCCGCGACCTACAGCACCGGGGTGACGACCTATCCGGGCCGATGGCGCTGCTCAAGGAATTGTTCGGCGCAGACATGAGCAATATCGAGCGCACCTTCGCCGAAGCCCAGCCGAAAGCACTGACCGCAGCACTTGATCTGATCGAAAACGCCGATCGGCTCTACGTAATCGGCCAGCGCAGCTGCTATCCGGCCGCGTTTCTCTTCCACTATGTCTACCGCCTGTTCCGTGGCAACGCGATACTGCTCGACAACCACGGCGGCACCGCCGTGGATGAACTGCGGCATATCGGGCCGGACAATATCCTGATCGTTATCAGCGTGGCGCCTTATACCGCCGATGTAGTGAAGACCGCGCTGCGAGCACGCGACCAGGGCGCGCAGCTGCTTGCGATCACGGATGACCGGCTATCACCGATTGCCCGGGGCGCCGACCGGGTGCTGCTGGTCTCGGCCACAACGCCCTCGTTTTTTCATTCCATGACCGCCGTCGTCGCCATGGTGCAGGCCCTGCTGGCCCTGTTGGTGATGCGTGGCGGTAATGCCGCACTCGAGGAAATCGAGACTGCCGAGCGCCAGCTCACCCGTTACCGGGCCTATTGGCCCGATACGTCAGATCCAGGGAATACGCAATGAGTCGGGTAATGCATCGTACCGGCACTGCCCGGCTTCCCCTGGCAGTGGCCGGCGACGGCTGCTATCTGATCGACGACAGCGGCAAGCGCTATCTCGATGCATCCGGCGGCGCCGCGGTCTCCTGTCTGGGCCACAGTCATCCGGACATCGTCGCCGCGGTTCAGGATCAGGTGGCACGCCTGGCCTATGCCCATACCTCGTTTTTTACCAATCGTCCCATGGAAGAGCTTGCGGACCTGCTGGTGGCACACGCCCCGGCCGGCATCGAGACGGTGTATTTCGTTTCCGGCGGCTCCGAAGCCATGGAAGCCGCGCTCAAGCTAGCCCGCCAGTATTTCGTGGAGACCGGACAACCGCAGCGGGAGCATTTCATTGCCCGCCGGCAGAGCTATCACGGCAACACGCTCGGGGCACTGGCGATCGGCGGCAACGCCTGGCGGCGCGAGCCCTTCTCGCCATTGCTGATCGACACCCACCATGTCTCGCCCTGCTTCGCCTATCACGACCTGCGCCCGGACGAGACCGAAAGCGACTACGCCGGCCGGCTGGCCGCGGAACTAGAGGACAAGATCCTGGCACTCGGGCCAGAGACAGTGATCGCCTTCGTCGCGGAGACCGTAGTCGGCGCCACCGCTGGCGTGGTGGCGCCAGTGCCCGGCTATTTCCGGCGCATCCGGGAGGTCTGCGACCGCTACGGCGTGCTGCTGATCCTCGACGAGGTCATGTGTGGTATGGGGCGTACGGGCACCCTTCATGCCTGCGAGCAGGAAGACGTCGCGCCTGACATCATGACCATAGCCAAGGGTCTGGGCGGCGGTTACCAGCCGATCGGCGCGATGCTGGCGAGCGGCCGCATCGACCGCGCGATCGCCGCCGGCTCGGGCGCTTTCCAGCACGGACATACCTATATCGGCCATGCCACGGCCAGCGCAGCGGCACTGGCGGTACAGCGCATCCTGCTGGAAACGAATCTGCTCGACAGCGTGCGTGCGCGCGGCGACGACCTGGCCGCAGCGCTACACGAACGCCTCGGCGCGCATCCCCATGTCGGCGATATCCGCGGGCGCGGCCTGTTCCGGGGCATCGAACTCGTCGCGAACCGGGCCAGTGGCGCCCCCTTCGATCCCGGCCTGCGGCTGCACGCCCGCATCAAGCAGGAAGCGATGGCCCGCGGATTGATGTGCTACCCGGGCGGCGGCACGATCGACGGCCACCGCGGCGATCACGTGCTGCTGGCGCCGCCCTACATCATCACACCCGAGCAGATCGGTGAACTGGCGGACAAGCTCGGCGCCGCCATCGATGCCGCCACCGCGTCGGTGCAGCCCCAATCAACAGCGGAGACTGACCCTTCGCGCGCCTGACGGCCACGGGGTTCGCATCGCCAAGCCAGGCATATGACGCCGCAGCGTCATGCCGGGATGGGAAAAGTTACCAGAAGCAATTGACGATCCAACGACCACAACAGAAACGACAACCGATCAAGGGGTTCAAACCATGAAACTGATCTATCGTATATTCGCCGTCGTCGCGCTCATTGCGGCAGCATGTGCGGGGGCACAGGCCAGATCCTTCGTGACCATCGGCTCCGGTTCGACCACCGGTCTCTACTATCCGACCGCGGTCGGCATCGCCAAGATCATCACGGAGTCCGATATCGGCATCGGCGCCAACGCGCGCTCGACTGGTGGCTCGGTGTACAACGCAGGCGCGGTGCAGAAAGGCCAGCTGCAGGCGGCGCTGGCCCAGAACAACATCCTCTACTACGCCTACAACGGCACCGGCATTCGGGCGTTCCAAGGCAAGCCGGCCAAGGATCTGCGGGGGCTGGCAACGCTGTATCCGGAGATGATCCATATTCTGGTGCGCAAGGACTCCGGCATCCACGGCATCCAGGATCTCAAGGGCAAGCGGGTCGACGTCGGTGATATCGGCAGCAGTACCGAACAGGACGTCAAGAACCTGCTGTCGATCTACGGCATGAAGTTCAACGACCTGGGTAGCGCGGTACGCTCGAGTGCCGGCCAGGCCGTCGGACTGCTGCGCGATGGCCGGATCGATGCCATGTTCTACAGCGTCGGGCTGGGCTCGTCGGCAATTACCGAGGCCATGCAGACCGCGCCCATCACCCTGATCTCGTTAAGCCCGGACGTGCTGAACAAGCTGCACGCCCAGTATCCATTCTATACCGCGTTCACCATTCCGGGCGGCACCTACCCGGGCATCGACAAGGACGTTCATACCGTGACTTTCAAGGCCACCCTGTTCGCTTCGAAAAACATGTCGAGTGACGACGTCTACAAGATCATGAACACGTTGTTCAACACGAAGCGCGACGCCTTCTATAACGATATCGCAAATCCCAATCTGAAAAAGTACTTCAAGCTCGACAACGCTCTGGAAGGCATGTCGATTCCGCTACATCCGGGCGCCGTCCGGTTCTACAAGGAACAGCACATCAAGATCGACAACAAGCTGATGCCGACTTCTTGATTGCGAGGCACAACCGAGCCGATCCTGGCCGCGAGGCCAGGATCGGCTCGACTTCGCCGCATTCGACGTCGGTCCTGCGGCCGAACGCGCGACTAAACGCTCAGGACCGGAAACGCCCGGACGATCCGGGCGATGTTGAAGGCGCCAAAGCACGTGCAATCTACTTGGCTGCACCTACTCAGCGCCGCTGGAAGGGCAGTCCGCCCGACAGAACGAGCGTGCATCGCTGAATCAGTGCCTACGCCGTGGCCTGCTCGATGCGGTCGCTCGAATACAGCGCAATGACATCCCGCGTCTGGGCCGGATCAAACACGGTATCGAAGCACCATTGACCGAAACCACCCGTTGCATTGATTGTTTGCACCCACTCGACCATCGCGGCGCGCTTGGCGCGGTTTCGATCGCTATCCTGGCCTTTGACCTCTAGCACTAGAGTCCGATTATTGGCGAGCTTGATTAGGAAGTCGGGGATAAACCGACGACTGGAGCCTAGCCAGAGATAGCGCACAACGAAATCGAGATGGTCATTCTTTGCCCAAGCCACCACGTCATCACTTTTCTCACAGACTTCAACGACCGCTTTTTCCCAGGTGCTGTCATGCACTGCGTGGCTAATCTGGGATCGACGAGTCGGTTCGCAGGGCTTGGTCGTCAGCCACGGTCGCATATATGCGGTAGACCCAATCGGCAACTGTTCGTCGAATAGTGGCTCGAGGCTGGTCGTATTCGTCTGGCGAATATGGCGGCTCACGTGCCCAACGATCGCGTCGATATTCAGGCCGATCAACAATCGTCGCCGTACCGGCTCGGCATACCAAAGGGCCGGGATTATCAGCTT
>JAQIBT010000051.1 GCA_027858915.1 Salinisphaera sp.
GTCTTGAGATCCGCGCCGGCGCAGAACGCCTGATCGCCGGCGCCAGTGACCACCGCGATGTAGGCCTCGTCATCGGCGTCGAACTCCCGCCAGAGCTCGACCATATCGTCGTTGGCAGCGAAATCGAGCGAATTCATCTGATTGATACGATTGATCGTAATCAGCCGCACGCGGCCATGACGCTCGTAGAGAATATCGGTCATTCAGATTGCGTCCCTATGCGAGTGTGAACAGTCGGATGCCGGATTCGCACGGCACCGCCATCACCGGTGCGCCGCTTTTCGCGCCTGCCAGCGTGTCGATGCGCCCGGTCACGCGTGGCCCCGAATCCAGGTCGACCACACAGACGTAGTATGGCGCCAGTTCGCAGAAGCGGGTCGGCGGGCGCCGGATGGTGGTCCATGTGGCCAGCCGGCCGCGGCCCGGCACGGCATGGGCGGCCATCTCGGTTCCCAGGCACTTCGCACACAGCACACAGGTGATCGCATCGACGTGGCCGCAGGCCACGCAACGCGCCATTTCGATATCAACCGGCACGCGCATCAGGCGCTGCGGCCCAGAATGGTGACAGTGCAGGCCACGCCGGTTCCACCAAGGTTGTGCGTCATGCCAAGGCGAGCGCCCTGCACTTGGCTGGGATGGTCGCCGCGCAGCTGGCGGACGATCTCGTAGATCTGGCCGACGCCGGTGGCGCCGACCGGATGGCCTTTGGACAATAGCCCGCCGCTGGGATTGATCACCACGTCGCCGCCCATGCCGGTCCGGCCCTCAGCTGCCCAGGCGCCGCCCGCACCGCGCGACATCAGACCCAGATCCTCGCTGTCGATAATCTCGGCGATCGAGAAACAGTCGTGCAGTTCGACCACGTCGATGTCGCGCGCGGTGACGCCGGCCGCCGCGTAGGCCAGCGCGGCGGCCTTGACGGTCGCCTCGAACGAACACAGGTCAGGATGACCGGCGATGCGCGGCGAGCCGCGCGTCTGAGCGCTCGCCAGGATATCGACCGGCGTTTGCACCAACTCGCCCGACAGCGATTTTGCTGTCAACACGAGCGCCGCCGCGCCGTCGCTGGCTGGACAGCAGTCATATAATCGTCCAGGTCACCCATCATCCCGGAGGCGGCCAGGGCCAATCGGCGATGCTGGCCGCTTTTCAGCATTCGGTCCAACGCTTCTCGCCGCTGCGTGTTGCTCGTCTCTGCGTCGTGGGCTGTTTTGACCTGCGTGTAATTGAACACAGTCATCGTCGGCATCAGCCATGGGTCGCCACCGCACCAGGCTTCTTCGTCCACGCCGTCGACATACGAGTTCATGGCGCCACCCGCCGTTCGGCGACGCGATCGATAGCCGGCAGCACACGTTTCACTAGATCGCCCTGCTCTGTCTTGGCACAATGTCGCCAGGCCGGTGAGTCGCGAAAGCTCTGGGCGCGGATGTCCGCGCCTGAACTGAGCCGATCGATGTAGCGAACCAGATCGGTGAGTAGCAGCGGAGACACGCGACTGCCCGGACCATACTGTCGAGCCGGTGCGAGCATTTCGCGCAATCCGGCGCCGCCCTCGGGCCAGTCTCGATCGAGTCGTCGCAAAAACGGCGATAGCACTTCCAGATTCAGCGCTTCCTGGGTCACGCCGTAGATGGCGTATTGGCCGCGCCGGCCGCACTTCATGATGCGTATTTTGGCGAGGTCGTGCAGGAGCGCCCCCATCACCGCCAGATCACGCTCATGCGACGCCAGTACGTAGCCGGCCAGCGACTCGGCCATCTGCGCACACTCAACGCTATGGATGAGTAATCCGCCAGCGATAGCGTGGTGATGCGCTCGGCTCGCCGGGACACAGAGGAACGGCTCTGAGATCGCCTGGCTCGCGAAAAGTCGATGGGCCAATGAGCGGATCGGCGCTATCTTCAGTCGATCCAGCAAGGCCACCAATTGATCAAAGGCACCCAACGCTTCAGCGGGGACCCATGTACGGGAGAGCAAGTGCCAGCTGGGGCGATCGGGCTTGGCGACGCGTTCGATGCGATCTGCATCGATACGCACCGTCCCGCTGGGCGACAGGCTGACTCGGCCGGTCACGGCAACGAAACGACTGAGCACGTCGGTCAGTCCGACAACACCCGCGCTGGTCAGCGGTATATGACAGACAGCAAACCCCGTGGCGTCAGCCACAGTGACTTGCGCGCTGTTTTCGTGGCGCTGACTCGATGATCGTTTGATAGAGATCAGGCGGTAGATGCCCGATATCTTGGCGCCTGCATGGCCCTTCAGGTTTACTATTGAGATCATGATTGGCCCTCCTCGTCCATCCCGCCATTGATGGCGTTGGTCACAAATCGGTCAAAGGCACTGCCGTCTCGGCGTGTCAGGTTGGGTACATAACGCGAATAGACGCGGAAGAGCATCTCGGTGGTCGTATGGCCCATTTGACGGGCGATCCACTCGGGGTTCTCCCCAGCGGCGAGCCATAGCGTGGCTGCGGTGTGACGACAGTGGTAAGGGCGTCTGGGTGCGAGCTGAAGATGTCGCAGGAGTGGGTACCAAACCCGCTGAGTGACATTGGTGGTGTCGAGCGGGGTCCCATCCCGCGTGACGAAGACATACTCGCCGTCTCCGGTCACCTTGTGCTGGGCGCGCAAGGCGTCGTGAACGACCGACGACATCGCGATCTCGCGTTGCGACCCATCGGTCTTGGTGTAATCGACTACCCCCTTGTCTACGGTTTCTCGTATGAGGATCTGGCGCGCTTCCCA
>JAQIBT010000124.1 GCA_027858915.1 Salinisphaera sp.
CCTTGGTATCGGTCTCGACGTAGATCTTGGCCTTGCTCTTGCCGACCTGCATGAAGCCGCCGATCCCGCCCTGCCCGCCGCCCATTCGGCGCATCAAAAAAAACCATAGGGCAACGAAAAGACCGACCGGCAACAACCAGGAAAGCAACGCCCCCAACTAGGTATTATCGGGCGCCCCGGTGTATTGCACACCGGCTTTTTGCAACTCACGTCGCAGATCCGTCGGTACCGGCACGGTGGAGAACCGGGTTTTGCCGCCTTGGGGCGTCGTGAACTCGCCATGAATAGATTGAGCACCCACAACGACGCTCTTGATATGCCCTTGCTCGAGTTCGTGCTGAAACCTGCTATAGGGAATGTTCTCGGTCTGCTGGCTCACCCCCCAGAAACTCTGCATCACCAAGATCAGGGTCATCGGGATAAACACGAACAACAGATAGAACCGGGCTGTTTTATTCATATCCGCCTGAGAAGAAACATCAACGATGGTTACGCCGCAATCCTGACGCTACCGTTCAAGCGGACTTGTACGCATCAGGTGACCAAGACCTGACCAAATTAACCCTCCTGTCATACGGAGTTTTGATTTGAGTCAACTAGAGCGGGAATATGTTCCTGAGCCTGTTGCCGCTTCATTCTCATCACACCGCCGGGCCCAGAGAAAACAAATCGCGAATTTACCGGCGGTTCTGGCTGCCGAATATCGTCGACGAAGGAAACACCGACGCACTCGACCATGTCGCAATCTCAGCGGGCCTGAGCTGATGTTCGTGCGAAAGTTGGGTGATGAGGGCTGCACGCAGCAGCCACGGCAGGATAGATCGCAGGTCGTAGCGGCGGTTGAATCGATACTGGAAGTCCGCCAGATAGCCGAGTACTGGGCGAAACTTGAAGTAGAGGCCGTAATACGTGCCGCTGACGACCGTATTGGATGTATAGAGGAACCATACGGCCCTTCTTCTTACAGCAATCCTTTCCCATCTATCCGCTCGCTCATTGGATGGCTCCCTAATTGACCCAGATCAATCGCAGGGCAGGCAGGCCGGCTTAAAATAAACAAGACGAACAACTTAATGTTGTGGTATTTGCAGCGGGTTTATTAAACGCACGGCACGACTGTTCCATCCAGGAGGATTGGCATGAGCTACAAAAGCATAGTTGTTTCTGCCCATAGCCCACACAATGTGCGCACCCTGAATACGGCCGCGTCGGTTGCGGCGCAGTTCGATGCACATTTATCCGGATCGTTCGTGTACGAGCCGCTTTACTATTATTACCCGACGGCCTATGGAATTGATTTGGGTGCCGATATAGACAATCATCGGCGTGCGGCCGAAAAGCGGGCTGACTTGGCCAAAGCCGCTTTTGAAAAAGCCTGTCGCGCGTGTCGTGTGACCAATACGGACTGGCAATTCTCTGAGGGGGAGGTTCTGAGCACGCTCAACTCGCAGGCGCGCTATGCGGACGTGGTTTTTATGACCCAAACGGAGATTGACCACCCCACGGATTTGCAGAACAACGATCCTGACCTCCCGGCCAAAGTGGCGATTGCATCGGCACAGCCGGTGATTGTGGTGCCTTGTGTCGGCCACTTGGAAACGTTCGGAAAGCGGGTGCTGGTAGCCTGGAATGGCTCTCGCGAAGCCACACGTGCAGTACGTGAAGCGTTGCCTTTGCTCTCCACCGCAGAGCAGGTGGTCATCCTCGCTATCAATCCGGAAACCAGTGACTACCGAGGCTTCGGCGAAGAGCCGGGAGCGGACATCGCCCTTTACTTGGCGCGCCACGGCGTCAATGTGGAAGTGACGAAAACGGTCGACGACGGCGGCAATGTGGCAGACATCCTGCTGTCAAGCGCAGCCGATCTCAGTGCTGATCTTATTTGCATGGGAGCCTATGGCCATTCCCGATTACGCGAGCTGGCGCTCGGCGGCGTGACGCGCAAAATCATGCGGCAAATGCCCGTGCCGGTCTTGTTGGCTCATTAAAGAGTCGAAAACGGCGGACATATGGACAACGCTGTCAAGGATCCGGTCTGCGGTATGGCCGTGGATGCCAACCGCTCATCCTCGCATGAGCACGCCGGCCGGACATATTATTTCTGCAGCCAGCGGTGTCATGAGCGCTTCGTCAATGATCCGGAGCACTTTCTGAGACCGGGCAAGGCCAGTGCGACCTATGCCTGTCCCATGCACTCCGACATTGAAGAGAACGCGCCGGGCGACTGCCCCAAGTGCGGAATGGCACTGGAGGCGTCCGGCCCGCCACGACGCCAGACCCAGTACACCTGCCCCATGCATCCCGAGATCGTCGCCGACGAACCCGGCGACTGTCCCAAGTGCGGCATGGCGCTGGAGCCGATGACGGTGTCCGGCAGCGATGAAGAAGACGGCGAGCTCAAGGTAATGCAGCGGCGTTTCTGGATCAGCGTGCCGCTGTCTGCGGCGGTGCTGTTGCTGGCGATGGGCGAAATGCTGCCGGGTCTGGACATCCGTAATTTCTTTGGTGCCAGCTTTGGTTGGATCCAGTTCGCACTCGCGACGCCGGTGGTGTTCTGGTGCGGCGGTTTTGCTTTCCAGCGGGGCTGGAAATCGGTGGTCAACGTCAGCCCCAATATGTGGACGTTGATTGCGCTCGGCGTAGGCGCGGCGTACGGTTTTTCGATCTTTGCCCTGTTGCTGCCCGAATGGCTGCCTGCGGCCTTCAAGAGCAGCGCCGGCCACGCGCCGATCTATTTCGAAGCCGCAGCGGTCATTATCACCCTGATACTGCTCGGTCAGGTGATGGAGGCTCGCGCCCGTGGTCAGACCTCGCAGGCGTTGAAATCCCTGCTGGATCTGGCCCCGCCGAGTGCGAATCGAATCAATCAAGACGGCGAGGAGGAAGAAGTCTCGCTCGACGCACTTGCCGCCGGCGACAAACTGCGCGTGCGCCCCGGTGAGAAAGTGCCAGTGGACGGCGAGATCGTGGAAGGCCGCTCCACCCTCGACGAATCGATGATCACCGGCGAGCCTATCCCACAGGAAAAAGACGTCGGCGACAACGTGACTGGCGGTACCGTCAACCAGACCGGCAGCTTTGTGATGGCCGCCGGCCAGGTCGGCGACGACACCGTGCTGGCACGTATCGTCAATATGGTGGCTCAGGCCCAGCGCTCACGCGCGCCTATTCAGGGCCTGGCCGACAAGGTGGCCGGCTTTTTTGTACCGGCGGTGGTGGGCACCGCGATTGCGGCGTTCATCGTCTGGGCGCTGGTCGGGCCAGCACCGGCGCTGGCTTATGCGCTGGTGGCGGCAATCTCTGTGCTGATCATTGCCTGCCCCTGGGCGCTGGGCCTGGCGACCCCGATGTCGGTGATGGTGGGGGTAGGTCGCGGCGCACGCGAGGGCGTGCTCATACGCGACGCCGAGGCGTTGGAACTCATGGAACAGGTCGATGTATTGCTGGTCGACAAGACCGGCACGCTCACCGAAGGCAAACCGAAACTGGTGGCCGTGGAAACCGCGCAAGGCTTTGACGAGAAAGACCTGCTCAAACTGGTTGCGTCGCTCGAGAACGCCAGCGAGCATCCGCTGGCCCGCTCGATCGTCGACGGTGCGGCCGAACGCGGGGTCAAACCGGTCGATGTCGATGATTTCAACTCTGTAACCGGCAAAGGCGTGCGTGGCACGGTCGATGGCCGCCGTGTCCTGATCGGCAATACACGACTGCTGCAAGACAACGACATCGATCCCGGCGTGCTGGCCGACACGGCCGATACGCGCCGAACCCAGGGCGAAACCGTCATGCTGGCGGCGGTCGACGGTGTCATCGCTGGCTTGATCGCGGTGGCCGACCCGATCAAGCAATCCACCGGCGAGGCGGTGCGTATCCTGCACGACGCCGGTCTGCGAATCATCATGCTCACCGGCGACAATGAAAAGACCGCGCATGCCGTGGGCGAGCAGCTCGGGATCGACGAGGTGCACGCCAACGCGCTGCCCGAAGACAAGCACGCGCTGGTCGAAAAGCTTCAGAGCGAAGGCCGCAAGGTGGCCATGGCCGGCGACGGCGTCAACGACGCGCCTGCGCTGGCCAAGGCCGATGTCGGCATCGCCATGGGCACCGGTACCGACGTGGCCATGGAAAGCTCGCGTATCACCCTGGTCAAGGGCGATCTACGCGGCATCGCCAAGGCACGACGCTTGTCGGAACAGAGCATGCGCAATATTCGTCAGAATCTGTTCTTTGCCTTCATCTACAACGGCGCCGGGGTTCCGGTAGCCGCTGGAATACTGTATCCGTTGTTCGGCGTGCTGCTTTCGCCTATGTTCGCCGCTGCGGCGATGAGTATTTCATCGGTGTCGGTGATCTCCAATGCGCTGCGGCTACGCCGGGTTCAGCTGTAAAAGCGGTGGCGCCAATTTAGAGCTCGTTGCCAGCATACGAACATATTTGATCCACAAGAACACAAACGATGACTGAGACGACATCGAAAGCAGTCAAGAATTCTGTCTACGGCTCGACAGAATCGTCCGGCACGCATCACACCGAGCAATGCCGGTGCGTGGCGGGCCGGCCATAGAACCGCCACCTATTCCAACCACCATGACGACAAAGGAAGAGAGAATTATGAAAAACCTCGCAACTGCAACGATCCTGACGTTGGCACTGGCCCTACCCGTGGCGTATGCCGAGCAAGCCCCTCATGGCGCCGATCAAGCCGCGGGCTCGGGGATGAGCCAGAAAATGGGCGGCATGGGCATGGGAGCCATGCACGAGCGCATGCAAAAGATGCATCAGACAATGCAGGAAGTTCACGACACTAAGGACCCGGAAAAACGTCAGCGCCTGATACGCGAGCACATGCAGCAGATGCAACAAGCCATGGGCGGCATGCAAAACATGATGGGCGCTAGCAGCATGGGCCAGAACATGGACATCGAACAGCGCCAACAGATGATGCAAAAACGCATCGACATGATGCAACAAATGATGGGGCAGATGATGGAGCAAATGCAGGCCCAGCAACCGCCGGATAAGGGCTCGCAATAATCCTGAGTCTCATCGCCTTTGGCTCGAAGAAGACGTTCGTCATCGTGCGAATAAAGCTCCCCGCGGCAAGCCGCGGGGTATTACTGCCGGTGTTGCCGAGTCCAAAATATCCGACGTGTCGCCGGTTCGAAATTGAGGCTAGCGGCCCGCGATGATACCTCGTTGGATTTATCCGCAGAGGCCGACGCAAACAGGATGCGCCGGACCCTGAATACCGCCCTACTGAGCCAAGAGAACAGGTACAGTCATTTCGCGCATGATTGTCCAAGTCACACCACCAAGTGCCAGCTCGCGCAACCGGGAATGGCCATAGGCGCCCATGCAAATCAGATCGACATCAAGATCGGCGGCGCTCGATAGCAAGGTGTCCGCGACGCTGACAGCCCCGCTGACCGTTGTCATCACTTCGACGTTGACGCCATGGCGCGATAGATATAGCGCAATGTCCGCTCCCGGTTCTTCGCCGAAGCCTCGGTAGTCGCGGGTGTCTGGATTGATCGCCAAAACAAACACTTGCTTGGCGCTGTGAAGCAAAGGCAACGCTTCGCGCACCGCGCGTGTGGCTTCACGGCTACCGTTCCAGGCCACCAACACCCGTTTGCCCAAAGTTCCCCCCTCGCCAACACAAGGCACCGCGATAACCGGCCGTCCCGAGGCAATCGCGACTTTGGCCGGCAAATCGCGATCGGTGCTGTGCAGATCGCTTGACCGCCCTGTCTGCGTTTGCGTCATGAAAATGACGTCTGCATAGCGTGCCCGAGCGTTGAGCATCATCAACAGTTCACCCTCGTCGAACTGCCAGTCGGTATGATCAACGCCGCAGCTGCTACAGGCTTTTTCGAAGGCGATCTTGGCCGCCTCCGCCTCTTTCTTGGCAGCATGCCGATCATTGGACATAACGGCAGTCAAATCGACTCCGTACGCTGCCGGATAATTATAATAAAAAGGCTCGTACACGAACGTACCGGAAAGATGCGCATCGAACTGCGCGGCCATGGCCGCTGCTGTATTCAGCACTCTGTCGTTGTCGGAATTGTTTGCAGAAACAACCATACTTTTATAGCTCATGACATATCCTCTTCGAAGAAACAACGGCGTTGTGCGCATTGGTCCGTAAGCATCGATAAACGGTTGTCAGTCTTGCGGTGCGAAGCGTCACTTTGCAGAGCTTAAGCGGACTTGAAAGCGGTATGTTTGACCTGTGTCAAAATCGACCGCATTATCACTCACGAGCGCTCGGCTGGCGGACGCCAGTCGTACTCCGTTTTTGTATTTTCCGAGGAAGTCCGGTGGCTTGGCTAGCCGCTGCGCTAAATCGCGCTGAGTGAAGCTTGTGTTGGAACGCGAATCGGGAAAACGGTGGGTTGTCGACACGATTCGTCATGTGCACTGTCTTCTTGGGATTTTTGGCGGACTCGCCGACAGACCGGTCCTACAGACGGGGTAACGCAGATACCCGGCGTCGTATCGGCACGGCGCCGGGCAGAGTTCACTACTCGATTGTAATTTGCGTTTTCCGCGATGGTGTTTGTTCACTCTTCGGTATACGAATTTCGACAACCCCGTCGGCGTATTTCGCCTTGATCTGTTCGGTCGCGGCGTTATCCGGCAGACTGAAACTACGTGAGAATTGGCCGTAGTAGCTTTCACGACGATGTTGCTTTTCGTCTTTTTCCTCGCTCTCGTGGCGTCGTTCGCCTTGAAGCGTCAGCACACCGTTATCGACCGAGAGATGGATATCTTCGCGCGCCACTCCCGGCAGCTCGGCTCGAATCAGGTATTCCTCTGTCTTCTCGCGGATATCCACCGCTGGCGCCCAGACATCCCGGTCGAAAACGAGAGCCAAGTCGCCGCGTTTGAGTAGCGCATCGATTTCACCCATTGGATTCCAAGTCATCAGATCCATGGCAAACTGCTGGTTTTTCGGATCAGCCGGCTTTTGAACCGGCAACGTTCAGTCTGAATCGCCCCGGGGCTGGCGTTGTTGACTTAAGTCAAACTCACCGCCAGGAATTAAGACGCGCTGGATTCAGCAGGCGCGGCATCCTGCACGTATGCCTCTGACCAGCGCCAATCGCGAACTTCGGGCATGTCCTGCCCATATTGGTCGATGTACAAGCGGTGCGCGATCAACTTGTCCTGGAGCAACCACTTGACGTGAGCCGCCCTGGGATGAGGCTCGACAAGACGATCGATCGCATCGATGACCAGGTGAAAACGGTCGAGCTGATTGAGCACCGTCATATCGAAAGGCGTCGTAATCGTGCCCTCTTCCCGGTAGCCGTGCACATGAAGATTGGGATGGTTGGCGCGTCGGTAGGTGAGCCGATGGATGAGCCATGGATAACCGTGAAAAGCGAAGATCACAGGCTTGTCCCGCGTGAACAGGTCATCGAAATCCTGATCGCTCAATCCGTGTGGATGCGCACTTTTCGGCTGTAGCTTCATCAGGTCAACGACGTTGACTACCCGTACCGAGAGTTCCGGCAAATATTCGCGCACAATCGAAACGGCGGCGAGTGTTTCCAGCGTCGGTACGTCACCGCAGCAAGTCATGACGACGTCAGGCTCACTTTGCTGATCGTTGCTGGCCCATTCCCAGACGCCGATGCCTTTCGTGCAGTGGATGATCGCAGCATCCATAGGCAGCCATTGCGGCGCTGGATGCTTGCCCGCTACAACGACATTGACGTAGTGGCGGCTGCGTAGACAATGATCCATCACGGACAGCAGACAGTTGGCATCGGGCGGCAGATACACACGGACCACCTCGGCTTTCTTGTTCAGGACATGACCGATGAAGCCGGGATCCTGATGCGAAAAACCGTTGTGATCCTGGCGCCAGACGTGAGAAGCGACCAGATAATTCAATGAAGCGATCTTTCGGCGCCACGGCAGATGGGCGCTGACTTTCAACCATTTGGCGTGCTGGTTGAACATCGAATCGATAATATGTATGAACGCCTCGTAGCAATTGAACAGCCCGTGGCGACCGGTCAGCAGATAGCCTTCGAGCCAGCCTTCACACTGGTGCTCGCTGAGCATTTCCATGACCCGGCCGCTGGGGGAGAGAAATTCGTCGTTGTCTTCAGTAGCGGCGTTCCATTGGCGCTCGGTGACGTCAAACACCGCTTCGAGACCGTTGGATAATGTCTCGTCCGGGCCGAATACGCGGAAATTGCGCTGCACGTCGTTCAATTTCACGACGTCGCGCAGGAACGGGCCCAGCACATGCGTATCGCCCACCCCGTGCGTACCCGGCACCGGCACGTCTTCGGCATAGCCACGAAAATCAGGCATTCGAAGATCGCGCAGCAGCAGGCCACCGTTTGCGTGGGGATTGGCGCCCATGCGGCGCTCACCCTCGGGCGCCAGCTCGGCAAGTCCGGGTTGCAAGCGTCCCTCCTCGTCGAACAGCTCTTCGGGCCGATAGCTTCGGAGCCAGTCTTCCAGCATCTTCAGATGTTCAGGATGAACGGCCGGCTCCTTGAGCGGCACCTGATGCGCCCGGAACGTGCCCTCGACCGGCTTGCCGTCAACTACCGCCGGCCCGGTCCAGCCCTTGGGGGAACGCAGCACAATCACCGGCCAGCGCGGTCGCGCCAACTGGCCGCCAGCGGCACGGACTTTCAGAGCCTCTACCTTGAAGGCCTTGATCTGGCCGATGGCGGTATCTAGCGCCGTTGCCATCGCTTCATGCATCAGCGCCGGCTCGTGGCCTTCTACAAAAATCGGCGTCCAGCCATAACCGCGCAGCAGCTGATCCAGTTCGTCATGGCCAATCCGCGCCAGGAGAGCAGGATTGGCGATCTTGTAGCCGTTGAGATGCAGAATCGGCAGCACAGTGCCGTCAGTCAACGGATTGAGAAACTTGTTGGAATGCCAGGCGGTCGCCAATGGCCCGGTTTCGGCTTCGCCGTCGCCAATGACACAGGCCGCAATGAGATCCGGATTATCGAATACGGCGCCGAACGCGTGGCTCAGAGAATAGCCGAGTTCGCCGCCCTCATGGATTGAACCCGGGCACTCGGGCGAAACATGGCTCGGGATGCCCCCCGGAAACGAAAACTGCAAAAAAAGCT
This sequence comes from Salinisphaera sp., assembly GCA_027858915.1. GTDB lineage: Bacteria > Pseudomonadota > Gammaproteobacteria > Nevskiales > Salinisphaeraceae > Salinisphaera. The sequence continues at coordinate 9,117 of JAQIBT010000124.1, forward strand.
TGCGCAGGCCGGCCTCATCCCGACTGATGTCGGGGTAAAACTCGCTGTACGTGCCTTCGAGATAGGTCTGGCCGACAACCGCCGGGCCGCCGTGACCGGGGCCGGAGATATAGATCATGTTGAGATCGTATTGCTTGATGATCCGGTTCAGGTGGACATAAACGAAATTCTGACCGGCAGTCGTGCCCCAGTGGCCGAGCAACATATGTTTTATGTCTTCAAGTTTCAGCGGCCGTCGCAGGAGCGGATTGTCGAAAAGATAGATCTGGCCCACGGCCAGATAGTTCGATGCCCGCCAGTAGGCATCCATCTTCCGCAGCAGTTCTGGACTCAGGGGCTCGCTTGCCATGGTTCAAATCTCCTATGCTGGGTACAAGCCGAAAACGCGGGCGGTCGAGCGCGCGAGCATGCGTTCTTCGTTGGTGGGAATGACCCGCACCGTGACGCGGGCCAGATCGGGCGAAATGATCGTGCTATCGGCATGGTCGCGCATGGAATCAATCTCAATGCCAAGGAAGTCCAGTCCCCGGCAGATTCTCTCGCGGATCGCCGCCGAGTTCTCGCCAATACCGCCCGAAAAAACCACCGTATCCACCCCGCCAAGCGAAGCAGCGAATGCGCCGATCCATTTTTTTGCCTGATAACAAAACACTGCCAGCGCTTCGGCCGCGCGCGTATCGCATTGCTCCTGTGCGAGCAGATCCCGCACGTCAGAGCTGAGCTCGGAAATACCCAGCAGGCCCGATTCGTGGTTCGCCATTGCCTCGAAGCGGGCTGTACTCATGCCCTCGCTTCGAGCAAGATAGTCGGCCATACCGGGGTCCAGGTCGCCGCAGCGAGTGCTCATCGGCAGCCCCGACGCCGGCGTGAAGCCCATGCTGGTATCGATACTCTGGCCGTCGCGAACCGCCGCCATACTGGCGCCATTGCCGAGATGCGCGAGGATCACCCGACCGCTCGTGGCAGCTGAATCGCCGAGGCGCTCCAGTTCCTCCAGCAAGTAGCCATAAGACAGACCGTGGAAGCCGTAGCGCCGGATACCGTGGTTCTGGTAGCGGCGCGGGATCGGCAGTATGGCTGCGCAGCGCGGCAGCGCGGCGTGAAACGCGGTATCAAAGCAGGCCGCCTGACCCAAAGTGAGTACGCGTTCGCGAAACGCCTCGATCAGTTCAATTTCATGCGGCAGATGTTGCGGAACGAAGATCGCGATGCGATAGAGTTCGTCGAGCAGCGCGGGCGTTATCGGCTCCGGCACCGTATGTTGCATTCCGTGTACTATGCGATGGCCAACGGCCTGAAGCGATTCGAGTGCATTCTGGTTGTCGAGCCAATCAATCAAAAACGAGGCCGACGACTTATGGTTGGTGACCGGAATGTCGACGTGACCGAACGTTTCTCCAGCCGGATCGGCATACGTCAACTGCGTTCCATCTAGGCCGATGCGATCGATCTTGCCGTGCAGACCGGGCTGCATATCTGCATCCGTGTCGTATAGCGCGAAGCGGATGCTGGACGAGCCGCCGTTGACGGTCAGAATGCGTGCATTGGATGAACTCATCGCTGTTCGCAAACCGGTGCGTCCACGACGGCGCACACGGCTTTCGGGGCGTACCAGGCCAGCCATCCTGAACGCTTGTGACGAATCATGACGAGCCCTTCGAATCGTCGGCCAGGGCCGCATTTACGATGATTTGGGCCTCGGTCAAAATACGCTTCAGATGAGCGGCGTCACGAAAACTCTCGGCATATATCTTGTACAGGTCTTCGGTGCCGGAGGGGCGCGCCGCAAACCAGCCGTGCGCGGTGGTGACCTTGATGCCACCAATCCGGGCGCTATTGCCCGGGGCTCGGTCGATCACGTTTTCGATGGCATCACCGGCGAGTTCGGTGCCTGTCATCTGGCGCGGCGAGAGATTCGCCAGTCGGTGTTTTTGTTGCGCGTTTGCGGGAGCTTCGATTCGCTCCGCGAACGACCCACCGCCTAGTTCTTGCACGAGCTCGTCATAGTATTCACTTGGATCGCGGCCGCTGCGCGCGCCGATCTCGGCGGATGCGAGCGCGGCTACGATTCCGTCCTTGTCTGTGGTCCAGACCCTACCGTCGAACCGGCTGAACGTCGCACCCGCACTTTCTTCGCCGCCGAATGCCAGGCGCGCATCCAACAAGCCGCCTACAAACCACTTGAAGCCGGCCGGCACTTCGTAAAGTTTACGCCCGAGTCGCTCGACCACACGATCGATCAGGGCGGTACTAACCACGGTCTTGCCCACGGCGGCATCAGCGGCCCATTGGATCCGATGACGGAATAGATAATCGGCGAGCACGCAGAGATAGTGGTTCGAGGGCATCAGTCCGGCATGGGTTACGATGCCGTGCCGGTCGTGGTCGGTGTCGCAGGCGAAGGCGACGTCGTAGCGCGTCTTCAAATCGATCAGCCGCTGCATCGCACGGGATGACGACGGATCCATGCGGATGGCGCCGTCCCAATCGACCGGCATGAAGGCGAAAGTGGGGTCGACCTGGGTATTCACGATGTCAAGATCGAGAGCGTAGGTGTCGGCGATTCGGGCCCAGTAGTGCACTCCCGCGCCGCCCAGTGGGTCGACGCCCAGACGAAGCCCGGCAGTACGTATGGCCGGCATGTCGATGACGTGGCGCAGATCCTCGACATAGGCCGTGAGATAGTCGTACCGATGAACCGTGCCCTCGCCACGCGCGGTTCTCAACGGCATGCGTTTTACGCCGTTCAGGCCGCTCTCGAGATATCGGTTCGCTGCATCCTGGATACGATCCGTGACGGTCTGCCCCGCCGGCCCGCCGTGGGGCGGGTTGTACTTGAAACCGCCATAGGCAGGTGGGTTATGCGATGGGGTAAGGACAATGCCATCAGCCAGGCCGCTCGTTCGGCCCCGGTTATAGTCGAGAATCGCCAGCGAAATCGAGGGTGTGGGGGTATATTCGGATTCGCCCGCCAACATCACATCGACATCGTTGGCGGCGAGTACGACGAGTACACTGTCACGAGCCGGCGCCGACAACGCATGCGTATCGATCCCCAGAAAAAGCGGCCCGTCGATATTCTGCCGGTCCCGGTAGTCACAGATCGCCTGGCTGATTGCCAGTACGTGCCATTCGTTGAAGCTGCGCTCGACAGCAATCCCGCGGTGGCCGGACGTGCCGAAGACAACACGCTGCGCCGCGACCGCAGGATCTGGGCGTAGATCGACGTAGGCATCGAGAAGTTCGGATACGTCGATCAATCGCTCAGGCGGCGTCGGACTGCTTGTCGAGGGACACCTCATGGTACTCATGACGGCAGACCTCGAATCCGCCGATACCGACGGATCAAGGTGTTGGTGGAGCTGTCGCGAGCGAGTTTTGTATCCTGTGTCGCGTCGATCTCGCTCGCCATTCGGCTGGCCAGTGTCTTGCCCAACTCCACGCACCACTGATCGAATGAATCGATGTCCCAGATCGCGCCTTGCACGAATACGCTGTGCTCATAGAGCGCGACCAGCGCGCCGAGGGTGTATGGATCCAGCTTTTCGGCGAGGATCGTACTGCTCGGGCGGTTGCCCTCAAACCCGTGCTGGCCGTTCGCTTGTTGGCACGCCCTCTGCGATGAGTTGTTCGGCTGTTTTGCCGAAGGCCAGTGCCTCGCTTTGGGCAAACAGGTTGGCCATGAGCAGGTCGTGCTGCTCCGCCAGCCGACTCACTGGACGGCAGAAGCCGATAAAATCACAGACAACGAGCCGCGTACCCTGATGGAGGAGCTGGGCGAAGGAATGCTGGGCGTCGGTGCCTGGCTCGCCCAATAAATGGGACCGGTCGAATAGTCCACGCGTCGGCCATCGCGCGTGACCTGCTTGCCGTTGCTCTCCATAGTGAGTTGCTGCAGATAGGCAGGGAAGCGTTGGAGATCGTGAGCATAAGGCAGCACCGCGACGCTTTCGGCTTTGAGTAAGTTCGTATTCCAGACCGTGAGCAGTCCCAGCAATATCGGCAAATTATGTTCCAGCGGCGCGTTGCGAAAATGACAATCCATCGCATGAAAGCCGGCGAGCATGGCGCGGAAATTGTCCGGTCCGATCGCCAGCATCGTGGACAGACCGATCGCCGAATCCATCGAGTAGCGGCCACCGACCCAGTCCCACAGCCGGAACATATTTCTGGTGTCAATTCCGAATTTGCGCACGGCCTCGACGTTGCTCGATACCGCCACGAAATGTTTAGCCACCGCGTTGCCGTCTTCTAGCGCGCGCAGGCACCAGGCGCGGGCAGCGCGGGCGTTGCTCATCGTCTCGAGCGTAGTAAAGCTCTTGGAACAAATGATGAACAACGTTTCGGCGGGATCGAGATCGCGCGTGGCCTCGATAAAATCCGAACCGTCCACGTTGGAGACAAACCGAAACGTCAGGTCAGGCCCGCGATAGGCGCGCAGCGCATCATGAGCCATCGTCGGCCCAAGATTCGACCCGCCAATTCCAATATTGACGATATTGCGGATCGGCCGGCCGGTATGGCCGATCCAACTCCCGTTGGGATAGTCGGTCGTCCAGCCGCCGTTATATATACGAGTGTAGAAACTCGCCATATGATCGAGCACTGCATGCACTTGAGGCACTACGGCCTTCCCGTACAGCTCGAACGATTCGCCGGCTGGCGCACGCAACGCCACGTGCAGCGCGGCACGTTGTTCGCTGACGTTGATGCACTCGCCCGCAAACATCGCCTGGATACGATCGGGCACTTTACAATCTGAAGCGAGTTCGATCAGTCGCCGCAACGTTTCGTCGGTAACGCGCTGCTTGGAATAATCCAGATACAAACCGACTGCCTCGGCACTCAGACGCTCGCCACGCCCCGGGTCTTCGGCAAACAGCTCGCACAGATGACGTTCGCCGAGCGTATCGGAATGTTGCTGAAGCGCACACCACGCCGCCCGTTCGGTCAGCGAGACCGCCATCGAATCATCCGACGCATAGGGCTTGAACCGTGTCATGCCGGCCCCCGCTTTTTTCGGCGATACGCTGCAATAGCGCTTGCCAGGACTCGACGAACGATTGAGCACCTTCACGCTGCAATGTGAGCGCCAGAGCATTCACGTCGACGCCGGCCAGTCGAAATCGTGCCAGCATGGCGTCGCTATCGCCGCCATCGCTCGCCAACGCACCGTGCAGTTGTCCGTGATCCGCGAACGCATGCAGGGTCTTTTCCGGCATAGTATTGAGGGTATCCGGTGCGGCCAGCGCTTCGACATACAAGGTATCCGAGGCATCTGGATCCTTTGTTCCCGTGCTCGCGAATAACAGCCGTTGCGGGCTCGCGCCCGCAGCGGCGAGTGTCTGCCAGCGTGGTGATGCCAATAGTTCTCGATAGTCCCGGTAGGCCCGTTTGGCGACCGCGATTCCGAGCCTGTTTCGAAGCTCGCCCGGCACCGTGTCGGCCACGGCCTTGTCCCAGCGACTGACAAAAATTGACGCGATCGACGCGATGCGCGGGTCGCGGCCCGCCTGAATGCGTCTTTCGATACCGCGTATGTAGGCTTCGGCTGCCGCAAAGTAATGTGCCGACGAGAACAGCAACGTGACGTTGATCGGCACACCGGCAAAGATCGACTCCTCGATCGCCGGAATACCTTCGGGTGTGCCCGGTATCTTGATGAAAAGATTGGGTCGCTGCGCCCGCGCGTGCAGTTCGATCGCACTTTGTATTGTGCCCTGGGCATCACCGGCCAGCAGGGGCGAGACTTCCAGCGATACCCAGCCATCCCCACCATCGGTGGCATCGTGTATCGGACGCAGCAGATCGGCAGCTCGCGTCAAATCCTCCAGCGCGAGTTCGAAGAACACTGCTTCGCTAGATTGCCCGCTGTCGTTTTTTGTTGAATTGCCTCGTCATAGCTGTCGGTATGGCCAATAGCCTGATCGAAGATCGTTGGGTTCGATGTCAGCCCCGTCACAGCGTACAACTCGATATATCGGGCGAGCGTGCCCTGGGTCACCAGCGAGCGCGAAATGCTGTCGAGCCAGAGGCTTTGGCCAAGCCTCCGGAGCTGCCCAGTCGCGCGACAAGACGCTGACGTTAAGATTGCCTTCGAATTATTCATCGGGCGCCTCAGCGCAATTCAAGCGACGGCAGCATTAAGCCGCAAACGCGCGGCCAGCGTGTTGATTTCGATCAATTCCCAGCGCGTGACCTGCGAACGTCAGGCCAGCGAATCAGGCGTGCGTGGTTGGCGGGCGGCAGACGCTGATTACCACCCGATGGCTTGTGCCGTCGTCGATCAGCGGCAAGCGGGTGTCCGCAATCAACTCGTCATCCACCATCACGCAGGGCGCCTTGCTGAAAGCGCTCGGGGAGATCTCGACCTCGATCTCGTAACGGCTATCGCCGTGACGCAGACTCACCGAGAAGCCGTGCCAGGCAGCGGGCAGGCAGGGATCGATTTCTAGGACAGCGCCGCGGCGTTTGAGGCCCAGTAACGCTTCCAGCGCGCCGCGGAATAACCAGCCAGCGGATCCCGTGTACCAGGTCCAGCCGCCGCGCCCGATATGCGGATCCACACCATAGATATCGCCGGCCAGCACGTACGGTTCAACCCGATAGCGCGCCGCGCTGTCGGCATCGGCTGCTCGATGAATCGGGTTGAGCAGCGAAAACAAATGCCAGGCGCGATCGCCATCGCCCAGGGCCGCTGCCGCCCATACGATCCACGCCGCCCCGTGGGTATATTGTCCACCGTTCTCGCGGATACCTGGGGGATAACCCTTGATATAGCCGGGCTCCATTTCGCTGCGGTCGAACGGCGGGTCCAACAACCGGATCAGGCGGGCCTCGCCCTCTACCAACCGGGCATCGACCGATGCCATAGCCTGGACTGCGCGGGCACGGGACATTTCGCTGAATTCGTCTCTGGCGAGTACCGCCCAAGTTTGGGCCATCAGATCAATCTGGCACTCATCGTTATCGGCCGAGCCCAGCGGCGTGCCGTCGTCGAAATAGGCACGCCGGTACCAGGCACCATCCCAGGCCGTCGCCTCGACCTGGCGTTCGACGGTCGTCGCCAGTTCGGCGTAACGCCGTGCACGCGATGTATCGCCACGCCGTGTACACAACGGAGCAAAATCACGGCATACGCGGATGACAAACCAGGCCAGCCAGACGCTTTCCCCCTGCCCGCCGACGCCGATACGGTTGTAGCCGTCGTTCCAGTCACCATCGCCGATCAGCGGCAGCCCGTGCACGCCCATCTGCGCGGCCCGCTCTATCGCATGCCAGCAATGCTCGTAGAGCGTTCCTTCGAGCGATCCCTCGGCATACTCGGTATAACGTTCTGCTTCGTCGTCAGCGAGTGGCTCGCCGTCTAGATAGAGCACGTTCTGGTCCAGGATCGTATCGTCGCCAGTGGCCGCGACGTACTGCGCTGTCGCGTACGGGAGCCACAACAGATCGTCCGAGCAGCGCGTACGAACGCCTCGCAACGGCTGCTCATGCCACCAGTGCAATACGTCGCCTTCGGGAAACTGACGCGAGGCGGACTTGAGAATATAGGCGCGTGTCCATTCCGGCCGGGTCCACAGCAGCGCCAGCACGTCCTGCAGCTGGTCGCGAAAACCAAATGCGCCGCTCGATTGATAATAGCCGCTGCGCCCCCAGTAGCGACACGACAGCAGTTGATACGGCAACCAGCGGTTGACCATCAGGTCGGTCGCCCGATCCGGGGTATGAATCTGCAGCCGGGCCAGGTGGTCGTCCCAGAACTCCGCCAGACTCGACTCGGCGCGCGCTGCCGCCTCGGGGTTGCTGAACTGCCTGGCCAATGCCAGTGCGGTTTCGCGGTCCCGGCCCTGGCCGAGCACGAAATAGAACTCGCAGCGGGCGTTTGGCGGCAGATTGACGTGGATTTGATAGGCCGCACAACTGTCGCGGCCCGACTCGACCCGACCGGACAGGCCGATCCGAAACATCGCCGCGGGCGCATCGACACCACCCGAACTACCCAGAAATTCGCTGCGATCGCTGGTCACTCCATGGGCGCGTTGGCTCGCGGTGAGAAACGCCACGCCCGGCTGACTGTCGCGCGTGAACGCGTTGCGAGCCAGCATCACGCCCGAATCACTCTCGTATTCCGTGACGATATGCGCTGCGGTTTGCGCGCGCGAGGTTCCCAACACCCATTCGGCGTAATACGTCGCCGTGATCCGCCGGGTCCACGGCCAGTGGTTGGTCAGACTAAGCCGCACCAGTTTGACCGGCTGTTCTCGCTCGACGCTCACGCGCAGCATCTGTTCCAGACCATGGCAATGATGTCGATAAAGCGTGTAACCGGCTCCGTGGCGAATCTGATAGGCGCCATCGGTCGGCCGTGGGCCAGGGGTCGGCGACCAGACTTGCGCGGTTTCCTCGTCGCGCAGATACAGCACCTCGCTGGGCGGATCGCGCACCGGATCGTTGGTCCAGGGCGTCAATCGGTTCTCGCCGCTGTTACCGGCCCAGGTGCACCCCAACCCGGCATCGGTGACCAGACAGCCAAACCCTGGGTTGGCGATCACGTTCGACCACGGCGCAGGTGGCCGCTGACCGGCCTCGAGGTGAATTACGTATTCGCGGCCGTTGTCGGCGAACCCGCCGAACCCGTTGTCGAATTCAAGATCGTTCGGACGCATCAACGCCTGCGTGGCCGGCCGGGTTCCGATCCCAGAACCCACAGCGACAAACGGTGGCAATGCCGCCGCATGCGTTCGCGCCGGATTGAGCTGATGGGCGATCGTGCCAGCCGACGCGTCCAGGATCACCTGCGCGGCGGACCAAAGCTGCACGCGATCGTGTTCCGAAAGCTCAGGGCCGGAAAGCACGCGCACATCACCGACGATCACACGCGGCGTATCGCTCTGGACTTCGGCGATCAACTGCTGCAATCGGTCGCGCACCGGCTGCACATAGCCCCCGGGACTCTCGTCAGTCAACACCAGATCCACTGGCTGGCCGCGCACATTCCAGAATGCATGGGCCTGCAGCAGTTGCCGCGCGAACGCGGCGTCGCCGACGCTGTGTATCCGAACCAGCAGAATCGGGTGATCGCCGGAAATTCCGCGGCCCCAGAGGCTGTCCTGAATTCGGGCACTGCGGGCCAACAGATTGCTGGGGGCTCGCAAGGCCGGAATCGGAACCATCAATGCAGACAACAGCGTCATCATCCACTCGACCGCCCATGGCTCGATCCCCAGGTCGCCGAGCAGCTGCTCGGACTGCATGCGCGCCTGCTCGAATACCCACTGCGCGCGCGACGGCGCGTGGTAGGCGCGAACGGCATCGAGCACCTCCTGACGCACCCGACCGACGCCGGTGATGTAAGTGATCGTCGTGGCAGCATAGGGGGCCAGTTCCAGTTCGACGCCCGTGGCCAGGACCGGATCGAGCACCGTGCCGCTGGTATTGCCGAAGCCCGACAGCCCGGATGTAGATGCAGCCAGGGCTTGCGGTGCGCTCGGCGACCCGCCGCGGCCAAGAAAGTGCTCGCGATCGGTTTCCCAGCGCACGCTATGGGACGTCTCTGGGGAGACCCGCAACGTGTGCGCCAGATAGACCGGCTTTTCGTCCGCCCCTCTGGGACGACGCCGGTACAGCAGAGTCTGACTCTCCGCCAGATAGCGGGTTTCCACGAACAGCTTCACGAATGCCGGATGGCGCAAATCGTCGGCCGGCGGTGCCAGGACGACTTCGGCATACGTGCCGATCAGCAGTTGCCGGCGTCGCCCGCTTTCATTCTTGATGACCAATTGACGTACTTCCACGTCGTGCTGCGATGACAGACCGATACGCAGATGACAGAACAACGCGAGCGCACGGCGCTGATATTCCACCTGGTGAGGCGCGAATAGGGTTCGCGTGGTGTCAGAATCACCGGTGCTGGGCTCGAAGCCGACCGAGGTCACGGCGTTGTCCTGCAAATCCTTGACGTAGCACCAGTGACCCTGGGTATCGCGAGTCCCGTCCGCCGACCAGCGCGTGAGCGCAATGCCCTGCCACTGGCTGCCGCCGCTGCCATCCGCACCTTGCAGCGACGACAAAACGCCGTTCGACAGCAGATTGTATTCGCGCAGCATATGCCCGCGCGCCGGCTGCCACGACACCAGCGGCATAGCGGCTCTGAAGGTATGGGCCGGTTGGGCTCCAGCCCAAGGCCGCATGGCCGGCGGCGAGACCGGTGGTTGCTCATGCAGCAATGTGGCCAATCGCGCGACGCGCGTATCGCTGTTGAAACGCTGGGGCATGATCTCGCTGTTGACGAAGTTGTTGAGCGCCAGCAATGCCATGCCTTGGTGATGACTCATGTAGGAACGCACGATGTGCGCCCGGCGCGGCCCTTCCAGATCGCTGCGCCCATAGTCGATCGCTTCATAGAAGCCGTATTGGCCCATCGCGCCGAGCTGTTCCAGCATGCGCAGATTCTCGACTACCGCGTCGGGCGCAAACGGCAGCGCCATGATCGACGAATAGGGAGAAACGACCAGCTGATCGCCAAGATCGCGACGGAATCCCAGTCCGGGAACGCCGAACGCGCGATACTGGTAATTGGCCTGTGAATCGAGCTGGTAGTAACCCGATTCCGAAATGCCCCAGGGCAGCCTTTTCGATGCGACAAAATCTGTCTGCACCTTGATCGCGCTGCGGCAGGCCCGGCCCATGAGACTGCCCGGTGGCGTGGTCATGAGCAATACCGGCATCAGGTATTCGAACAGCGTTGCCCCCCAGGACATGAGCACGACCTGTCCGTGAACCCGGCTGAAGGGACGAGCCAAATGCAGCCAGTGCTGACTTGGCACATCGCCCTTGGCGATGGCGACGAATCCGGTCAACCGGGCCTCGGAGGCGAGCAGATCATAGTAATTGCTGTCGACTCTGGCGTCGTCAACGTTATAGCCGATCCGGAACAGATGGCGGGCCCGATCGTAGAGAAACCCAAAATCCATAGCCGCGACCCAGGCATCGGCTTGCGTAATTAACTGTTGCAGTTCGCTCAGCTGCGCGTTCGCTGCCTGTTCGCCAGCCTGCAACGCATCGCGCAGCTGCTTATGCCAGGCCCTGGCCTGTGTGCGTGTCTCGTCGGCGCAGCCGAGCGCATCCAGCGCGGCGTCAACCTGTTCGAGCGATGCCCGTGCGGCCGCAGCTGATTCTGCACAGTTTTCGAGCGTGACCGGTTGCGAAAGAGTGTGACAGATCTCGTCCCAGTGCTTGCCCGCATGCGGGTCTCGCGTGCCTTCATCGCGATAAAGATCGGGCGGGTCTTGTACCAGTCGACGCCACGGCAATAACCGATTCCCGGACTCGCGTGCATGGGTTGCCTGGCGGCGCAGTTCTTCGAGCCACTGCTGCAGCTGCGTGAGCCGCTCCACGCTGAACGCGGGCTCGGCCGCGTCGACTACTGCCAGCAACCGGGTTTGCAGCGCAGGCAGGTATTCATCGGCGAGGCGATCCAGCAAGGTCCAACCGTCGTCGGCTGCCCGTTCCGCGATTGCGCTGCGACAATCGCGAATCGCCACTGCCCATCGTTCTCCCGCCGCCGACAGTTGACGGGCCGCCGCGGGCTTTGACAACGATTCGAGCACGATCAGCGTATCGCAGACCCCGACCAGCAACTGGCTGGCAACGATGGGCTGATGCCGGAGTTGCTCCAGACCGCGCGAGAGCGTCATCAGCGATGCCGCGAGGTTGCCGCTATCCACGGTCGACACATAGCGCGGCGGCATGGAACGCAGATCGCTCGTTTCATACCAGTTCAGCCAATGGCCCCGATAGCGCTCCAATAGCTTTATCTGCTCGAAACTGCTGTTCAGGCGTGCCAGCAACGACAACAGGTCGATATAGCCCAGATCGAACGCGCTCAATGTCGCCAGCAAACCCATGCCAATATTGGTAGGCGATGTACGCCGAGCCAGCACAACGCGTGGCTCCTCCTGATAGTTGTCGGGCGGCAGCCAGTGGTCGTCCGGCCCCATGAAACGCTCGAAGAAAAACCACGTTTTGCGGGCGACATCGCGCAACGCCTGCTGTTCGGATGGAGACAGCCTAGGCGTGTTTTCAGACAACGGCCGACTGATGCCGTACACCAGCGCCGGGGCCAGCAGCCATGCCAGCAGCAGCGGCGCCGCCGGCCACAGCGCATATGGAAAAAACACTAGCAGCAGTGCACCGATCGCGAGTGCGCACGCCGGCGATATCCACATCTCGCGCGCAATCGCCGCGGGTACAAAGCCGTCGCCCAGGGCACGCTGCACATGATGAGCCGATCGCCATTCGAGCAGATTCTGCCGCGAGGCCATCAGGCGGTACAGCGTGCGCCCGATGGCGTCGAGCACGACCCGGCTCTCGTAAGGCAATAGACTCACTGTCAGCAGCCAGCGCCGCAGACGCTGGTGCAACCAGACTGGGGTCTCGCGCGCGTGGCGCGGCGCTTGTCGCCAATCAGCGGTGCTTCGCCAAGCCAGCGCCAGAAGATCGGCCCAGATCGGCTCGGCGGCCACGGCAAGAATCAGCAGTGTCCATACCCAGGCCGGGCCCGGCAATGCGTCACTCCAGCCGATGCAGAACAAAGCAACAAGACACGGTGCCATGAGGCTGCGACGCAGATTGTCGATGATCCGCCAGCGCTGGATACCGGACAGCGGGTTGCGCTCTTGCGAACCGTCAGCCAGGCGCATCCGGCGCGTTAACCATGGCAATAGCTGCCAGTCGCCGCGTATCCAGCGATGCGAGCGGTGAAAAAACGTCAACAGATTGGGCGGAAAATTCTCGTAGAAGCAGGTATCCGTAACCAATGCGGTACGGCCGAAACTGCCTTCGAGCAGGTCATGACTGAGCAGCGCGTTCTCCGGGATACGCTGGCCGAGCACGTAATCGACCACGCGCGGATCATAAAGCCCCTTGCCGACGAAGATGCCTTCTCCGAACAGATCCTGGTAGGCATCAGATACCGCATGCGCATACAGATCCACGGTGGTATCACCGGCGAAAATGCGGGTAAACCGATTATGAACCGTCGTTACCGGATCGGTGTCGAGCCGTGGCTGGAGAAACGCATAGCCGCGGCTGACCCGGCCACTGGCCGTATCCACCACGGCGTGGTTGAGCGGATGCGCCATGGTCCCTGCGAGCACGCGTGCCGCGCCGGGCGGCATGCCGGTATCCGCATCGAGAGTAATGACATAGCGGATACCGGCCAGCGCTCGGTCGTCGCCGGCGATCGTCTCGAAGCGATGCCGGTCATCACCCAGGATCAGGCGATTGAATGCCAGCAATTTGCCACGCTTGCGCTCCCAGCCCATCCAGCAGTTCTGGGCTGCATTCCACTCGCGTCGACGATGCAGGGCAACAAACGGTCCGTGGGCATCGCCGGTTCGCGCACGGCGTTGATTGAGTGCGTTCAGCCGCGTGCGGATGGCATCGACAATCGCCTCATCGTCACTGCGCTCGCGCGTCGATGCATCGGCGAAATCGCCCAGCAACACATAAACGAGGTTGCGATCATCGTTATTGAGATAGTTGAGCTCGATACGATCCAGCAGCGGATCGATATCCTCGACACCGCCAAATATTGCCGGCACGACAACCGCACTCTTGAACGCTTCTGGAATGCCCTCGCTGAAATCCAACTTCGACAGTCGTCGCGGCGCCAGACTATGCGTGATCAAACCCTGCAGCAGCGCGTTGGCGAGTCCTGCCAGCGGTGCCGCGGCCAGCGTCATCGTCAGGGCAGTTAGCCAGCCTGCAGTGTTGTTCAGCACCAAAAAGAAACCCAACCCCAGCCATAACGGCAGCGCAAATCCCGCCAGGCCCGCCAGATAAATCGCCGTGGCGGCGCGGGACGAGGGTTCGAAACCCTGGGCGCACCGGCTGCAATCAAGCGTTGCCGCGAGCTGGGTTCGCCCGTCGTCGATCAGGTAATAGCCAACGTGCCGGCGATAATCCTCGCCCGTCGCAGCCAGCGCGCACTGTTGCGTGGCGCGTGCGACCGCCAGTTCCGACTTGCGCGCGCGTCTCGCGAACGCTTCGACGGCCTTGCGATAGCGGTCGCGAGACGCAAAATTCATCGACGCATACGCGCCGGCTGGATCCTCCCGCAGAATCTGCTCGACCGGCATCAGCGATTCCGCGAAGTCGCCCCAGTCCCTGCTTTCCAGAGCGCGAAGACCGCGAATCACCTCGGCGACACCCGAAATCGGCGAATTGTCTTCGTCCTGCATAGCAGCAGACGGGACCAGCGAAAGCGCGGTTTCCGCCGATCGGATCAACGCTTCCAGCAGCACCCAGCGAAGTACTGCGGGTAACGCCCAGATTTCGCCGATGGTCAACACACAAACGTTCTGATACCGACTCACCTGATCTACGATCAGATTAATGTCGATCGGCTGGTCTCCGGAAAGGGCTACCAGTTCGCGCGCCAACAGCCGCACGCGCAGGTCGGGCCTGCCCGTTGGGCTCGCCGACTGCGGCAATTGACGGAGAAACATCCTGGGCAGGCTTTCGCGTACCTGTGCAAGCGCCTTCTGGACAACGTGCCAGTTGTCGAGCAGCCATTCCTCGGTGCGGCTGCCCTTCGTACCGGCAGCGACGCGTTCGGCGATACGCGCGTAGACGGCCTCATAGCGGGTTTCCAGCGCTGCCAGTACGGCCTTGAGATTGGGCGGCGCATCTGTTGCGGACGCGTTCTGGTGGCTGTCGGCAAGCGCTGCGAGCTCATCGCGCTCCGCAGTGTGTGCATTAGCGGAAGGCTTGCCTAGATCGTGATCAAGCCGAGTCCGAGGCGCTGGCAAAGGCTCAACCATTCGGCCAGCTCCAGCACACCATGGCCGAGTCAGAAAGACGACTAGACATCGCAGAAGAGGCCGGACCGGCAGCGCGCAGTTTCTGTAATCTGGCCGGCTGTCGGATGTTCGTCTGGCAAATCCTGGAATAACAGCACCGACTGCATGCTGTGGCCTACCACGGCGTCCGCGACGCTGCCCAGCGCCCAGCTCGATTCACCGGCAGCGCCATGTGCCGTGAGTGCGATCATATCCACGGCTTCACTATTGGCCATGCGCACAATTTCCCGGGCCGCACTGGGGGCGCGCACGACGCGCGTGGTTATATTCAAGCCGTGCTGCAGGTGACCACGCACTTCCTTGAGATAGTCTTGTCCAACCCGCAACTCTTCGGCGAGCATGTTTTTTCGTAAGGAGGCGATGTCTCCGGTCATCAACGCGGGCGACAGCTCGTCCAACATAACGACCACGTGCAAAAGGATCAATTCGGCATCGGTGTCGCGCATGAGAGCGGCGATCTGGTGCACCGCCCACTCGGCACGACAGGAACCGTCGAGCGGTAACAGCACACGCCGGTACGCGGACCTGCCGGGAAGCCCGGTTTCCTGCATCGCATGGCTGATAAAAACCGATGTATGTGTTCGGCGCATCGCCTTTTGCACGGTGCCGCCGAGATGAAATCGGCTGAGGCCACCGCGGCCGCAGGCGCTCAGAACAATCAGATCCGTGCCATCCCGTTTTGCAAACTCGAGTATCTGTTGCACCGGGTCGCCGTCTTCGACATGTGCCGTCACGCGTGTGCCCTCGCCGGACAGACGCTCGACGAGTCCGTTGAGATAACTTAGTGCCTTCGCATGCTGCATGCGCCAGTCCAACGGATCCACTTGACAGCTCCCTTCTTCGGATCGTGTCGGCACGACTTGCAGCAAATGGAGTTCGCCACCGGCCGTCTTGACCAGCCGTTGCGCTTGGCTCAAGGCTCTTTCGGCCATATGTGAGCCGTCTAACGGCACTAGAACATGATTGAAAAGCATCGTGCCCTCCTGGCCCGCTCTACTTAAAACAGTTCCAGTAAGCACCGAGCGATGGGCCCTATGTGTTGATCCTGATCAATTCCGGTCCACCTGGGCGCTTCTCTCTATAGCTTTTAGGTGTGGACCCTCTTCGTAGCGGCCACAACCCGGTAAAACAGCTATCAAGAGAGCACACCCAGCCGCGGCTCTGATCGAGACGCCAACGGACCCGCTTTGGGATGTCACGCGGTTTCCCTTATTCCGCGGCCTGGCCCAATAAGACCACACCGCCTATGCCGATTTCGCCAGCCGCTGCCGTTATTCCATGATCCCGACCCAGCCGCACCTGTCACGGCCCATTCCCCTGCTTCGATTGACTCAGATCAATCCTCGCTCTTCTACATCGCTCTATAGTCAGGTCATTCTATTTATCGCTTGCGCGGGCTATGCCCCGACGCAGCAATCGGCCTACGCCCATATGAGTCAGCCTCGGGAAATTCGCAATAAAAAGAGTAAGTATCCCCCGGCTCTGCCCTGTCTCTGCGTTTCTGAATCTCCTCTTCGGTGACGACGCAAAGGCGTGCGAGATCCCGAAAGCTTAGTGATCGCGTGTCACCCGCCTTCTTCCTGCGAACAGTTTTCCCCTCCAGATTCGCACGCTGAAGGAGCTCAAAAGAAACAGTGTCGCGGCGCGCGCCACTGTGTTTATACCTGAGCGAGTTTGGCTCGGTTTGCGGCGAGCCGCTAAAGAGCAACTCTTCATACGCGAGAAAGTTCCCGCCCTCGACGCTCCGATCCAGCGTCAATGGTGGCCACCCGGCGCTCTCAAGTGCCAAGCGTATTCGGTCATACCCGGCGAGTTCCGGGATATCTCGTACTGGGTTCTCCTGGCCAAGCATGAAGTCGATGCTTTCTGCTATAAGCGATTTGCCGGTTTCCGACGCTCCGCATATAACGTTCAGTCCAGGATGGAATTCCAACGTGGCCGGATCTTTGTTGGGACCGAAATAGCCGAGGAAGCGCAGACGAAAACCACTCACTAGAAAAGGTCTCCGTGCGTCGCTAGCTGAACAGGCTGGAATTCAACTGTCCACGCCTTGAATAGCCGGTTCACCATTGCATCGAGGGCGGCCGGCTCCAGCGGGTCAAAGACTGAGGCCGCCCATTCCGCCCGCTCACGGAGTGCGACGATATAGGGGGCGCGCATATTATCCAGAAAGGGCCCTGCAGCCTCCTCAGCCTGGTATAAGATCCCTTGGGCATGTGGCGCGCGGCTTACAAGAAAGCGGCTGATCATAAGACGTAGCCCAGCCTGTACCAAGCCGCGCCGTACCAAGAGTTCTCCTGAACGAAGCGGCAGAGGGGGATGGAGACTGGATGGGCCGCCCGCGTCAGCCGAGTGCACCGTGAGATAGTCGTACTGGACAAGTCTGCCGAGGTCGTGCGCCGTGGGATAACTGGCCACCAGAACGGCCAGCGTCCTAATGCCGGTCTCAAGTAAAGTGGACCCAAGTGTCAAGACAGAATCACTTTTAATTTAAGCTGTAATTCTCTCGCTGCATGCAGCTGGACGGTCTTCGAGCATTGTTCATAGGCACGCTTCATAGGTAAGTACTTAGTGGCGCGCCCCTCTGGATAGCGGTCGCCGATCAATCGGCTGATTTTTAGTCATTGGTTCGATTGAAATTATTTTCAAAGTCCCATTCGATCTCCAAGCTGGACATCAACAAACAACCTCCGGCAAAGAGATACGAATGGGACGAGATCAACTTAACGCATGGATCGCGCAGTTCAAACAGCTGATGGCATCGGATACCGTGGATACGCTGGGTCGCGACACGGGGCTGTGCCTGCGCCGTCGCCAGATCACGCCCTGGCGTCTGACCGTGAGTCTATTATAGGCGTTTGCCACCCGGTCGTTGGACAGTCTGGCCGATTGCCAGCGCGAATATAACGCGTTGTTCGACACGCCCGTCGCCTACAAACCGTTTCACAAACCACTGGCCAAGGCGTCATTCGCCGATTTCATGCGGCAATTGGCCGGGCGGTTGCTCGATCAGTTGCGGGTCCAGGTATTACAGCCCTCATCAGACGCGGCGTTAAAGTAAGTATCCCCCGGCTTTGCCGGGGGATACTTACTACGTCACACCTATTAACAGGTATCGCTCGTAGGCAGCCTTTAGCAATACAGACATGACATCGTATTTTATTTCGCTTACATGCGGCGTTTGTATTAATACCAAAGGATAAAGATCAGACGTTGTATTTTCGCCATGGACCGATCATCCTCATTCCTGATGTTCGGATTCGTTATTTTTCACATATTTTAACGTTTCGCGGTTATACCGATCATCATCAAATGGGTCCGAGTAAATGGCACCAACTTCGGACCGAATCATTTCTGAGGGCAACGTGATTCCGACCAAGCGACGCGACTATCTCGTAGAACTGCTCGGCGAGCAGCCGGTGCTTGGCATCAATGAACTGACCGAATTGCTCGGCGTATCGCACATGACTGTGCGCCGCGATATTCAGCAGCTCGAACAGCAGGGCCGTGTCCTGGCGGTCTCCGGTGGCGTGCGGCTAGCCGCACATTTCCGTCGCGAACCGGGCTGGCACGAAAAGGCCGCATCTCACATTAACGCGAAGCAAGCGATTGCCCGCCGGGCCGCCGCCATGATTCACAACGGGCTGTCGGTCTATCTCGATGCGGGCACCACGACCTACGAAACCGCGCGCCTGATCACCGACCGCCAGGATCTGTCGGTAGTAACAAATAACTTCCGTATCTCGTCGCTACTGTCTAATTATCCGCACATCGAAATCTTCCACGCGGGGGGGCGCGTCAGCCACGACAACTACTCGACCGTCGGTCCTTCGGTGGTGGAGTTCCTTCGCCACATCAATTTGGATATCGCTTTTCTGAGCAGCAGTTCGTGGCATCTGGGTCGCGGCGTCACGACGCCCAATGAATCGAAGATCCTGGTCAAGCAGCAATTGCTGAGCATCGCATCAAAACGCGTGCTGCTGGCCGACAGCTCAAAATATGGCCGTTTCGGCATGTTCTGCGCCTGCGCACTCGAGGATTTCGATCTCATCATCACAGACACGGGTCTGCCCGCGGCTGATCGACGGGCCATTCGCGAAAGCAGCTTGGAACTCGAAACCGTTGATCCTGTAGACGCCGAATTGTTGGATGCCGAAAAGGCAGCTGAGCTTTCGTGATGACTTGCCCTGCAAGCCATTCGTCACCGGATCCCCTATCGGAAACCGCGGGCCATTTGGGTGTGTTTTGAGCACACCCCTATCCAGTGGAAAAACATTCATAAGAGGAGATATTGTGAGCAAGATTGCTATCATCGGCGCCGGCCTGGTCGGTCGCGGCTGGTCGATCGTATTCGCCCGCGCTGGCCATGAAGTCGCGCTGTACGACAGTCAGGCCGCCGCTCTCGACAGCGCCCCGCGTCAGATCAGCCAAACGCTGACTGATCTGCATCGCAACGGCATCGTGGACGAGGCGGCGGAAACAATCGCCGCCCGTGTTCAAGCAACTGGCGATCTTATCGATGCGCTGAGCGGTGCG
The DNA here is from genome assembly GCA_027858915.1 of Salinisphaera sp. Lineage (GTDB taxonomy): Bacteria > Pseudomonadota > Gammaproteobacteria > Nevskiales > Salinisphaeraceae > Salinisphaera. Next base: position 28,520 of record JAQIBT010000124.1, read on the forward strand.
GTCTACGTCCAGGAAAACGTACCGGAAACGGTGGCCGCCAAGAAAGCGATCTTTGCCAAGCTTGACGAGACGGCAGCGCCCGAAACGATTCTGGCCAGTTCAACCTCCGGCATCGCTGCCTCGCGCTTTACCGAAGAACTGGCCCATCGCGAGCGCTGCCTGGTATCGCATCCGATCAATCCGCCGTCTTTGATCCCGCTGGTCGAGATCGTACCTGCACCTTGGACCGATGCCGCAGTGGTTGAACGCACCCGCGAACTGCTCGCCGGCGCCGGCCAAATCCCGATCGTGCTCGAGCGCGAGATCGCCGGCTTCATCGTCAACCGCTTGCAGGCGGCACTGCTCAACGAAGCTTTCGCTCTGATCGAGGACGGCTACGTCAACAGCGATGATCTCGATAAGGCGATCAAGCATGGCTTGGGCGCGCGCTGGAGCTTCATGGGGCCGATGGAGACGATCGACTTGAATGCGCCCGGCGGCATTCGCGACTACATGAAACGCTACGGGCCGCTGTATCACGAGATCGCACAGCAGGCGCGTCCACGCGGCTATAGCGACGCGCTGATCGATCGGGTGGAAAAAGAGCGACGCACAGCCCTGCGTGTCGACCAGCGCGAGGAGCGCATGGCCTGGCGCGACAGCATGCTGATGCGTCGAGCTGCTGCCAATCGGAAGTAATTCACAACGCAACACACGACACACCAAATACGCACCTATCGAAATACGGCCATCGATTAAGGCCGACTCAAAGGAGGAGTTGAGATGAAATATTCCTGTAAAACGCTTTGCCAGACTGCCGCCGTCCTCGGCGTATCCCTGGCCTCGATCTATGCGGGCCAGGTTCAGGCCGCCGATTCGGGCCCGATCAAGATCGGACTGATTGCCGATCTGACCGGCAACGCGGCGCTGAGTGGCCGACACAAGGTCAACGGTGCCAAGCTTGCTGTCGAGCAGGTCAATGCTCACGGCGGCGTGAGCGGCAGGAAGCTCCAGCTCGTGGTCGAAGACGATCGCGGTAGCAACCAGGCTGGCGTATCCGCCTATCAGAAGTTGGCCTCGGATACCGAGATCAAGGTCATCATTGGCTCTATCCGCAGCACCATCGTCAAGGCGACCCTGCCCTACATCACCCGCTACAAGATTCCGACCATGATCGGCGGCACTAATCCGGGATTGACCCACGAAGGCAACCAGTGGGTGTTTCGTTTCAGGCCCAACGATGACTATGCATCCAAGGTGATGGCCAAATATTCAACCAACCAGATGCACGCCAAAAAAGTGGCGATTCTCTACGACACCGACGCTTTCGGCTCGGCCGGCAATCGGCTGCTGCAGAAAGCGCTGAAGGCCGACGGCGCGAAAGTCGTCTCCGATCAGGGCTATACCACCGGCACCAAGGACTACACCTCGTATCTGACCAATATCAAGAGCTCCGGCGCCGATACACTGGAAACCTACATGACAGACTCCGAGGACGAAGGCCAGATGCTCAAGCAGTTCAGCCGCATGGGGCTGAACATGAAGTTCATTGGCTCAGCCTCTACCGCGACCGCCGTGACCATCCAGCTTGCCGGCAATGCCGCCAACGGTAAATATGCCGTGACCGGCTTCGTCAACAGCGGTAACGAGGCAGCCAAGCAGTTTTCCGCCGCCTACAAGAAAAAGTACAACGACGACGCTGACCTCTATTCGGCCTGGGTCTATGACGCAGTCAACGTGGTGGCCAAGGTCATCGGTAAGGACGGCAATTCCACGCAGAAAATTCAGCAGGGTCTGCGCCATGACGTCAAGGGCTATCACGGCGTGATCGGCGTCTATGACTTTGATAAGAAAGGCGACGGTCTCCATGGCCTGAACGTGGTCAAGATCGAAAACGGTCAGGTCAAGGTTGTCAAATACGTCAATTTTGCCAAGCAGCAATAGCCTGGCGCCAGCGCCCGCTAACAGAGTGGGCGCTGGTCTTTCAGCCAACGGCATAATCCGATGCAAGAGTTCATACAGCTGACAGTTGCCGGTCTGGCGATCGGCAGCATTTATGCGCTGGTCGCGCTAGGCTTCGTGCTGATCTACACCACGGTCGACGTGGTCAACTTCGCCCAAGGCGACTTTGCGATGATCGGCGCCTATTTCATGGTGACCTGCGTACTGAGCTGGGGCCTGCCCTGGTGGCTGGCCTTCGTAATCAGCGTGGTGCTCGCGGCGATTGCCGGCGTGGTATTCCAACTGCTCATCTACCAGCCAGTCAAGAATCGGCCACGCAGCTTCGTGCCGATCCTGATCGCTACTGTCGGCGCCTCGATTTTCATCGAGCAGGCCTATCTGATCATGTACGGCGCGGTGCCCTATCAGGTACCCGGCATGTTCAGCGTCCAGACCGTCAGTCTGGGCGGCATCACGCTCTATTCTCAATATCTGGCCATCATCGTGATCACTGCCGCGCTCGTGGTGCTGCTCAGCTGGTTCTTGGAAAAGACCAAGACCGGGCTGCAGATGCAGGCTACCGCTCAGGATCCCGACACCGCCAAGCTAATGGGTATCCACACGGCCTGGATCGCGGCGCTGGTGTTCGCCATAAGCGCCGGCACTGGCGGCCTGGCTGGCATTCTGGTGGCCCCGGTGTTCAATGTCAGCATCAGCATGGGCTCGTCGATCGCGCTCAAGGCGTTCGCGGCAGCTGTCGTTGGGGGCTTCAGTAGCGTTCGCGGCTCGATCATCGGCGGGCTGATCATCGGGCTGGTCGAAACCTACGGCGCGACCTATATTTCCGGCTCCTACCGTGATGCGTTTGCCTTCATCGTGCTGATCGTCTTCCTGGTATTTCGTCCCTACGGACTGTTCGGTGAAAAGACATCCGACAAGGTCTAGCGGACCGGAGACAAGGCACATCCATGATCAAGCAATTCCTCAAGTTCTCGCCGTTGATGCTGTTTTTTGCGGTTGTACCGTTTTTTCTGCCAGAAGGCCGCGCCGGCTCTTATTATCTGACCCTGATGATTCTGTCGGGCGCGTATGCGATTGCGGCCCTGGGGATGACCGTTCTGTTGGGCTATGCCGGCCAGGTATCGCTGGCCCAGGCTGCGTTTTTCGGCATCGGCTCCTACGCTTTTTCCATTCTCGCGGTGAAATACGGCCAGGACTTCTGGCTGTCGCTGTTCGGCGCGGTGGTGATCGCGCTGATCTTCGGCGCACTGATCGGCCTGCTTGTGTTGCGTTTGCGCACCCATTACCTGGCCCTGGTGACGATCGGTTTTCAGATCATCACCAATCTGGTGCTCAACAACTGGGATTTCACCGGCGGCTCGGACGGCATCTCAGGCATCCCGCGCCCCAGTCTGTTCGGCATCGACTTCATGTCGGACCAGAACTTCTACTGGCTGACGCTGGTCTTCATTACCTTGGCGGCCTTTGTCGTCTATCGGTTGCGCTATTCCCTGCTTGGCAGCACGCTGCTCGCGCTGCGAGAAGACGAGATCGCGGCCTCGACGAGCGGCATCAGCGTGGTCGCAGCCAAGATCCTGGCGTTCTCGGTCTGCGCGGGCCTGGCCGGGCTGGGCGGTGCCTTCTATGCCTCGGGCTCGATGTATATCAGCCCGAACGTCTATACCTTCAGTCAGTCGGTGACGATTTTCGCCATGGTCTTGATCGGCGGTCAGGAATCAATCGTCGGCACCATTCTTGGCGCGGCCTTGCTGATCTTTCTGCCGGAGATGCTGCGTTTTCTGCACGACTACTATATTGCGGTGTACGGGCTGGCCGTGGTGGTCATCATCCTGTTCATGCCCAAGGGCGTCTACGGTTCACTGGCCAGCGGTGCCGAATGGGGCTGGCAGAAGCTGTTTGCCCAACGCCAGACCGAAATACCGACTGCCTCGACGGTACAACAAGCGCCGCCTGAAAAGGCCGCGGTGCGCAGCGACGAAGTCATTTTGAAGATCAGTGATCTGCACAAGTACTTCGGCGGGGTCAAGGCGGTCCAGGGCGTGGATATCACGATCCGGCGCGGCGATGTCGTGGTGCTGATCGGGCCCAACGGTTCGGGCAAGACAACCGTGCTGAACACGATGAGTGGCATCTACAAGGCGACGCGCGGCGAAATCAGCTTCTGTGGCCATGACATCGTCAACAAGAGCGCGCATCAGATCAGCCGGCTGGGTATGTCACGCACTTTCCAGAATATCCGTCTGTTTGCCGAACTGTCGGTCATCGAGAACGTCGCGATCGGCTTTTATCCGAAAGCCACGGTCGGTGTGGTCGGTACGTTGCTGCTGCGCCCCAAAGGACTGCGCGAGGATCGCCAGGCCGAGGAGAAGGCGAAACAGACGTTGTTGCTGCTCGGCTTGGATCGCTTTCACGAGAAAGCCAAGAATCTATCCTACGGCGAACAGCGGATCGTGGAGATCGCGCGCGCGATCATCAGCGATCCCGAAATCCTGTTGCTTGACGAGCCCGTGGCCGGCATGAACCGCGAGGAAAAAATCCGGCTGTCGGGCATCCTGCGCACTATCAGCGGGATGGGCATCACCATCTTGCTCATCGAACATGATATGTCCTTCGTTTCCGAAGTCTCGACCTATCTCTATGTCATGGACTACGGCAGGCTGATCAGCGAAGGCGTCGCACGCGAGGTCCTCAAGGACCCAGCGGTCATTCAAGCCTATCTAGGCGGCGAGATCGAAGATGCTTAAAGTGGACAATATAAGCGCTTCCTACGGCAAGGTGCGCGCAATTACGGACGTTTCCCTGGAAGTTCGCGAGGGAGAAGTGGTCGCGTTGCTCGGCGTCAATGGCGCTGGCAAAAGTACGACGCTGAAGACCATCTCCGGTCTGCTTAGAACCCAGGACGGAAGTATTCACTTCCAGGATGAGCGCATCGACCGCCTGTCGCCGGAAAAGATCGCCCGGCGGCGCATCGTACACGTGCCGGAGGGGCGGCGGCTTTTCCCCGGGCTTACGGTGCGGGAAAACCTGATCATGGGGACGTCGAATCACAAAGTCTCAAAGGTCGATCTGAACCACCGTCTGGATTACGTGCTCGAGATTTTTCCGGACTTGAAGCCGCTCTATAGCCAGCTCAGTTGGTCATTGAGTGGCGGCCAGCAGCAGATGGTGGCCATCGGCCGAGGTCTGATGGCCGATCCGGTGATCCTGATGCTCGACGAGCCCTCGCTGGGCCTTGCCCCGGTGATCGTCAAGCAAGTCTTCAAGACCATACGTGATATCAACGCCCGTGGTGTAACCGTGCTGCTGGTCGAACAGAACGCCCATCTGAGCCTGCAGGTCGCCCACCGCGCCTATCTCATCGAGACGGGCCGCATCGTGCGCGAAGACGATGCGGATACCCTGCTCCACGACGAAAACCTGCAGAAGGAAATGCTTGGGGCCGGGTTCTAGATCGATCGACAATAGACATGGGCATAAACTGCGACCTCATCATGACCGGCGGGGAAAGCCTGGCTGAATGCGGCGAACGGATTTTCGCCAAACTATTGACCACGGCCTCAGGCGAAGCGAGCTAAAGCGTGAAGTTCGGTTGCGGCGATAACGAGTTCGTGCCGAGGCCGCTCGGCGCGGCAATGTAGGTCGACCGTGTTCACGCCTTGGCGCAGAAATGACTCGCGCGTAGATCCGTTGGCGCGGCGTCAGTCGTCCTCTGTTTTCGGGCTCTCTTCTACCTCGCGGGCTTTGTGGCGTTGCACCACGGCGACGGCCGCGTCGCGTAACAGCGGAATATCGATCCCGGTTGCGATGAAATCGAAGCCTTGCGCTGCATAGCGTCGGGCATCGGCTTCGATCGGCGCAAGGATGCCAGCTGCCTTACCTGCTGCGCGAGTTACCTCGAGCACGTAGGCTATCAAAGCTTGAACCTCAGCATGGCCCGGATCGCCCGCGCGTCCAATGCTAGTCGATAAATCGAACGGGCCGACGAATACCGCGTCCACGCCGTCCACGGCGGCGATCGCTTTGGCGTTATCCACCCCAACACGCGATTCAATCTGGACAATCAGACAGAGCTGCTGATGGGCGTTGGCCAGATAGTCTACGACCGCGCCCCAGCGTGTCGCGCGGGTCAGCCCACCGCCCACTCCTCGAATACCGTGCGGTGGATAACGGGTGGCCCGTACCAGAGCCACGGCCTGCTCTGCGGATTCGACCATGGGCACCATGAGCGTCTGTGCGCCGATATCCAGAATCTGCTTAATCAATGCCGGATCGTGATTGACCGTACGCACCACTGGCGCGCTGCTGTACGGGGCGATCGCCTGTAGTTGGGCGAGGATCGAGGGCACCGTATTAGGGGCATGTTCACCATCGATCAACAACCAGTCGAAGCCGACCGTAGCCAGGACTTCGGCGGCGTAGCCGCTACCGAATCCAGCCCAGCAACCATAATTTGGGCCACGGTTGAGAGCCGCCTTGAATGGGTTGGCCGGTAATTCCATAGTGGTGATTCCCTTTGTTCTACGCGCCTGAACACCAGCCTAACGCATACAACGGGATCTCGTATCGGTAAGCACCGTCCAGGCGAGTGATCGCCATCAGACAGCAAAACGAGCGTTGGGCAACAGCCAGGCGACGCAGCCCTAGTAAGTCACGTGTAGGCTGCTATTTACGGATAGAACCGAGGAATTCAGCCCTCACGCGACCGCAAGTACCCCCATCACAGGCGCGATATCATCGGCCCGGTACAATACCGCTTCTGAAACCATCAACGCAGCAGACAAAACCGTCGAGTTAAATAGGCAACGTGGTACAACATCAGATCATCATCGCCGACGACCTGACCGGCGCTGCCGACGCAGCGGCAGCTTGGGCGCACGTAGCACCGATCGCCGTATTGTTCGGCCACGAAGCACTCGCCGGTGGGATCGAATCCGCCCTGGCCATCGACACCGACAGCCGTCATGTTACGGCTGCACAGGCAAGCCAACGAGTCGCCCAAGCGATGGCGGCGGCTGCCCAGCGTAACGCACGCATCTACAAGAAGATCGATTCAACGCTTCGCGGCAACACGGCCACTGAGATCATTTCGGCGCTCACCGCTTATCGCGAGACGCAAGTGCCGCAGGCATCGGCTCTGCTCGCCCCAGCTTTTCCCGCTACGGGCCGAACAGTGCGCGGCGGCATTTTACACCTCCACGGCCAGCCTCTTCCCAACGGGCGCGGCGATATCGCCGCCCTGCTGCACGGATACGGCGTGCGCACCGGACACCTCGGGCTCACCGCAGTACGCGCCGGCAGCCACGCATTCGCCTCAGCGTACCAGGCCCTGACCGGCGATTTGGACATCATCGTCGTCGATGCCGAGACCATGGAAGACCTGGCCCTAATTCATCGTGGCACCGACAGGCTTGGCTCGCACGTGCTGCCAATAGGCTCGGCCGGTTTAATCGCTTCCATCGCAGCAGACGAGCCCCGGCAATCGACTCAGCAAACTAGGGCCGTGCCCCGCCGAGCGGCGAAACCCGTGCTAACTGTTCTGGGCAGCTATAACGACATCGCCCAGCAGCAGCGCATAGCACTCGTTGAGTGCGGCACCCGATCCGTCACTCTGCGCCCCCCTTTCGACCATCACGAGTGCGAGACAATCGCCACGTTGCACGCCCAACTGGCGGCGGGCGACGCCCTGCTTACACCCGATCCGGCCTTGCCTCTAGCACGCCGCAACGCTCCAGCCGTCGCCGCGGCCATGGCGTCAGTCGGCCGTGTTTTTTTGCACGGCGAGCCCCGTTCGCTCGCTGGTCTGATCGCGACCGGTGGCGAAACTGCGCGCACCCTGCTGCAGGCGGCCGGCGTCGATCGGCTGATGGTCAGCGGCGAGATCGAGCCTGGTGTGGTGTTGTCCCAGCTACCACAACTGGACAATCTCGCACTGATCACCAAGGCTGGCGGCTTCGGCGAAGCCGACACGTTGGTACGGGCACAGCGGTACCTGCACGGTTAACGCGTCGAGACAGACTCCGCGCCCGCTAGCGCCGAAACCACTCGTTTGCACATCAACCGCCGAGACAATTCAAGCCTATGAAACTCCCTATCATTGCCATCACGATGGGCGACGCCGCTGGCGTCGGACCAGAGATTATCACCCGGGCGCTGGCCGAGGCCAGTCTGTACGAGCGATGCCGCCCGCTCGTCATCGGCGATGCCGCCTGCCTTCGGCGTGCGGTTACAATCACCGACACAGGCCTCGCCGTGCGCCCGATCGATACGCCAGCGGCCGGTAGCTACCATTCCGGCACAATCGATTGCATCGATCTCGACATCATCCCGGCCGAGTTGCCTTTCGGCGAAGTCAGCGCAGTGGCCGGCGAAGGTGCCTACCGATTCATCGAGAAAGCCACACAACTCGCAGTCGCGGGCGAAGTACAGGCCATCTGTACCGCACCGCTTAACAAGGGTGCGCTGCGCGCCGCCGGCCACGCCTACCCAGGCCACACCGAACTGCTGGCCGCGCTTACCAATACTCCCGAAGTGTCGATGATGCTGACCGCGCCCGGACTGCGGGTGATCCACGTTACGACACATATCGGCCTGATCGATGCAATCGAGGCAATTGAGCCCGGGCTGGTCGAGCGCACCATTCGCCGCGGCCACGACGCGCTGGTCCGTTCCGGAATCAAGCACCCGCGTATCGCGGTCTGCGGCATTAATCCTCACGCCGGCGAAAACGGACTGTTCGGGCATGGCGAGGAGGCCGAAAAGATCTTGCCCGCGGTGACATCTTTGCAAAGCGATGGGATAGATGTCGCTGGCCCCCTGCCGGCCGATACCTTGTTCTACCGAGCTATACGAGATGATTTCGATCTGGTGGTGGCCATGTACCACGACCAGGGCCACGGACCGATAAAAGTGTTGGGGCTGGAAGCCGGTGTCAACATCACCATCGGTTTACCAGTTATCCGCACCAGCGTCGACCACGGCACTGCCTTCGATATTGCGGGCAGCGGCAAGGCCGACCACGCTAGCCTGCTCGAGGCGCTGCGCCAGGCAATCGAGCTAGTCCCCCCGGCCATCGAATGAAGACCGTTCACGATATCGCCCGTGGGCTTGTAGCCGCCGCCCACTGTCAGGCTCATGTCGAGGGCATCGCGGATTCGATATCCAGACTCTGCAGGCACCGACCAGTCGATAGTTCGGGATCAGTGACCGGCTGTGGATAGACCAGGGTTGACTCAACTGGTTTGGGAGACGACCAGCAATAACCAGTGAACCGATGATCACACCGCAAGTACGCACAACGCATGCCGTAGGCGCGAAACACGTTGCTGCAGAGCTCGATCAGTGATTCTCGCGCTACGCGTAGGGACGCTGCTGTGTCGAAGTCCGTCATACGCACACCCGGTCACGACGAAGCGAATCCAACCAGGCCCGAAACTGGGGCCTTACGAATGCCAGGCAGTGCCGAAAGCACGTGTCGAGGCAATACCAAGTTCAAGCATTGTAGCATCCGTTGTAAAAGGCGGCACCGATCACTCAGCCCATCAGTCAGTGGGCAGCCACAGCGAGATCGACGGCACACAGGACGCCAGCCCGACCACCGAGATGTTGCAGATCAGAAACGGCACGACTGCATGCGTCCGCTGGCCGACCCGTAGATTGCCGATACTGGCCACCACGGCCAGCAGCGCCGGGAACAGGATGCTCAGTGCGACAACGGTTTCCATGAATGTACCGATCACCAGCAGGATCAGGATCGCCACCCAAGGCGTATCGCTGATATTGAGGATGCCACCGGCGATCATCTGCGGGATCTGTTCGCTGGTGAGTATCCAGGCAAACAGATTGGCCAGGCTCACCAGCAACGGCAGTGAACCCGACATCAGCACCGGATCGACTAGCAATTCGGGCAGCTTGCGTAGCGTAAGGCTCTTGCCGACGAGCATGCCGACCACCAGCGCATAGACGCTCGTTGTCGTAACCGGCCCTCTCCATGCCAGGAATCATCACCGAGCCGATACTGGCTGCATCGGCCACCGCGGTGCTGGAAATGCCGCCGAATATCATTGAGCCGCCGGCATTGGCAACACCCAGCCTGCCGCGGATATGACCAAGCAGCGCATTCGAGAAACTCACGACCTGCTCGGTGATATTGCCGATATTCATCAGATTCCTGGCCAGTACGAAGCCGGGAATGCACAACAGCACGAACGAATCGATGCCGCCGTAGAGTTTCTTCAGCACGATGATCAGCGGGATACCTGCCAGAAGCAGATAGGTCAGCGAGGCCAGACCAAGCAAAAGGCAAGCCGGCTCGATCACGATCAGTGAAAAGCCGCCCAAGCCGATACAGACCAGCATCTGGCGGATCGCCTGCGCATCGCGGCCGACCAGCACCGGAATCACATGCGCTTTGGGATAAACCACTACCGCCTGCCAACCGAGCGCGAATACGCCGAACGGTTGTGCGCGAAGCCCTCATCCTGCTTAAGCGTTCGCAAGGGTTCAGGCACCTATGTCTGTGATCCGAAATCGGCCGCACCGATGAGCGGTACCCACGCTGCCGATGCGCCGGTCAACGACGATATCGGCCTTTTTTTTATTACTCAACGCGCGCCAAGCAGGCCATGCGGATGCATCTGGAAAATGTCAAAACGACCCTGTTACGCTATTGGATACCGACGACCCACGCTTCGACGGCTATCTGCGCCACCAGCTCAGAGCGCGATAAGAGAACGACTATCCGGATGACGCTCTTTACCGCTAGCGGAAACGGAATCGTCCAAAGCCCGCACTGGGCCGTGCGCTAGCCAAGTGCGGGCATCTCGGGCATCAAGGTTTGCTCGATCACCGCACCGCGATGCTGGATCACGGTCGCCGCAAGCCGGTGCCCCCACGAAGCCGCTGTCTGTGGGCTACCGCCCTGCAGTCGGCACGCCAGATAACCGGCGCTGAAGGCATCGCCGGCCGCCGTGGTATCTACAACCTGCTCAACCTGCTCTGCGGTCACTTCTTCACGTCCCGCCGACGAAACGATGGTGCAGGATCCCGCACCTCGCTTGACGACCAGTTCGCAGATGTCCTTTTCGGCATACCAGTCGATCAATGCCAACAGCGACTGATGTCCATACAGTGCCCGGTCGTCGTCTTCGGTCACGATTGCGATATCCACATAATTCAACAGTTGCCGATAGCTACGCTCTGCGGTCGCTCGATCCGCCCAAAGCCGGGGCCGGTAGTTGTTGTCGAATACCACCCGAGTACCTCCTTCACGTATCCTGGCGAGCGCTTGGAACAGACGCTCACGTCCAGTGGCGGTCAGAATCGCCAGCGAAATACCGCTGAGATATATGACGTCCATGGCGCACAGCTGCTCGAGGCGTGCCTGCCCGTCCGCGACATCGTCGAACATCAGCCGTGCCGCCGCCTCGCTGCGCCAGTAGTGAAAGCGACGCTCACCGGCCACATCGGTCTCTATGACATACAACCCGGGCAGGTGCGTGTCCAGCCGGGCGGTGAGCCGGTGACGCACCTGTTCCTGCGCCCAACGGGCAAGCATCGCATCGCTGAAAGTATCGCGACCGACGGCCGATACATATTCGATCTGCCAGTCCCGGTCAGCAATCAGCCGCGCCAGATAGACCGCGGTATTGAAGGTGTCACCGCCGAAGGTCTGTTGCAGGATGGCGTTTGGCTGGGCATACAACTCGATCATGCATTCGCCGATCAGGGCTATGGATTGGGGCACACGAAACTCCTTGAACAATCACGTTCGGGCGGCATGGGAAGGCTGTGGTAACCAGCGCCTCGGACGTCTGCCTGCCAGGTCCTGGTAGATAGGGTATCTACTGTTGTAATCAGTGCCCGCCCGGAAATGCTACGACTCTGATTCCGAAAGTAACTCCGGCATAAATAGAAATAAAAACCCCGAGTAGTTATGCTCCAACCGGGCGATGTGCTGGCTGAATGTAATCAGGTGATTATTCCGGGTGGTCGTTCGTTCGGCCTTCGAGATGATCTGGCCAATGTCTTTCCAGGCCGTTTCACCCACTACAAGCCGGCGGCGGTCGCACTGCAGACCACGCTGGAACTATTCGAGGGCATGCCGTCTCGATTGCACCTGACACCGCACCGGAGCGTGATGATCTGCCGACGGTCGGGTCGTCGGCCGGCCGCTTGCTGTTGGCCGATCGCGGCTATTTCCAATGGAATTATCTGAATCGGCTCGATGACAACGGCGCGTTGTTTGTCATGCGTGCCTATACGACGATCAATCCGCAGGTGGTTCAGACATTCGACGGCCAAGGCCGACGCCGTCCCCGACTCGAGGAGCAATCCCTCAAAGCGCTGCGCCACACCCCGCAACGGATACTGGATCTGGACGTCTATCGGACCCAAAGACAACAGTCCGTTGTGCTTCGGTTGATGGTGAGCTGGAATCCAGACCGTGAAGCGCCTTGTTTCATCGTGACCCATATGGATCGGTCGCGTTACAGCGCCGACACGGTTGTTCGCCTGGTTCAGCTGCGCTGGCAGATCGAGTTGTTGTTCAAGGAAACCAAATCCTACGCCCAGTTGCGCGCGTTTCGCACAGCCAACCCCTACATCGCCGAATGCTTGATCTGGGCAGCGGTCGCCGCGGCCACGATCCAGCGTTTCACGGCTCATCTGACCCAGCGGGTTCACGCGGTGGAGATCTCCACCCAGAAAACCGCCAAAGCCGCGAGCGCCGCCTTGACGGACCTGTACAAAGCGCTGGCCATCGATCGGACACCGTGTATCCAAAAAGCGTTCAAGGCGGCGCTGAATTATCTCGCGACCAACGCCCAGCGCGCTCACCCTCGTCGGGACAGGCAGAGCGGACGACTACAGGCTGGACTGAAAAGTGTGGGCGTGGCAGCTTAAGTACTTACCTATGAATGCCTGCTTATGTCACATCGCGATCGCGATGGTGTATCCACCGTCGACCACGACCCATTGGCCTGTGGTAACCGTCAGATGTGCCTTACATAAATGTGCCATCAGATAATAACGCAGCAGATTGAGCTCCAGCGACTTTTTGAAGGCCGCTAACCCTGCGTCAGCCCGACGCCATCGTTGGCCCGGCATTATTGACCAGGCCGCGGATCGGTCCAATATCCGCGGTCTCCGAAACCGCTTTTCGGCAGGCGTCCTCGTCGGTGAGGTCTGCCGCGGCATGATGTGCGCCGGGTTGAGTGCGTTGTAGATCATCCAGAAACGCCGGGGCAGACCCGCGGTCGATGATCACCGGGATCGCGCCTTGTGCGGCCAGCCGCTGGCTGATGGGAGCGCCGATGCCGGCCAGGCTGCCGCTCACCATTTTGTCGGTGAGTGCCAGGCCTACGGCGTCGTTCTTCTACAGATCGAGCGAATAGAGCGATGCGGCGTTCGCCCCGAACACCTTGGCGCGACAATCCGGGCTCTGGGCGCGCGCCCAGGCATCGATCAACGCGAACCAGTCGCCGTAGTCGATCGCCAGCCGGCACACTGGCCAATCGGAGCCGAAGATCAGGCGATCCTCGCCGAACAGTTCGAGCGCGGAATCCAGATGGCGATAGATGCCGTCGATATCCGGCGCTTCGCCGGGCGCTGTCTGCGCCTCGGTCGCCAACCCCGAAATTTTGACCGCAACATGCGGGAGGGCGGCGAGCGCGGCTATGGCATCCCGCCACTGGCCAAATGCCGCGTCGTCGCCGGTGATCGCGGGCTTGGCGAGATGATCGACCACCAGCGTGTGCGCATCGTGGCGGATGCAGAAGGGAACCGCATCGGCCAACTGGCGATGATTGACCAGCACTTCGTAGACCAGGCCGCGCCGCTGCACAGCGGCCATGCCGACATCGAAGGCCGCGTCGTTCAGACGTGCCGGATCGCCCTCGATCTGATGCCGCAGGCCAACAAGCGGTCCGGCGGCCTGCCAGTGGCCGATGCACTCGTCCGCATCGGCCGAGGCCAGATCGACCCAGCCGACCACGCCGGCGATCCAGTCCCTGGCCGCGGCCTGTTCCATCAGGAAGGCGGTCTCGGCCTCGTCGCCAGCGGCCTGCACGGCAATGGTGGCCTCGATGCCGGTTTCGGCCCACGCTTCGGCGAGATCCACCGGCAGCCAGTCGTGCATCAACGCGTTCATACCGGGCACAATCCAGTCCAGACGGGCCGGATCGTAGCGCCAGAAGTGTTGATGCGCGTCGATGAGCATGGTTTCAGAAGGTCCTCAAAAAACGTAGCGAGCGCCGGCAGTTCGGGCGCGTCCAGAGCACAGGAAGCGCAGCGTATAAGCGACACGCGAGCATTCCGAGCACCGGACGGGTTCGAAATGACAAGCGCAGTAGTTTTGTGAGCATCCTGTCAGTGCCCGGTGAACCGGTAGCGTTCCAGCGATTCGGCTTTCATCTCGCCGGAATAGCCAGGGGCGGTCGGCACCCGATACGCAGCATCGCGCACCACGCAGGGGGCGACGAAATGCTCATGCAGATGATCGACATATTCCGTCACGCGGCCTTCGGTGGTGGCCGAGAAACAGACGAAATCGATCATCGACAGATGCTGGACGTATTCGCACAGGCCAACGCCGCCGGCGTGCGGGCAGACTGGCAGCTCGTATTTCGCGGCCATGAGCAGCACCGCGAGCACTTCGTTGACGCCGCCGAGCCGGCAAGCATCGAGCTGCACCACGTCGATCGCCTCGCGCATCATGAACTGCTTGAAGAGCACGCGGTTCTGGCACATCTCGCCAGTGGCCACCTGCACCGGGGCAACGCCCTGGCGGATCGCTCGATGGGCCTCGACGTCATCCGGGCTGGTCGGCTCCTCGATGAACCAGGGCCGGGCGAAGGCCAGTTCGTTGACCCAATCGATGGCCTGGTCGACGTCCCACATCTGGTTGGCGTCGATCATCAGCTTGCGGTCGTCGCCGATCACTTCACGGGCGATGGTCACGCGGCGCTTGTCGTCTTCCAGGCTGCCGCCGACCTTGAGCTTGACGTGGTTATAGCCTTCTTCGACGGCTTCCTGGCACAGCCGGCGCAGCTTGTCGTCGCTATAGCCGAGCCAGCCGGCCGAGGTGGTGTAGCAGGGGTAGCCGCGTTCCACGAGCTCGGCAATGCGCTCGGCCTTGCCGTTTTCGCGTTCGCGCAGCAGGGCGAGGGCTTCATCTTTTGTAATGCAGTCGGTCATGTAGCGGAAATCGATGCAGCGCACGACCTCCTCGGGCGACATCTCGGCGACCAGCCGCCAGACCGGCTTGCCTACGGACTTGGCCCACAGATCCCAGGCGGCATTAACCACGGCCGCGGTCGCCAGATGGATGGCGCCTTTCTCAGGCCCTATCCACCGCAGTTGGCTGTCGCCGGTGACATGGCGCCAGAACGAACCCATGTCGGCGGCGATATCGGACAAATCGAGGCCGACCACTAGATGTCGCATCGACTCGATTGCCGCGCAGGCAAGTTCGTTGCCGCGGCCGATGGTGAAGGTCAGGCCGTGGCCGGTCATATCTGGGGTATCAGTCTCCAGGATGCAGTAAGCGGCCGAATAATCCGGATCCGGGTTCATGGCATCCGAGCCGTCGAGCTGCTCGGAGGTCGGAAAGCGCACGTCGACGACGCGCATATCGATGATTTTCGTCATGCGTCCACCGTGTGCTGGGATTGTTCGCCCAGGCCCTCGATGCCGAGCCGGATATGCTGGCCGGCGCGCAGAAAGACCGGCGGCGACTGGCCAGCGCCCACGCCGGGCGGCGTGCCGGTCGAGATGATGTCACCAGGCTGCAGGCTCATGAAACGGCTGAGATACGACACCAGATAGGCCACCTCGTAGACCATGGTGAAGGTGCTGCCGTTCTGATAGGTCTTGCCGTCCACCGACAGCCACATGTCCAGTGCCTGCGGATCGGCGATCTCGTCGCGGGTGACCAGCCAGGGGCCGATCGGCCCGAAGGTATCGCAGCCTTTGCCCTTGTCCCAGGTGCCGCTGCGTTCGAGCTGGAATTCGCGTTCGGAGACATCGTTGACCACGCAATAACCGGCGACGTGGTCCATCGCCGCATCGGGCTCGATATAACGCCCGCCGCGGCCGATCACCACGCCTAGCTCCACTTCCCAGTCGGTCTTGTTCGACGCGCGGGGAATCTCGATATCGTCGTTCGGCCCGCAGATCGCGCTGGTCCACTTGTTGAACACGACCGGCTCGGGCGGCACCTCCGCGCCGGTCTCGGCGGCATGATCGGAGTAGTTCAGGCCGATGCAGATGAACTTGCCAACACCGCCCACGCAGGGGCCGATCCGGACATCCGGATCCACCTGTGGAAGGCTGGACAGGTCATGCCGGCGGAGCCGCTCAATCGAATCAGGATCGAGCATGGGGCCGGCGATATCGTCGACCAGCGGGGAGATATCCCGGATGGTCTCGTCGTCGTCGAGCAAAGCGGGTTTTTCGTCGCCCGGCGGACCGTATCTGAGCAGTTTCAAGTGCAGCTCCTGATGATTGAAAATAGGTTCAGTTCGCCCAGCCGCCGTCGATGAGCTGGGCGGTGCCGGTGATGAAGGCGGATTCGTCGCAGGCGAGGAAGGCTGCGAGTGCTGCGATCTCGCTGGCATCGCCCAGGCGGCCCATTGGCTGGCGGGCGATGAAGTCGTCGAGCACTTCGGCCTCGGTCCGGCCCTGTTCGGCGGCCTGGGCGGCGATGCGGCCACGCAGCGACGGCGAATCGACGGTACCGGGGCAGATCGCGTTGCAGCGTATGCCGTCGGCCATGTAATCGGCGGCAATTGACTTGGTCAGGCCGATCACCGCGGCCTTGCTCGCGCCATAGGCACAGCGGTTGGTCACGCCCTTCAGGCTCGAGGCCAGTGACGACATGTTGATGATGCTGCCGCCGGACTCGCGCATGCCGGGCAGAAAGGCTCGGATCATGTCGAACATCGAAGTCACGTTGAGATCGAAACTGGCCTGCCAGACCTCACGATCGCAGTCGAGCACACTGCCGGCCGGTACCATGCCGGCGCAGTTGAACAGCACGTCGAGCGTCGGCAACTCGTCGTGCAGTCGTGCGATCGCGGCAGGATCGGTCACGTCCAAGGCATGCACTTCGATATCCGGTTCGTCGGCCAGCGGCGCGATCTCGATATCGGTGGCGATCACCCGGGCGCCCTCGGCACGGAAACGAGCCACCGTGGCCAGACCGATACCCTGGCCGGCGGCGGTGATCAGTGCGGTCTTGTTGTCGAGCCTCATGGCTGGATCACGGATTGCTTCATCATGTCGTTGGGCTATTGGTCAAGCCTTCCATGTCCGAGGTTAGAGCGGTCATGCTGATGTTGACAAGCCGTTGTTGTCGGCCGAGCCTCGAACTCTTCACCCATTCCGATGAATGAGAGTTTCGCGGCGCCGATCGCCACACGGCGTCGCTGTTGGTATTGAAGTCGGGTTGGGTGTCTACAGCCATTGCTGCTCTCCTCTGCTCGTTATCCGGTTCAACATCCGGTTCAACGGTGAGCTCGTGCCTCGGTGTATGTCATGGGTGTATGTCATGTCAGACGATCGGGGCTCAACGCCCTGCGGTTTAAGGCGCCGTCGCGAACTGCGGCGGCGCAATGTCCAGGCGTTGCGACCAGTCATGAATCTGCTCGGCCAGCCCGGGCTCGATCGGTATCCCTGAGTGCAGACGCTCGCGCTCGGTGCGATATTCCGGGTCGCCCGGTGCCATGACTTCCGTGCCCGGACGGGCCGGCATCAATCGGGCCTCCCGGGCCATGCGTGCGACTTCATCGGCCAGGGTCTCAGCACCGAAAAAACGACGCGGATCGACCGCGATCATCAACGAACCGAGATTCCGTCGCTGGCCGAGATCTTCGTACATCGGCGTGATATGCGGACCGAACGTCATGCCGTTGAGCAGACCGCAGAGCACGTCGATCATGAAGCCAAGCGCATAGCCCTTGTGCTCGGCGAAAGGCAGGAGCGCTGCCGCAGCCTGAGCGTCGGTGGTGGTCTCGCCGGCATCATCGACTGCCACACCACTCGGCAACGTCGTGCCGTCGCGGCGTGCGTTCATCACGCGATTGAAGGCGATCATGCTGGTGGCCGTGTCCACGCAGACCGGCTGGCCCTCCGCGCTGGGCACCGCGATACAGATCGGATTCGTGCCGAGAAACGCGTCGCGGCCGTTGTGCGCGGTGACGAACGCATCGGAATGGGTGAATGCAATGCCGATCATGCCGCGCGCTGCGGCTTGCCGACCGTACAGTCCGATCGCCCCGCAGTGGCTTGAGTGATAGCAGCCAACCACACCCGCACCGGCATCTTCGGCGCACTTGATGGCCTGGTCCATCGCGAAATCACAGACGACCATGCCCAGTCCGTGACCGCCGTCGACCGACGCCGTAGCCGCCCCGGTACGCTCGACCTGCAGTGTCGGCCGGGCCTCGATCGAGCCGCGCTCCAACCGCCGCAGGTAATGCGGCAGTCGCGCGATACCGTGGGTATCGATGCCCCAGAGACTGGTCTGCACCAGGCATCGCGCGACCAGTTTGGCGTCGCGATCATCCACTAGCTTCCGGCGCAGCGTCTCGGCTGCCCAGGTACGCAGCTCGTCAGCAGCGATGACAGTCTGGCTGGGAACGGTTCCATTTCTCATCGTCAGGACTGTGGTAGCGCAAGTGCAGCATCGAACATAGCGCGTTTAAACTCAAATTGGTATAACAGGTATACTTAAGTTCTATGCCCCGGCGTGCATTGCGCCGAAACAAAAATCCAAGGAGAAGGCACGCCATGTCCACCTCAATCGCCAGCGATAGCCCTCTGATTCGGCTGCACGCCGACGACAACGTAATGATCGCGCGCTATGAGATCGCCGCCGGCGAGACCATGGACGAGCCGGGAATCACAGCCCGCGCTGGTATCAGCGCGGGACACAAGATCGCCACGCAAGCTATCGCTTCCGGCGCACCCGTGCTGCGCTACGGCCAGGTGATCGGCTTCGCTTCGCGCGATATCGAACCCGGTGCCCACGTGCACCTGCACAACCTGGCCATGGGCGACGTCAGCCGAGACTATGCGTTCTGCCAAGACATTCGCGCCACGAAATTCGCGGACCAACCGGCCACCTTCGACGGCTATCTTCGCGCCGACGGGCGTGCCGGCACTCGCAACTATGTCGCCATCGTGTCAAGCGTGAACTGCTCGGCGACGGTTGCCCGACATATCGCCGACGGCTTTCGCTTTTCCGGCGAGATGGAAAGCTATGACAACGTCGACGGCGTGATCGCACTCACCCACCAGGGCGGCTGCGGCCTGGCCGATTCCGGCGAAGGTTTCGAAATCCTCAAGCGCACCTTGCAGGGCTATGCCGATCATCCCAATGTGGCGGCTGTTCTGTTCCTGGGACTGGGCTGCGAAGTGATGCAGATAGGCGGGCTCCAGCGCATCGACGGCCTGCGCGCCGTCAAGCCAGTCCGCTCGATGACGATTCAGGAGACCGGCGGCACCCGTCAGACCATCGAACGCGCCACTGCACTCATCCGCGAACTGCTGCCCGAGGTCAATCAGGCCAAACGCGGGCCGATTCCGGTATCGAAACTCTGCGTGGCGCTACAGTGCGGCGGCTCGGACAGCTATTCCGGCATCACCGCCAACCCGGCGCTGGGCTATGCAGTCGACCGATTGGTCGAACAGGGCGGCACCGCGATCCTGTCGGAAACCCCCGAGATCTATGGCGCCGAACATCTGCTAACCCGCCGCGCGGCGTCGCCGGAGGTGGCCGAGAAACTGATCGAGCGAATTCGCTGGTGGGAGGACTACACGCGCCGCGAAGGCGCCGAGATGAACAACAATCCCTCGCCGGGCAACAAGGCAGGCGGCATCACGACCATTCTCGAGAAATCACTCGGTGCAGTCGCCAAGGGCGGCACCACAAATCTGGTCGAGGTCTATGAATACGCACAGGCGGTGACGGCCAAAGGGTTCGTGTACATGGACACACCGGGCTATGACCCGGTCGCAGCCACCGGCCAGGTCGCCGGCGGCGCCAATCTGGTCTGCTTCACCACCGGGCGCGGATCGGCGTTTGGCTCCAAGCCCGCGCCGTCGCTCAAGCTGGCCACCAACTCACCGCTCTACCAACGCCAGGCCGAGGACATGGACATCAACTGCGGCACCATCATCACCGGCGAGGAAACCCTGGCCGAGTGCGGTGAACGCATCTTCGCGCGCATCCTCGAAATGGCCTCGGGCCAGCCAAGCAAGAGCGAGGAATTCGGCTACGGCGACAACGAGTTCGTGCCCTGGCAACTCGGCGCGACAATGTAACCAGGCCGAGCCGCGCCTCAGTTATCGCCCGCGCGCATGCTTCGGTAGACGCCGTAATGCTGCTCGAGATGATCTCGCATAGCCGCATCGGCGGCCTCAGGGTCGCGGCTTTCGATGGCCTGCACGATCCGCTCGTGCGCCGCCAGCGCGATACGGTCTTGGCCGGGTTTTTCCAAAGCCACGGCGCGCCGGTCATCCAGCCACTGGGCCATGGCGTCGTGAACAGCGGTATAGACGGGGTTGGCCGGGATTGCGGCCAATACGCGATGAAAAGCAATATCCGTGCGCTTGAACTCGGCCTCGTCGCCCACCGCCGCGGCGTTGTCGGAAAACGCCGCGCGCAGCGCCTTGATATCTTCCGCGCTCGCATGCGCCGCTGCGTTGCGGGCCATGGCCGCTTCGAATGCCGATCGCGCATCCTGAAAATGACGCTGACCGTCGGCGGTCGACAAGAGATGTCCCATCACACCTGACATTCCGTTCAACACCACGGCCGGTGTCGGACGGATTACCCGGGCTCGCGAACCGCTGCTCAACGCAACCAATCCCATCCTCTCCAGCGAAAAGAGCGCTTCACGGATCGTGGGGCGGCCCACACCGAACTGTTCCATGAGCGCGCGCTCTGACGGCAGGCGATCGCCTGGCTCGAAATGCTCCGACACGATATCGTTCTCGAGCTGCCGGATAACCTGGTCGGATAGTTTGGTACGTTCGATCTGGTATCGAGCCATGGTATTCGTTTCGAAGAGGCAGTCGGTGTCGGCCGGTTCCGGCGCTGCAAGGATAATTGGCCACGCTATGCTAATCATCGGCTAAACGCGAGCCGGCCAGATGATATCACTGCATCTCATGGCGCCACCGAAGCAGCGCAGCTTCAGATTGCATTACGGACAGCTTGCCCCCGCTGGGTCCGACATAGGTCGTAACGAACCATAGATTGATGGATCCCAGATCGGCCAAGGCGATCAGTCTGGCCCAACACGTCGAAACACCGCCTCTGCCTGTGTTGAAGGCGACCGGCGCCGTTAATCCGCGGTGGTGCTTCCGGGCTATACAACCGACTGCCCTGCACAACCCTGCCATCTTCGACTAAAGCGTATGTTGCGCATACATGATCGCGCTGTTAAAAATGAACATCATTGGTATAACAGGCTAACAGGTAGTTCGCGTGATCCACAAAGCGGCCTGGTGGTCTTGACAAAAAAAGACTTGGTAACCACTCGGAGGTAGGACGCATGAAACGCAGAGATCTTCTTATTCGTGCCGCGGGCGGCATGGGCTCGGCAATGCTACTAGGGGCTCTCCCAACGCTGGCTTGGGCAGATAATTCTGCCTGTTACAGCGCCTGGAGCGGCAGCACAGAGTCTTTTTCGTGGCCCAAGAAGAAACCGCCTTACCGGATCGCGCTAAGCAACTCCTATATCGGCAACGAGTGGCGTGCCGAAATGGTCACGATTGCGAAAATGTACTACCAACGGCCGGAGGTGAAAAAACTGATCAAGGATTTCAGGGTTTCCAGCGCCGGTAACGACGTGAACGCCCAGATCGCCCAGATCAATCAGATGATCCTGAGTGGGGTGGACGCTATCGTCATGGACGCGGCCAGCCCGACCGGCCTGAACTCAACCATCGAACGTGCGGCAAACGCCGGCGTCCTGGTGGTCTCGTTTGACAACGTGGTAACCACCGACAAGGCGATCACGATCAATCAGGATCAGTTCGATATGGGCAAGCGCTGGGCTGATTTCGTCGTCAAGCACACCGGCGGCAAGGGTCATGTTCTCGTGGTGCGCGGCGTGGCCGGCACCTTTGTCGATCAGCAGCGCTACAAGGGCGGCCGCTCGGTGTTCGACAAACACTCTGGCATAACGACCACCGAGGTCTACGGCAACTGGGACAGCGGCACGGCCCAGAAAGTCACCGCCAATGCCCTGGCCGCCGGCTCGGATTTCGACGCAGTCTGGAGCGAAGGCGGCGACAGCGGCGTCGTCAACGCATTCAGGCAGCGCGGCAAGAAAGTCCCGCCGTTCGCCGGAGAAGGCGAAAACGGCTTCCGCGCTGCGGCAGCCAAGGAGGGTTTTCCCATGCTCTCGATTGGCCAGTCCGCTGGCTTGGTCGCGTTGTCGATGAAGGTGGCACTGAGCGTACTGCAGGGCGATAAAGTGCCGCAGTCCATCCGGTCGCCGCTCAATCTGGTGACCAATGACAATCTCCAAGAAGGCAAGAACTACTTCAAGGATATTCCGGACAGCTTCTACAACGGCGTGAGCGTACCCGGCTGCGGCTTGGATTTCGACGCCGTCAAGGTCTACAAGGGCATCACGTGATTTTATGCCGGCCATCGTCTGAATCCATCTGAACCCACTCGAGGCGATTTGAGAGATCGGCGCACGCCGCCGATCTCTCAGGCCCGACTCCCCGCTTTTAAATAGACTGGAAGCGCCCCATGGCCGAACTGTCCGTAGCCGGTACGTCGAGCGACACACCGGCTCTCGAAGCACGCGGCATAAGAAAACAATTCGCCGGTACCGTCGCCCTCGAGGACGCCGACTTCAGCTGTCGACGTGGCGAAGTCCACGTGCTGCTGGGCGCCAACGGCGCGGGCAAGAGTACCCTGGTCAAGATCCTGTGCGGTGTACAGCCGCCCGACGAGGGCACAATTCACCTTGACGGCGAGGAGGTCACCATGACCGATCCGATCAGGGCGGCTGAGTTGGGTGTCGCGGCCGTATTCCAGGAACTGTCACTCTGCCCGCATCTGACGGTGGCCGAAAACATCATGCTCGCCCACGAGCCGACCGGTCCCGTGGGCCAGATCCGCAGCCGGCAGCTGCGGCGCCGGGTGTCCGACCTGTTCGAACAGGTCGGCATCGATCACATCAAGCCCGATATTCTGGTCGCCCGACTGACGCTCGCCGATCAGCAGCTGGTCGAGATCGCCAAGGCCTTGTCCCACGAGCCCAGAACGCTGATCGTCGACGAAGGTACCTCGGCGCTAGGCAGGGAAGAAGTCCGGCGCCTATTCGATCTGCTGGGCCGGCTGCGCAGCCAGGGCACAGCCATCATCTTCATTTCTCACCGGATGGCGGAGGTTCGCGAAATCGCAGATCGGCTGACGGTGTTTCGAAATGGAACCAACGTCGGCACGGTCGATGCCGCAGACATGGATGAAGGTTATCTCGTCGAACTGATGCTCGGCGAGCGTATCGAGAAATCTTTTCCCGAACGGGCGCCGCGGCCGTCGAGCGCCGACGAACCGCTGCTCGATGTCACCCATCTGGGTGCCGGCGACCTGCTCGACGACATCAGCTTCCAATTGCGTGCCGGTGAGGTGCTGGGCGTCGCGGGCCTCGAGGGCCAAGGCCAGGGCGACCTGCTGCTGGCCTTGTTCGGCATGGTGCGGCGCCTTTCCGGAGAGATCCGCGTGCGCGGCGAGCGAGTGCGGATGGGTTCGCCTTGGAAAGCGATCCGAGCCGGCTTTGCGTTCATTCCAGAAGACCGCAAGACCCAAGGGCTGCTGCAACCGCAGTCGCTGCGCGAAAACATTGTGCTGGCAAGCCTTGGCGCGCTGACCCGGCACGGCCTGATCGACCGATCACGGGAACGCCGGACAGCCGAGTCCGGCATGCAGCGCATGCAGATCAAGGCGGCCAGCATGGAATTGCCCGTGGCCGCGCTGTCCGGCGGCAATCAGCAGAAAGTGGTGATCGCGAAATGGCTGGAAACCGGCGGCGACATATTCCTGTTCTACGACCCGACTCGCGGCGTGGACGTCGGCACCAAGCGCGCCTTTTATGAGCTGATCGGCGAGCTGGCACGGGACGGCAAGGCCGTGCTGCTCTATAGCACCGAGCTGTCCGAGCTGGTCGGACTGTGCCACCGCGTCATGGTAATGAACGACCGCCGCGTTGTGGAGACCTTGGCCGATAACGCCATCACGGAAAACGCCATACTCGCCGCATCGCTGGGTGTGCGCGAGCGCCAGGTTCCCGAGGCCGATGCTCCGACCACCCAGACCGCCGGAGGTGCCTCGTGATCTTCGAACGCTACTACAGTTCGCTGACCGCCGTGGTCGGCCTGATTCTGCTGGGCATATTGTTTGTCTATATCCAACCGCTGATCCTGTCGCCCTTCGGGGTGACCCTGTCGGCCAACCAGGGCACAGCGCTCGCGCTCGCCGCACTGGCGCAATTGGTTGTCGTGCTTACTGGCGGCGTGGATTTGTCGGTAGGCGCGATGGTCGGCCTGACCAACGCCATCGCCGCGACCTACATGGGTACCCATCCGGGCATCGCGACCGCGGTACTGATCGGCACGCTGGCCGCTGGCACCCTCGCCGGCTTCCTCAACGGACTGGTCGTGGCCTATGGACGGCTTCAGCCGATCATCGTCACGCTGGCTACCCTCTATATCTATACCGGCGTCGGCTTGGTGGTACGACCACAGCCGGGCGGCCTGGTGCCCAGCGGTTTTGCTAGTGCGCTGACCGGCTCCTGGGGTTATCTGCCTTATGCGCTGGTATTCCTACTCGCGGTCGTCGGGCTCGCTTGGATTCCGTTGATGCGCTCGCGGCTCGGCCGGGCCATCCATGCGATCGGCGACAATCGCAATGGCGCGCGTGTGTCCGGTATCTCGGTGGCCCGTACCGAACTCTGGGCCTATACCGCAAGCGGTTTCTTTGCCGCCTGCGCGGGCATTTTC
Organism: Salinisphaera sp.; assembly: GCA_027858915.1. GTDB lineage: Bacteria > Pseudomonadota > Gammaproteobacteria > Nevskiales > Salinisphaeraceae > Salinisphaera. Next base: position 53,483 of record JAQIBT010000124.1, read on the forward strand.
CTGACCGCCCAGACCACATCAGGCGACGCCACGATTGGCACCAGCTACACGCTCAATTCGGTTGCCGCAGTCGTGTTCGGCGGCGCCGTACTCGGCGGCGGGCGCGGGATCGCGCTGGGCCCGATCTGCGCGGCTTATTTTCTGTCACTGCTAATCAGCGTGCTGTTTGCCAGCGGCGTATCGCCATTCTATCAGAACCTGCTGCAAGGCGCGATTCTGGTGATCGTGCTGGCATTGGCCAATGTTTGGCGCCTGCGTACCCGCCACTGGCTCAACGTAATGTCGAATTAGGCTGTTTATGAACACATCAGCACGCAAACGCACCACGGCCCTGCCCGCCTGGCTACTCCAGGGCGTGACGATCTCCTATATCCTGCTGATTGTGCTATTCGCGATCGCCGCGGCGATCAATCCGAATTATGCGTCCTGGGCGAATATCCGCAATCTGCTGCAGATCGGCGCCTTCATCGGCGTTATCGCGGTCGGCCAGACGATGGTCATCATCACTGGCCAGATCGATCTGTCGGTACCCTGGAATCTCACATTCTCGGCCATTCTGATGGCCACGCTCATCAGCCACGGCTACGGCACGACCACGGCGATTACCGCCGCGTTGATCTCGGGCACGCTGGTCGGGATTTTCAACTCGATCGGCACGGCGATATTCCGTATTCATTCGCTGGTCTGGACGCTGGGCGTCAATGCGCTCATGCAGGGCGCGACCCTGGTCTATACCCATGCGCAGCCGCCCAAGGTCGATGTGCCGCCGCTCGTGCGGGCGTTGGGCTCCGGCGAACTGTACGGCATTCCGGTACCGTTGATGGTGTGGATTGTGGCCGGCGCCGCGGCCCTCGTGGTCCTGCATCGCACGCGCTTCGGCCGCTATCTGTATGCCATCGGCAACAACGAATCCGCCCTGTTCCTGTCTGGTGTGGACAGCCGCAAAGTCTATCTAGGCGCCTTCGCGATGTCGGGGTTTTGTGCTGCCCTGGCCGGCATCATGCTGACCGGCTATTCCTCGCAGACCTATCTGGGCATGGGCTCCGATTATCTGCTGATACCGATCGCTGCCGTGATCATCGGTGGCACCAATATCATGGGAGGTTCGGGCGGCTATCTCGGCTCCATATCGGGGGCGCTGATCGTAGTGCTGCTGCAATCGGTACTCTCGACCATGCAGATCCAGGAAGCTGGCAAGGATATCGTATTCGGCTCCATCATCATTGTGTTGCTGCTGCTATATGGGCGACAGAAACTAAGCAACCACTGAATCAACAACGATCGAGGACCGCGCGATGAGCGACACGATCAAATATATCGATCCCCGTTTCTACGACCTGACCCAGCCAAACGCCCGGCTCGAGCAGCTGTACACGGGCGCGCTCTGGTGCGAAGGGCCGGTCTATATCGCCGATGCCGATATCCTTCTCTGGAGTGATATCCCCAACGACCGGATCCTGCGCTGGACACCTACCGGCGATGTCGGCGTGTTCCGCCAGCCCAGCCGCCATGCTAACGGCCATACCCGTGACCGCCAGGGGCGGCTGGTCAGCTGCGAGCACGGCGCCCGACAGGTCACGCGCACCGAAGCCGATGGGCGAATCACGGTGCTCGTGGATCGCTACGACGGCGGCCGGCTGAACTCGCCCAACGACGTGGTCGTGGCCTCGGACGATAGCATCTGGTTCACTGATCCGCCCTACGGGATCCTGAGCGACTACGAGGGCCACAAGGCCGAATCCGAGCAGGAGAGCTGCCATGTCTTTCGGCTCGATCCTGACCGCGGCGAGCTGCGGGTCATGGCCGATGACTTCGTACGCCCGAACGGTCTAGCCTTCTCGCCCGACGAGCGCGTGCTCTATATCTCCGACACCGCGCGCTCGCATGATCCGAACGGACATCATCATATTCGTGCCTTCGACGTCGAAGGCGGCCGGCTGAGCAATTCCCGCGTGTTCGCGATCATCGAGCCGGGCGTGCCCGACGGCTTTCGCCTGGATACCGACGGCAACCTCTGGACCAGTGCGGCCGACGGTGTGCACTGCTATGCGCCGGACGGCACCCTGCTCGGGCGGATTCACGTGCCGGAACCGGTATCCAATCTCACCTTCGGCGGTGCGCGCCGCAATCGGCTGTTCATCACCGCCAGTTCCTCACTGTACGCGATCTATGTCGCTCAGACCGGCGCTCAATATCCCTGACGCCGACTACGTTTGCTAGCGAGGCGACGCCAGCCATGGACTATTCACCACGTTTCTCAGCTGCCCGTCGCGCATGTAGCGGATCAGGGTTTCGGTGGACAGCCGCCGGGCGTCCGCTCGGCTTTCCGGGCTGTACCAAGCCGAGTGCGGGGTGATCACGACGCGGTCCCGCAGATCGCCTTCGCCATCGGCGAGCGCACGGATCAGAGGGCGGGCCGGATCGGCCGGTTCTTCAGGCAGCACGTCGAGCGCGGCACCGGCCAGCCGGCCGGCAATCAGGGCCTCGTACAGTGCATCGATATCGACTAGCCCACCGCGGGCGGTGTTGATCAATACAGCATGGGCCGGCATGAGCGCGAGCGCCTGCGCGTCAATGATCTGACGGGTCTCACCGGTCAACGGCGCATGCAAACTGACCGCGTCGGCGCTTTCCAGAACTGCTTCGAGGCTGTCGACCCGTGACACGCCGAGCGCGATCTCCTGACCGCGCGGCAAATAGGGGTCGTAGGCAACGACGTCCAGACCGAATGCCTTGGCCCGCAGGGCGGTCGCCGTACCTATGCGGCCGAGTCCGATCAGACCCAGTCGGGTACCGCGTATCCGGCCGACCAGCGGCGCGCCCGGCACGAAAGCCCCCACAGGATCGTCCCTGAGCTTCTGGTTGTCATAAATCAGACCACGCCGCAGCACCAACAACATGGCAAGGGCATGGTCGGCCACCTCGCTGGTACCGTAATCGGGCGTATTGCAGACCGGGATGCCGGCCGCACCGGCGGCTGCCAGATCGATGTGATCGAAGCCAACGCCGGCCCGCACTATGATTCGGCAACGATCAAGGCGACTGATCAATGCGGCATCGATGACCACTTCATGCCAGACAAGCAAGGCATCGGCCTGCCGCCAGTATCCGGCCGGAATCGCACTCGCCTTGCGTTCGCGAAATATATCGAACGAAAAGTCCTGTCCGGCGGCCGCTTTTTCGATGGTGCCATCGTCATCGTACTGTGCGTCCGGCGTGAGGATTTGTTGTTGGTTCATCGGCAAATTCTCCGTAAATCTCGCCGCGACCGAGTCGCGCGAAGAACAGGCTTATCGTAGTACCCATATCCGCTGCCACCGCATGGGCATCGCTCACACTGCTCGTATCTTCGATGGCCAGCCGGACTGAGCCTGTTGAGCCACATGACTAAAATTGCATTCCTGAATCGCGTCCGGTGATACCTCGTCATCGCCCATCAGTCGATAACTCCCCAACAACGCCGCGGTCTCGCCTTCGTAGCACCGCGCCATCGAAGCGCCCATCTGCCGCGCCAGCCCTGCACCGACATCCACCAGTCGTCGCGTGCGGGGGCTGTCGCCCAAATCACACGCACTAAACAGTTGCTCCGCCCGGTCGCCTTCTCTTCTACCATGACCGCAATCTATGACCATATATATCAATATATTACGGGATATTTATCATGTGATTTGTGATCAAGAGACAGGCCTATGCCGGAGGCATTTCCTCAGGTATTAAACTAAAGCACATGTTGATCATACATTATAAATGTTTGACATTTGGTTCAATAAATTGGAAGTGACAATAAGCAGGAAATAGAACAGAGAAACGACGCGGCGATCTTAAGCTTGGTTCGATGGTCATGATCAAGACAGCTTTGTGCATGTTATTTGGATAAAAAACCGTGGCCTTCCCAAGCAGGCCTTCGACGGACGCCCCGTGATCGCCATTTGTAACACTTTCTCCGAATTTACTCCTTGCAACGCTCATTTTCGCGGGTTAATCGAACATATCAGACGCGGTGCAATTGTCGCGGGCAGCACACCTGTGGAGTTGTCGGTGTTTTCCTGCGGCGAAACGCTGCTCCACTGCGATGAGGTCTGGCACTCTCGCTGCATGGACACCGAGGAAGCCCATCCGCGGCAACCCGATGGACGGCGTGACCCTCATGTGCGGATGCTACAAGATAACGTGATGGGCGCGGCCAACTGTGATCTGCCCACGCTCCTAGTATCCGTTAGACCAATGCTCAATGGCGGCTTCACAGGGCGTAGACAAAATGGCGATTTCTAAAAGTCAGGAAATACATACACGTGCGCAGTTCGGATTATGAGTAAGTCGTGATCCGACAAGGTGAGATCGCGAACACCCGGGTTTAGCGTCGAATTACACGCTGCAGGTTAACCTAGCGTAAAGGTGATTTTTTGTTTTCAAATTGCTATTGGTGCCCGCGACAGCGCGCAGCGTACCGCGCATAAACACTTAATGGACGGCGGTTGATACTGATATGGAATTACTGGAATTGAACCACTGCTTGCCCGAGGATCTCGATCGAGCTCTGCTGCTCGGCCGGGTCTGGCGGACCACGCCGGTCGACGGGCCGGCAATCGTAGTCGTGCGCGACGGTGAATTGATCGACATTAGCGCGCAGGCCCCGACCATGGCGGATCTGTTGGATCGCAACGATCTGGTGACAATCGCAACGACCGCACCTGGCGAATCGCTCGGCAAGCTGCGCGATTGGCTGGCCCAGTCGCTGGAAACCGAGTCTGGCGAGCGCCTGCTAGCACCGATCGATCTACAGGCAGTCAAAGCCTGCGGCGTGACCTTCGCAGTAAGCTTGCTGGAGCGCGTTATCGAGGAACAGGCCGGCGGAGATTCAAGCAAAGCCGCTGAAGTCCGTTCACAGTTCCACGACCTGATCGGTCAGGATCTGTCGCGAATCACACCTGGCTCCGACGCGGCCGTGGAGCTTAAAAAGGCGATGGTTAAGCGCGGCGCCTGGTCGCAGTATCTCGAGGTCGGCCTCGGCTCCGACGCCGAAGTCTTCTCTAAATGCCAGCCGATGGCCTCGCTGGGGTTCGGCGCCGAAGTGGGACTGCATCCGGGTTCTGCTTGGAACAATCCTGAGCCCGAGATCGTACTTGCGGTGGATTCAAGCGGCCGCGTCCGCGGTGCCACGCTCGGCAATGACGTCAACCTACGCGACTTTGAAGGCCGCAGCGCCTTGCTGCTGTCCAAGGCCAAAGATAACAATGGATCCTCTGCGATAGGGCCATTCATTCGTCTGTTTGACGATCATTTTACAATCGATGACGTTCGTAGTGCGACCGTGCGCCTAACCATTGAAGGCGCCGACGACGCTTTTCGCCTCGACGATGCCTCCGACATGCGCGAGATCAGCCGCGATCCGCTCGATTTGGTATCCCAAGCGTACGGTGCGCATCATCAGTACCCAGACGGCTTCGTGCTGTTTCTTGGCACGATGTTTTCGCCCACTGCCGACCGCGGCGGTGAGGGTCAGGGCTTTACTCATCACGTGGGCGATCGCGTCACTATTGCGACGCCACGCCTCGGTGCGCTGGTCAATCGCGTCAATCGATCTGACGCTATTCTACCTTGGACCTACGGCGCTCGGCGGCTGTTTGAATACCTGACGCGGCGCCACCACGCTCCGCAGTACACTGAAAACTTTTCGACTCAAGAGTTCTCCATGATCAAGATTACCGGACAGCAGTTCATCAAAGGATCGCGTGTTGCGGCTGGCACTAACAAGCTGTCAAGTCGCTCGGCCGCCGATAACACGCCCTTTAAGCAGGACTACTTCGAAGCCACGGCAGAGGAAGTCACTGCGGCCGCACAGGCGGCGTTCGATGCGTTCGATGACTTTTCGACCTCCGAGCCCGAGATTCGTGCAAAGTTTCTGGAAACTGTCGCCGACGAGATCGACGCACTCGGCGATAGCGTGATTCGCGAGGCAATGCGCGAGACCGCCCTGCCAGCACAACGTTTGACCGGCGAAGTCGGTCGGACCACTGGTCAGCTGCGACTTTTCGCCAAGGTCCTGCGCCGCGGTGACTACCTAGGCGCGCGCATCGATACTGCGACCGACGCCGCCCCGGATCTGCGCCAGATTCAGCAGGCGATTGGCCCGGTCGCTGTATTTGGCGCTTCCAACTTCCCGTTCGCCTTCTCGGTCGCCGGCGGCGATACTGCCTCAGCGCTAGCAGCCGGCTGCCCGGTTGTGGTCAAGGCCCATCCTGGCCATATGGTGACCTCCGAGATGGTGGGCACGGCTATTGAGTCGGCCGTATCCAAATCCGGCATGCCGGCCGGCACCTTCAACATGATCTTCGGTGACAAGGTCGGCGCCCAACTCGTGCAGGAGCGTCCCATCAAGGCCGTGGGTTTCACAGGCTCACAGAACGGCGGTCGCGCCTTGTTCGACCTGGCCGCGCAGCGCGCCGAGCCGATACCTGTGTTCGCCGAGATGTCAAGCGTGAACCCGATGTTCATGCTACCCAGTGCGCTGGAAGCTCGCGGCGCCGAACTGGCCGACGGCTTGGCCAACTCGGTCACGATGGGCGGGGGCCAGTTCTGCACCGGTCCGGGCGTGATCGTGGGCGTGAAATCGCCGGGGATGACGACGTTTCTCGAAGCCTTAGGCGAAGGGCTTAAGCACAAACCCGGCCAAGTGATGCTCAACCAGAGTCTGCTCGCTAACTATCAACGCGGCGTGGAGCGGCTGAAAAGTCTGCCCGGTGTCAAGGAAGTGGTGGTCGGCCCAGCTGAACCTAATCAGGCAGCGGCCCGTCTGTTCACGGCCGACAAGGCAGCGCTGTTCGATGACTCCCAACCGCTGATGACCGAAGTTTTCGGCCCGAGCACGGTCGTGATCGAACTCGATGACAGTAACGAGTTGGAAAAAGCCGCGCGGGCAATTAGCGGACAACTCACGGCTACTGTGACCGGCGAAGACAGCGACATTTCGTCGCATAAGGCATTGGTAACCGAGTTATCGCGTCGGGCCGGCCGCGTGTTGTTCAACGGTTTTCCCACCGGCGTTGCGGTCGGCGACGCGATGGTTCATGGCGGGCCATATCCGGCGACTACTGATCCGCACAGCACGTCGGTCGGCACGCTGGCGATCGAACGCTATCTGCGCGCAGTGTGCTTCCAGAACGCGCCGGCCGCCGTGTTGCCAAAAGCACTCGCCGATGACAATCCGTTAGGCATTCGTCGACTGATCAACGGTGAACTGACGACGGCCGGGCTGTAACGCCGGAGGCCCTTTATGCAATTGATTCAATTCGAGACTGTTTCCGGCCAGCGTCGCATCGGTGTCGTAGATGCTGATCGCGTGGCCACAGTTAACCACACTGCAAGCATTCGCGAACTCGCGCTGATGGCAATCCAAACGGGCCTTGGATTGGCGGCCCAGATCGAGAACATGGGCATGGCTGATGGTACCGATAGCTTGGCAGACCTGCTGAAAAGCAATCGTGTGCTGTCACCGCTGGATCATGAGGACCCGGCACACTGCACGATCAGCGGAACCGGACTGACTCATACCGGCAGCGCGACCACTCGCAATTCCATGCACGAAGGCCAGGCCATTCTGGAGGGCGATACAAAACTCACCGATTCAATGAAGATTTTCCGCTGGGGCATGGAAGGTGGCCGACCAGCGCCCGGCCAAAGCGGGGTGCAGCCGGAGTGGTTCTACAAGGGCGATGGCCGGATCGTGGTCAGCCCGGGTGGAGATATTCCTCAGCCGGCTTTCGGTGAGGACTTGGGCGAAGAGCCTGAGATCGCCGGTCTGTACGTGATCAGCGACGGCGGTACTCCTTACCGTATCGGGTATGCGCTAGGTAACGAGGTATCCGACCACGTGGTCGAGCGCCGCAATTATCTGTACCTGGCGCATTCGAAACTACGCTATTGCAGCTTCGGCCCAATCTTGGTGACCGGCGAATTACCACAGTCTGTAGAAGGCACCAGTCGTATCTGGCGTAACGGTTGTGTGCTCTGGGAAAAACCGTTTCTATCTGGCGAAGCGCATATGTGCCATAGCTTCGAAAACCTTGAGTATCACCACTTCAAGTACAGTCAGTTTCTCGGCGCTGGCGATGTGCACGTGCATTTCTTTGGCACAGCCACATTATCGTTCGCCGACGGCGTCTGTACGCGACCTGGAGACGTTTTCGAGATCGCATCGAGCACCTTTGGCCCGTCACTGAAGAACACGATCCGGGGCGTCACGAATGCTTTCCCCCCGGGTGGAATCCAGCCTCTGTAGGTAGCTAGTCACCCCTTCGCTCTTCCTCTTGAGCTATCGCCAGCCAGTGCGAGCTCACTCGTGACCAATGGGTCAAAGCGGTTTCACGCCATGGTTTGCATATGCTTGAGATCGACCCGCCGCCCAGCAAAGCCTGCCATGCTAATTACATAGCTCATGTCGCGATACTCTCGAGCGTTTGCCCCGGCTCGATGCTCGGGAGCAGAATTGCCAGATACTGCCCGAAGCCTACGGCGACCGCGACCACAAGCCACGTTACTTCGGGCGTACTCACGCTGATCAGCGCCGTCCAGATCAGCGAACCGATGATGAAACCCGCGCCCATCATGGGGACCCTAGCCACCCGATGGCTGTACCTCGCACGCGAGTGGGGAAGCATTCAGCCATGTATGCATAGCCCGTACCTGACCAGGTGCCGTTGGTGACTTGGTAGATGCAGAAATAAACGACGGCAATTGCGACTGGCGTATGGAGGAACAGGAACAGTAGATTGAGCGGGCCCACGAGAATGCCCGATGCCACGAGCACTCGCTTACGCCCCCATTTTTCGCCGAGAGCGCCGCCGATAATATAAAAGAAAAACCCGATGCCGGCCGAGACGAACAGAAGTTCACTAACCGCGGAACTCGTCCAACCTTGGTACTGGGTCAACCAGTAGGTAATATAGATGTTTGTCGCGACAAAAGACACGCCGTAGAACAGCCATATGATAGTCAGCAGGACGAGGCGGCGGCGGATCTCGCCTGGTGTCAAAAATAACTGCTTCAATGTGACTTTATCGATTTCAGAGATGTTCACATCGTATTTACTTAGCAGTTTTTCGACCTTCTCGGTTTGGCCGGCTTTCTTCGCCGCCTTGACTGATTGCAAATGCTCAAACCGCTCGGATTCTTTCACCCAATAACGGCCAACAATGACCACAATGATGGGAATGACTCCGAACACGAAAACCGTGCGCCAGCCCAGACTGTGAAAAGCAAGATAAAGGTTGCTGACAGGTCAAGCGATTTCGCGATGTCCGGGAAAGTGATTACCAGAAGGTTGAAATCATAAGAAGCGAGGGCCCATCCGGCGGTGGCAACGATAATGAGGTAGGTGGTGTAATGGCGCTCGATAAAGCCGGGAATCACGATCCCTTTCCGCGCTGTTATTGACATGTTTTCCCTCTCTCATTTTGATCGGACTGCCCCAGGACGCACGGCAGATATTGCGGGTAATTTATAAGGATTGGATGGTCTCCAAATCGAGGTTCTCGCGGGAAAGCACTAGATTGCCGTGTATCAACTGTTCGATTGTGGGTCGCGAAATTTATAACTTCCCGGCATTAGTCGTTCAAACCAAGGGCGCACTACATAATCAAGAGGGCGCAAGCCTGTGCGCCGCTTATCAGTGGTTCGTTCAGTATCGGGCCGAAGATGACGTCGGAGCCGCGCTCGCTTTCATACTTCCGGGTTGAAACACGCATACCGCCCCCGCCCCTATTGGGGAACTACGAACGCCGCGGCCCGGCCAGGTCCACCGGTAGATCCTGCAACCTTGACCGGAAGAAAAATGAACCAAGCACCGGTGGCCGGCAGTCGGTCCAGGTCGGCCAGCATTTCCACATAACGCATGCCGCGACTGAGCCCTTCCTGATGTGCCGGTACCCCGTCGTGCGCTGCACCGATGCTAGGTGCATCGATACCCAGACAGCGCACCCCCTTGTCGTGGAGATAGATCACCGCGTCGGCATCCGGCGCCGGCCAACCGGGCGTTGATTGATAAACGAGCGGGCCGCTGGCATAACGCTGACCGCCCTCGCCGCGTACATAGAAGCGATCCCAGCCCGTACGCAGCAGTACCACCGCGCCCGGTGCGATCTCGCCGTGCGCTTGTTCCCAAGCGCGGATGTGTTCTACCGTTATCCACGGACTGACACCGCCGACCTGCTCGCCCTCTGACAGAAAGGCCATATTTAAGCATACCGCCGGCCCGCACAGGTCCTCCAAAGGCACGTGATTTCCGGTCTGGTCACCTAGTTCGGACGCCCAGGGCAAGTTGGAATCGGACGGCGGAATAAAGTGTGGCGGCGCATCGAAATGCGTACCACAGTGTTCGTCGATGATCCAGTAGCGAGTCTGGTACGGGGCATAGCTGCTGATGTGGCCCTGGCGCTCGTCCAGGTCCGCGTAGTAATTCCAGACCTTAGCCGAAAAAGGCATGTGAAACGGCCAAGCCGACGGCAGATCAGCGTCCACCGTAACCGAAAGATCCACGATTATTGTTTGTTCCGACACGTTTGGACTCCTCCTTTCTATCTTTGATCTTGCTCGCCGTAGCCACCGGCTACCCAAGTCGTCAGCCCTGGGTGCGTCCTGCCGTGGCCTCGTCGTCGACGAAGGCGGTAATCACGTCATCGAAATTGCGATCGGCACCGAAGCCCAGAGCCAGTGAACGCTTGACCTCGAGGCCACCCGGCCAGCTGGTAACAATGGGTTCGATGGCGGCATCCGGTTCGAAACGCACACGCGCCCGGGCTTCTGCTCCGGCCTTGCGTTCCAGCGCATCGAGCATTTCCGACACCGTGACCGTGAGTCCCGGCAGGTTGAAGGTGCGCCAGTCGCCCAGGCGATCGGCAGGCAGCGTCAGTGCGTGGATCAAATTGGACACGGCAATCCGCGGCGACGACAGCCACAAGGGCAGATCGGACGCCACTGGGCAGATGGCCTCCTCTCCGTTCAGGGGCTCGCGAATAATTGAACTCGCGAACGACGAGGCCGCCTGGTTGGGTCGGCCTGGGCGCACCACGATGGTTGGCAACCGGCAGACACGGCCGTCGATAAACCCACGCCGACTGTAATCGTTAACGAGCAGTTCGCCGATCGCTTTCTGCGTACCATAGGATGACTGCGGCATCGGAGCGATGTTCTCGGCCAAGGGCTCGACCGTGGCTGGCCCGAATACGGCCAGCGAGCTGGCGAACAGAAAGCGCGGCGCCTTTGCCAGTCGGCGGCAGGCATCCAGTAGCACGCGTGTGGCGTCGAAATTAACCTGCATGCCACGCTCGAAATCAGCCTCCGCCTCCGCGCTGACTATCGCCGCCAAGTGGCAAACCACGGCCGTATCCGGGCCGAGCGCAGACTCAACCACGCGCGGGTCGCTGATATCGCCTATAACCGATTCCACCCGCCCGTCGCCGATCGGGCAAGGCCCAATATCCAAGGACATGATCGCCGTAATCGGCCGACCGTCGATCGTCGGCTGGGTATCCAGTAACGACTGAATAAGTCGCGTGCCGAGCAAACCCGCGCCACCAGTAACAAGTATTCGCATCACGTCTCCTGTGTTGGATTGCAATGATCTCAGCTAGGAAACTGACAGCCGTTCGCCGTATTGAGTTAATCCTGCACTATTAGTAAGGTTGTCAGACATCTTTTACCAGAAACAATATCTCCATTAGTCTAATAACGTAATCTGAGCACCTAGCATCCAATCCGATATGGCACACGCAGTGGCGAACTCATACGATCGGCTCAATACGGGCCTGGATCTAACCCGGCAAATGGCCCAGCAGCTGAGCCAGGCAATCTACAACGGAGACTTAAAGCCCGGACAGCGCCTACCGACCGAAGCCGCAGTCAGTCAGCGATACGGCACCAGCCGCTCGGTGGTGCGCGAGGCGTTGTCGATGCTGCGTCAGTCCGGTCTGATCGTCTCGCGTCGCGGCAGCGGTAGTTTCGTAGCCGATTCCCCTACCGCCGAGCTGCGATTCAAGCTTCCGCACCGTTCCTTCCAGGCCGTGATCGAGCTACTGGAACTGCGTCGTGCCGTGGAGGTCGAAGCCGCCCGGCTGGCCGCCATCCGACGTACCTCGTCCCAGTTACGCCACATCCGCAATGCTATGGCGGACATCGACGAGGCCGTCGAAAACGGTGGCACCGGCGTGGAAGAAGATATGGCGTTCCACCGTAGCATCGCCAAAGCGGCGAACAACGCGTATTTCACAGCGTCCATCGATTTCTATAATCGGTTTTTACAGCATGCGATCGCGGTCACGCGGACCAACGAAGCGCAGCGATTGACGTTTATGGAGCAAGTGGTCGCCGAACACCAGGCCATTCTTAACGCTATCGCCGACGGCGAAGCCGAAGCCGCGGCACGCTGTGTAGTGACGCATCTCTCCCGTGCCGAAAAAAGGCTGCGCCAGGCGCCCGCTGAGCTGTTCGATCGTATCGATAAAAAGGAAGACGCCCCTACGTCGACGCCGAACTAGCCATGTGCCGCAATGATAAATATGAGAAGAACCCTGCCGTGCCGAGAAGAGTCCCGCAGGGCACAGTTAGAAGGAGAGCCCATGCCCGTACTCGGATGCATCGCTGACGATTCAACCGGCGCAACCGACTTGGCCAGTCATCTCGTGACTGGCGGGATGCGCACGATCCAGACTATCGGTGTACCGGAAGGCCAATCGAAAGATTACCGCGACGTCGACGCGCTCGTGGTCGCGCTTAAATCGCGCACCTGCCCCGTCGACGAAGCTGTCGAGAGTTCGCTCTCGGCTCTGGCATGGCTGCGGCAACAAGGCTGCAAACGCTTCTACTTCAAGTATTGTTCGACTTTCGATTCAACCGCCGAGGGCAATATCGGTCCGGTGACTGAGGCATTGATGACCGCACTCGATACGTCGTTCACCATCGCCTGTCCGGCCCTGCCCACAAACCGTCGCACCGTCTATCTAAGTTATCTGTTCGTCGACGGGGTGTTACTCAACGAAAGCGGCATGCAGGATCACCCGCTGACGCCCATGACCGACGCCAACCTGGTACGGGTGTTGGGCGCACAGACCCGCCAATACGTCGGGCTGATCGACAAATTTTTCATCAGCGGAGGCGTCGCGGCCGTGCGCCGGCGCATCGCCTCGCTGCGCGAGGACGGGATCGGCCTGGCCATTTGCGACACCATCGAGGAAGCCGATCTGCGCGTGCTAGCTGCAGCCACAGCCGATCTGCCGTTGGTGACCGCCGGCTCAGGACTGGCCACTGGTATCGCCGAAGCGTTCGCACGGGACCATGCCCCTGCCAAGACCGCCGAACTGCCCATCACAGTTGCCGGCCGCGCCGCCATTATCAGCGGCAGCTGTTCGCGTGCGACCCGCGCCCAAATCGAGCACGCTCGCCAGCATTACGTCGACGTTCGGGTCAATGCGCTGGCTCTGGCCAGTGATTATCAGAACGCGATCGACCAGGCATTAGTTCACGCTGACGCCCAGCTCACCCACGGTCCTCTGCTGATATATGCCAGTGCCGATCCCGAGACAGTGCGTGATGCCCAAAACCGGTTGGGCGTTGCCGAGTCCGGCAACCTGGTCGAGCGCGCTCTGGCCGACATCGCGGCGCGACTAGTCCACGATCACGGCGTGCGCCGGCTACTCGTCGCCGGAGGCGAAACCTCCGGGGCCGTAGTGGCGAAACTCGGCGTGCAAGCCCTGCGAATCGGCGCTCCCATCGATCCGGGCGTTCCCTGGACCCTGACCATCGGCACCGATGAACCATTGGCAATGGCGCTCAAATCGGGCAACTTCGGCGCCACCGATTTTATGACCAAAGCTTGGGACTTACTGGAATGACCAATTACAACGCTCCACCCGACGAAGCTGCGCTGCGCGAGGAAATCGCGGCCATCGGCCGCGGTTTCCGCCAGCTCGGTGTCGCCCCGGGCACCTCCGGCAACATCAGCGCGAAGCTCGCCGACGGCTGGCTGATGACTCCGACAAACGCCAGCCTCGGCGCGCTTAATCCCGAGGAAATCTCCAAGCTCGATTGGGACGGTAATCTGCTCTCGGGCAAACCGCCGACTAAGGAATCCTTCCTGCATGCCGCTTTTTATGAGGCCCGGCCGGAAACTGGTGGCATCATCCATCTGCATGCGACCCATTCGTCGGCAGTCTCCTGCTTAGCCGGGCTGGATGCCGATTCTTGTCTACCGCCAATCACGCCCTATTTCGTCATGCGCGTCGGCCGGCTACCGCTGATTCCGTACTATCGGCCGGGCGACCCAGAACTCGGCACTGCCGTGCGTGCATATGCTGCCAAATACCCAGCGGTCCTGCTGTCCAACCACGGCCCGATCGTCGCCGGCAAGAATCTGGAAGCCGCACGCAACGCCATCGAGGAACTGGAGGAAACGGCCAAGCTGTTCCTGCTACTGCACGGCCATAAGACACGCTCACTCGACGAGAGTGATATCGAGGAACTGCGCCAAGTTTTCAACGCCAACTGGTAAAACCAGAGGAAATATATCATGCCCCGATTTGCCGCCAACCTCAGCATGATGTTCGTCGAAGTGTCTTTCATGAAACGCTTCGCCGCCGCGGCGGCCGAAGGCTTTAGCGGGGTCGAGTTCCTGTTTCCCTACGCCTTCGAGCCCGCCGATCTAGCCGCAGAACTCGAGCGCCACAACCTCACCCAGTCGTTGTTCAACTTGCCACCCGGCGACTGGGAGGCCGGCGAGCGCGGTCTTGCTGCCCTTCCTGGCCGCGAAGCAGAATTTCGCGACAGCGTCGACCGCGCGTTGGAATACGCCACGACACTCAACTGCGGGCGGGTGCACGCCATGGCCGGGCTGACGCCGGACGGGGTCTCGCGCGAGGATATGCACGCGACCTACGTCGACAATCTGCGCTTTGCCGCACGCCGGCTGGCCGTGCACGACATCCAGCTGCTCGTCGAGCCGATCAATACTCGCGACATGCCCGGCTATTTTCTCAACCATCAGTGCGAGGGGCACGCCATTGTCGAGGCGGTCGGAGAACCCAATGTCGCACTGCAGATGGACTTCTACCACACGCAGATCATGGAAGGGGATGTGTGGATGACCTATCGACGCCACCGTAACGATGTCGGCCACATCCAGATCGCCGGTGTACCCGAACGCCATGAACCGGATACCGGCGAACTCAACTATCCTTGGCTGTTCCAACAGCTCGATGCTGATGGCTACAGCGGCTGGGTCGGTTGCGAATATCACCCGCGCACATCCACCGTCCCCGGGCTCGATTGGTTTCGCGCGCAGAACATTTGCGATCGAGGTGGTTGACTGTTTGTACTTCAGTCGAAAGGCGAAATTGGAGGTTCACACTGTTCCTACGGAGCAGTCGAGTTGCTTTCGCGCATTATGGCGACGCCTTCGCAGCCCTGGCACGGGTCGGCGGGTTATCGTCGCCCCGGCTGCTCCCCATATGTTTCGAATTTTTTGATTACGCGCTCAACTTCCAAACGATCTAGGAGAACCCGCCCCGCGAGCGGCGCGCTGTCGCGCAGGAAACATGGGTCATGGTATGACAGCAGATGCGCGGACCCTGTCAAGGCCGATCAGCCATTGGTGTGCTTGCACCCGAC
>JAQIBT010000013.1 GCA_027858915.1 Salinisphaera sp.
GCCATTCCGGGGAAATACCCCAAATCGGTCACGATGAAACGGAATCCGCGGTCACGTTCGCCCGGAACAGGCGGTCACGTTCAATCGGAATGGGCGGTCACGATGGGCCGGAATACGCACCGAGCCGGGCTGGCATGATCACTGGGCGGATGAAGACTGCATTCCCGACTATAGTCGGCTCACGCGCCGCCTGGAAAAACTGGTCGAACTGGGTGACTACAGCGCCGTGATGGACCTAGGTCCGGAAATCCTCGATCGCGGCATGGCTCAGGTCGAGCAATCGGATGATGACGGCGAAACAGCCATGGCGCTGGGCGAATGCTTGCCTGTTGTTTTCGAGGCCGTCGCTCGGATCGATCTTCCGCCCGCCGAGAAACTGTTGTTTGCGATCGATGCGCACCTCAAGGATGACTTCGACATTGTCGGCGATGCCACGAAATCATTGTTCGATGCAGAGCACGCGATCAGCGATTGGTCACGAGTGGCCGATACACTTGCACAGCGTCTGGCATCGATGGGCCGGAATGCAGCGGATAACTTCCCGCGCCCGTATCAGCGAGACCATTTATCCGACTGGCTGGCCCGGGCGTTGGACGCGGCGGATCGGGCCGGCGAAATTGGAGCCCTCTACGAACGCGAAGCGCGGCTTACCAACAGTTATCAACGGCTGGTGCGCTTCCTCATCGACCAACAGCAATACGACGACGCTGAAGCGTGGGCGACGGAAGGTATTGAGGCAACGCGCGACAGATGGCGTGGCATCGCCGCAGGTCTTGTCAACATGCTCAAGGAACTGGCTGAGCTGCGTGGTAGAAACGACGTCGTGGCCAGTCATGCGGCTCAGCAGTTTTTCGAGAAGCCGAGTTTGCGGACGTTTCAAGAACTTGATGCGACACTCGGTAAGCTCGCAGACAAGACCGTACAGCAACAGGTGCGTCAGGCGGCACTTCACTTTCTTGAAACCGGTGAGGCGCCTGTGCGGATCAAGGCATCAAAACAACAGGGGCGGCACAGCGCTGTGGATTCCGCTTGGCCTTTGCCGGTCCCGGAAAACCTAGTGGTGTCGGCTGATCTCACCCGTCCGGAACGGCAACAGCCGCATTACAGTGTTTTGCTGGAGATCGCTCTCATGAAAGGGCAGATCGATGACATCCTGCACTGGTATGACCGGTTATCGGCCGGTTATACGGTCAGTCCAATGGGCAATCGCCATCCAGGCAGAAATTACGCCGACCGCGTGGCACAAGCTGTGGCCGCAACGAATCCTCAAAAGGCATTGGCGCTCTACGATCAGGGTCTTGAAGCAAATTTGTCGGAAGCCTCGCCCGCAGCCTACGAGGCTTGTGCAACCTATTTGCGGCAAATGAAGCCGATCATGCAATCTCTTGATCAGGCGACTCAATGGCAGCAGCTGGTTGCAGATATTCGAGAACAATATCGCCGACGACCGCGCTTCATGGAAGTGCTCGACCGTCTTGAAGGAGCGACTATTATTCAGACGCGGCGTAATCGCGGTACAACGCGTTAGGATGGATAGAGCTACTGCCAATGACCGATAACGGCCTATCTGCACGCGTATGTGTCGTAAAGGCGCGATGATTGTGCCGCCAAACTCGTTTTAATACGGGGTCGTGCTCGATGTAGACCGATAAACGCACCGCTTGTCGGTACCTGCCCATTATCTGAACAAAGCCACAGCCATGACTTCTCGACTCCAAAAAGTTATTTGCCGCCAACTGTGATACCAGTGTTGGTGATGCGCGAATTGCATGGGGCATCATTGTCAGCTTGCATATTTTTAGCGAAACCACCAAACGTTGCGTGCTGCCTTTGTTTTGTACGGGCGATGAATCGCCGCGATTGGCGCGAAGTCTCGGTCGGTGATGTGCAGATCGAACCACGGGAGCTGAGGAGACAGCTGCTACCTGTTCTTTCGGTGCATTCCGTTTCGCGGTCGACAGCACCCGGGGAATGGGCTACGCAGTTGGTTTCGGAGTGCCGCTATGCGCTATCGGTGGTGTTGCCGTTCTCGGCGGCCGAACAGGAGTTTTTTGATCGACTGCTGGATCACGGCGAGATTCGGCCGGCGCTGCTGGGCGTGGATCAACGTTTGTCGGAACGGGTTCAACAACGCCCAGCTTTGCTTTGGAAAGTCTTCAACGTGAACGAGTAGAAATGAATCGGTAAGCCTTACCCTCGCTTTATTTCGCTGGTCTGTCCAGCGTCAACTCTTTTGAGCGGAGCAATCGGGTACCAAAAGCTGTCGCTCAGCAAGGTCGTACGATCACTGGTTTCCGATAGCATATGTTCAAGACCTCGAATGTCCAGAAAGCACGATATCGTTCAGCACATGATTTTTATCTAGTGCAACTATTGCACTATACTGCCCATATGCCCACGATATACCGCGAAGGCAATTGGAAGATTGTGATGTATTTCGATGATCACGGCATGCCGCATTTCCACATTCTTACCCCGAATGCAGAGGCGAAAGTGGCTATCGACACACTTGAGGTTATCGCCGGTGATGTAGATCGTAAAATATTAGCCGCGGCGCGAACATGGGCTACAGAAAACCGTGCGTTGCTAGACCGCTGCTGGAACGAATTTAGCGAGGCTGAATGATGACGGACGAACGACTCCCTATCATTGATACGGCGCAGATCATGGACGACTACCATGTGCACCTGACATGGCATAACGGCACCTTCGGTGAAGTTGACCTCACCGAACCGATCTACCGCTTGCGCGGCCTGCGCAACCTGCGCGACCCGGGCGTATTCGCTCAGGCGCAGGTCGCGGAGTATGGTCGCGCGCTGGAATGGCCTGGCAACATCGACATCGGGGCCGACAGGCTCTGGGATTACACGTTGAGTGCTATTGGCCGGGATGACGCGGTTACTTTTCGGCATTGGCGGATGCGGCATGGGCTTTCGCTACGTGCGAGCGCTGAGGCGCTGGGGATATCTCGCCGTATGGTGGCCTACTACTATAGTGGCGAGAAGACCGTGCCCAAAACCGTATTGTTGGCCTGCCGAGGGTGGGAAGCACTTCACGATGCCGCGTGAGTGTTTGTCGACGTACTCGCCCCTGGGCCGATAAGCCGACCGCCGCATCGCGGTGGTCGGTATATGGTCAGAGGCGGACTTTGCTACCAAGTCATAGCTCTCAGCCTGCATACTCCAGACGCAAGCGCTACTGAATGCCGGGGTACGGTCGCTAGTGGCTGAAAAGGGGAGGCTGTGACAATTCTGCAAGAAATTCATTCTTGGTCGAAGGACTTCCGCTTGGCAACAAGATGCGATCGCCAGGCTCTATACAAATCGCACCCTCAGTACGGCTGACTTGGACGACCTCTACGCCCTCGCGAAGGACGAGGTCGGCATCCCAGACCCGAAGGGGCGCGTGCCAAGGAAGCTAGAGGATGCCCAAGTGGCGCCGTTGGAACTGGATGCAACTACATGTACCGGAAGCCGCTCTGGTCAATCAAACACCAGGATTCCAAAGCAGTAGGATCCCGGCATGTGACTGGTATCCTAATACTCGATATTCACGAGCTGGGGGGGGGGCAAACTGGCGGCGCTGCTGGCGCGCCGCGCGAGTCGCGACCTGCTCGACGCTCACGATCTGCTAGCGCGGCATGAACTGGACAGCGATACGTTGCGTGCTGCCTTCGTGTTGTACGGGCGATGAATCGCCGCGAACTGGCGTGAAGTCGCGGCCGGCGATGTGCAGATCGAACCACGGGAGCTGAGGAGTGCATATTCCGGCGAACGTGACCGCCCATTCCGCTGATGGTGACCGCTTTGCAAGCTACGGCTTGGCGTATGGATAGGCTAGGCGGGTGTGGCGCTACACGAATTCGCGGTGTTCGTGCGTTCAGAGGCATAAATCAAGCGAGCGTGAAGTTTAAATTGATGTCTGGCTTGTAAGCTCAGATTGTTGCCGTCCGTTATTCGCTGTTTGACGACTCGTCGTATTCGATGATCGTATCCGCGACGGTCGGGCGAAGGGTTTCCGGCACTGTCGTTACGATATAGCCCATCGCGCGATACTCGTTCTGCCGGCGTTCGAACATCCGTGCCAGCATCGGGACGTCGCGATCGACGTAATCGTAGATACGAACCTCGTCTTTTGCACGATGGCTGCGATGTAGCCGGCCGGCATATTGGACGAGCGTTCCCTTCCATGACACGGGCAATGCAAGAAACAATGTATCGAGCCGTGCGTCGTCGAAGCCTTCTCCGATGAAGCGACCGGTGGCCAGAAGCAAGCGCTCTTCGTCATCGGGAATGCTTTTTAGTCGGTCGATCAGATCGCGCCGTTGTTTCGCGCCCATGCCGCCCTGTAGCACTACAAGGTGGCGCGCAAAACCACGTAGGTGCGTCGCGAAATATTCAAGGTGCTCCCGCCGTTCGGTTAGCACGATAGGCGAACGGCCGTCCGCGAGCGCCTGGATCACATCATCCAGGATCAGTTCATTACGGGCGGTATCGTCGGCGAGTTGGCCATAGATCGTTTGTATGAGCGGTGTTTGTTTTTCGCCGGCAAGACAGAACGACGTATCCCGAACGATAAGCCGATGTTCAAAGCGGCGGCCGGCCGCTTGTTTTCTGGCGTCGACGGTAAACCGGACCGAGCCGAGCTGGAAACGCAGAATCGGATGATGGCCGTCGCGTCGCTTGGGCGTGGCGGTCAAACCGGTCACGTAGCGGGCCCGAACGGCGCGCATGATGCGTTCGAACGATACGGCCGGCACATGATGGCATTCGTCCACAATGACATGGTCGTAGTTGGCTACCGCATCGTCCACTGTGTCTCGGCGCACAACGCTCTGCATCATTGCTACGTCGAGCCGGCCGTTCGGTTTGCGTTTGCCGCCACCAATCTGCCCGATGTCCCGCGCATCAAGACCTAGAAAAAGAGCAAGCTGAGCGCGCCATTGATCGAGCAGTTGCGTGCGATGCACCAGGATAAGGGTGCTCCGCGCGCGCTGGGCGATGAGACGGATACCGACGACGGTCTTCCCTGAACCCGGCGGCGCCACCAGGACGCCGGTATCGTGTGGATGAAGGCGTTCGACAGCCTGCTTCTGGAGGTCGGTCAGCGTCCCGTGAAAAGTTACAGCGAGAGGCGTGGCGTCTGATCGACAATCTTCGATGGTGACTGTGATGCCATGGGCGCCGAGGAGTTCTCCAAGAGCGTCAAGACAACCACGGGGTAGGGCGATATGTTCGGGCCAATCCTCGGCGCAGCTGATAACCCGGGGCGTGAGTGCGGTCGACAAGCGCATCGCCTGTTTTTTGTAGAATTCCGGATTGCCAAACGCAGCAAGACGCTTGATCTCGTTGACGAGGGCTGATGGGAGTTCACGCTTCTCGATATAAAGCTGTTGGCTGAAAACTACGTTAATCTGGGTCGGCAGCGGGCTGTCGACGCCGTGCGTCGATCGTTGTTCTAACGTTGGCCTAAGCCAGGACACGTCCGGTGCCTCGTTGTCTGCTGAGCCAACGCCTATCACTTGCCCTCTGTCGGACGCCCAACGGGCGATTTCTGCTACGCGATCGGGCTTGATGCGTGGCATTGCCGCTAAGTGGCCCCATTGATCCGAATACGGTTCAAACTGCTCGTCGATGAACACCGTGTTGGCTGCGTCACGGGCGCGACGCTGAAGCGGTAGAGCGATCAAATTGCCGAACCCGCCTCGCGGCATGGTGTCCTGATTGGGGAACAGGCGGTCATAGGATGTCATGCGTAACTCGTGACGGTTGCCCATGGTTTCTGTGAGTAGATAACAACCCATTGTCCGCGCCGCGCTTGCCGGAACGGCTTCTGAAAAGAAAAACCAGGCATGCGCGCCGTTGCCCGACTGCGATCGCTCGATGGCTACTGGCACGTTGAATCGTCGACAGGTTGCGGCGAATGCCGCGACATCGTCTCGCCAACTTCCCTTGTCAAAATCGACCGCAAGGAAATGACAGGTTTCATCTGCCAACAACGGATAAATACCAACTACGCATCGGCCCTGCAGATGATCGAGGATGACTCGATCGGTTATCGGAATAAACGCCTGATTGGGACATTCCCCGCACTTGACCCGCGGCTTGTCGCAGACACCGCGTACCCATTCGTTGGCGCATGCGGGGGCGTATCCGTTTTTGTTCGTCTTCGAGTTATGCCAGCGCTTCGCAAATACATCGGATCGGCCTATGAACAGTGAATGAAAGAGGGCAATCTTTTGTCCGGCAGACCGAGGTGATTGAGCGGCTGCCGCCTGACACTGCGATTGCGATAATGCATCGAAGTCCGCGCGTAGAGCAGCGATATGCCGTTCGGTAGCGGTGCGTTCGGCGTCGAGTCCGATGAGCCGTTTGTTCGCCTGCTCGATCTGGGCAAGCAGTGATTGAGGTTTGGATTTCGTCATACGGCGGACTTATAGTCGCGCAGGTCAGTGGATCGTTGTTTGTCGACTGCAGCAGTGTGCTACAGACGAAGTCGAAACGGCTATCTGCGGCAGCGCATTCCAAGCCTGGGCTTGGTATCGATCGCAGGATTGCCGGCCTTGGGCAATCAAACAGAAAAAGGCTGGGGAAAATGTAATTGACACACACGGTCGAGCAGGAGCTCAACTAATCGTTCACGGTGGTTGCGCGTGGCGCACTCAAATCCCTCTGCTTTCCTTACGGAGGCGAGTGTATCGAGCGGCGCGACCGATGTGGCTGGCTGTATATCTATAAGCTGGTGCGGTCTCTATATACGTAGTGCTCGGTTGGCTTGTCCAGTTTTGACGTCGATAGCCGATTTATAACCGGCGGACTGTAGCATGCCTGCCACCGTGCCCAGCGGCACGGTGCTAGCAACACCGATGATTCGCTGAATGAGCCGCTTTTCGGCGATGCACAATGGTCTGAACCTACTTTGCTTCAGATAATTGGCGCGGGCAGTGTCGCGCGCACTAAACAGCGCTGCCACCTTTCCGAAATCGACATGTATCTCATTGATCCTCAATGTATGCACATGCAATTGACAGGTCGCGCGAATATTATATAACTTATTGAATAGAAATGATAAATAGATTTTCCACAGTATACATGGGGTGCAGAAGGTCGTAGGTTCGAATCCTGCTACCCCGACCATAAAATCAAAGACTTATAAAAGCCGGCTAACTGTCGGCTTTCTTGTGTCCGGCCTGTGTCTTGGTTCTCGCGCGATCCGCAACGCTGTAATGCGTGGAGCATAGTTGCGGTAAATCCGCCTCGAGCAAACTCACAGAATCTTCCGCTGACTCAAATGTGATGCGCTATGAGTGCCGCTAGAAAGAGGGCGGCCGGTCGGGCCGATGACGGCTGATTGGCGATGTCTTTACCGTGCTCGGCCCGCGCGCCGCGCCGCTTGATGAGCAAAATTCGCTTTCGGTTGGTGTTATGTAACGGGCCGCTACGCTCTAGCCCTAAAATTGCATAAAAAAGGCAGATTCCGTCCAACTATTTGATATAATTGGATTTACCACAAAAACGCTTCGGACGAAGCGAACCGGAATCTGCCTTGTGAGCTATTCTAAA
>JAQIBT010000132.1 GCA_027858915.1 Salinisphaera sp.
CAGGTCAAAGCCGCTCACGACGCAGAGACGAGCAACACGCAGCGGCGAGAAGCGTTGGACCGAATGCTGAAAAGCGGCCAGCATCGCCGATTGGCCCTGGCCGCCTCCGGGATGATGGCCGACCTGGACGATCTCGAAAGCCGCCAGCCCAATTGTTCGGCGGTGATTGCCACGATCCGTCGCTATATCGCATTGAGTCTGCTTGCCGCGCCCCGTGTGCTGCGATGGCCGCCGTTATTGTTAGATGGCCCGCCCGGAGTG
The DNA here is from genome assembly GCA_027858915.1 of Salinisphaera sp. Lineage (GTDB taxonomy): Bacteria > Pseudomonadota > Gammaproteobacteria > Nevskiales > Salinisphaeraceae > Salinisphaera. The sequence continues at coordinate 262 of JAQIBT010000132.1, forward strand.
GGCAAGACCTACTTCCATCGCGGTGGTCACTGGCGCCGGCGATCAGGCGTTCTGCGCCGGCGCGGATCTCAAGACTTACACGATGAACTTCGCGACGCGCCCTGCGCCGGAATTCCGTTCCCGCTACACCAACGGGCCCGGCTTTGCCGGCATCACCCGAAACATGGATATCTACAAGCCGATTGTCGCCGCGATCAACGGCTATGCCATATCCGGCGGCTTCGAGCTGGCATTGGCCGCGGATATCCGGTTCTGCTCGCCTAACGCCGAATTCGCGCTACAGGATGCCAAATGGGGCTTCCATGCCTGCGATGGCGGCCTGATTCGGTTGCCGCAGATCGTGGGCACGGGGCACGCCATGGAGATCATCCTGTCCGGCGAGCGGGTGGACGCCGATCACGCCTATCGGATCGGGCTGGTGAATCGCGTCATGCCGTCAGAGCGGCTGGTAGCCGACACGCTGGACTATGCGCAGATGCTGGCGCAACGGTCGCCGCTGTCGCATCGTTTTGCCAAGGAAGTCATGAAACGCGCCGTCGGCCAGCCAATGGATGAGGCGCTGCGAGCCGAGTCGCGCTCGTTCCACGATCTGGGTGGCACAGAGGACTTGGCCGAAGGCACCGCCGCTTTCCGGGAGCGCCGGCCCGCACGATTCAAGGGTCGATAAGGTTAACGGCAGCGACCGCTTGGTTTAAGTCAGCGGGCGGATTGACACAGCGAGTGCTCGTGTTGGTCCTCTTCGGCGGCCGCGGCGCGGGCCAGTTCGATCGGCTCGCCGTGCGGTGTGGCGGCACTCGCCCGTTTCCAGGCGTCTCGGCGTTGTAACAGCTTAGAGGTGCTGAACAGTTGCTTGTCCACCACCAGTTTTTCCAGCGCCCGCAGCCAGTGTTCATAATAGGTGTCGCCCAGATCGGGGTCGCCGGCCGCCTGTGCCGCGTTGATTTCGACACCGAGTGCGGCCGCCCATTCCTGCCATTCGAGCACGCCTGTCTCACACAACTCGACCGTCATGGCGAAGGCTTGCGCCTGCCAGGGTGCGGCAAACACTGGTCCATCGCGATCCCGCGGCAAGGCCGGCAGCGTGTCTACCGCTCGGCGTTTGAGGTCGGCGCTGCTCATGTCGACTCCAGATGGTCGTCCCATAGATCGATGTAGATCTGCGTGCCCACCTCGCCGGCGGCGCCCCATAGCATGTCGGACGGAAAGCGCACGCTGTAGCAGTGCTGCGGCCTTGCGTCGCCGTGCGCATGCGTATCCGGAAACACGAACACGCCGTGATCGCGGTCGATGATGCCGGTTTTGTCTCTGGCGTAGCGCGGCAGGCGGGTATGGCCGGTGGGGTGGATGTTGCGCGTGCGGACCGCATCGCCCTCGGCAAACCGGGCCTCAATGGGCACGTCGACCTTGGCGCGGGTGCCGCGGCGGACCACTTCATGCAGGTCTTTGGGCTCAAGTCTCGGCATGGTCGCTCGCCTGTTGCAGGGTTCGCATGCGCTGCTCGATCTCGTCGTAGCTCAGAAAATCGTGCTCTACGAGCTGGCGCTGTAGGCCATGCAGCCAGTGTTCATAGTAGCTCGTCGTCAGATAATCGCCCGGCGGCAAAGTTTCGCGGGCATAGCGCGACATGTCGAGGTTCCAGCTGCCATAGGCGCCCATGGCGACGCTCAGTGCAAAGCAGCGGCGCTCCCATTCGGCGTGGAAAACCGGCTCGTCGACCTCCGGATCAATCGGGCCGAAGCCGTGCATGCCGCCGACATCGTGGGCGCCGTTCACGAGGCGGCCTCGGCGCGCGCCAGTGCATCTGGAGTCAGCGCCCGCGCCACGCCGATCATCGCATCGCGCGTGACTAGATTGGCCAACTCGTCTTGCGACCAATCATCGGTACCGGCGGGGCGTTGCGGTATCACCAGATAACGCGTTTCGGAGGTCGAATCCCAAACGCGGATCTCGGTGTTCTCGGCCAGCGTCACCCCGAATTCGTTCAGGACGCCGCGCGGGTCGATCACCACGCGAGACCGGTAGGGCGCGGACTTGTACCAGACCGGCGGCAGCCCCAGCACGGTCCATGGATAGCAGGAACACAGCGTGCAGACGACGACGTTGTGGCGGGTCGGCGTGTTCTCGACCGCGACCATGTATTCGCCGCGCCGCCCGGTGAACGCGAACTCGTCGATCGCGGCTGTGGCATCGTCGAGCAGCCGTCGTCGATAGTCGGGATCGACCCAGGAGCGAGCGACCACGCGCGCACCATTACGCGGGCCAACCTTGTGCTCGTAGGTGTCCACCAGCTCATTCAGAGTATCGGGGTTGACCAGGTCTTTTTCCACCAGCAGGGATTCCAGCGCTCGTACTCGTAGCTCCGTATCCGACAGATGCGAGCCGTGCTCATGATCGTGGTGGTGTTCGGGCATAACCATTGTCTCGTGCCGAGAGCGTTTTCCCAATACTATATAACCCGGCATAAAAATACCTGATAAAAATCAAGCAGCGTATTTCACAAAAGCGTTCTGGAACTACGAACGAACCGGCGCTGGCCGGCGCTGAATGCTGCGCAGACAAGAGCGCGTCTTGCGCGTCATGCAAAATCGAAATCTGCAAAAAATCTTTATTTTATAAAATTTTAAGCCGATTAGCGCCCGTCTAAAACGCTTTCAGGAGTGGCCTGCGAAGCCAGAGGTCGCAGGTTTGACTCATGCCGTTGCTCGATCAGGCCCAGCGTACGTTCGCCCGTGGCCTCCACGAGCAAGACAGGATGCACGAGATAGCCTCAGTACCGGGCTTCGCGCCGACTCCCAGTGGTCTCTAAATCCTTGCTAGCGCATGGGCATAGCTCACACTGGTCGTATCTTCTATGGCCAGCGGCACGCCGCCGTGGGGCTGGTCCTGTTGAGCCATATGGCCCAAGCCGCCTTCCCGAATCGCTTCCGGCGATACCGCGTCATTGCGCATCAGTCGATAACTACCCAGCAACGCCGCGGCCTCGCCTTCGTAGCGCCGCGCCATCGAAGCACCCACCTGCCACGCCAGCCGGGCGCCCACATCCACCAGTCGTCGCGTGCGACGGCTGTCGCCCAAATCACACGCGCCAAACAGTTGCTCCGCGCAGGTCGTCTCTCCGTTCACCATGATTGCAAACCATGACCATATCCAAAGCAGCACTTTGCAGGCTATTTATCATGTAATTTGTGACTAATAGAGACAGAGGCTTTGCCGGGGGAATGATTTACTTATTGGTATCTGGCTTACTCGCGGTGAACCGGGAATCTACAACATTGCGGAGAAAACGATCGCATCGTTAGCTGTGATCGAGCTGCACTCGAGCCTGGTTGGACGCCGTAGCAAGCGCGATGCTGTAGATTCCAATCGTTTACCGGCCGGCACTTTTAGCCACTTTAGACCACGGCGCACCTTCGAAATAAAAACAGACATGACTTATCCAAAACCCGAATTTCAGCTCGACGCGGCTACGGCCTGGGCGTTTCTACAACACAAAGGGTTTGGCTCGCTGATTGTCTGCGATCCGGCCGTTGGACTCGCCGCATCGCATCTTCCATTTTTATGTGGCTCGGCCGATGGGCGCCGCTATCTCGATTGCCATCTCGCGGCCAACAACCCGATGCTGGAAAGCCTATCAGCGGGCACAGTCGGGATGGTGGTCTGCCATATCGACGACGCTTATATTCAGCCCGCCTGGTACGGAATGGGCGACGAGCAAGTGCCGACATGGCTATATATCGCCGTCGAAGCACAGGTGACGGCGACGCCACTCGATGCGCTCGAAACCGAGCGCCATGTAGCGGACCTAACCGCCCATTTCGAGCATGACGCCGATCACCCCTGGACACCGGCACGTATGTCCGCCCGCAGGCATCGCGCCATGCTGAACGCGATCCGTGGCTTTCGGTTAACCGTTGATAGCCTGCGGGGCCACCGCAAACTGTCGCAGCACAAGCCGGCACACGCGATCCGTTCGATGACGGCTGCGCTCGGCGCCCATGCCTCAGGTTCGGGCGGACCTATTCTTGCGGAACTTAGGCGGCTTGAGGCGAATCAACACCCGGTACCGGCATGCATCGATGAATCGGAGGAGTAATTAGCATGGCCACACAAATCGACGACCACGACCAGAACGCGCCGCTTGGCGTGGCCGGTTATATGCGTATTCAACCGGCCAACGGGTCGATCGAAATCGGTCATATTCATTATGCTGACGTGCTCAAACAAACCCGCGCCGCGACCGAAGCAATCGCCCTGATGATGCAGCACGCGTTCGACCTGGGCTATCGGCGCGTCGAATGGAAATGCGACGCGCTGAACGCGGCGTCTCGCCAGGCGGCCCTGCGGCTGGGCTTCGTCTTCGAGGGCATCTTCCGTCAGGCGACAGTTTACAAGCGGCGCAATCGCGATACGGCTTGGTATTCCGTCATCGACAGCGAATGGCCAGAGCTAGAGGCGTGTTTTCAAGCCTGGCTCGGTCCCGACAATTTCGACGCCAACGGGCGGCGAAGGCAAAAGCTAAGCGCGCTGACCCAATCACTCACAACCCAGACCGGTGGCTCCGAATGACATCATTCGCGACCCAGCCGATCACAGCCACGAACTACTGTGACTGGAAGCCGCCGTTTTACGGCCATGCGGAGTTCTACGGAACCACCATCAACGACGCGATCGCCGACATCGTATGGCAATGGTTATGCGACGACCTCCGTGGGCGGCGAGCGGTTTTCCTCCAATGGAATGAATGACCGGAGGACGCGACAGGTATGAGACCGATCACCCAAATGGCCGCGGCTTCTCTGCTCATGTTGGAGCACGGCGAATTCAAATTGAAAATCTGGCAGAGCGCGCGGTGCCTGAACCGCCGCTCGGGCTCTACGCCCTAACGGGATAATTGGCTCAAACCATGCCAGGAGACCCCTTCAACGGAATCTACGACTGCTAGAGCTGTACTAGGTCAATCCTTGATGTCTAGCCCGGGCTTCCAATCTCGGCTAGGAAGTGTTCGAGCACGCGATGGGGCAGGCGGCCTCGTCGCGTCACGGTAGCGTATTCGATCCGATATTTGTGATCGCCGGGTCGGATCGCTCTGAGCTGTCTCTCCTGAGTCCATCGCTTAGCGAAATGCTCGGGTAGATAACCAATATAGCTTCCAGTGAGTATCAGGAATGCGATTCCCTCCCGGTCGGTGGCGGTCGCCGTCTCGTTGAGCGCCTGATGTCGTCGTTGTCCGTCCGGCGATAGGGCAAACATCGGACGGACAGCATCGCAGGCCGCCAGTTCATCGTTCGTAATGGTGTTGTCCGAGCGCATGAACAGAGGATGATTCGCAGCGCAGTAGAGGTATATAGCTTCGTCGTATAGCGGCGTGTATTCAAGCGCGCCCATTGTGTTTATTGCCGGAACGACACCGACCTGCAGACGCCCGTCGATGATTCCGCGTTCGATTTCGCTGGGCGACATCATGTGGATGTGAATGCGGATCTCGGGACCATGGCTTTTAAGGCCCGAAAGTCCCTCTGTAATGCGCATTTCCGGAAGACTCACCAAGTTATCCGTAATGCCGATGTTGAGATCACCGTGGAGTTCGCGATGGAAGCCGTTGACCTGTGTTCGAAAGGTTTCGATCGAGGACAGCAGACGCAGACTTGCATCGTAGACTTCTCGACCTTCCTCAGTCAGCGCAAATCCGGATCGGCCACGTTGGCAGAGCTTCAGATCAAAACGCGCTTCAAGATTTGCCATGTGAATGCTGATCGCCGAGCGACTGACGCCCAAGGTCGGTACGGCGGCCGTGAATCCGCCGCATTCAACGACTGTCTTAAACACCTGTATCAGTCTCAAGTCGAAGTCGCTGATCTGATTCAGGCGATTAGCTTTTTTATGGCCCACAGGAACACCCGTATGAATCATCATCCAACAAGTTAGTAGCCGCTAACGTGAAGGTCAATAAAAAAGTATTTAATTACGTATAAGGCCGGCCTATGGTCGATTTAGAGCAGTTCACGAAGAATCCGGCAGATGACCCGGCCTCGGATACTGCAGCCGAAGCCCAGCGACCCCTGCTGAAGTTGATATGAGATTCGCAGGATGGCCGCGAATGTTCGAGGGTGATTAACCAGGCACTTTTGTATTTTGCAACATGATGACGGCGCTAGCAGTTGGATGTCAGGATGGATAACTTCTTCGCCGACGACTTAAAGGAGCTTCGCCATGTCAGGAGTTCGATCAATTGACGCGCCGTCTATTGAAAGCGAGGTCGGTGAAGAAGTGCGGCAAAAAGACCGCGCTCATGTGTTCCATTCCTGGTCGGCTCAAGCCGAGCTCAACCCTATGCCGGTCGCCGGCGCGAAGGGATCGTATTTTTGGGATTATAGCGGCAACAGGTATCTCGACTTCGCGTCGCAATTGGTCAACCTCAACATCGGCCACCAACATCCAAAGCTGGTTGCCGCGATCCAGAAGCAGGCCGAAACGCTGAACACGATTGCGCCCCCGTTCGCTAACGCCGCGCGATCCGAGGCTGCGCAGATGATCGCTGAGGTCGCGCCAGGTGAGCTGAACAAAGTGTTTTTCACCAACGGTGGTGCAGATGCCAACGAACATGCGATCCGTATGGCGCGATTGCATACCGGCCGAAGCAAGATCCTAGCCGCTTATCGCAGTTACCATGGTGGCTCCGCCGGCGCGATCGCGCTTACCGGCGATCCGCGTCGCTGGGAGTCTGAGCCAGCGATACCGAACGTGGTCCACTATTGGGGCCCATATGCGTATCGATCCGCGTTCTACTCACAGGACGAGGCCGAAGAATGCGAGCGCGCGTTAAAACACCTTGAAGATGTTATCGCTGTCGAAGGAGCGCACACAATTGGTGCGATCATCATCGAGTCAGTGGTTGGCACCAACGGCATCCTGGTTCCACCCGTTGGCTATCTGGCCGGTGTCCGGAGGATGTGCGATGAGCATGGCATCGTGATGATTGCCGATGAAGTTATGGCCGGATTTGGCCGCTGTGGGGAATGGTTTGCCATCAATCACTGGAACGTGGTGCCCGATCTCATTACGTTCGCGAAAGGCTGTAATTCAGGCTATATCCCGATCGGGGGCGTGATCATTTCCGAGGCCATTGCGAAGACCTTCAATCACCGCGCTTATCCGGGTGGGCTCACGTACTCCGGCCACGTGCTGGCCTGTGCGTCGATTGTGGCGTCAATGAAAATATTCCGCGAAGAGAACATCATCGAAAATGCTCGTAAGCTGGGTGAGGACGTTATCGGTCCGGGGCTTCGCGCACTTGCCAAGCGACACCCGAGCGTGGGCGAGGTCCGCGGCCTGGGCGTTTTCTGGGCGGCGGAGTTGGTGACCGACCGCAAGTCACGGGCGCCGCTGGTGCCTTTCAACGCCAAGGGCGAGGAGGCAGCGCCAATGCGCGAGTTCGCCGATGCGTGCAAGCAGAATGGTCTGTGGCCATTCACGCACTTCAATCGCACGCACGTGGTCCCGCCATGCACCGCAACGCCCGACGAGGTGCGTGAAGGTCTGGACATTCTCGACCATGCGTTCGACGTCGCAGACCGCTATTACACCGGGCACGATGCGTAACGGTCGCCTGATTATCGACCCGATTTGGAACACTTACACCGAGATTTGATCATGTCAGCTACGGCAGAACGAACCAACACGATTACTCATTTCATTGGCGGCAAGCAGAAGTCGTCGACCGGGGCGCGCGAACAGGACGTCTATAATCCGGCCACCGGGAAGGTGACAGGCCAACTTCAACTTGCGGGCCGGGCCGACATCGACGAAGCTGTCGCCGTCGCCAAAACGGCCGCGGAATCGTGGTCGCAATCGTCGCTTACGAAACGTACCAAAATACTTTTCAGCCTGCGCGAGAAGCTCGTGGCACGCACCGAAGAAATGGCCGCGGTGATCACCGCGGAGCACGGTAAAGTGCTGGACGACGCCAAGGGCGAGATCGGGCGCGCGCTGGAAGCGGTGGAATTTGCCTGCGGCATCGTAGAACACCTCAAGGGCGAATATTCCAGCCAGGTCTCGACCGGCATCGACGTCTATTCGTTCCGCGAGCCGCTCGGCGTCGTCGCCGGTATCACGCCGTTCAACTTTCCGGTGATGGTGCCGATGTGGATGGCCCCGATGGCGATCGCAACCGGCAATGCGTTCATCCTCAAGCCATCGGAGCGCGATCCGTCGGCGGCCCTGATGCTCGCCGAGCTCTGGCAAGAGGCCGGTTTGCCGGACGGCGTGTTCAACGTGTTGCAAGGCGATAAGGAGGCCGTGGATGGCCTCCTGAAACACGAGGACGTAGACGGTATTTCGTTCGTCGGGTCGACGCCGATTGCCAAATACATCCACGAAACGGCGACCGCGCACGGCAAGCGCGTGCAAGCGCTAGGTGGGGCTAAGAACCACGCAGTGGTGCTGCCCGACGCCGACATCGACGCCGCAGCCGAGCACCTCAACGCGGCCGCGTTCGGCGCCGCCGGCGAACGCTGCATGGCGATTTCAGTGGCAGTCGCCGTGGGCGAAGCCGCCGACGAGCTGGCCGACAAGCTTCGTGAGCGCGCCAACAATGTCGTGGTCGCCGAAGGGACCCATGCCGACTCCGACATGGGCCCGCTGATCACCCCGCAGGCCCGGGATCGTGTGAAGCGCATCATCGGCGAAGCTGAAGCAGACGGCGCAACTCTGGTGACTGACGGGCGTGATCTCGTGGTCAAGGGAAATGAAGGTGGGTTTTTCGTCGGGCCGACGCTAATCGACCACGTCAAGACCGACATGAGCGCCTACAAGGAAGAGATTTTCGGTCCGGTGCTGGTCATTGTGCGGGTGGCCAATCTCGACGAGGCGATTCGAGTGATCAATGAGAATCCCTACGGCAATGGCACCGGCATCTTTACAAGCTCCGGGGCGTTTGCGCGTCAGTTCCAGCGTGCGGTGAAGGTCGGCATGGTCGGGGTGAATATTCCGATTCCGGTGCCGGTGGCTTGGCACAGCTTTGGCGGTTGGAACGATTCACTGTTCGGCGATCTGCACGTCAACGGGCCGGACAGTATGCACTTTTACACTCGTAACAAGGTCGTCACTCAACGCTGGCCGGAGCCCGCGCGCGCCTCGGGTGCATCATTCTCTTTCCCCACCCACGATTGAGCTGCATTCGCGTATAACCCAAAAAAGGTAAGTGCCGCGCGCGGCATGATGACGTCTTCAAGGAGATAAAAGCTTATGAGCACAGTGAAGTGCGGTCTTATCCAGATGGGCCTGAAAGGCGATACCTCGATGCACCCAGACGAGATTCGGGACAAGATGCTTGAGGCGCATCTGCCGTTGATCGACGAAGCCGCCGAAAAGAGTGTGCAGGTACTCTGCTTCCAGGAGGTCTTCACCCAGCCGTATTTCTGTCCGAGTCAGGATAAGAAATGGTACGACGCGGTCGAAAAGATTCCGGACGGGCACACGACTCGTCTGATGCAGGAATATGCGCGTCGCCACAACATGGTGATTGTGGTACCGATTTACGAAGAGGAAAGCCCGGGTGTCTACTACAACACCGCCGCGGTGATCGATGCCGACGGCAGCTACCTCGGGAAATACCGAAAGAGCCATATTCCGCAGGTCGCACCCGGCTTCTGGGAGAAGTTCTACTTCAAGCCCGGCAATCTCGGCTACCCGGTATTCGACACCGCGTACCTGAAACTCGGCGTTTATATCTGTTACGACCGTCATTTCCCCGAAGGCTGGCGTGCCCTCGCACTGAACGGTGCCGAATACATCGTCAACCCGTCGGCTACGGTCGAGGGACTGAGCAAACACCTCTGGGAGCTTGAGCAGACGGCGTCGGCTGCGGCGAACGGCGTATTCATCGGCGCGATCAATCGTGTTGGCACCGAGGCTCCCTGGGCCGATCAGATGGGCAGGTTCTACGGCTCCAGTTATTTCACCAACCCACGCGGCGAGATCGAAGCCCAGGCCACTGCTGATCAGGACGAGTTGCTGATCCACGATATCGATCTGGACAAGGTGCGCGAAGTGCGTAATACATGGCAATTCTATCGTGATCGACGGCCTAATACCTATACTGCGTTGACAGATATCCGATGACGTGATGCTTTCCGATACTCGAAGTAGAGAGTATTAAGGAGATAAAAAGTTCGAAAAACTTGTTATTAAACACCCATGCAGAGATGGTAGACACCGACTGTACGGGCAGGGTTTGCTGTAGATAGTTGTCGATTCGGACCGCGTTTATCGCAAATTTCCCATGTATTTTGGAGGATAACCCAATGCTACACCGGCGCCAGTTTCTTAAATTTTCCGCATTTGCTGCAGCCTCTCTCGCTGCCCCCGGCTTCTTAAGGTCGGCGTTCGCCGCGGGTGGTGAAATTACGCTCGCTGCCCCGCTGCCTATGTCTGGCGCATTCGCCTCCAATGGCAAATACGGCTCGATAGGCACGTCTATGGCGATCAACGACGCCGGTTCAATTCTTGGCCGCAAGCTTTCGTACCTGGAACTCGACACCGAAGGCAGCTCGGCTACCGCGGTGCGCAAGGTCCAGGATGCCATGCAACAACGTCATGCGACGCTTTTCGCCGGTGGGATCCTGTCTTCCACGGCGCTTGCGATGAGCCAGGAGATTAATAAACGCGATGGCGTGCTCTTCACTACTGCAGGCGCCGACACGATCACCGGCAGCAAGTGCAACAAGGCGACTTTTCGCTGGAGCGTGCCGACCTATGGCGCGATTAACGAAACAGTCCGTCCGCTGATTGACAAAATGCCGAATGCAAAACGCTGGTACACGATTACCCCGAAATACGTTTTTGGCGAGGACCTGCTAAGCGCGGCGAAGGATGTGTTCAAGGAAAAAGGTATCCAGCACGTCGGGAATAGCTACCACTCGCTTGATACGCAAGAATTCAGCGGCTACATCACCAACGCGCTATCGGTTCGGCCAGATGTTCTTTTGCTCTTGAATTTCGGCTCCCAGTCGACCGCTTGCCTACGTCAAGCTGTGAATTTTGGCGTCAAGAACCGAATGACGATCGTTGTCGCCTGGGCTTCTGGTCTCGAACAGTTCAAAGCGCTGGGGCCTGACGTTGTGGAGAATGTCTACTTCGGCGCTCAGTACTGGCACGCGATAGATTCACCCTTCAATAAGCAGCTTGTTGCAGAAGTGAAAAAAGAGAAAGGTATTAATCCAGACTACGCGCTGGCCTCGGCGTATATGATTACCAAACTCTTGATTGACGGGGCTCGGAAAGCCGGAAGTATTGACGGACCAGCGGTCGCAAAATCGCTTGAAGGTATGGAATACGATGGGCTGACAGGTAAAGAAACAATCCGGGCCGCTGATCATCAAGTGATTAAGAACTACTACCTCCTAAAGGGTAAGGCAAAAGCCAATATGAAGGACGCGGACGACTACGTAGAAATAGTCAACTACGGGCAGTCGTTCCGGTCAGCGAAACAAGAACAGTGCGTTATGGGGTGATCACGCTAACGAACAGGGGTTTCGTCTTTTATCGTTTTGCGGAGCGACGGCGCTGAGCGCCGTCGCTGACCTGCCGACACTCGGGAGAGCTCTTTGATTTATCTTTCGCAGATCGTGAACGGCATTGGCCTTGGGATGCTCTATTTCTTACTGGCTGTCGGCTTGAGCATTATTTTTGGTCTTTTACATTTCGTGAACTTCGCCCACGGGGCGTTTTATCTGCTGGGTGCCTACTTATGTTACGCACTGCTCCAGCATGGAATAGATTTTTGGTGGGCAATTACACTTGCCGGGCTCATTGTCGCGGCATTCGCCGCATTGGTTGAGGCGGGACTGCTCCGCCGAATTTACCGTCTTGATCATATGTACCACATCGTGGCGACGATTGGCCTAGCACTTATGATCCAAGAATTCGTGATTATCGTTTGGGGGCCAGTCGGCGCCAGTGTGTCGACGCCGCCGGCGCTTGTCGGCGTGGTTATGCTCGGCAATTTCATATACCCGGAATACCGGATTTTTGTCGTCGGGTTCACTGCTGTTCTGGCGTTGGTGCTTTGGTGGCTTCTGGAAGGCACGCGACTTGGCGCCATCGTACGTGCCGGCTCAGAGTCGAGCGACAGCATTTCACTGCTCGGTTACGACATTAAACGGATCAATACGGCCGTATTCGCACTCGGTGCGGGCCTGGCCGCACTCGCCGGTGGGCTCGCCACTCCGATTCGAGGCCTAGACCCATTCATGGGCGTCGAAGCCCTCGCCATCGCATTCGTGGTCGTTGTAATCGGTGGGATGGGTAGCTTTACCGGTGCTTTGATTGCCGGACTACTCGTAGGCATCGTGCAAAGCCTGATGGCAACAATCTGGCCCGAGGGCGCCAGCCTGGCCGTCTATATCGCGATGGTAGTGGTGGTGCTGGTGATGCCGCGCGGTTTACTCGGACGGGCGTGATTCGCGATGAACAAACCTCTTTTCCATTTTGCTCTTGCGGTGCTGGTTGCCATCGCCCTGCCGGTATTAGTTCCTTCGAAAACATTATGTTCGGAAGTTCTCATCTTCGCGATTGCCGTCGCCGGTTGCAATCTTTTGCTTGGTTATACTGGTTTGCTTTCGTTCGGCCAGGGCATTTTCTTCGGCTTGGGCAGTTACACGCTGGGTCTGACGCTTCTTCATTCGTCGCTGCCGCTAGTCGTAGCGCTTGCATTGGCATCGATTGTTGGTGGTTTGGTCGCGGTTGTGATCGGCGGGCTCGCGATTCGACGCCAAGGCGTCTATTTCGTCATGCTGACGCTGGCTCTTGCGCAACTTTTCTATTTCCTCGCTTATAGCTTGAGCGGGATTACCGGCGGGGACAATGGCCTTCTCGGTATACCGCGACCCGGCGTCGGCCCATTTGATCTCAACGGTGCCTTGGCATTCTATGTTTTCACAGCCATCGTCTTCCTACTCATTTTCGCTGCGTTACAACGGGTGGTCGTTTCTACGTTTGGCCGTACTTTGCTTGCCATCCGTGACAATGGCGAACGAGCTCAGGCAATTGGCTTCCCGGTGCGGCTGTTTAAAATTGTCGCCTTTGCAATATCCGGCGCGGTCACAGGTCTTGCGGGTGGCCTGCACGCGGCTTTGATAGGTATTGCGCCACTGTCGAGCATTGACTATCACCTTTCTGAAAGCGTGCTCATCATGACGGTTATCGGTGGTACAGGGAATCTGTTTGGGTCGGTTCTCGGAGCCGGTTTCTACGTGATTGTCTCAAGTGTGCTTTCTGCAATCTGGCCAAGATGGATGTTGTTGCTCGGCGCACTTCTGATTGCCCTCACATTGTTTATGCAGAAAGGCCTCTGGGGGTTGATCGAGGCAGCGGTTTCGAGGATTCGCGATGGTGGGCCGCGTCGCTCGCGCTCGGCTATCCGCCCCGCGCGAGGAGAAAAACCTTGACGTTAGCACTGCTTGCAACCAAAAAGCTCGGCGTCAATTACGGCGGTTTCAATGCCCTAAGTGATGTCGAATTGACGGTCGCTCCGAATACTATCCATTCGGTGGTCGGGCCAAACGGGGCCGGCAAGACAACTTTGTTCCAAGCGCTGACGGGGCGTATCAAGCCGAGTTCCGGTCAGATTATGTTCAACGGAGACGATATTACTTCGCTGACGGGTGATAGGCGGGTGCGCCTAGGTCTTGCGCGATCATTTCAGGTTACAAGTCTTTTCCACAGCTTATCGGCGCGAGAAAACTTGCGACTCGCCGCGCAGGGGCGCTTCCCTTGGAGGGCTCTGAAAATCTGGCAGGGGGCCGAATCCAATGAACAAGCGTTAGCGATAGCCGACGACACCCTCGCGAAAGTCGACCTGGCCGATGTCGCAGCACGGCCGGCCGAAGAACTGTCGCATGGGGAACAACGCCGTCTCGAGGTCGGCATGGCAATCGCTTCATGTCCTCGTCTAATCCTTCTCGATGAACCGACCTCTGGCATGGGTATCGATGATATCGGAGCAATGAAGAAGCTTATCGCGGATCTTGGGCGCGATCATACGGTGCTCTTGATCGAACACAATATGGAAATCGTCATGAATCTCAGTGACCGCGTGACCGTGATGCAGTCGGGCCGCATTCTGGTTGAAGGCACGCCAAGCGAAATTCGCGATAATGAGGACGTCCGCCGCGCTTATCTTGGATCGATGATAACTGGAGGCCGCGCATGAGCGCGTCTTTGGAAATCGAAGAGATTCACAGCTATTATGGTAAAAGTCATATATTGCAGGGGGTCAGTCTGACCGTGGAAGCGGGCGAAGTAGTCACGCTTCTGGGACGTAACGGCGCGGGCAAGACGACGACGCTGAGATCAATCAGCGGTCTTGTGTCTCCGACCGAAGGCACGGTGCGGCTCGCCGGCATCGATATTACTGGTGCCCAACCACATGTCATCGCCCGGCGCGGCCTGGGTCTCGTTCTGGAGAACCGCGGGATATTCGGCCTGTTGAGCGTAGAAGAAAACCTGAAGATTGCCGTTCGAAAAGGCTCTCCCTGGACGTTGAACGACGTCTACCTCCGATTTCCTAGGCTTAAGGAGCGAAGGCGCAACGGAGGAGCGACACTCTCCGGCGGCGAACAGCAAATGCTCGCGATTGCTCGAGCGCTACTAAATGATCCCAAATTGTTGATGCTCGATGAACCCGTGGAGGGGCTCGCCCCGATCATCGTCGAGGAGATCGTTGAACAGATTAGCGAAATTCGTGCAAGCGGTATCCCGATCCTCCTAGTTGAACAAAATCTCGCGGTTTGTAACGAACTCGCCGATCGCCATTATATTATTGAACTTGGCCGCGTGGTCTATCACGGTACTCGCGAAGAGTTCAGTTCGAACAACGATATTAAGGATCGGTATCTAAGTGTCGGTGCCTAGTCTGCAGTAGTAAGCTCGTCGCAACCAGGTCACTGGGTTACGGGCGATCCAATAAAATCATACTTAGGAGAAATCTGTTGCGCTTTGTCATCGCACGAATAAATCACGAAACCAACACGTTTTCACCGCTGCCGACGCCATTAGAGTCGTTCGCGCCGCGTTGGGGCGACGACGCACTGCAAGCAGGAGAAGGTTCGCAGGTTGCGATGGGCGCTTTCCTCGCATATGCAAAAGCCAGCGGCGCGGAGATCATTACCCCAGTGTTCGCCATGGCCAATCCAAGTGGGCTGGTAGCCGATGCGGCGTTCGAAGCCATGACCCAAGCCGTTGTGGATGCCGTCGGTGAGGGGTGCGACGCTATATTTCTTGATTTACATGGTGCCATGGTTACTGAGACCATTGACGACGGGGAAGGCGAGCTGCTGTCGCGGGTGCGTGACGCAGCGCCAAAGGTCCCCATTGGCGTAGCGCTTGATTTGCACGGCAATATTACCGCGCGGATGCTGGACAGCGCTGACGTAATCGTCGGCTTTAAGACCTACCCCCATGTTGATATGTACGAAACCGGCGAGCATGTAGTTCGCCTTGTTGCCGAGATGCTCGAAGGCGACTTCAAACCGGCGCGCGCACTTGCTCACCCGCCGCTTTTAGCGCACACCCTGAAGATGAACACGACGGTCCCCGGTGCGATGGCAGAAGCGATTGATGCCGCAAAGCAGGCCGAATCACGAAGCGGCGTGCGCGCTGTCACTGTTTTTGGCGGTTTTCCGATCGCCGATATTGCTGAAACCGGTATATCGATCCTGGTCGTGGCCGATACGCCGGCTGTCGCGGAGGCGGTGGCCAAGGAGCTAGCCGGTGACATCTGGCTGGCACGGGATGGCTTTATTTATCGAGAGTCGCCGCTTGCGGACTCGGTTGCTGTCGCCGCGCAGGCTTGCCAAGCACCCGGCGACGGTCCAGTGCTAATGCTGGACCACGGCGATAACTGTATGTCAGGGGGCACCTGCGACATCATGGACGTATTGGCCGAGGCAATACATCAGAATTTGCGGAACATTCTTGTTGGCCCGATTGCTGACCGGGCCGCGGTGGCAGCAATGCAGCAAGCCGGTATCGGAGCCACGATCACGCTCGGCGTTGGCAATCGTTGGGCCATGCCGGGGACCGGCGCCGTCGACAAGCGCCCACTCGAGCTAACCGGCAAAGTCAGGACGCTCGGTCGTGGCAAATACGCCATCTCTGGGCCGACTTACACTGGCATGCAGTGCGATATGGGGGAGGGTGCGGTACTCGAAACGGATCATGGTTTCGTTTTTGTCGTAGAGGAACCGCACGAGCCATGGGACTTTGGCGTCTTCGACTGCGTCGACTTGGACCCGCGCGCAAGCCGTTTTCTTATTCTCAAGTCCCGTATGTACTGCCGCCCTGTCTTCGAACCGATTGCCAAGTCAGTCGTGGAATGCGCAAGCCTTGGTGTGACGAGTTCGAATTTCGACATTTTTGCTTTCGAGAAACTCACCCGACCCATATTTCCGCTCGATGAGGAATTTACCTGGACGCCGACGGCTCGTTTGTCTTTGAGATAGAGGCCGTGCGCTCCCCCGACTCCGGCCTGTCATACTACCTATCGTGCCTTCGAATATTCTGTTTTAAACCCGGGGCGATAGGAGGAACTCATGCCTTGTTATTCCGAAGAACCTCGTCAGGCCGTTGTGGCCAGGCTGCTTCCACCGCATCCACTGATCTTGCCCTCGAATCACGTATCCCATAGCCGAGGTCATGTGTTGGCTTGTTTGGCCTGATCGATCTGCCAGCATTGCTCGAACAGCATTGGGCTGACGTGGTTCAAGGTCGAGTGCAGCCGCGACTGGTTGTACCACAGCAGCCATGCCAAGGTTTCGTCCTTGGCGTGACGCCGGGTGATGAAGCGTGGGGTGTGTAGCCGTTTCACCTTCAGCGAGCCGAACAGTGTTTTCTCTGCAGGCGTTGCCCCAGCAGTTCCCACGACGGCTCATCGACGCCGTGATTCCATACGCACCGAGCAGGTTGCGCAAGGCCTCACTGGCGTACTGGCTACCGCGATCGCTGTGGAAGATCATGCCGGACTCCCGGGCCGGACGGCGCCGGAACCGCGCCGTGCGCAGCGCGTTGATGACCAGCCTGCGAGTCATCTGTTCATGCATCGACCAGCCGATCACCCGACGGCCGAACAGGCCGATCACGATCGCCAGAAACAATCAGCCTTCTTGGGTTGCAATGTAAGTGATTTCGCCAACCCAGGTCTTGTCCGGTGCATCAACGCTGAACGGGCGATTGAGCACATTGGGCGCAATCGGCAGGTCATGGAGGTTATCGGTGGTGACTCTGAACCGCTTTTTGCCCTTGCCGCGGATGCTATGGACTTGAATCAGTGTCTGCGCCTGTTGTTTGCCTACACGCACGCCTTGGTCGCGCAGCGCACGCCATATTCGGGGCCAGCCATAACTGCCGCGTCTCTGAGCGTGAGCGGCCGTGATATGGACGAGCAGCGTTTCATCGTTCAGATATCGACGTGTTGCGCTGTCAGCTTGGCGAGCCGCATGTGCGTGGTAGCCCACTCACGCTGGCCTGTTATGTATTCAGCGCCGTGCTCGTGCTGTTCGTTGGCGATGCGATCATACGGTTTGGACCTCGTCGCATCGTCTTATTCAGAATCGTCTGCCTTGGGCTTTCCACCGTCCTTGCTGGCCAAATCGGTGCTATTTGGCAGCTTTCTTTATGCCGACTACGCTCTGAGATCCTTCGGCTGGGCCACTATGCGCGTCGCCGCAATCAGCATGATCGGCGGCGCATGGCTTAGGCACAGGGGCGGCCTCGAGATCAACCTGGCACCGTGACCGGCGCGAGCGTCGGTGGCATTATGGTCATGCCAGCGCTGATCATGCTCATCGAGCGGATCGGGCTTTCATTTCCCCTGTCGTGCGGCGTCATAGCTATGGCGCTAGTGCTTGTGCCGATCACTCGTTGGATCCGTAGTCCTTCGGATCGGTTCCCCCGCTCCAATGATTTTGCTTCGCCAGCCGACACGGCGGGCTATTCCTAGACGCAGCGGCGCGCGCTCAAGGATCTCGGTTTCTGGACCGTCGCCGCCGCGACCCCGCTGGCACTCTTTACGCAGGTCGGCTTTCTTGTCCATCAAATCGCTTTCCTGGAACCGCGTATCGGGCACGCGGTGGCGGTTGTCGGACGCTTTAGTCTCGGCAGCGTTATCGACCGGTTTGCTCCGCCTCTTGTCGGCGCCATCTCGTATCTTTCAGAAACTGCAGCGCTAGGAGTTCGTCGGACTGAGCCTTCACCAGAGTCGGAAGTCGGGCCGATTGTGCGTCGATGTGTCAATTGTCTACCTGTGACCGAGAATTGACGGGTTTGGCTTAGGACAAAAAGAGGCATATCGCCTCTTATCCAGCCAAGGTAT
>JAQIBT010000056.1 GCA_027858915.1 Salinisphaera sp.
CTGCTGTTTGCTGCACGCGATACCGAATGCAACAACGCGGTGGTGCTCAAGGCTTATCTGGAGGATGCGCAATGAACACGAACGACCGGCTGGCGCTCGCCGAGCGGGTGCGTACTGCCTGCATCGAAGCAGCATTGGCCGGCTACGAAGACGCAGCGATTGCCGGGCTGTGCGGTGAGGGCGCGCTGGAAGTAGCCATCAGTGCGATGCGGCGCGTAGCGCTGGCCGATCTGACCGGCGATGAACCGAGCGGGGACAGCACAAACGACGCGCCATGACCGCCGGGGGCCGCAACCGCTCAGTGCAGATCAGAGCGATTTCAACAGCATTCGCAATTCGCTGTCGTTGCCGACGAGCTCTGCCAGCGTATAGCCGTCGAGTACTTCGAGGAACGCATTCTGGGCGCGGCCGAGCACTTGCTTGAGGCGGCAGGCCGGGTCGATGGGGCAGGTCGAATGCGGCCCGAAACATTCGAGAAGCTGCAGGTTCTCGGTCTGTCGTACCACCTCGCCGACGCTGATGGCATCGGCAGACCGGGCCAGGGACAGGCCGCCCCCGCGACCGCGACGGCTGTTGATATAGCCGAGTTGCACCAGCGTCTGGGCGACCTTGGCGACATGATTGGCGGAGATCCGATAGCGGGCCGCAGCCTCCTGCACGGTCGCGTTCATATCGTCATCTGCGATCGCCAGATAGATCAGCAGGCGCAGGGCATAGTCGGTGTGGCTGGTGAGTTGCACGATGTCTTGACTTTTTAATAAAGGTAAATAATATACCAATTCAAATAGGTATATGAAATGCCTTAATTTGCCTCGGGGTGTTACCGCGAGGCCGCCAGAATCGACTTGGAAACCTCGAAAGGAGATAGAAGATGCTGACCGACCGCCAAAGCGCTGTCATCAAACAGACCGTCCCGGTGTTGCAGGAACACGGAGAAGCGCTGGCCGCGCATATGTACCAGCGTATGTTTCGGGAAAATCCCGAGGTCCAGGGGTATTTCAACCCGGCTCATCAGCGTTCAGGCACCCAGCAGCGGGCTCTGGCCAGCGCCGTTGTCGCCTATGCTCAGCACATCGACAACCCGGAAGCCCTGGCCGGCGCGGTCGAGTTGATCGCACAGAAGCATGTCTCCTTGACGATTCGTCCCGAGCACTATCCTATCGTTGGCAAGCACCTGCTGGCCTCGATTCGCGAAGTACTGGGCGAGGCAGCAACCGACGAAATCATCGATGCCTGGGCCGCGGCGTATGCCGCACTGGCCGATATCTTCGTCAAGCGCGAACAACAGATCTACGACGGCCAGGACGCGACCTATGGCTGGCACGGATTCAAGGAATTCGTGATCGCCCGCCGCGAGCCCGCCAGCGACAACATCATGTCGCTGTACCTGGAGCCGGCAGACGGCCGCCCACTGGCACCACACAAGGCGGGCCAGTACGTGGCAATCCGAGCCGACCTGCCGGATGGGCGCAGGGTCATGCGCAACTACAGCCTGTCGAACGCGCCTGGAACGTCCTATTTCCGTATCAGCGTCAAACGTGAGACCGCGCCCGAAGCCGACGCGCCGGACGGCGTGTTCTCAAACTATCTGCACAATCAGCTGCAGGTTGGAGATCGCGTAGCGCTCACGCCGCCGTGCGGGGAATTCACTCTCGATATTCCGGAGGACGAGCGCAAGCCGCTGGTATTCATTGCCGGCGGGGTAGGCGTGACGCCGTTGCTGTCGATGTTGCAAAGCGCGCTTGATCATGCGGCCGGGTTGCGGCCGATCGTATTCATCCAAGGCGCGCTTAACGGCGCGGTCCATGCCTTTGCAGACGAACTGCGGACACTACAGGCACGGCATCCGAATCTGAGTGCCCATGTGCGCTACAGCGACCCGCTACCGGCAGACCGCGACGCCGGCGGCTACGATAGCGAAGGCCTGATCGACGACGGCCTGCTTGAAGACATGGTGGGCGGACAACAGGCGGCTTATTACTTCTGTGGACCGCAGCCCATGCTGGCGCAGGTCAACCGTCTTTTGTCTCTGCGCGACGTAGCCGAGGCAGACAGGCGGTATGAATTCTTTGGCCCGGCTGGGACGCTGGCCGCCTGACGGCCAGAATCCGCTCGCGGACGCGCTTCGGGCGCGGTCCGCGAGACTTTATGGGCCAAATCAGCGGCTCTGGTAGTAGCCCATCAGGATATCGGCGACTTCCGGGCGTGAGAATTCCGGCGGCGGTGCTTCGCCGCGGCCCAGCATCTCGCGTACCTTGGTGCCCGACAGGATGACGAAGTCTTCCTTGGTGTGGTCCGGCACGTCGCGCATCATCACGACCTTGCCGAGCTTCTTCGAGAAGGCCGTATGGTCAGCCGCGAAGATCTCGATCTCGAGTGCATCGGCCGGGACTTTCTCTTGGAAGATCGTTTGGGAATCGAAGGCGCCGTAGAAATCACCGACCCCGGCGTGATCCCGCCCGACCACCAGATAGCTGCAGCCGGCGTTCTGACGGAATACGGCGTGCAGCACCGCTTCACGCGGGCCGGCATACATCATGTCGAAACCATAGCCGCCAATCATCACCGAGTTCTCGGGGAAATAGACCTCTACCATCTTGCGGATCGACGCATCGCGCACGTGTGCCGGGATATCGCCGGGTTTCAGCTTGCCGAGCAGCATATGGATCAGGATGCCGTCGGCGCCGGTGGCGTCTAGTGCCATCTTGCACAGTTCTTCATGCGCCCGGTGCATCGGGTTCCGGGTCTGGAAGGCCACGACCTTGTCCCAGCCGCGTTCGGCGAACTCCTCGCGAATTGACGGCGCGGTACGGAAGGTCTCGGGGAAATCTTTTTCGAAATAAGAGTAGTTGAGTACCTGAATCGGCCCGTGCACCACATAGCGGCCCAGGCCCTTGAACGTGGCCACGCCCGGATGCTGGGGATCATCGGTGCCGAATATGTTCGTCACCAGCGTATTGATATCGTCCTCGGACAGTTCGTCGATGCCGCTGACGTCCTGCACGGCGATAACCGGCTCGCCTTCGACGTTGGGATCTTTCAACGCAATACGCGCCGCGCCCTTGATCGGCTCGATATCGTCGACGATGTTGACGATCGGAATCGGCCAGAACAGGCCGTCGGTGGTTTTCAGATCGCGCGCCACCGACAAAGCATCGGCCTTGTTCATGTAGCCGGTCAACGGATTGAAATA
>JAQIBT010000060.1 GCA_027858915.1 Salinisphaera sp.
TCCAGAAACGCCAACTATCTGATTTATTTGCAGAATAAAGCAGATATGAAATAGAAAACTCCGGCGAATTGTGCTCTAATGTAATTCAAGCCATTGATTTGCAAAAGAAACACCAAACACCGGAGTCAGACAATGCGCGCAAAAAGAAGTACGCGAGGGTCAGGTCTATTTCGGTAGCGTGAGCCGGGCTCAGGTCTTGCAATCATGCATCTCGTCCACCGTTTATATCCGCGTATTGGACGACCCGACGCACGAGCCGAGGTCGTGTGCGCACGAAACAAGACCTGCTGCTTGTGCCGCTGCCTTGTTGGTTCTCTCCGCGGCCTTCGGTCGCTCTGGCGACCATGTATGAGCGGCGGCGGCGTCCGACTCCTAAAGTATGGCGAAATAGCCATATTCGTGCTAGCTTTGATCTATGAAAGTGCCGAGCTTTGAATGGGATGAAGCGAAAAATACTTTAAATAAGCGGAAGCACAGGGTTTCGTTCTATGAGGCCCAGCATGCTTTCGTGGATTCTAAACGTGTCATTGCGGAAGACCGTGCTCATAGTCAGAAAGAGCAACGATACTATTGCTTCGGCTCCAATGAAGAAGGCACAGGAGTTCTGACGGTTCGATTCACCTACCGTTCTGGCTATATGCGAATCATTGGCGCAGATTATTGGCGCAAAGGTAAGAGGATTTATGAACAAGCTAATTCAATATAGCGAAGAAGAGCTTGGTGAAATCAGGCTGGTAGCCGACTTTCTGCCGTCCCCGGAAGACTTGGCGTTCAAGAATAAGCAAACAAAGATAACCATTTCGCTAAGCTCCGAGAGTGTCGACTTTTTCAAGGACGCGGCACGTGAGCATCATATGCAGTATCAGACAATGATCAGGAAACTGCTTGATGAGTATGTCGCGCGACAAAAAGATCGCTAAAAAATCGTATATGGCCGCCTCCCGCAACCGATAGGTTCCGGAGCGGCAATGGAGAGGTACGATGATAGACCTGACCCCGCAGCCTGATATGAACATGCCATAGGTGCCGACGGCGCCTGCGGCCAGCGCCCAGAGGTCGCGCGGGCCGCTCCATGTGGGCACGGCGACGATGAACGTAGCGGCCAGCATGAACCACATGATCTTGGCGTTGCCCTTGTGACGGCGTACAAGATGAATGCGCAGCACGATCAATATCGCGATCGCAGCCGCCACCCAGCTTTGGAACATGATGAACTGCAGCGCGAAGGCCACGTTCGCGGCCAGCAACCGTACGAACAGCCTGTCGTCGCGCTTGTTGGCAAAGCCAATCACGCAAAGGATGAGCGCGACCAGGCCGAACAGCTGGCCGACAATCCAGCGGGTGGTGGCGATATCGTGCATGGGCTGTTCCTGGCCTCGATCTACGTCAGCGCGTCAATCTGTCGTAGCCAGGTCTTTTGATCAAGTGGATTGTCGACCTGTCGGAACACAGCCTGGCCTGGCGACAAGGTTGGCGCACCACGCCGAATGCTTGCGATATTATCTTTCAGCGCGGCGATTTGCAGCCGCCGGCGAGACCCTGCAGGGTCAAGATTGAGGAGAACACATATGTTCGAGATCTGGGGCCGGAACAATTCGGTGAACGTCCAGAAGGTGCTCTGGTGTTGCGAAGAACTGGGGCTGGAATATCAGCGTATCGACGCGGGCGGGGCATTCGGCCGCACCGGTGATTCCGATTATCTGGCATTGAATCCTGGCGGGCTTGTGCCGACATTGGTCGATGACGGGTTTGCGCTCTGGGAATCCAACGCGATAACGCGCTATATCGCACGTCGATACGGCGAGGGGCGCTTGCTGCCAGACGGCTTTCAGGCAGAGGCGCTAATCGATCAGTGGATGGACTGGCAGACGATCTCGGTATGGCCGCGATTTCGGCCTACTTTCATGGGCCTAGTCCGCACGCCCGAGGCCGAGCGCAACCACGAAGCCATCGCCGACGGCATCGCCGGGACCGGACAACTTCTGCACCTGCTGGATGCACATCTGGCGGACCGCGACTATCTGCTCGGAGCGCACTTCACGCTGGCCGATATCCCACTCGGCGCAACAGCCTATCGCTGGTTTGGGCTCGATATTGAACGCCCGACTCTGCCGAATCTTGAGGCCTGGTACGAGCGGCTGTGTCAACGTGACGCTTATGCTCGCACCATCACATCGATACCGCTGACGTGACGCCGCGCCAACCGGGGAGCGTTGGGGTCTATTTCGGCAGCATTTCCAAAGCCCCCCTGCAATCCATCGATGCATTGGGCTGCCCGACGCCTAGTTGTTTTTTTGGGACACTACCGCAACTGGCATCGCTGAAACAACCGTTGGCTTAATTTCTGCAGCCGGAAACGCGGCGCGCTACGCCCAAGGGGATGGAATACAGACAAATCAATCGAGGCGACGCGAGGCTTTTGCTCACTTTTGTTTGGACAAGCAAACGAAAGCGAGTCGCGCTGCAGCGTGAAACAATAGTTTCGCTAGACTCGTGAGTGCTGAAAGACACGGCGTGGTGTTTGGCATGCGATATTATCGCTGTGCCGGCCGCCGACGACCACGCCATGAGCGCTGAACAGCCTTAACTTGGCGCCATTCCGCTCTGTCCGCGATGCCGTCAAAAAAGCCTCGACTCGATCCACCGCAACGATAAGCAAGAAATGATCAGAACCGGTTACACCGGACGGTCTCTCAAATCCTTCAAGCTGGCGGAAGAATGAATTACATTAAATCGCTTTTTAACCGAAAGAAAACGGAAACTCAAGCGAACGGTGCAAGACGAGAAATGTCCACGAGCTTGTCAGACAACCAGGAATATCCCCAAGTATGCATTGACGCGAGTCGGAATTATAGATTGTTCAATAATTTCAGACGAAATTCAGTCTACAATTCTATTCTGGAGCATGTCTCTAAAGAGCAAGGCGCCGAGTATCTAGAAATAATATCCGATGATTTAAGTATTATCTCATCAATGTAAAGAATTCAAGAAAAATGATCGGTGGGGAAACCCGAGAACTTACGAATACCCCGGCATTGGCAGCGTCTCTCCGTCCACATTGCGCTACGTCAAAATCCTGTCAGATATAAAACAACATTTTGGAACGGTCGACAACTTTGACATTTGTGAAATAGGCGTCGGGTATGGCGGACAATGCCGAATAATCAACGCCTACTCCAAGCCTGCCACCTATTGTCTGGTCGACATTCACCCTGCTCTAGGACTCGCGCGGCGGTTCCTGGATAACTACGTTCTGAATTCGGTACTTTCCTATAAAACAATGAATGAACTCGCCGGACGGTGCTATGATTTAGTCATAAGCAACTACGCCTTCAGCGAACTGCCGCGCGATGTGCAAAATAAATATCTAGATAAAGTTATTTTGAATTCCGCGCCGGGTTATATCACCTATAACGATATAAATCCTAAAGAGTTCAACTCCCATACGGCGGCGGAATTAATCCAACTGATCCCCGGGGCACGAATTTTTAAAGAGCGACCTCTTACGCATCCCGGGAACTGCATAATTGTGTGGGCCAATGCCTAGAACGAGCGCTGGCGCCTTGGAACGAACAGGTAGCATCGGGGTCTTGTGTGGTGCGTCAAGAAACGAGCGCTATGTTTTGTATTGTGCGCACGGAACAAGACCCTGGCGCCTCCTCGCGCGGCCTATTCGGCTAGCTGCGTATCGCGGGCCCCGTTATACCCGACGGAAAAAAGCATTCCTTAACCAGCCCTGTCGAATAGCCGCGTGTGATGTGGGCTCGCTCGCGATATAGATCGTCGGCAAGGAGCATACGGTGCAGCTTCGTCAGGTTATAAAAAGGGACCGCCGGACAGAGATGATGCTCGAGGTGATAGTTGACGTTGTGTGGGGCGAAGAACCAGCGTTCCCAGAAATAGGGTTTGACGGTGCGCGTGCTTGAAAGCTCATGATCGTAGTCCATGCTTCCGAAATGCTCGGCGACGCTGCGAACGTGCTGGAACATGAATAGGAAGGTCATAAAAGGCACAACCCAGTACAGCAGCAGCCCAATCCAGCTGCCCGTTACAGCGACGATTGAGAGGATGGCCAGATAAAATACAATCCGTAAGCCTGTATACGCTTTGGTGGGTTTTGTGGTTTCTGATAATTGCCGCAGAATTCGGCGCAAATCGCGTACCGTGTTGATCGCGAAGATATAGCCAAGCAGGTTTACGATCCCGAACGACAACCTCTGCGGGAAGGAAAACTGTGCGGTGCCTTTTTTGACCATCCAGTCGGGATCGCTGTCCGTGTTGGTGTGCCGATGGTGGGCGAGATGATTATGCCGATAGCCGTCGACGGTAGCCATGATAGGCCACGCGACGAAAATGTCGCCAAGCAATTCGGCTAGAAACCGATGTCGCTTCAGGAACCGGTAATGCGCCACCTCGTGCATCAGCACGCCAAGAGCGTGCATGCGCCCGGCGATGATCATGATGGCCCCAAGATAAACCAGGGGATGCGATAGATGACTGCTTACGGCGATTGCAGCGGCGATGACGCCCCAATCCATCAGGCAGGCGGCCACCGTTCGCCACGGCGTCAATATAGAAAGCTGCTTGAGATATTTCGGATCTATCGCATGGATTTTGGTCTTCATGACTCGTGCTCCCGTATTCTTGAACAACACGAAGAGCGCAGATGCCCTGGAATAAGGCAAGGCCGCGAACGCGCGCCGCTGGGCGGACAACGCGGATATCGGCCATATCTAGAGAATATTTAGCTGTTTGACGCCGACCGACTGCCCAAGCCGCTCGAATGGGCTGCGTGGCCCTCGCCGTCTAGCGTTTGCGGCGCGAGGCGACGCGGGCGAGGCCTTCGATCCATTCCTGGTGCTTATTGAGCATAGGGTTGGGCGTCGCAGTGGCCATGTTGCGCGCCGGGGCGCCGTTCTGGGTTTCCTGGGTCAGCAGACGAACGCGGTTGTCGGGCAAGGCTTCGAATAGCCAGGCGTGGTAAACATCCAGCTGTTCTTCGGGCTCGCCGTCGACCCAGCCGTGCCAGGCAATGCGGGCCGGGGTGTTGCCATCAGCGCGTTCCAGTTCGGTCACTTCGGCCTGGACGGGCAAATCGAAGGTGACGAACTGAAAACGCAGGTCGACGTTGAGAAAGGGCGGCTCACCGTTATGGAATTGAATATCCGTCGCATTGTCATATTGCTCGGCCCAGGTTCGGGTATCGATAAGCGTATCGAGCACGGTGTTGGGGTCGAGATCAGTGATGACGATTTCGTTGGACACGAAGTTATCGGCGAAACCGGGTACAAGGTCGTCGGGCCAGTGGATACTGTGCTGCATGAGGTGCTTGCTCCGCATTGGGTCTGGTGACGCTGGCTCGATTGATCAACGCGCCTCGAACGAGGCTATCGTTGTCGCGCCGCCGTTGGGTAATCTGCCGGCGCCTTACGTCAAGAATCGTACAGGCGCTGTTTCAGGCGTGGCTCATCATCCGCGGCAGCCAGGTTGCAATCATCGGGAACACGGTGATGATGGCAGCCGCGGCCAGCAGGATCAGAAAGAAAGGGATCGCGGCTCGGGCAATCGTCAAGCTATCGCGCCCGGTCAGGCCTTGCAATACGAACAGGTTGAAACCGACCGGCGGCGTGATCTGTGCCATTTCGACGGCGATGACCAGAAATATGCCAAACCACAACAGATCGATACCGGCGGCTTGAACCATGGGCAGGACAACGGAAGTCGTCAGTACCACGACCGAGATGCCGTCGAGAAAGCAGCCCAGGACCAGAAACAGAAGCATCAAGGCGGCCAGCAGCCCATACATCGGCAGGTGCAGGCTCACGATCGCCTGTGCCAGAGCACTGGGCAAACCGGTATAACCCATGGCGGCTGTGAGCACCGACGCGCCGGCGAGGATGAATCCGATCATGCACGACGTGCGCGTGGCCGAGGTCAGGCTGTCGCGAAACGAGGTCCAGGTGAGCGCGCGGGTCAGAGCAGAAAGCACGAGCGCGCCGGCCACACCGAAGGCCGCTGACTCGGTCGGCGTAGCAAGACCGGCGTAGATCGAACCGATCACCAGAATAATGAGCGCGAACACCGACAACAGCCGCGTGCTGCCGCGCAATTTCTCGCCCAGCGATGTGGCAGGCTCGGCTGCCGGCGCGTGGCTAGGGTTGAGCAGCGACCAGATAATCACGTAGCTCATGAACATCAGGATCAGCAGCACGCCGGGCAGTATCCCGGCCATGAACAGCCGCGCGATGGAAACCTGAGCGGAAATACCGTAGACGATGAGCATGATTGACGGCGGAATCAGCAGCCCGAGCGTGCCCGAACCCGCTAGCGTGCCGATGATCATGCGGTCGTAATAACCGCGCTCGGTCAATTCCGGATAGGACATGCGTCCGATCGTGGCGCAGGTCGCCGCGGAAGAGCCCGAAACGGCGGCAAACAGTCCGCTGCCCACGACGTTCACGTGCAGCAGCCGGCCGGGCAGACGCCCGAGCCACGGCGCCAGACCGGCGAACATGTCTTCTGACAGGCGGGAATGGAACAAAATCTCGCCCATCCAGATGAACAGCGGCAACGGGGCCAGCGACCAGGTCGAGATCGAGCCCCAGACCGAACTGCCCAGAACCAGTTGCGGCGGCGTTGAAGTAAAAACAGCGAGTGCGACATAGCCGGTCGCCAACAGCGAAATCGCCACCCACAGACCGCTGCCCAACAACACGAAAAGCACGATTATCAGCACGGCCCCGATCTGCAGTAGGCTCATGCCGGACCTGCGTCGTCGGAAGCCGTCGCCAGGGCGTCCCCATCACGATACGCCGGCACCTGCCCACACAGCGTGGCGATCAACAGCTCCACCAGCGCCAGCGTCATCACGGCCAGCCCGAACGCCATGCTGGACTGCGGTATCCACATGGGAATCGCCAACAGCCCCGACGATACACTGTCGAACTTATAGGAGTTCATGACCTGTCCGAGGCTTGACCAGGCCAGATAAGCGACCAGCACCGTTGCCCATACCAGACACCACAGCTCCAGGATATGCCGCGTCCGAGGCCCCAACCGCGATGCGAACAGCTCAACCCGGATATGGCCCCCGGAACGCAGCGTAGGCGCCAGCGCCAGAAAAGTGGACGCCGCGACCAGATAGCCCGCGATGGCATTCGCCGAGGGCACCACTATTCCCAGAAAACGCCCGATTGCGCCCGCCAGAATCACGATCGCAATCGAAGCCAGACAAGCGGCCGACAGCACGGCGCACAGGCCGTAAAGTCCCTTCAGAATTCGTTGCAATATCCTGATCACGACGTTCTACAAGCGCTCGGCTACTGCAATTTCTTGTAGGCGGCGACGATGTCCTGGCCCTGCTGGCCCGCGCGATTCAGCCAGTCCTGAGTCAACTGCTTGCCGACATTGCGAAATCCGCTCATCAATTTGTCGCTCGGCTTCTCCACGTCGATGCCGTGTTGCTTGAGCGTGACGATCTTGCTCTTGGCCACCTTCTGACTGACTTTCCAGCCACGCGCCTGGGCTTTCTTCGCCCATTTCAAAACGGCTTTGCGCTGGCTTTCTGGCAGCGCGGCCAGCGCCTGCTTGTTGACGAACACCATGTTCTTTGGAATCCACGCGTTGATCGTGTAGAAGTGTTTGACGTAATCCCAGGCCTGAGTATTTACACCGGTGGACGGCGACGTGATCATCGCCTGCACGATGCCCGTTGAAAAAGCCTGTGGTACGTCCGGGACTTCCACCTGGGTCGAGGTTGCGCCAATGAGTCGGGCTAGCTTCGACTCCTCGGTATTGTTGGCACGCAATTTGATGCCCTTGAGATCAGCCAGGCTGTCGACCGGCTTCTCGGTATAGAGCCCCTGTGGCGGCCACGGCACCGAGTACAGCAGCTGCGCGCCCTGTTCCGCCAAAAGCTTCTTGACCAGAGGCTCCTGCACCTGCCAGAGCTTGCGGGCCTGGGCGTAATTGGTCGCGAGAAACGGCACGGAGTCGGCAGCGAACACCGCGTTCTGGTTGCTCAGAATCGACATGAAAATTTCGCCGATCTGCACCTGTCCGGTCTGCACCGCCTGCTTGATCTGCGAGTGCTTGATCAGCGACCCATTGCTGTGTACCCGAATGATCAGCTGGCCGTTCGTAGCCTCCTTGACGTGCTTGGCAAACCAAAGATCATTTTGAGTATGAAAATTCGCATCCGGATATGGCGTGGCCATGTTCCAGGTTGTGGCCGCACTCGCCGTGGCGGCGGCCAGTGTGACCATGATCGATAACAGAATTTTTGCTGTAGAAAACCTCATCGAGAGTCCCCTTTGTCCGCGGCCGAAATAGGACGACTGCGTTGATTGTCATGGCTCATCACAGAGCCGGAAGTCTGTCGTCAGCCTGGATGTGCGACTCACAGCCACCCTAGCAGCTGCCGAGTAATATTGTTCAACAACTTTTGTCGTAGATCGCCCACCTGCCGGTCGCGCGACGGCGACAATGCTTCTGTCATCTCACGCCGGTAGGAGACAGCCCGAATGCGGTTCACTTTTAAGTCTGAGTTATTTGGAAAATGTCAGCATTAATGCAGATAGTTCCGTCATCTATCGTCTGGAACGTTCGATCCTCGTACCACCCCCAGGGCGGGAGTCGGACCGAGGCTGAGCACTACGATATTGCCGAGAAACGGGGCGTTGCCAAAGAGTCCGTTGGCGAAATTCGCGAAGAAGTCGGGCTTTTCAACCAGAGTCGAAACCGTCTGTGAGCCAAAGATGATGTGGCCCAGCCTGAGTTGGTCTTTGGCGGGCGCGCTGGCCATCGTCACCCGTTTTCCCCAGTGCAGGCCTTCGCGCAGCCGCTCGGCTTTTTCCGGGTTGTCGATGCCGGTGAGATGGGTCCAGTCGCTGCGATCGACCCATAAAACGATATTACTCGACCCGGTATCGAAAAGGATGTTTTTGAGCACGCGATCGCCCGCGTTGAGATCAAAGAACAAGTGGCCGTCGCGAAGCGCGCCTTTGGCCCACTGCGTTCCACGCGCCATGTCTTTCGAGGGCGTGGCGTCCCGGTCCATGCAAAACCGATCATCCTTGAAGTCAAGGATGACCAGATGGCCCACCAGAAGATCAAGGCCCAACGTGCCGTTGATATTTACGCCAGGCCCGTTACTTTCTGGCACGCGCAGCGACCGGCCGCCCAGGTCAAGGCCCGCCAGGCGCACATCCCCAATCTCGACATGGCTCTGCGTGCCAGGTTTGAATCCGTAGTGCATCGCATTCTGCTTGCCGTATAGCGCCGTATACGGCGTCCCCGTATCCAGCTGGAACCATTCCCGCTGGCCGTCCAGCAGGATAGGCACGGTCACCGCGGCCTTTGCCTGGTCCTTATAACGCACCCATTTCATGGGTACGCAGCTCGACTGGTGATCGATAGTCGGCCCCGGCGTATTTTTGCCGAGGCTGCTGATATGAGCACAGCCTCCGCAGACGAGTGCGATACACGCCATGACTACGGCACGGGCACGAATGGAACAGTCGCCCATGGATCCCCCTTCTTTTGTTCGAGAGCTGGTTACCGCGTGAATAATCAGCCGCGCGGGCCCAGGTATTGTGCGGCGCTTCTGGCTGAGGCCTGATCGACGCCGCCGGCAGCGATACCAGAGTGATGATATGTCGCAAACAAGCCTGAGCGCACCAAAAAAATGGTTAAAATGCCGTCAGGTACACTTTTCTCATCGCCTCACAGGTCGCCTCCAGATGCCAATGCAGGATCCCACTGAGCGCTATCTCCATAGCGCGGTCATGATCATGCTTTCGTTGGCAATGTTTGCCGCCGGCTCGGCCACGGTGATCCACTGGCTCAGCCCTGTTCACCGCCCGCTGGACATGATCGTTCCTCCCTCCATGTGCGCGGTATTCGCCAGCCTGCTTATCGCGTTGATGCGGCGGCCCCACTGGGTATTTGGCATCGCCCGGACATCGCTGCTGGCCTCCGGGTTGGCCCTCGCCGCTCCGAGTTGGTTTTACAGCGTGCAGGCGGCCCTGACACCGGGCCTGCAACTGATCCGGATATTCCCGCCGATATCTTCGCTGTTGGTGGTGCTGATGGTCATGGTGATGCTCTTTCTGCCAGCGCGATACGCTTTTCGGGTGGCCGTGGTTGGCTGGGTCCTGATTGCGCTGCCGGTGCTGGTCTACCTGTTTGCACACCCGTTGGAGATGTGGACTCCCAGGGGAAGGGACCTGCTGATGGCTTACGGCCCGGCGATTATCATGGTCGTCGTGTTGTTGCCGGTGCAGCGGGGACTGACTGGCCAGATCGCGCGGCTGGTGTTGGAACGCGGCCGGATGGAAACCATGATCAACCGGGATCCACTGACGCGTCTGTATAACCGACGCGTCAGCGAGCATGTGCTGCAGACGCTGTTAGCCGGACAGGCTACTGCGGGGGTGCTTATGTTTGACATGGATCGATTCAAGGCGATTAACGACACCCACGGTCATCTGGTTGGTGACCAGGTGCTGCAGGCGGTGGCGAAGCGTTGCAAAGTGCTGCTGCGCAGGGACGAGTGTGTCTCCCGCTGGGGTGGCGAGGAGTTTCTGGTAATCGTGCCGAACGTGGACGCCTCCGATCTGCAGCAGATGGCAGAACGCCTGCGCCTGGCGATCGCCGGTGTGCCAGTCGAGCCGGTAGGACAGATCGCCGCGTCTTTTGGCGCCACGATGACCCAGGACGGCGATAGTCTCGCCAGCGTAATGCAACGAGTTGACAAGGCTCTGTACCAAGCCAAAAAGCGGGGGGGCAATTGTGTGGTGTCGGCGCAGGTTGTATTCGATGAGGTGTTGGCATCCGATCAGCCGGGTTTAAACGACAGCTGCCCAGAAGAATTGCGGGTTTGAGTATCGGGTCGGCGGAAAGTCGGTGGGGGCAATGGATAGCTGCGTCAAGCCGGCCAGTCCAGGGGCCGCATGAGGTCTTGGACGCAGCGGTCCGGAAGCGAGTAGACCGAGCCAAATCAAGGTCGAGATCATCTCTCGTGTTGTCATGACTGCGCAGCCAGACATGCAGTCCGCACGCGAGAATTCTTGTAATATGGCGGATTCCGTCATTCTTCAAAGCAGGAGCGTCAGCCATGGCCAAGGCCAGTGCCCGTCATATTCTCGTCGATAGCGAGCAGAAGTGCGTCGAACTCAAGGATCAGATTGAAAACGGCAGTGACTTTGCCGCTGTCGCGCGTGAGCATTCCACGTGTCCGTCCGGCCAGAAGGGCGGAGACCTCGGATCATTCGGCCCTGGCCAGATGGTGCGTGAGTTCGACGAGGTGGTGTTCAGCGCCCCACTGAATGAGGTGCAGGGCCCGGTCAAGACGCAGTTTGGCTATCATCTGCTGGAAGTGACTGAGCGCGGCTGACGTTATCGAGGTCCGTGCGTCGATCAGCGGTCGGCGTCTGCGTTTGGAAGCCGTCTTGGCGATGTGCACGGCGCAGTGCTGATGATCCACAGGCGTATCGGCGATTTCGGCACCCGTTTGGTCGGACTGATGGTTTCGCTCAGCAGCGCGAAACCTCAGTGTTATCCGATGCCATCTCGACCCATAAAAAAGCCCTGCGTGAAGCAGGGCTTTTTCTTGAGCCGCTGCGGCAGCCCAGCAGGCGTGGTCGCTTACTTCTGCTGTGAAGTCTTGAACATGCGCTCCATGCGCTGCGAGTTGGCCTGCGACATCGATTTGGCTTCGTTTGCCGTCTGAAGCGCCTGGTTGGCAGTCTGCTGCGCTTCGTTGGCTGTGGACTGAGCGGACTCAGCCTTGCGCATGGCCTGATCGACCTGCGACTGCATGGGTCCATTCGAGGTGGCGCAACCGGCCGCAGAGGCGACAATGCCGGCAACGAATGCGGTCTTTAGAACAGTTTTAATCATTTTAGCAACTCCTAAGATTACTGCTTTGCTTTAACCGGTACCCCCGGTCATGCGACCTAAATCTAGCACAATGACGTGTAACGAATGTAACCACGGATCAGCCGGTCGGATTGCAAGCGACGGGCTGCAAACCGCCGAAGCATTCCACCGCCATGCCTGGGCGCGTTGCCGTTTCGTGCGAATACACTGTCAGGCACAGACCAGCCCAATAAGCAGCGAAGATCGAGGTCCCGTCAGGCCGAGCAGCTGAGCACCAGGCCGCGGGCCCAGTCGGGCGGCAGCCGTGCATAGTCGGCCTGTTCCGGCTGCTCGTCGAACGGTCGCTGGAGCAGCGTGTAAAGACGCTCGATCTCGCTGTAATCGCCGTCCTGCGCGCGATCGATGGCGTTCTGGGCGAGATAGTTGCGCAGGACGTATTTCGGGTTGGTACAGCGCATGCGCTCACCGCGTGGATCGTCGCGTGCCTCGTCATGCCCAAGCCGCGCACGCCAGTCGGCCAGCCACCGACCGGCTGCTTGCCGATCTGCGAACTCGTCGACGAACGGTGCGCCGCTGGCGTCTCTTGCCGCTGAGACATGTCCGAGCATACGAAAGCTGCGGGTGAAGTCTGCATGACTGGCTGCCATGATGCGCAACAGCGCCTCGATCAGCGCGCGATCGTCGTCGCGTTCATCGACCAGGCCCAGCTTGGCGCGCATCCGTCGCATCCAGGCGCGGTCATAGCTGTGCCGATAGTGCTCGATCAGATCCTGGCCGATCTTCACGGCGCCATCCGGATCGTCATCAAGCAGCGGCAGAATGGCCTGTACGAAACGTCCCATGTTCCACAGCCCGACGGCTGGTTGCTGGTCATAGACGTAGCGTCCTGCGCTGTCGCTGTGATTGCAGATCCAGTCCGGTTCGAAGGCGTCCATGAACCCGTACGGTCCATAGTCGAGCGTGAGGCCCAGCACCGACATGTTGTCGGTGTTCATCACGCCGTGGCAGAAACCGACCGCCTGCCAGTCGGCAATCAGCGCGGCTGTAAGATCGCCCACCCGCTCGGCCCATGCTCGATAACGAGCCGGGCCCGAGCCAATAGCAGCGATATCGGGATGATGGCCGTCGATGACGTGGTCAGCCAGCGGTGCGAGCTGATCGAAGCGACGGTTGTAGAACAGCATCTCGAAACTACCGAAGCGCACCAGGCTTGGCGCGACCCGGGTCATGATGGCAGCGGTTTCAACGGTTTCGCGATAGATCGGCAGGTTGCTACCAACGATCGCCAGTGCGCGCGTCGTGGCAATACCCAGGCCGGCCAATGCTTCACTGCCCAGATACTCGCGAATGGTCGAACGCAGGACCGCTCGACCATCGGCGAATCGGGAATACGGGGTCTGTCCGGCCCCCTTGAGCTGGATATCGTAGCGCGCTCCGTTGGCCGTTTGGATGTCGCCGAGCGTGATCGCTCGGCCGTCACCCAGCTGGCCGGCCCAGATACCGAACTGATGCCCGGCATAGCGGTGGGCCACAGGGTGACAGCCGTCCGGCAGCCGGTTGCCGGACAGCGTCTCGGCGTAGCCCTGCGCGCGCGCCGCGGCGGCATCAATACCCAGCAGCCGTGCCACTTCGTCATTAAAGATGATTGGATAGGGCGCATCGATCGGGGTCGGCAATTGAGGGCTGTACCAAGGCTCTCCCATTGCTGCCTGTCGATTGCGCCAGTCCAGCGCGAACGGGTCTGAAGACTTGGTGTTTTTACTCATCCCCCGACCATGGCGACTTAGCGGCTGCAGAACAAGGACTCGCCGCCAGGAGAATCCGCCTCGCGAGCGGCGCGCTGTCTGTTGCGGGTGTGGCCACCCTGCGGTGAATCTAATTATTGCTTTGGCAATACACGGCGTCTGGATCGTTTGTGCCATCCTGAATCGGCACGGTCTTGGCATTTGGCTTGGCGCGGCATGTGGCCTGTTGGCGCCTTAGTGCCGCTGCCTGACGCGCCTGATCCTTGTTATAGGCTTCGCGCGCGCTGTGCAATCGCTGTAGATCGCCACCCAGCTGGTCATTGTTGGGGCCCGCGCTCGAACGCGTGGGGTCATCCGGCACTTCGGTGGCATTGAAGGCGTCAACCGGCTCGTTGTACGGGCCCGGATGACGTGGCGGGTGCGGTTCGACAAACGCGCATCCGCTGACCGTCAACAGCGCCAGCAGCAAGGCTGGCGCCAATCCGCCCGTGCCGGCGGTTCTTGTCTTCAGGGCTTTGTTCATGCGACCTCCCCAAACGTCGTTAGCATTGCCGCTGGCCGGAACCTGTCTTGGACGACGACTCGCATCGGGCCCGGTACAGAATTGATTCTAGCTCGGATATATCATGGGTTATACCGTTGCCGAAAGTCCTCGGTGAAATATTCGTGCCGGGCGCGGGTATCGGCGTCAGTCGCGCCGCCGACCAGCGACAGGCTTATGCCAAACACGATAGGATGCGCGGCTATTTCATTTCCGAGCCAGTCATGCAGACACTACACGTTGCACGTGATTTCGAGGTCGATGCCGCGACGGTTTTCGACGTGATTGCCGATCACGCCGGTTATGCGAGCCTGCCGGGTGTGCTAAGCGCGTGGGTGCGCAAGCCCGGCGACCATGAACCCAACGGCGTAGGCGCCGAGCGCGTGTTGAAACTACCGGCGATGACGCTGGTCGAGCGTATTACCGAGTACGAGCCTGGCGCATCGCTGGGTTATCAAATCATCGAATCGCCGCTACCGATGCATCACCTGGGTGGCCGTATCCTCTTGCAACCGCTGGGTACCAAGGGTGTTCGTACGCGCGTGCACTGGACCTCGCGCCTGCGCGGCACCACACCGATTGCCGCTGAACTGGCGGCAACCGTTATTGGCAAGCAGATGAGTCTGGCCTATCGGCTGGCGTTGGCCACCTGGGCACGCCGCCTGCGCTGAGCGCGCCGTACGGATTTATTCGCCGCGTTCGGTCGAGTCGTTGCGCTCACGCAATAGATCGCGAATTTCGGTCAGCAACACTTCCTGCGGACTTGGCGCCGGCGGCGCGCTGGGCGCTGCGGCTTCCTTGCGCTTGAGCCGGTTGAGCAGACGTACCCCGACGAAGATCGCAAACGCCACGATCACGAAGTTGATGACGGTCTGAACGAAATTGCCATAGTTCAGCGTGACGGCTGGACTGTTGCCCACCGCATGACGCAATACGATCTTGAGATTGCTGAAATCCACGCCGCCGATCAGCATGCCCAGTGGGGGGGTAATCAGATCGTTGACCAGCGAGGTCACAATCTTGCCGAATGCGGCACCGATCACGACTGCAACTGCCAGATCCACCACATTGCCGCGTACGGCAAATGCCTTGAACTCGCCCAGAAAACTCAAGAGCTGTCTCCCTGATTACGGCGACGGCGAGAGCGCTTTATCTACGGCCTCCGTCGGCGCCACCGGCTTGATAATAGCTCGATTCATCGCAAAAGGCGCGCCTTGTCGGCGGGCCTATCGATAGCCGCAAAGGCCCGTCGGGTGCAGGCGTCAGTTCCAGGCAATCGGGTCGAATCCCCGGTCACGCAGGCAACGGTTGACGTAGGCCTTGTAGGCGGGTGACGGCCCGCTGTCGTGGTGGAACAGGCTACGCACCAGCCCGGCTGCCACGCCGCCGGCGGCACCTGCGGCCGCACCACGCGCCGCGCTGCCATAGATAGCGCCGGCAACCGCGCCGCCGGCACCGCCGACCGCGCCGTTCTCGACGGCGTTGCGCCCTACGTTGCTGCCGCGCGCGTATCCCACGCCTGCGGACCTGGCGCGCGCCGTACAGGCATCGATTGCCTGATTCCCGGCTGTGTTCTGGTCGCTGGATGAATACAGCACCGGCTTCTGGTGCGCACAGCCGGCGATCATCAGTACGGCCAAGGCGAGTGCCATCGTTTGGATGAATCTTTTCATTTCAAAGTACCGCCTTGGCCAGCCAGCGGTCCAGCGCGTTGGCGAATGCCTGACGTTCGCGCTCGCCGAGCGCCGATGGCCCGCCTGAATGGATGCCGCTGGTGCGCATCGTGTCCATGAAATCGCGCATGGTGTGGCGGGCGGCAATATCGTCAGGGGAGAACACTTCGCCGCGCGGGCTGACGGCCTGCGCGCCTTTGTCGATCACCTCGGCGGCCAACGGAATATCCGACGTAATCACCAGGTCCCCCTTCGCAACACGGCGCACAATTTCATTATCGGCGACATCGAAACCGCTGGCCACCTGGATCGCCTGAATGTTGGGAGAACGCGGCACGCGCAGCGGTTGATTGGCCACCAACGTCAACGATGCGCCGGTGCGCGCCGCTGCGCGGAACAGGATCTGCTTGATCGTGGTCGGGCAAGCATCGGCATCCACCCATATCTGCACGCGCGCTCCTCATAACGTTGCGGGGGAGGCTCCCGCCGGCAACGGCGTTTATTATGACAGGCTGCCACCCTGCTCGCGCAGCCCCTCGTCGGTACGCGGCCTAACGGATACAGAAGGGATCAAGCCGATATGACTAACGCAACGGACCACAAGACCTGTGACATCCCGATAGACCAGGCGGTGATCGACGCCGCGCAGGCACTCGGTCGCGGACCGACGTGTCGGCTGTTGGGCATTGTTGGCGCGCCGGCGGCTGGCAAATCCACGCTCACCGATTTCCTGGTCGATACGCTGGGCGAGCGGGCGCGGAGCGTACCGATGGACGGCTTTCATCTATCGCAACGCCAACTCGAGCGGCTCGGTCGAAGCCAGCGCAAGGGGGCGCCCGATACGTTCGACGGCGCGGGATATCGGGCACTTCTGGCACGCGTCCGCGGCGCGCGCGAGCACTCTGAAACGGTCTACGCGCCGGGATTCTATCGCGATATTGAGGAGCCGATTGCCGCCAGCCTGGCGATTGGTCCCGATACGACGCTGGTTGTGACCGAGGGCAATTATCTGTTGCTGCCTGAATCCCCGTGGCCGGATATTGCCGCGATGCTAGATGAGGTGTGGTTTCTGCATGTGGATGACGGTTTACGCGAGGATTGGTTGCTCGCGCGACACATGCGTTTCGGCCGCAGCGAGGCCGAGGCACGTGCCTGGATCGCCGCGACCGACCGGCCCAATGCCGAACGCATCATCGCCTGCGCCGAGCGCGCCGACCGTCGTCTGCGCTGGAACGGCGAGCGGATTGGTTTTGTCGAGTAGGTGGCCGGGCACCATAGCCTGTCCAGCCCCGGTTTCGGATATTTGTGTGCATGCCAGACAAACTGGCAATCGATCCGTCGCCGTGTTTTCCTGACCTGATGAAAATAAAAGTCGCTCAAGCTCTGAATATCTCAGGCCGGCAGGCTGGCCGACAGCCGGCATACCGGACAGCGGGCCCCTATCCAGCAGTGCTGCTGGCCGCCGTGGGGCTCCTGCTCGTTCTGGCAGTCTGCGGCGACAGCCAAGCTGCAGACGCAGGCCATTGGAAGACGATGGAAGTCACTGCCACATCGTTCACCCTAGCGCCGGATGAAACCAAGGCCCACGATGTCGGTGTGTCTGCCTCCGGACACGTGCTCAAGCCCAGGTCCAAAGCGATTGCGGTGTCGCGGGATCTGCTCAAGAAAGGCTTGTCGTTTGGCACGAAGGTAAAAATCGAAAACCTGCCAGGGACCTATACCGTGCGCGACAAGATGCATCGCCGCTGGCGGAAGAAGATCGATATCCTGTTCGCAAAGAAAAAACGCGCGCTTGAATTCGGCCGAAAGACGGTGACCATCCGTTATCGCGTCGCTGACGCGAACTGAGCCATCACCGGCGGCCGGTCGGCCGCCACTAGACCGCATGGATCGCATCGCAATCTATTCGCTTGTTGATGTGGGAAGCTGCTAAAGATAAGGGTTTGTCGCCTCGATTGATCAGCTTCAGGGCAGCCTGCAGGCGCTGCGCCGATTGCGCTCAAACCCTCGGCAACCGGACCAGACCAAGGCCGCACTGCTGCAATCGGTCGGCTAGGCAAAACTGGCCCAACGTACCCCGCCCCGCGCTAGCCGCGACTCACGTTATGATCGACTGAGCCATGCCTTCGGCTCTCGCCGTGCGGCGCCACTAAGTATTCATCTCTGGGGAGTCGATCTTGGAAGCATCGCTGACGGAAATCACCATCTTCCTCGCCGCGGCGGTTGTCGCCGTGCCCATCGCACAGCGGTTGAAGCTCGGCTCTGTACTGGGTTATCTGTTGGCCGGCGTGGTCATCGGTCCGTGGGGTCTGGGGCTGATCGGACGGGTGGACGAAGTCCTGCACATCGCTGAGTTCGGCGTTGTATTTCTGCTGTTCATCATTGGCCTGGAGATGCAGCCGCGGCGTTTATGGGCGTTACGCAAGACGATTCTCGGCCTCGGTGGGCTACAGGTGTTGCTGACCGGCATGGCATTGTCGGTCGCCGCGAGCTGGCTGATGCAACTACCGCCGGCGCCGGCGGCCGTTGCCGGGTTCTCGCTGGCCTTGTCGTCCACGGCGTTTGCCATTCAGATGCTCTCGGAGCGCGGAGAGCTGACGTCTCGCCACGGGCGCGGCGCGTTCGGGATCCTGTTGTTTCAGGATCTGGCGGTCATCCCGATCCTGGCGTTGCTGCCCCTTCTGTCGGTCGGCCACGCCGAGATCACGCTGCTGGGTGGGTTGGAGAAGACGCTCAAGGTCGCGGCAATCATGGCCGGCCTTGTGGTTGGCGGCCACTATGTGCTCAAGCCGGTGCTTCGCCTGGTCGCTGCAACGCGCATGCAGGAAATCTTCATCGCCATGACGTTGCTGATTGTGGTCGGCACGTCCGCGATTATGAACGCCGCGGGTATCTCGCTTGCGCTCGGTGCGTTCGTGGCGGGCGTATTGCTGGCCGATTCAGAATACCGCCACGAGCTCGAAGCCAACGTTGATCCTTTCAAGGATCTGCTGCTGGGTCTGTTCTTCATTGCCGTCGGCATGTCGATCAACCTGGGGCTTTTTGCCGCGCGACCCCTCTACCTGTTGGAGCTCACGGCCGGTCTGATGCTGATCAAGGCGCTGGTTCTGCTCGGCCTGGCGCGGCGTAACGGCTTCGACTGGAACGCGTCGCGCAACCTCATGGCGTATCTGTCGCAGGGCGGCGAATTCGCCTTCGTGATTCTGTCGACCGCAGTGGCCGGGCATCTGTTCGTGCAGACTGAGGCTGATCTACTGGTGGCAACGGTCACCTTGTCGATGGTGTTGACGCCGTTTGCCGTGCAGGGCGCGGCCGCTTTCAATCGCTGGCGTAGCAAGGAGTCCGGCGACCCGAACTATGAGACACCGCCCGAGTCCGAGCATCCAGTGATCATAGCCGGCTTCGGGCGTGTTGGCGGTATTGTTGCGCGCATGCTGCGAGCCAAGCGTATCGGCTTCGTGGCGCTGGAGATCAATCCGGACCAGGTGGATTTTGTCCGGCGTTTCGGTTCGCAGGTGTATTACGGCGACGCCTCGCGTATCGACATGCTGCGGGCGGCCCGCGCCGATGAGGCCAAGGTGTTCGTGCTGGCCATCGCCAACGTCGAAGCCTCAATGCGTACGGTGCACATGGTGCAGATGCATTTCCCGCATCTGAAGATTGTGGCCCGCGCCCACGACCGGCGCCATGCCTACCGGCTCATGGATCTCGGCGTCACGGTCTTTCAGCGCGATACGTTTCTTTCCAGCATTGCGCTTGCCGGCGATACCATGCGCGCGATTGGTATGAGACGCGAGGAGGTCGAACAGGCACAGAAAACCTTTCGCACACACGACGAAGCCCGGCTGGCCGAGCACTACGAGGGAGCCAACGACGAAGAACGGCTGCAGAAACTGGCGCGTGAGGCGGCTTCTGAGTTGGAAGAGCAGTTCGAACGAGACCTGCTTGAACAGAACGCCAGTTGACGTCCATCAGGGGTCGATCTGTCGATAGACGGCATTAATGAAACAGAACAGTCCGTAACAGATCAGCCCCAGTGCCATGACGCCCAGCAGCCATTGGCCGTAGCTCTGGCGTGCCAGGGTATCAAGCGCGCCGTCCAGTCCGGTCGCCTTGTTCGGGTTGGTCTGCCAGGCGGCAATCACCAGAAAACCACCCGTGATCAAGAACACCACGCCACGCGCGCCAAGGCCGAACCGGGCAATACGCGTGGCCCAGGTGAGCTCGAATGGACGCATATGTGACGTGCTCCAGGCTTTCTGGAATTTTTTCTTGTAGGCGCGCATGAATTGGGAAATGCCGACGCCAATAATAATGATGCCTATCGCTGCTACAGCCCATACGCCGCCGGGGTGTGACATCAGCTTCGCGGTCATACTGTCCTTGGACGAACCGCCGCCGCCTGATCCGACAAGCAAACTGACCGCGTAGACGGCCAGCGTTGCGTAGATGACGGCGCTGATCAAGAATGCCCCGCGTTTGATCAACGCGCCGCCGCCGTGACCCATATGCTCAGGGTCCTTGATTGCCTGGACGAGCTGCCACGCCACATAGCCTGCCAGGCCGATCGCCATGATCACCAGCAGGACCTGCCCAAACGGTTCGCTGCCTATCTTGGCAACCGCGCCCTTCGTTCCTGTGGTCTGGCCACCACCGCCACCGAGGGCAGCCATCGTGGCAAGTCCGCCGACGACCACATATACCAAGCCTTTC
Organism: Salinisphaera sp.; assembly: GCA_027858915.1. Classification (GTDB taxonomy): domain Bacteria; phylum Pseudomonadota; class Gammaproteobacteria; order Nevskiales; family Salinisphaeraceae; genus Salinisphaera. Next base: position 20,553 of record JAQIBT010000060.1, read on the forward strand.
GCGCTGTAACCCATCCGCGCGAGCCACTCCACGCCCTTACTGGCGTTTTGTGCTTGTTGTGACGAGATCTGGCTCATTGTCGATCCAGGATATTATTTATGACACTTTATAATAGCGGTGCGGACGCCGGCATGAATCCGTAGCAGTTCGGATGTGCAGCCCGGTACTGTTGCGTCGGGGCGTATGAAGCGGCAACAGGCCCTACGGCTGGATCCGTTTCCCGGCCCAGTCGAACAGTTGCCCACTGTCGTCCGGGCTGAGCTGGGCAATGACTCCCAGCAGATGTTTTGCGGCCTGCTCGGGCGTCTGCAGCTGCTTTGCCGGCACGCGTTTCTGAAACGGTTCGGACAGCCCGGTGTTTACCGTACCCGGATGCAGCCCGACGCAGATCAGCGCCTGGGATTTTCGTTTGAGTTCGATCGACGCCGTCTTCGTGAACTGGTTTTGTGCGGCCTTGGAAGCACGATAGGCATACCAGCCGCCGAAGCCGTTGTCCGAAATAGAGCCGACGCGCGCCGACAGACTGGCGATCACGGCTCGCTCGCCGTGGGTGAGCAGATCGTGAAAATGCTTGATCATCAGTACCGGGCCGGTTGCATTGATGACAAAACTCTTGGCAAGGTTCTCGGGCTTGATGTCGGCCAGCTGTTTTTCTGGCCAAAGTCCTTGATCATCGTGCAACAGACCGGCACAGGTGATCATGAGATCGAGCCGATCGTACTGCGCGCCAACCGCCCGGCGTGCCTCTGCAATGCTGTCTTCTTCGGCGAGATCCAGTGGCAGCAGCATCAGGCGGTCCTCGCCATACTCCGACTGTAGTTCCATCAGCCCGTCCGCAGCCCGTGGATCGCGTGCGGTGGCGCAAACACAGGCCACGTTGTCCTGCAGAACCTGGTGTACAAGAGCCAGTCCCAGGCCGCGTCCTGCGCCCTGGACAAGAATTAATTTTTTATCCATATGGCCGATAAAGCAATCAGTAGTGAGGATTACAAGAGTTTACGGCGACATCTGGTATGCCGATGCGCGGCGAGATGAGGGGAGGCAACTTGTCGGTCGATTTTCCACACGCTGAATGTAGGTCACGTGTCCTGCGCTCTGGTAGCCAGACAGATTCTACAATTGCTGACGCTGACGATAACGCGATCTCGACGAGCGCGCTGCACGATCAGATGCGTGCGGGCATGGTCGGACTGCGTTTCCGTCCGGTTCTCGAGCGCCAGTTTCGCGATTATCTGCGGGCTTCTGCCAAGCACAGTCGGATTACGGTCATGCTGCTTGGCATTATCGGAACACTACTGAGTCTTCTCATCGATCAGGCGTTGCTCGGGGCACCGGCGGCCACGGCAGTCGCTACCTTCTCGCTGCGGATCGGAGTACAAATACCTTTTCTCACGCTTGCCTTGATCGCAGTGATGAGGCGGCCCCGATGGATCGTCACGGAGTGGCTGCTGATGCTGGCCATGTTCGCGATGATCTGCGGGCTGATGGCACAGCGCATCATCAACTCTCATCATGGCTTCGACGTGCCGCTGGAACTCACGGTAGCGTCGATACTCGCTATGTGCACGCTCGCTCGGGTGCCATTCTGGCGCATGACCGTGGCTTCGTTCGTGGGTCTTGCAGTGATCCTGGCGGCTGAGCTGATGTATATCGGGCCGTATGCCGAGAGAAGCTACGACCTGTTCTGTTCTGCCCTGATTTTTGGCATCGCGATCGCCTCGGCGTATTTCCTCGAATATTTCATTCGTTCGGCGTGGCTGAACAGTGCGCTGCTTCGGCGGCTGGCGACCGTCGACGGGCTGACCGGGTTGCTGAATCGGGCGGCGCTGGACGATGCGATGAGCAGGGTTCGTGCCTTGGCCGCACGAGAGCAGAGACCGTACGCGGTGGCATTGATCGATATTGACGCTTTTGGCGACTACAACGAACACTTTGGTCATCAGACCGGGGATACCGCGTTGAGTCGAGTTGCCGGTGTGATCGCGGCGAACGCCCGGCGCCCCAACGATGTGGTGGGTCGCTACGGCGGCGAGGAATTTGTATTGGTCTGGACCGATGCCGTGGGCGCCGATGCGCTCGCCCAGGCGGAATCGCTCCGGTCGGCGATTGAGGCGCTCCAGATTCCGGCGGCGCCGACCAGCGGCCGGTCCTGGGTAACGGTCAGCATTGGCTTGGGAATCGTGCCAGAGACTGCTGGCGATACGCCGCCCGAGACGGTCATCAGGGCGGCCGACCAGATGCTGTATGCCGCCAAGTCGGCCGGTCGTAATTGTGTTCGACAGGCTACGCTGGATTCCGCCTGTGCACGCGTGGCCGGATTCGCTGGCTCGATCAGTGAATCATCCAACTCAGCAACAGAACGCCAAAAAAGGCCTGGATCAGCGCCGATACCAGATGACGTCGAGTCAGAGCCCGCAAGCCAGACACGAGAAGCAGCACACCGATGACCAGTATCAACAGGCTGAACAACGAGCCGCTGATGCCCAGCTCGCCGCTCAGGCCGGTATAGAACGCGTCAATCGCTACGAATATATGGCCAAAGAACCCAGATAGGCCGTCGACTATAATACGAAGCAGACGCCCGATCTGCGCGCCGGCCCAGTGAAACGAATTGTCTGACTGCATCAAGAGTTGGTGCGGTTGGCTTTGACGACTAGTCTAGCTGGCTTGCCGGCGACAATCGTAGCCGATGCTTGGCGAAACGGTCTCCAGCGGCGCCAGTTGCCCCCACTCGGTTGCTGCGTGGGACCACATCGTGAATCGACGGTGTCGCCGAGAGCTGACTGGTATGAGACGACGTTGAGCGCGACGAGACTTCATCGTGTGACGTGTGAGCCGGCTTTTTTTGCTGGCGTTTTCCGGCTTTGCCATTGCTGGTGATATCGATATCCACCTCAACCATCATCCCCGGCGCCAGCAGCGGTTTCGGGCCGTGGTCGATGGCGATACGTACGGGGATCCGCTGCGTGATCTTGGTGAAATTGCCCGACGGGTTGGGATCGGGCAGCAAGGCGAACTGATTGGTGGCCGCGTCGCCAATTACCTGCACATGGCCGCTGTAATGGGTATCGGGGCGGGCATCCACGCTGATCTGCACCGGCTGGCCGACGAGCAGATCGTGGACCTTGGTCTCCTTCATCTTGGCCGCGATCCAGACATCGTCTGGATCGTGCATCATCACGATCGGCTGGCCGGCCGAGACATATTCGTCCTGCTCGATAAAGGTCTTGTCGACCACGCCCTTGATCGGGCTGCGTACTGCCAGGTCATCGATCATGTTCTGCTGGTGTGCCAGTTCGGCGTGGGCCACCTTGAGCTGGCTTTTCAGAACATTCGGATTGGTAATCTGTCCGCCTGGCAACAGCCCTGTGTGCGCGTTGGCAATCGCTATCTTGTCGGTGTCGACCTGCGTCTGTGCCCGCTGGTAGTCGGCCTGGGCCGATTGATAGTCGAAGCGATAGATATCGCGCTGCTTCTGGGTGCCGCCGTGTGCCTTGTACAGATTCTCGGCGCGTCGATAGTTGTCCTGTGCCTTGTCCATGCGTGCCTTGGCCGCGTGCATGCCTGCCATATCGGCCGCCAGCATCGACTGGGTCTGGCGCACGCCGCCGCCGATCTGCTTTTGTGCCAGGTCCAGTCGGGTCTGGATGTCCGCGATACGCGCCTTGAGTTGATCGAGCTTCAATCTGTCGGGTTGGCTGTAGAGCTGTGCGATCAGCTGGTGATTCTTCAGCTGGTCGCCCTCGATCAGATTAAACCCGGTCACGCGGCCGTCCAGTCGGCTGCTGATCGTGATCACGTGGCTGGCCACCTGTGCATCCTTGCCGCTGACGTGGGTCATCCGGTGATACAGCCAGAACGCCAGCCAGACAACCACCAGCAGCGAGACCACGACGATCGCGGTCAGCTTGAAGGGATGCCGGCGTGGTTTTGCCCGCTGATGCGTTTTTTTAGAAGTGTCTTCTTGTGTATGTTCGGCCATGACAGATATTTGATGGAGAATGGATCAGCTGGTCGATTCGGCGCTGCGGCTCGGAGCACGAGCCTTGCCCGCGTCTGCCTTCTGGCCCCAGTAGCTGAGCAGATAGGACGGAATACAGACCAGCGCAAGCCCGCCGGCAACCATCAGGAAGCAATCCTGATAGGCATAAATAGTGGCCCAGGTGGCATCGATTCGGGACAGCAGGTCGACTGCGGCGGCATGCTGATTGACCGCGCTCGTGCCGGTGCGCGCCACCACGGTCTCGAGGTGGCGCATCGTCTCCCGCGCCATGGGATTGCCCGAGTTCAGGCCCTGGGTCAGTTGATGGCTGTGCACCATGGTGCGGCGGTCGATCATCGCGACCAGGATGACCGTGCCGAACGCACCGCCCAGCTGCAGCGCAAAGTTGATTGCACCAGAGCCATAGCCGATCAGGCGCGGCGGCAGCGAGGCGATCGAGCGCGCCAGCGTCGGCGGGGGCACCGAGGCCATGGCGGTCGCCAGCAGTGACATCGACAGTGCCAATGAGAAGAACGAGGTATTCCAGTCAGCCTGGCCGAAGCGCCAGGTCGCATAGGTGGCAATGCACAACGCTGGTACGCTGATCCAGTGCGGCGGTATCCGATCGCCGAACTTGCCGACCAGCGGCACCAGCACCGCCAGCACCACGGTCGACGGCGTGAACAGAACGCCTGAGGTGATCGGGCTGTAATCCAGAATCGCGTCCATGAACTGCGGCAGCAGATACATCACGCCGTAGAACGCGCCGCCGAACAGGAACAGCACGATCGACCCGGCCAGAAACTCCTTGGCCTTGAAGATATCCAGATCCAGCAGCGGGCGCGGCTGACGACGCTCCCAGAAGATGAAAAACACCGTGCCGACAATCGAGACCGCCTCCAGAATCAGGATAGTGCTGTTGTTCCAGCCCCAGCGCTGGCCGTTGGCAATAGCGGCCAGCAGGGCAAAGATCGCCACAAACAGCACCACGGCGCCGATCCAGTCGAGCTTTGGGCGTGGGCCGGTTTCCTCGCGTTCGGGCAGAAACATAGAGCCCATCACGATCGCGATCACGCAGACCGGTAATACGACATAGAACACATAGCGCCAATCGAAATGATCTACCAGATAACCGCCCACCACCGACGCCAGGGTCAACGGCAAGCCCAGACTCATTCCATAGATCGCCGTGGCTAGGCCGCGTTTTTCTGGCGGATAGACAGAGAACAGGGCTTCCAGGGCTACCGGCCGGATCACCCCCGTCATCGCCCCCTGAATCACCCGCGCCGCGACGATCATGCTCATGCCGGAAGCGACGCCGCCAAGCAGGGACGCGCCGATGAACACCACCAGCAAGCCGATATATGTGCGTCGCTGGCCGAACGCCGAGATCAGCCATGGCGCGATCAGCAGGCTGACCGTGGTCGCCGCCAGAAAGCCGGTCGAAAGCCACTGCACCTGATCTGCGCTCATGCCGAACGCGCCTTTGATATAAGGCGTAGCGACGTTGACGATGGTAATCGACATGCCAAGCGCTACCAGGCCGAGCAGTACCGTGACCGTAACCAGCCATCGATACTTCGGCCCATAGCGCTCGAACATGGCCTCGACCTGAGTCATTGGGCTCACCGGAGCGACGGATTCTGCAGATTTGCGTGCACCATACAGCAAGATATCGCTGCGCGCCCCCCCCGCGGTTATAGGAAGCCGTCGGGATCAAGCGATCGCAGCGAGCCAGGCGAGAGTTGGCCTTGAGTCCGACAGCCCGTGTGGTGAGTCAGGCGTTGGACAGGCGGGGCCCCAAGTGAAATTTATACTACCAAATCATATTCTTCTGTTCTCTCAGAGACGTGCCGCACCGTTCCGTAGATACGCCATAGGTAGGCCGTACACCACTGCTTGATATAAATCAATTGATATGCCGAGCGGCTGGGCTATATTAAAAGCAAGTCAGTCAAAGGAGGTCGCCATGAAATGCCGCAGTGCGGTGGACCGGGGCCTTGGCATACGAAGCCGTCGCCGCGGACTTTTGCCCGTAGGCTTTGTGCTGCTGCTGGGCGGTTGCAGCCTGGATAGCGTAACCGCATTTTTTCCGGCTGGCGTGGTGGGTGACCATCAACGGAACCTGATGATCCTCACATTCGTGCTGATGCTGTTTGTGTTTATCCCAGTCGTCACGCTGACGCTGTTCTTTGCCTGGCGCTATCGACTGTCGAATTCCAACGCCCGTTACACGCCGCGTTGGTCGGAATCGATGCTAGTGGAGATTTTCCTGTGGGGCGGCCCGGTCGTGATTGTCGCGATTCTGGCCGTTGTGACCTGGGTCTCCACTCACCAACTGGACCCCTACAGAACGATTACGGTCAAGGACAGGCAACCGATCGAGGTGGATGCGATCGCCTTGGATTGGAAGTGGCTGTTCGTTTATCCGCAGTACAACGTGGCTGCCGTTAATGAAATGGCGATGCCGGTCAATACGCCGGTGAGCATCCATCTGACGTCGGATACGGTGATGACCTCCTTCATGATCCCGCGTCTGGGCAGCCAGATATTTGCCATGTCGGGCATGCAGACGCGTTTGCATCTGCTGCCCACAAAAACCGGCACGTTCTTCGGCAAGAACTATCAGTACAGCGGTGAGGGTTTTTCGCATATGACGTTCAATGCGATTTCCACCACCGAGCAGGGCTTCAAGGCGTGGGTTGCGCGGGCCAGGGTCTCTGGAAGTGCACTGGATGTCCCGCGCTACACAGAACTGGAAAAGCCCAGTGAAAATGCCGCCGTGCGCTACTACTCGCCGGTCAAGCCGAATCTGTTCGCTCATGTGATCCAGCAATACCACAGTGGAAAGCCGCACAACCCTGTTACCCCTGCACAAAAGCACGATGGCCCGCATGAAATCGCAGTGAGTGAGAGCCGCTGAAGGCGCAGGCGCGTGATTCGGTAGATTGATCGGAGGACGCCATGTTCGGGAAATTAACACTGCAGTCCGTGCCCTACGACAACCCGATCATCATGTTTGCCGTGGGTCTGATGATCGTCACAGGCGCGGTTGTTGTTGGCGCCACGACTTATTATGGCCTGTGGGGCTATCTCTATCGCGAGTGGTTGACCAGCGTTGATCACAAGAAGATAGGCGTGATGTATATCATCCTCGCGTTCGTGTTCCTGCTCAGGGGATTCGTGGACGCCTTGATGATGCGTGCGCAGCAGGCCTCGGCCGGGCCAGGTCACAGCGGCTACCTGCCCCCCGATCACTTCGCCGAGCTGTTTTCAGGCCACGGTACGATGATGATCATCTTCGTTGCCATGCCGTTCCTGATCGGCTTGATCAACGTGGCGGTACCGCTTCAAATCGGCGCCCGGGATGTCGCGTTTCCGTTCCTGAACTCGATCAGCCTTTGGCTGACGTACGCGGCCGGGATGCTGGTCATGGCGTCGCTCGCCGTCGGGCAGTTTTCGACCGCCGGCTGGAGCGGCTACACTCCGTATTCGGGCATTGCGGCCAATCCGAATACTGGCGTGGACTACTGGATCTGGGCCATGCAGATTTCGGGTATTGGCACCACGCTGACCGGCATCAATTTCTTTGTGACCATCATCAAGGAGAGAGCGCCCGGCATGACGTGGATGCGCCTGCCCATATTCACCTGGACCGCGTTCGTCACGACTATTCTGATCATTCTGGCTTTTCCTGCGTTAACGGTTGCGCTGGGCCTGTTGACCCTGGATCGCTATGCCGACATGCATTTCTTCACGGCCGACATGGGCGGCAACCAGATGATGTTCATCAATATGTTCTGGATCTGGGGCCATCCGGAAGTCTATATCGTCATTTTGCCGGCATTTGGAATATTTTCCGAGGTCACGGCTACCTATTGCAACAAGCGCCTGTTCGGCTACAAGACCATGGTGTACGCCACGATCGTGATTGCGCTGCTGTCCTTCACGGTCTGGGTCCATCATTTCTTCACGATGGGGCAGGGCCCGGACCGCAATGCCATATTCGGGATCGCGTCGATGCTGATCGGCATTCCCACCGGCGTGAAGATATATAACTGGATGGCGACCATGTTCCGGGGACGGATCGAATTCAAGGTGCCGATGATCTGGACTATCGGCTTCATCATCCTGTTCACGATCGGCGGGATGTCCGGTGTGCTGCTGGCCATCCCCGGTATCGACTACAAGGTGCACAACAGCGAATTTCTGGTGGCGCATTTCCATAATGTGCTGATACCGGGCACGATTTTCGGTGTGTTTGCCGGCTACCAGTACTGGTTTCCCAAGGCATTCGGTTTTCGGCTGGATGAGAAATGGGGCCGTCGTGCGTTCTGGGGCTGGGCCGTCGGTTTTGTGGTCGCGTTCATGCCGCTGTACGTCCTGGGGCTGATGGGTATGCCGCGGCGTATGGTCAGCTACTCCAATCCGGCCTGGCAGCCGCTGCTGATCGTCGCTGCCGTTGGCGCGTTGATCATCCTGTTCGGGGTGATCAGCCAGATCACCCAGCTGCTGGTCAGCATCCGCGATCGCGAACGGCTAGCGGATATGACCGGCGATCCCTGGGGCGGCCGTACGCTCGAATGGTCTACTTCCTCGCCACCGCCTTCCTACAACTTCGCGGTGATTCCCACGGTTGCGGCCCTGGATGCGTTTCGGGATATGAAGGATAGAGGCATCGCTTACGACCGACCGGAGGAATACCACGACATTGAGATGCCCAGGAGCACGCCGGCGGGCCTGGTGATCGGCATCGCTGCGTTTGTCTTTGGTTTTGCCTTCATATGGCATATCTGGTGGCTCGTCGCCGTCGCTGCGCTTGCCATGCTCGTCACGGTGATCTGGCGCGGCTGCAACGAGGATACCGAGTTCACGATACCGGCTGCCGAGGTCAAGAGAACGGAGGACGCGCGTTTCCGCCGCCTGGCGGATGCACGTTTGCGAACCGATCTGATGGATACAGGATCTTGGGGACGGGTTGATCCGCCACAATCAGTCGCTCTACCGGAACGCAAGGCTCGCATAGTTTCATAAGCCGTTGAAGCTTGAGGAAAGGGCGTTGTTCTGTGCGCAAGCTGACCCAGCATCTTTCCTTGTTTCGTGCTTGGGGCTCGATTACGCGGTTCCGTTTGCGATGGCCGTCACTGTGAATCATCTTCGACGCCAGCGCAGTGGACGGCACGTCGCACCGGTACATCTCGATCAATCAGACATCGACAAAGTCGTTTACCCACGGACCAATGTGCAGTGATGCGACTAACGGAGAGTAACCGCGCCCCGGTGCGCTAATCTAGACTCTGGCCGGACGGTGATTGATCCGACGGATCAATAACAAGACCGTCAGGTCTATGAGATGCAACACATAGCCATCTGGGGCAAGCCGAGAGCGATAGGGGGCAATGGTTGCGATGAGTGAGGCTATCCTGCAGGCGAGGGGGCTGCGAAAGACGTTCGCGGGCTTCACTGCGGTCAGCGATATCGATCTGGATGTCGCCCGTGGCAGCATCCATGCACTGATTGGCCCGAACGGCGCCGGTAAAACCACGGTGTTCAATCTGTTGACGCGGTTCATCTCGCCGTCGGCGGGTCGTATCGTCTATGACGGTATCGATATCACCCGAGACAAGCCCACCGTCATTGCCCGGCGGGGCATGGTGCGGTCGTTTCAGATCTCCGCAATATTTCCGCATCTGAGCGTACTGGACAACGTGCAGGTTGCGCTCCAACGCCATCTGGGCCTGTCGTATCACTTCTGGCGATCGGCGCGCGTGCTGGGTTCGCTGAATGAGCAGGCGATGACGTTGCTCGACGAGGTGGGTCTGGCCGATTTTGCGGATACGCTGAGCGTCGAACTGGCCTATGGGCGCAAACGCGCGCTGGAGATCGCCACTACTTTGGCGCTGGCACCGCGCCTGATGCTGCTCGACGAGCCGACCCAGGGCATGGGCGCCGAGGACGTCGGCCGGGTGACCGATCTGATTCGAAAAGTAGCGGCCGATCGCACCATCCTGATGGTCGAGCACAACCTGAACGTGGTCGCGTCGCTGGCCGACACCATCACGGTGCTTAATCGCGGCGAGATTCTGGCGGCGGGCTCTTACGACGTGGTCTCGCAGGATCCGGCGGTCATGGAAGCCTATATGGGTACAACGGCCGATGCCTGAACTGCTGCGCATCCGTGATTTGAACGCCTGGTACGGCGAATCGCATGTCCTGCACGGCGTCGACATGGCGGTCAATGAGGGCGAGGTAGTGACGTTGCTCGGGCGCAACGGCGCCGGCCGCACGACCACGCTCAAATCCATTCTGGGGCTGGTCGACAAGCGCCGTGGGTCGATCCAGCTCGACGGCAGCGAAGTGATCAACCGGCCCACGCACCGTATCGCAAGGCAGGGCCTGCTTGGCTACTGCCCAGAAGAACGGGGCATCTTCTCGCGGCTGAACGTAGATGAAAACCTCAATCTGCCGCCGCGCTTGAGTCGCCACGGCATGCCTGTCGAGGAAATCTACGCCATGTTTCCGAACCTGGCCGAACGGCGGCGCAGCCTGGGCACGCAACTATCGGGCGGTGAACAACAGATGCTGGCGATGGCGCGGATACTGCGGACCGGCGCACGGCTGCTGCTGCTCGATGAAATTACCGAGGGACTGGCCCCTGTGATCGTAAAGACCCTGGGCGAGACCATTCAGCAGATCAAGCAGCGCGGCCTGACCATTGTGCTGGTCGAGCAGAATTTCCATTTTGCCGCCCCGTTGGCCGATCGGCACTACATCATGGAACACGGCCGAGTCGCCGAAGTGGTTGAAGCGGCCGACGTCGAGGCCAAAGAGGCGCATATCAAACGTCTTTTGAGTGTCTGAAATAAGAATCATCCTGGGAGGCAGGGGAAAACGATGAAAAAAACATTACTTACCGCCGTATGTGCGGCCAGCGTGCTGGCGTTTTCGAGCGCAAACGCCGCACAGGATTTATCCAACGGTGACGTCAAGATTGGCGTATTGACAGATATGTCCGGCGTCTACAAGGCGCTCGAAGGACCGGGAGCGGTCACCGCCGCGCGCATGGCGATTGACGATTTCGGCGGCAGCGTATTGGGTAAGAAGATCGAGCTGATCTCGGCCGATCACCAGGAAAAGCCGGACGTCGCGTCGTCGATCGCCCGCAAGTGGATCGATCAGGAGCACGTCGACATGCTGGTTGGCATGGACAATTCGGCGGTGGGGCTGGCGGTGCAGGGTCTGGCCTCGGCCAAGCACACCATCACCATCAATACCGGCGCGGGTTCCACCGCACTCACTGAGGATCAGTGCAGCAAGTACGGTATTCATTATGTCTACGACACCCATGCCCTGCCGGTCGGAACAGCGACTGCGATCGTCAAGAACGGTGGCAAGAGCTGGTTCTTCATCACCGCTGATTATGCCTTCGGCCATTCGCTGCGGGACAACACATCGGCGATCGTGAAATCGCTGGGCGGCACGGTGGTCGGCGATGTCGAAGCGCCCCTGGGCACGTCGGATTTCTCGTCTTACCTGCTGCAGGCCAGCAGCTCCGGCGCAGACGTGATTGCCCTGGCCAACGCCGGCGGAGACACGGTTAACGCAGTCAAGCAGGCCCATTCGTTCGGGATTGTGTCGCGCGGACAGGAGCTCGCCGGCATGCTGGTGTTTCTGACCGACGTCAAGGCGCTCGGACTGAAAACCGCAAAAGGCCTCGAATTTACGACCGCGTTTTACTGGGACCGGGACAAGGCATCACGCGAATGGTCCAAGCGCTTCTTCAAGCAACACGGCGCCATGCCAACCATGGTTCAGGCGGGTGTCTATTCCGCGGTCACGCATTACCTGCAGGCCGTCAAGGCTGCGGGCACCGACAATTCGGATGCGGTCAGGGCACAGCTGGGCAAGATGACGCTCAACGATTTCTTTGTGCACGACGGGCATATCGAGGCGAATGGACTGATGGCTCACGATATGTATCTGGTGAAGGTCAAGTCGCCCGAGCAATCGCACGGTGACTGGGATCTGCTGAAAGTCGTTAGTACGATTCCCGCCAAAAAAGCCTATATTCCGATATCCCAGAGCGCCTGCCCGCTGCTCAAGCATTAACGCCTTATGCATCTCAACGTCATTCTGGCGCAGACCATGCTCGGGCTGAGCGCAGGCGTGTTCTACGCCATGCTCAGCCTGGGGCTGGCGATCATCTTCGGTCTGCTCAACGTGATCAACTTTGCCCACGGCGCGCTCTACATGCTGGGCGCATTCGTGGCGTTGATTGGCTATTCCTATATTGGGCCCTGGCTCGGCTACGACGATTTTCATCTGGGGTTCTGGTGGGCACTGATCGTTGCCCCGGTCGTGGTGGGCTGTTTCGGCATGCTCATCGAGCGCTTCATGCTGCGACGGCTCTATCAGTTCGATCATATCTACGGGCTGTTGCTGACGTTTGGCATCGCCCTGATCCTGCAAGGGCTGATGTCGCGTTACTTCAATGTGTCCGGCACGGCATACGGGGGGCAGCCGGATAGTCTGAGCGGAATCGTGAATCTCGGCTTCATGTATTTCCCCACCTACCGGCTGTTCGCAATCGTGGTCTCGATCATCGTGTGCGTTGTCACCTGGTTTGTGATCGAACGGACTTCGCTGGGCGCGGTATTGCGGGCGGGTGTCGAAAACCCCAGGCTGGTGGAGGCGTTCGGTATCAACGTGCCGCGCCTGATCACGCTGACGTTCGGCTTTGGCGTCGGCCTTGCCGCACTCGCCGGCGTGCTGGCCGCGCCTATCTACTCGGTCAGCCCGCTGATGGGGGCGAATCTGATCATTACCGTCTTTGCCGTGGTGGTAATCGGCGGCATGGGCTCGATTGGGGGCGCCATCGTCACAGGCCTGGCGCTGGGCCTGGTCCAGGGCCTCACCCAGGCGCTGTATCCGCCGGCCTCCGAGACCGTGATCTTCTTCATCATGGTGATCGTATTGCTGATTCGCCCGGCCGGTCTATTCGGCAAGGACACCGCATCATGAACCGCGTTTTCTGGGTGTTGTTGCTGGGCCTGGGCCTGGCGGCGCCGTATCTGGTGTATCCGGTGTTTGCGATGAAGCTGTTGTGCTTCGCGCTGTTCGCCTGTGCGTTCAATCTGCTGCTCGGCTATGCCGGGCTGCTGTCCTTTGGCCATGCGGCTTTTTTCGGCGGTGCGGCTTATATCACCGGCTACGTGGTCAAGGCATTTGGTTTTTCGCCGCTGCTCGGCATACTTGTCGGCACGTTGTTCGCCATGGTGCTGGGCGCAATTTTCGGCGTGCTGGCTATTCGTCGCCAGGGCATCTATTTTGCGATGATCACGCTGGCGCTGGCCCAGATCGTGTTGTTCTTTGCGCTGAAGCTGCCGTTTACCGGCGGCGAGAACGGCCTGCAGGGGATTCCGCGCGGCCATTTGCTGGGCGTGTTCGATCTCAATCAGCCGCTGGTGATGTATTACACGGTATTTGCGATCTTCATGGTCGGATTTCTGATCATCTATCGCACCATCCACTCGCCTTTTGGCCAGATATTGACGGCAATCCGTGAAAACGAGCCGCGCGCCCGTTCGCTGGGCTACGACGTCGAACGCTTCAAGCTGCTCGCCTTCGTCATTTCCGCCACTCTGGCCGGCACAGCCGGCTCCACCAAGGCCATCGTGTTCCAGTTTGCCTCGTTGACCGACGTGCATTGGCAGACCTCCGGCGAAGTGGTGCTGATGACGCTGCTAGGCGGTATGGGAACGCTGTTCGGCCCGATCACCGGCGCCTTGGTCGTGGTAACGATGGAGGAGGAACTGGCCGCCTTCGGATCCTGGGTGGAGGTGGCCATCGGCGCGATTTTCGTGGTCTGCGTATTGCTGTTCCGGCGCGGCTTCGTCGGCGAACTCGCGCGTTGGCTGCGTGCGGATGCTTCGTAACGGCCAAATCCTGGCTCTGGAAGCACTGCCTCGATGCGAACGCGCTCGACGGAAAACGTATTGGTCCAATCGGGTGGTAGGCTCCCATAGGGGCTTTGAAAACTGCCGCTCAGCCGGGACACCAATTTTGAGTTCCCTGCAGCAGAACGATCCAGCCAACTAAAGTGGACCCAAGTGTCAAGACAGAATCACTTTTAATTTAAGCTGTAATTCTCTCGCTGCATGCAGCTGGACGGCGCTGCCCCGTTTCGACTGTCGTCTGTGTCTTTGTTGTCTTCT
>JAQIBT010000063.1 GCA_027858915.1 Salinisphaera sp.
GCGCTGCGGTAGCAGCCGAGGCGCTCTTGGCGCAGAGAAACATCCAGCCGGCGATTCCGGCCGCAATACCGATACTCACTAAGACGCCGGTGCCCAGAATGGCGCCCAGGCCCAGCTCCCGACGCAACAATGGGTCGGCAGGCTTGTCTCGACTGGAGAGTGTGTTACCGCCGCTCATGCTCACGCCATGTCGAACAGGACCATGAAGCCGTAATCCATATGCAGCTGCTGGTGACAATGAAACAGCGTCAGGCCCGGACGATTGGCGACAAAATCGACGTCCATGCGCTGATAGCCACCGAGCATGGCGACGTCCTTCATCACGCCGGCCGTGGCCTGGCCGGCAAAACGCGTAATCTCGAAGCTGTTGCGATGCAGATGAATGGGGTGGATATCGTCAGCGACGTTGTGCATGCGCAGCCGCCGGTAGCGCTTGCCCCGATCCAGCGTGCGGGTGACCGGCTTGGTCTGCCAATCATAAGGCTGGCCGTTGATGGTGAACAGCCGATAGCCCACTTCGTAGCCGTGCGGCATGCCTTTCGCCAGCGACGCCTTCATTGCGGCTTCGCCGCGTGTCTTGAGTACGGGATCCACACCGGCATCGGGCAGAAAATGGTGGGCCGCGTCGCCCTCGATATCGGGCGGCACGAACTGGCCGTGCCAGTGCAACGGTTCCGGTACATCGCGGTGGTTGTGGATATCGACCGTCGTTTGCTGGCCTTCCCGAAAACGCAGCAGCGGGCCCGGAAACTGGCCGTTATACGTCGTCGTCGACACGATGCGTCCCGGTGCGACCTCGATCAGGCCAGTGCCGATCGTGATGTCGTAGTCGGGCTTGCCCGCCGGCGGCGCAGACTCGTTCCCGGCCGCGAGAGTCGCACGGCTGTCGGCCCAGGCCGATGATGGCAACAAGTACCCCGACCAGCCCGGCCACGCCCGCTACACCGGCGCCCTGCACCAGGCGACGTCGGCTGGTATCGATGCGTGGGTCGTCGGTGTGGCGTGTTGGCTAATCGGGATCGGAAGCGTCGCGATGCTCGGTGATGGGCCTGTCGTTTTGAAAACGCTATTGGGTCTGCTTGCCGTCTTCCGCTATCAACGCGCCACTTGTTCTGAGCGCAAAGCCGCCAAAGCCGCAATCTCTGGGTCAGGGGTGGTCAGCCTACTCGCCACCTCGACCCCATCCTTGCCGGCAGACGGCTGAGTCAAAAAAATGTTGAAAACGGCTTGTTGATAAGCTGCGTCACCGCCTCAGTTGTGCTAACTGCTGGCTTCATCGAGACGCAAATCGGAGACCATCGACCTTCACGGCGAAGCCGACGACACGATATAGTTGCTCGCAATCTTGAACACTAATTAGACTGAAAGCTATCGTTTAACGATATCGCATGTCAATAATATTCAATCCAGACCAAATTAATACAGAGTTTCGTTCGCACCGATGCAGCCTGTGGGATTTTCTAAAGAGCAGCCGGGTGAGGTCGTAGCCATCGGAGATACCGTATCCGTGGCGCCAAGACTGCTTGCCCACCTGATGCGTGCATCAAGAATATGGCGGCTATGGCGGTTTGACATACGATCGGCCAAGCCACGCTGTCGGGCAGGCTTCGAAAACGGTGCCCTGTGCCGTTGAGGAACAGGGGCGGCCATCGTGTCATCGCGGCCATTGCCCTGAATGCGGCAGTATTTTTTCTTGCGCCGTGCGCCAGCGCAAAACTTGGCCCTATTCCTATTCCGAAGCTACTGCCCGGTTTGGACCTGAAACTCTTGTGGAATGGCGAGACGTTGGCCAATCTCAGCGGCGGCAAGCAAACCGGCGTTGCCTACGACAGCGTGCTTGACCTGATTGGGCAAGCGGACACGGACGCGCTGGGCGGTTGGCAAGGCGGGCGCTTGCATATCGATCTGACCCGTCAGGACAGTACTCAACCAAGCCTGCGCTATGTCGGCGATACACAAACCCTGAGCAATATCTCCGTGGCTAATAGCCGCAATGAAGTCTACGAATTCTGGTATCGACAGGCGTTTCTCCACAGCCATGCGAATATCCGCGTCGGAATCTTTGGTGCAGACGATTATTTCGATACCAACCAACTAGCGGATCGGCTGCTGAACAGCAGTTATGAAAATTTGCCCACTATGAGCGGGAACGTGTCCTCGTCTGTGTATCCCAAGCCGGGATACGGAATCATGGGTAGTTATCAAAAAGGGCATTGGCGTAGCCAGGTCGCGCTGTTTCAGGGCCACCCGGAAAATCGGTCCGGGGTATTTAACGACGGACATATGCTACTCGGCGAATTGCAGTATCGCAGCCGGCCCCAAAACGCCCATACCATCGTCAAACTGGGGCTGTGGCAATATCATCAGCCTGAACGACTGGCCGGATCCAATCCCCAGCGCAACTGGGGCGGGTATGTGATTCTGCAGCAAGCGTTATTCGAGCGGCCAGCCGGCCCGGTCTCGCTGTTTGTTGGCTATGGAATAAGTCCTCGGGCCGGCAATCCGATACCGCGAGCCAGTGTTCTCGGCCTCGACATCCCGGGTTTGTTTGCCAGCCGGCCAAAAGATCGTCTGGATCTCGGTATGGCTCGCGCAAGCCTTCGAAAAAAGCCAGCCGAAACCTCGTTTGAGGCGACCTATGTCGTGCACCTGGCGAGTGAGCTGAGTGTTCAGCCCGATGTGCAATACATCACGCATCCAAGTGGTATCTATCCCAACGCGTGGGTCGTCGGCACTCGTATTGACGTATCCCTGCCCTGAATCACGGCATATAACGGGTTTTGTAGCGCGCCGGCGGCGGAGCCGAGCGCTGGGTTGGACGAACGCTGCGGTATGATGTGACGCTAACGACACTTTGCGTATCGGCTGAACACCGACGTCAGTCTTCGCAGGCCGGCGTAATAGCTCAAACCAGGGAGCGACCGCAGATGCGACATCTATTACTTTGGCCACAGCTCGCGGCCCTCCTTGCCGGCATCCTGTTGACGGCCGGTACTGCCGTCGCCGCCGGCAACCAGCTCACACTCGACGAACAGCGCGCCCTTGCATCGAAGTACTGGCTCGCACGCCCGGTGTATCTGAACATCCGAGCGATCAAGGACAAGCAACACATCCTGAGCCGGAAACAGATCGCCGAGATGGCAACCAAGGCGCTGGACAAGTTCGGCGCCTCGACCATCCTGATGAACGACGATGTACTTCCCGATCGCGTCAGGGTGCTGCGCATCATGTACGTGATACGTGAACAACCCACTGACCGCGGCGTGGTCATAGCCGCCTCGGCCAACATCGACCTGTTGCGAACCGCGCCTGAGCAATACAGCACGGTGCTTGCCACCTCGATCTACAGTGGCCTCCAACAAACACTGATCCAGGCTGGCAATTCAGAGAAAGCCCGGCAGGAAACCCGCAAAGCGTTCGAGCGCTCGCTTGACAAGCGCATTAAACAGGCCTTTATCGATACTGCCGCGCAGTAACGTTTTGTGAAGCCTCCACCGGCCAACCGATCAAAGCCGACTTAACAATTCCCGTTTCTTTCCCGTGAACTCGGCTTCGGTCAGGACACCTTTACGGTGTAGTTCGCCTAACCGTTCGATTGCTTCGAGAATATCGTCGCTACCTGAGCCGGGTATTTCAGCCGGTGTTTCGGAATCTACTGGTTGCATTGGCCCGTGGGCCATGCTGGTAGCTATTCGCTCAAGAGCATCCAGCGATACGTCACCCAGCTGGCTTGTAAACCGAATCTCACTATGTTCGTACTGCTGCGATTGGGCTATACCCGTGATTCGATGCTCTCCGGTGTCATACACCAAGACCTGGCCGCTGCGACGCATGGCGAGCCGGCGAGCCTGGTCGAAGTAGGCATAGGCGATATCGATCTGACTGCCCGTCGCAGACGGCTCGCCCAGCTCCGGCGGCCACCAACGCTCGGGCGTAACCGATACGACATCCCATTCGCTAGCGCTGGGCGTCAGTCGTCGATAGTCGGCGGACTGGGGTTCTCGGAGCGCGTCGGACAGTGCATTGCACAGTGCATCGATGCGATGGCGCAACACGTGGTTGGAAGAGTCGGTAATCATGATCAGCCCGCCGCGCATCCACTGACCAGGGCCGGCAAATTCGGGATGATCGAACATGGCCATGTCGCCGCCACCGGATGAGACCGCGTACAGAAGGTGGCGAACAGCATCCTCGCTAAAATCGAACCGACCGGCGAAATCGGCGAGGCGAGTGTCGTTAGTAGGTACCGGATCTGTCATGCCGATGAGGAAAGAGCGGACAATGGCTTCGATTCTACGACAAGAGCGGGCCACAGCACTCGTGGGCCATGACGGCGGCGACCTTTAACAGCCAGGCTTGCAGCCCATTAAAGGCACTGCTCGACCGTACCGGCCCTGGCTTCCTCTCTCTGCCGGTAGGTGATTCGCAGGTAGAGCAGCCCGCAAAAGCAAAGCCGGCAAAAGCCGGCTTTTGAATCATCACAGAAAGTAGGCCAAGACCCTACTCTTACTTCTTCTTGGGCATATACAGGTCAGTCAGCGTGCCGGCCTCGGCCTCGGCCGCCATTCCCACCGTTTCCGAAAGGGTCGGGTGGGGATGCACGGTCAGACCGATGTCGTGACAATCACAGCCCATTTCGATCGCCAGCCCCAACTCGGAGATGAGCTCGCCGGCACCAGTGCCTACGGCGCCCGCTCCGATAACAACTCCGCTGTCCTTGGCGAACAGAATCTTGGTGTTGCCGTCGGAAGCATCCATGCCGAGGGCCCGGCCGCTGGCGGCCCAAGGGAAGGCGCCCTTGGTGTATTCAATGCCGTCTTTCTTGGCCTGGGCCTCGGTGACGCCGGTCCAGGCGACCTCAGGATCGGTGTAGACGACCGAGGGGATGACCTTGGCGTCGAATGCAGCTTTCTCACCGGCACAGCATTCGGCAGCGGTCTTGCCCTGATGGGTAGCACGATGGGCCAGCTGCGGCTCGCCAGAGACATCGCCGATCGCAAAGATATGATCGACGTTGGTGCGGCACTGTTTGTCGACCGGGATGAAACCGCGCTCGTCCACCGTCACACCGATGTTCTCGGCGCCGATCTTCTTGCCGTTGGGCTTGCGCCCTACGGCGACCAGTACGCGATCGTAGTCCTTGGACTCGGGGACATCCTTGCCTTCGAAAGTGGCCTTGAGCGCTTTCTTGTTGGCTTTCAGGCCGGTGACCTTGGTCGACGTCCAGATATTGTCACAGCGGGTGCCCATCCGCTTGGCCAATGGCTTGACCAGGTCATTGTCGGCGCCGGGGATCAGGCTGTCGGTCATTTCGACCACGTCGACCCGGGTGCCATGGGCGGCATAGACGTTAGCGATCTCACAGCCGATGATGCCGCCGCCGACGACCAGCAGCGAAGCGGGAATTTCCTTGGGCGACAGGGCCGCTTCAGAATCCCAGATGCGGTCATCCTCGGGCCAGCCGGGCAACATCACCGGCTCGGAGCCGACCGAGATGATGGCCTTGTTGAAGGTGATCTGTTGATGGTCGTCATTCCCCTCGATCTTGAGCGTGTGCTCGTCGGCGAAGATACCCGTGCCGTAGACGACGTTGACCTTGCGCTTGGAGGCCATGCCCTTGAGGCCGCCGGTCAGCTTGTCGATGACCGACTGCTTGAACTCCATCAGCTTGTCGAGATCGATCTTCGGCTTGCCAAAAGTCACGCCGTGGGCCGCCATGCCGGCAGCGTCCTCGATCACCTTGGCCGAGTGGAGCAGGGCCTTGGAGGGAATACAGCCGACGTTGAGGCAGACGCCGCCCAGTACGTTGTGACGCTCGACCAGCGTGACGTTCAGGCCCATATCCGCGGCACGGAAAGCAGCCGTGTAGCCGCCGGGGCCGGAGCCCAGGACCAGCACATCGCAGTCGTAGCTGTGATCTTCACCGGCTGATTTATCAACTTTGGACTCGTCGGGCCTGGTCCGGTCCGCACCTGAGTCTGCGGCCGCCTGGTCGGGCGTCTTCTTATCGGCCTTGTCCGTCTTTTTCGCGTCTTTGGCGTCGGTCTGTTTCTTCGATTCGTCCTTGCTGGACTTATCATCGGCGCCATCGCCACCGGACGCCTCAGCCGCTTCGATCATCGCGATCACGTCGCCCTCGGAGACGGTGTCGCCTTCCTTGATCTTCAGCTCGGTGATCTTGCCGGCAGCCGTAGAAGGCACTTCCAGCGTTGCCTTGTCGGACTCCAGCGTGATCAGCGCCTGCTCCTTGTCGACGGTATCGCCTTCGGATACCAATACTTCGATGACTTCGACCGCATCGAAATCGCCAATATCCGGAACCTTGATTTCTTGCGCCATGGTTTAGCACCCTTGGCCGGCGCACGCCGGCGTTTTGCATTCTAAAAAACAGGTCAGCAAAGCGACAATGCCTGGACCAACCCGGCGCGAGTCATAACGCGGCAAGACAAGGCGCAGTGACCACTGGCTACTGCTTGATCGGTAACGCCGTATTGCCGCGTCATGGCCGCGGCCTAGAGCAACAGCGTTCGCAGGTCAGAGAGTTTTTCGCTGATAAAGCCGGTAATCCTTGCCGCCTTGGCGCCGTCGATCACACGGTGATCGTAGGAAAACGACAGCGGCAGGATCAGCCGTGGCTCGAACTCGCTGCCATTCCAGACCGGCTGCCAGCTATGCTTGGACACGCCGAGAATACCGACTTCCGGGCTGTTGACGATCGGCGTGAACGCCGTGCCGCCGACGCCGCCCAGGCTGGAGATGGAAAAGCTAGCGCCTTTCATCTCGTCGCCCTTGAGCTTTCCTTCACGCGCTCGGCCGCTGATTCCGTCCAGCTCGCGCGCAATCTCGTAGATGCCTTTCTGGTCGACATCCTTGAGTACCGGCATCAGAAGACCGCCGGGCGTATCGACCGCGATCGCGATATTGACGTATTTTTTGTGCACCAGCGAGGCGCCGTCGGCGGTCAGCGAACTGTTGAGATCCGGGAACGCGCGAAGCGCGGCGGCCGCCGCCTTGAGCATGAAAGCCAGCGGCGTGAGCTTGACACCCTGCTTGGCGGCCTTCTCCTTGTTCGCCTTGCGGAAGGCTTCCATTTCGGTGATATCGGCATTGTCGAACTGGGTGACATGCGGGATGAGCAACCAGTTCTTATGCACGGCCTTGGCCGAGATCTTGCGAATACGCTCCAGCGGCACAGTCTCGACTTCGCCAAACTGGCTGAAGTCGATATCGGGCTGCAAAGGCACGCCACCGCCGCCGGCCGGAGCGCCAGCCGAGGCAGCGCCACCGCCCTGAACCTGGGCCAGGGCCTTCTTGACGTAGGCCTGCACATCCTCGGCAACAATCCGGCCCTTGCGGCCACTACCGTCGATACGGCCCAGATCGGCACCAATCTCACGGGCGTATTTGCGTACGCTGGGTGAGGCGTGGGCCTTGCCGAAACGGTCTTCATCGATCTTGTCGAGTTTGGACGGGTCGCCGCTGCTCGAGGACCGAGGTGCTGGCTCATCGTCCTTGGACGCGGTACCGCTCTTGGATGGCGCCACATCATCGCCCGACGACCGTTTGCTCTCGGAAGCCTTGTCCTCGGCCTCGCTGGCAGGCGTTTTCTTCTGGTCGCCACCATCTTTCCTGGTCGACTTCTTGCCGCCACCAGCGGTTTCCAGCATGGCGATCACGTCGCCCTCGGAAACGGTAT
The DNA here is from genome assembly GCA_027858915.1 of Salinisphaera sp. Classification (GTDB taxonomy): domain Bacteria; phylum Pseudomonadota; class Gammaproteobacteria; order Nevskiales; family Salinisphaeraceae; genus Salinisphaera. The sequence continues at coordinate 7,697 of JAQIBT010000063.1, forward strand.
CGCCTTCCTTGATCTTCAGCTCGGTGATCCGACCGGCGGCCGACGAGGGCACTTCGAGCGTGGCCTTGTCCGATTCCAGTGTTATCAGGGCCTGCTCGGCTTCGACTTCATCGCCTTCCGCCACCAGCACTTCGATGACTTCGACCGCATCGAAATCGCCAATATCCGGCACCTTGACCTCGACGGTCTCACTTTCATCGGCCTCTTGGTCCGAATCGTCGGCATCGTCCCCGGACTCGCCGTCACCGCCGGTTTTATCAGCTGACGACGGTTCTTCCTTGACTTCGCCCGAGTTTTCCTCGGCCTCCTCAGGTTCGCCGTCGTCTTCAGCGGATTCGACCGTGGCAATCACGTCTCCTTCCGAGACGGTGTCGCCTTCCTTGATCTTCAGCTCGGTGATCTTACCGGCAGCCGTAGAAGGCACTTCGAGAGTGGCCTTGTCCGATTCCAGCGTGATCAGCGCCTGTTCCTTTTCGACTGTGTCGCCTACGGATACGAGCACTTCGATGACTTCGACCGCGTCGAAATCGCCAATATCCGGGACTTTGATTTCCTGCGCCGCCATAAAGCGTTTCCTTGCCTGATCAGACCGGCGTTCCACGTGGAACGTCGATCCGTCTTATCGGTTAGTTGCGTCTTCTATCGACTATCGCTGATTGCCGTTACCGCCGTGCCCGGGCCCTCAGTGCGTGAGCGGCTCCGGTTTCTCGGGATCAATGCCGTACTTGCGGATCGCCTCGGCAACGACCTTGCGCTCCACGGTGCCTTCATCGGCCAGCGCCTTGAGCGCACAGACGGTGATCCAGCGCCGATCCACCTCGAAGAATTCGCGCAATGCCTCGCGGGTGTCCGACCGACCAAAGCCATCGGTACCCAGCGTGTGATAAGCCACCGGCATGTAGGGTCGGATCATCTCCGGTAGCCCGCGTACGTAATCGGTGGCCGCAATCGCAGGACCCTTGGCTTCTGCGAATTGCTTCGCTACAAAGCTCTGGCGCGGCTCTGCTTCGGGATGGAGCATGTTCCAACGCTCCGCCGAGGCACCGTCGCGCTTCATTTCAGTAAAACTGGGCGCACTCCAGACCGTAGCGCCGACGTTGTATTCGTTCTCGAGCATCTCGGCCGCTGCGATTGCCTCGCGCAGAATCGTGCCCGAGCCCAAAAGGTTGACCTGCTTCTTGTAACGCTTGTTCCCTTCGGAGAACTTGTACATTCCCGAGATGATGTCTTCTTCTACACCGTCTGGCATCGCCGGATGGTTGTAGTTCTCGTTCATCATCGTGAGGTAGTAGTAGACGTCCTTCTGCTCTTCGAACATCTCCACCAGGCCGCGATGAATGATCACTGCCATCTCGTAGGAAAAGGTGGGATCGTAGGCACGCACATTCGGCACGAAGTCGAACATGACGTGGCTGTGGCCGTCCTGGTGCTGCAGCCCCTCGCCGTTGATGGTCGTTCGCCCGGCGGTGCCGGCCATCATGAAGCCTCGCGCCCGCATATCACCCGCCGCCCAACAGAAGTCGCCGACGCGCTGGAAGCCAAACATCGAATAGAAGGCATAGAACGGGATCATCGTCTTGCCATGATTCGAATACGACGTAGCCGCCGCAATAAAAGATGAGACGGCGCCAGCTTCGGTGATGCCTTCTTCCAAGATCTGGCCGTCGGTTGACTCCTTGTAGAACGCGAGTTGGTCCGAGTCTTCCGGCACGAACAGCTGGCCCACCGGGGAGTAGATTCCCATCGAGCGGAACATGCCTTCCATACCGAAGGTACGTGCCTCATCTGGAATAATCGGCACGATACGCTCGTTGATGTTCTTGTCGCGGGTCAGCAACTGGAGGATGCGGGTAAACACCATCGTGGTCGCCATTTCGCGATCGCCCGATCCCTTCAACAGTTTGTCGAAGGTCGACAAAGGCGGAATCTCGAGCTTGTCGCCCTGCAGCCGGCGAGCCGGCAGATAACCGCCCAGTTCCTTGCGCCGGGCGTGGAGGTATTTCATCTCCTCCGAGTCTTCGTCCGGCTTGTAGAAGGGGGCATCGGCGATCTTGTCGTCGCCGACTGGAATCTCGAAACGATCGCGAAATTCCTTGAGTGCCTCCTCGGCCATCTTCTTCTGCTGATGGGTGATGTTCTGGCCTTCGCCAGCCTCGCCCATACCGTAGCCCTTGACCGTCTTGGCCAAGATCACCGTCGGCTTGCCGTTGTCGTTATTTACCGCTTGATGATAGGCAGCATAGACCTTGTGGGGATCGTGGCCACCACGGTTGAGCCGCGCGATATCCTCGTCGGACATCGACGCCACCATCTTCTCGGTTTCCGGGTGCTTGCCGAAAAAGTGCTCGCGGGTGTACTTGCCGCCGCGGGCCTTGTAGGCCTGGTATTCGCCATCGACCGTCTCGTTCATCAGGTCAACCAGCTTGCCTTCGTGATCCTGGGCCAGTAAGCCGTCCCACAGCGCACCCCAGATAACCTTGATGACGTTCCAGCCCGCGCCGCGGAAGAATCCTTCCAGCTCGTCGATGATCTTTGCGTCACCGCGAACCGGGCCGTCCAGGCGTTGCAGATTGCAGTTGACCACGAAGATCAGGTTATCCAGACCTTCGCGGGCAGCCAGACCGATCGCCCCCTTGGATTCGGGCTCGTCCATTTCGCCGTCACCACAGAAACACCAGACGTGGCGCTTGCTGGTGTCCTCGATGCCACGGTTCTCAAGGTAGCGCATGAAGCGCGCCTGGTAGATCGCGTTGATCGGGCCGATACCCATCGACACGGTCGCAAACTGCCAGTAATCAGGCATCAGCCAGGCATGCGGATAACTCGACAGGCCCTTGCCGGTGGATTCAGCTCGGAAATTATAGAGCTGGTCTTCGGTGATGCGGCCTTCCAGATAAGAACGCGCATAGAAACCGGGCGCCGAATGCCCCTGGAAATACACCAGATCTCCGCCATGTTCTTCAGAGGGCGCGTGGAAAAAGTGGTTGAACCCGACTTCATACAGCGTCGCGGCCGAGGCGAAGCTCGCGATGTGCCCACCCACGCCTTCGTGGTGACGATTGGCCTGCACCACCATCGCCATGGCGTTCCAGCGAATAATCGACCGGATACGCCACTCGACGGCCGGATCGCCCGGTGCCTTGGCTTCCTGATGGGGAGGGATGGTATTGACGTACGACGTATTGGGCGAGAAAGGGATCTGAGCGCCTGTGCGTCGCGACCGGTCAATCAGCAGCTCCAGCAGAAAATGCGCCCGCTCGGGCCCTTCGCGTTCGATGACTGCATCGAGCGCGTCGCGCCACTCGGCAGATTCCTGGGAGTCGACGTCTTCTATCGGGTCAACGTGATTGGGGTGCGCACTCGCTCGAGCCATACTCATGCTCCTTGGCAAAGCATTAGGAATTCCTGTTAGTTGCCGATATTACGCCCGCGTTGGTAACAGGGACAACTGGCCGACGCGCGTTCAGGCTGGCATGCTGCCCTGGTTATTGAACATGTTGCATCGCACGATTACATGAACGAACCCGACGCCGGCTACGCAAAGACGCCGTTACGCCGGCCATCGCGCGTCAATACGGTAACGAATGGCGAACGGCGTGTCGGCGTGGAACTTGAGTTTACCGGGCTGGGCATTGAGCAGATCGCGGCACTGGTGCAATCCACTGTGGGCGGCGATATTCGGCCCCACAGCGCATATGAGTACAGCGTGAAGGACAGCCGCTTCGGCGATTTCGCCGTGGAACTGGACTATGCCTATCTGAAAGAGCGAGGACGAACAGCAGCCGGTGACGGCTTCTGGAACGAGGTCGAGCGTCTATCGGACGATCTGCTGGGCGCCGTCGCCAAGCATGTGGTTCCGCTCGAGATTGTCTGTCCACCGATCGTCATCAGCGAACTGCATTTGTTGCACGAACTGATCGCTGTTCTGCGCAAACACGGCGCTCGCGGTACCGGCATGTCCGCCATCTATGCCTTCGGTCTGCACCTGAACCCGGAAGTACCGGACACCCAGCCTGGCACCATACTCGGCTACATGCGCGCCTTCTCGGTCGCTTTTGACTGGCTCAGACGGATAAGCGAGATCGACCTGAGCCGCCGCGTCTTTCCGTACATCCAGGCCTATGATCGCGCCTATGTACGCAAGATCTGCGACCCGGACTATGCGCCCAACCAGACCCAGCTGATCGACGATTACCTGGCGGCCAACGCAAGCCGCAATCGCGCGCTCGACATGCTGCCGCTGTTTGCCTATCTCGACCAGCCGCGGGTCGAGGCCGTCATTCGCGACACTCTGGTCAAGGCAAGGCCGACGCTGCATTACCGGCTGCCAAACTGCGAGATCGAGCGGCCTGACTGGGACCTGCACGACGCATGGAATCATTGGCTGGTGGTCGAACAACTGGCAGCAGACAGCGAACACCTGACGGCGGTCTGCCAGGACTACTGCCAGGTGCTCGATACACCGCTGGGCGACTGGTTCGGTCATTGGGCCGATAGATTCGAACAGTATTTGTAATGCCGAGCGCTTCGTCTTCAGTCTCGTGCCACTCATGATGGGCCAGAGGCCGCGCATCGCCGTGACCAGCAAGGCCAGCCGCTGGGCACCCGGCTGGTGGTGTGCGTGGCTGATGATCCGAACCGCGGGGGGGCAGCCGGTACGCGCCACACCCGGGCGCGAACTGCCGACCGATATCGACGGCCTGGTGATTGGCGGCGGCGACGACATTGCCAACGATCTGTATTCGGCGACTGCGGCCTATGACGTAGGGGCCGATCGCGCCCGCGACGCCTTCGAGCTGGCGGCGATTGCCTATGCGCGTGATACCGGCCGCCCGGTACTGGGTATCTGCCGCGGCGCGCAGTTATTGAACGTGGCAGCCGGAGGGACTCTGTACGACGACATCACAAAGCTGCGCCGCTCAACATCCAACCGCGCCAATCCCCTCGCATGCAAGCCAATTGCCATCAAACCACATAGCCGGCTGGCAGCCGTACTTGGCCGACGCCGTATGCGGGTGAACAGTCTGCATCATCAGGCAGTACAAGGGCTGGGACGCGACCTGATCGCCGTAGCCAGGGATGCCGACGGATTCGTTCAGGCGATAGAAGCCGACGCCGCCCGATCTGATCAATGGCTTGTTGGTGTGCAATGGCACCCGGAGTATCTGTTCTATCGACGGGCATCACATCAACTGTTCCGTACGCTGACCAAGTCTGCACTCGATAGCCGGACCGCAGGCAAGCACTGATCAGCGGTCCGCGTATTTTGCCGTCACGGCCTTTGTCAAGCGAGCCGGCGCATCCGATATGCGCTCAACTCTGACGCCGCGAATCGCTGTAGGCCACCTGGGCATAGTTGATCACTGCCACCATGAGTACACCGCCGAACACGTTGCCAATCAGGGTAGGTAGAAAGAATACGCTCAGATAGTCCGCAATCGAGTGGGCGCCGCTGAATACGCCGTAGAGTGCGGCTACCGAGCCAGCGATGATATGCGGAAAATGGGCCAGGCCGATCAGGTAGGTCACGATGATGATCACGCCCACACGCGCGGTTTCGGCCGCCGGCATCAACCAGAGCATGAGCGCAATCAACCAGCCGGCGAACACCGCACGCGCCATCATGGTGACAAATCCCGCTTCATATTCACCCGCCGCGATCTTATCCATGGCCGGCTGCATAGAGTCGGGCAGAATATGGATGTTCGCCATCACCGCCGCGAAGATACCGGTGCCGATGACGTTGGCGCCCAGTACGACCCCCCACAGCTTGAGCGTACGCACGACGGTTTTCAGGTCGCGTACCCGCAACACTTCGAGCACCGGGGTCAGCGTGTTCTCGGTGAATAGCTGCTGGCGGCCGAGGATCACGAACAGAAAACCGGTGGAATAGCCCAGGCTGGTCACGATTCGCTGCCAATTGGCGTCCGGGGTATGGGCGCTGAGCAACGCCATGGCGAGGAACGAGAAGCCCATCGACAGCCCAGCAGCCAGGCCGGACCAGGCTAGCCCGAGTAACGGCCGCACCAGTTCGTTTTCGGCCTCGGCGCGAATGGCTTCGAACACCACGCCAGCACTGGGGGCCTCGCGGCGGCGCGCGTCACGCTGCTGGTCATGATCAAGGTCGACCTCTTGTTCATCGGCCTTGGGCGTACCGTTGGCGGTCTGGTGGTAGATCGCGTGGCGATCCGGATATCTCACGTCGTCGTCTTGCGTCATGATTGATTCAGCACCCATCGATGATTATTGATACTCGGGCGTGTCACCGGCTCAGACGACAACACAACCGGAACAGTTTATCGCTCATTTATCGGCAAGTTCTGATTCATTTCACCCCATGCCTATATCGACCCGACTGATTTTCATGACGTGGCTGGGCCTTGGCCTCGCCAGCTGCACGACGCCTGACCGAGGACCGGAGGCCGCCAGCAATATCAACGATCATGTCAATCCGGCGCTGACGATCACGGCGCGCTGGCCTCATGACACACAGGCGTTCACCGAAGGCCTGGTTGTCGACGGTCGGGTACTGTTTGAAAGCACCGGTGAATATGGACATTCGCGGCTGCGCCGAACCGATTGGCGCAGCGGCCGGATACTAGCGGAGAGAACGCTGCCGGCTACCCAGTTCGGCGAAGGACTGACGCGCCTCGGCGACAAGCTCTACCAGCTCACATGGAAAGCCGGTACGGGCTATATATACGACGCTGATTCACTGGCCTCACGCGGCCGATTTTCCTACGCCCGTGAAGGCTGGGGGCTGACCAACGATGGCCATCAGCTGATCATGAGCGATGGCACATCCGTGCTGCGGTGGCTGGCCACATCGGATTTTCACGTTGTCCGTCGATTGCAGGTGAAAGACGATGGCACCGCTGTCGACCAACTCAACGAGCTCGAATACATCGACGGAACCATCTGGGCCAACATCTGGCACTCGGACCAAATTGTCGTGATCGATCCCGCCACTGGCCACGTGATTGCTCGGCTGGACGCACACAGCCTGCGCCAGACGCTGTACGACAGCGGCTACCAAGATGACGCGGGCACCCTCAACGGCATTGCCTATGATCCCGTCGCCAAACGCCTGATACTGACGGGCAAGAACTGGCCGTTGATTTTCGAAGTCGCCTTGCCCGAAATCGACGGGTGCGGTGCTGATCAGAAAGCATCGGCGCGGGCGCGCGACCAATCGCCAGAATAACTCTCCGGAATCCGATCCTCGAGAAAGTCTCCTGACGCCACCGTCGGCAGCATATCGGCGAAGGTCACAGCCGGACCGTAGCCGGCCCGATGATGGACATGCTCCATGCCCAGCTTGTCCGGAGAATCCAGCCCCATGGCGCCGACCATATCCAGAAACGCCTTGATGGTGGCGTCATGGAAATTGCGCACCTGCAATGACTTGCCCACGACTTCCAGGGCTCGAGCCCGTCGTGGGTCCTGGGTTGTCACACCGGTCGGACAGGTACCGGTATGACAGCGCCGGGCCTGAATACAGCCAACTGAGAACATGAAACCGCGCGCCACATTGCACATATCGGCGCCGAGGGCGATTTTCACCACCATGTCGAAGCCCATCGCGACCTTGCCGCTGGCGATTACCACGATCTTGTCGCGCAGCCCCACGCCGACCAGGCAGTCGTTCACGAACGGCAGCGCTTCGTTGATATAGGTACCCACGAAATCCGAGAATTCGGCCGGCGCAGCGCCCGTACCACCCTCGGCGCCGTCCACGGTAATGAAATCGGGCACGATGCCGGTCTCCAGCATCGCCTTGCAGATTCCCATGAACTCATAGCGATGTCCGATGCACAGCTTGAAGCCCACTGGCTTGCCGTGGGTCAGATCGCGCAGCCGCTGCATGAACTGTAGCAGCCCGGTCGGCGTAGAAAATCGTTTGTGCGCCGCTGGCGACTGGCAGTCCTCGCCTTCAGGAATCTGGCGTACACGGGCAATTTCGGCGGTGACCTTCTTGCCGGGCAGCAGGCCGCCATGACCCGGCTTGGCGCCTTGGGAGATCTTGATCTCGATCATCTTCACCTGATCGGTATTGGCCTTTTCGACAAAACTGTCGGCATCGAAATCGCCGTCGTCGGTTCGACAGCCAAAATACCCGGAGGCAATCTCCCAGATCAGATCACCGCCGTGTTCGCGATGATGATCGCTGATCGCGCCCTCGCCGGTGTCCTGGGCGAAGTTGCCGAGCTTGGCACCGCGATTCATCGCCGCCACGGCGTTGGCCGACAAGGCCCCGAAGCTCATGGCCGAGACATTCAGGCGCGATGAATCATAGGGCTGGCGGCATTGCTCGTTGCCAATTACGATACGTGCGTACTTCTCGTCCACCGTATGCGGCGCGATCGAGTGCTGAACAAATGAAAACCCGGCGTCTTCGAAATCGCGCATGGTGCCAAAAGGCGACGTATCGGAGCCGCCGTGAGCGCGTTCCTCGATGATGGTGCGCTGTTCACGCGAGAACGGGCGGCCGCTGGTTTCCGATTCGAAGAAATACTGGCGCAATTCCGGGCGCACGAATTCCATCATGTAGCGCAGATGGCCAAGGATCGGGAAATTACGCAGCACGTTGTGATGCGATAACAGGTCGTAGGCGCCGACTACCGCGAGCAGCGCAAGAATCGCCCAGGCCCAAAGCCAGACCGGCGCCAGCCACGCCAGCACGACGCCAACAATGATGGTGAAGACGAGATAGAGCCCGTATAGAAAACGTGGATGCCCGAACATGCGTCGACCAGTGGGTGTTTGAATGCAGCATGCACCGAATACGACAAGCGCTCAATCCGAATGATCCCTGAGCGCTGTTTTTGACGTATATCGCTACTTGCCGATACAGAAGCTGGAGAAAATCGCGCCCAGCAGGTCGTCGCTGGTGACCTGGCCTGTGATTTCGCCCAATGTGGCCTGCGCCAAGCTCAATTCCTCGGCCAACAGTTCGCCCGCCGCATCGATCGTCAGGCGTTCATCGCCGCGCTTGAGTGCAGCTGCAGCGCGTGCCAGAGCGTCGAGATGACGCCGCCGTGCCACAAATGCCGGCTCGCCGTCAGCGGCTACGCCCGCTACCTGCTTCAATCGGATAGCCAGCGTGTCAAGGCCTTGTCCGTCGAGCGCCGACAGCGCAACCAGCGCATAGCCATCGACCTCGTGCCTGCCCGGCTTGAGGCCGGCCAGATCGATCTTGTTGGCCAGAATCGTGACGCTCACGCGCTGACCGATCTCCGCTAGCAGCCGCTGTTCGGCGGCGTCGAGCGGACGGCTGGCATCGGTGACTAGCAACACATGATCGGCCTGATTGATCTCACGCCGGGCACGGCGCACCCCCTCGGCCTCGATCGGATCGTCGGTCTCGCGCAGGCCAGCGGTATCTACGACCGTCAAAGGCAGGCCATCCAGCGATAGCTGCTCGGACAGCACGTCCCGCGTGGTACCGGCAATCGCCGTGACGATGGCCGTATCGCGCTGCGCCAGGCGATTCAGCAGGCTCGACTTGCCGACGTTGGGCTGGCCCAGGATCACCACCCGCAGACCGTCTCGAAAACCGGCACCCTGTACGGCCCTGGATTGCAGTGCGGTCAGCCGGGTTATCAACGCGTCCAGGCGAGTCTTGATCTCACCGTCGCCAAGAAAATCGACGTCTTCCTCATCCGGAAAATCGATCGCGCCCTCGGTATAGACGCGCAACGCAATCAGGTCGGCGACCAGCGCGTCGATTTCACGAGAGAAAGCGCCTTCCAGCGATCGCACCGCGGCACGCGCTGTGACGGTGCTGCCCGCAGCGATCGCATCCGCGATCGCCTCTGCCTGATCCAGGCTGATCTTGTCGTTGAAGAAAGCGCGCTCAGAGAATTCACCCGCGCGCGCCAAACGCGCCCCACAGGCCAACAGGCGGGCGAGAAGCATATCGACGAGTATCCGGCCACCGTGGCCTTGCAGTTCCAGGACATGCTCGCCGGTAAACGAGTACGGCGCAGGAAAGTACAGCGCCAGGCCGTGATCGATCGCCAGGCCGTCCGCACCGAGAAAAGCACCGAGCGCGGCCTGACGCGGCGCTGGCAGCGTGCCGAGCACGTCCTGGGCAATAGCAGGGACAGCCGGGCCAGACACCCGAATCACCGCCACTCCGGCCTGGCCCGCCCCACTGGCCAGCGCCGCGATCGTATCGACAGCCGCTGCGGCCACGGCCGTCGGCGTCAGCTCTTGGCCGGCGACCGGTGCAGACCTTCGGCGTCGAGCTTGCGATAGATCCACCATTGCTGGCCAATCGACAACAGGTTATTGGTGCACCAGTAGAGCACCAGACCTGCTGGGAAGAAAGCAAAAAACACAGCCATGCCAACCGGCATGATCTGCATGATCCGTTGCTGCATCGGATCCATGGTCACGTTGGCGTTCAGACGCTGCTGCAAGAACATGGTGACGCCAAAGACCACCGGCAGGATGTAGTACGGGTCGGGCGCCGACAGGTCATGGATCCAGAGCATGAACGGCGCATGACGCAGCTCCACGGATTCCCGCAACACCCAGTACAACGAGATGAACACCGGCATCTGGACCAACATCGGCCAACAGCCGGCCAGCGGATTGAAGCCCTCTTTCTTGTACAGCTCCATCATGCGTTTCTGGAGCTCGGCCTTGTCGTCGCCGTACTGCTCCTTGAGCTTGGCCATGCGAGGCTGGAACTTGCGCATCCGCGCCATGCCGCGGTACTGAATTTCAGACAGCTTGTAGAAGATCGCCTTGATCAGGACCGTCAGGAGAATGATGGCCACGCCCCAGTTGCCAACGATCGAGTGCAGGAAATCCAGCACCTTGAAAATCGGCTTGGCGAGCACCGTGAACCAGCCATAATCCACCGTCAGTCCCAGCCCCGGGGCAATGGCCGCGAGCTGATCCTGGTACTTGGGTCCGATGAAAAGCGTGGTCTTGAAGTCGGCTTCGGCACCGGCTGCCACTTTCTGCCGAGCACTCACAAATCCGGTTGCATAGCCGCCGGTAGCCCCCTGAATCGCCTTCGGCCGCGCAAAATAATGCACCTTGGCGTTCGCCGGCGGAATGGCGGCGCCGATGAAGTAGTGCTGAATCATCGCGATCCAGCCGCCACTCTGGTTCAGCGTCAGCGGGTCGCTCGCCAAGTCGTCGCGGCCACGTGTCTTGTAGGCGAAATCGTTGTCTGGCTTGGCCTGATACCAGCCGACGCCAAAGAACGCATGCGAGAACGGCACGTCGCCGGCGTTGGCATGCGGCGCGCGCCAGAAGCGGATGTACTGAGACAGGGACCATGGCGCACTGGCGTCGTTGGTGACCTTGTGATCCAGGCCAATCTTGTAACTGTTGCGATAGAAGGTATAGACCTTGGTAACCTTATGCCCATGACCATCGTTCCAGGTCAGAGGTACCGCGAGCGTATTCTGGCCTTTGGCCATGCGATAAGTCGTCTGACTGGCCTGATACTGGGTCGTGTGATTGGGCGCATCGCTGCCGTCCGCCACCAGGCCACTCTGCTCGATGAAGAAATCAGGCAATGTGTCGTTAATCAACCGCAGATTGGTTTTCGGCTGTTTGCGCGACAGCGGTACGCCACGCAGGGCGACCTGGCGCAGATCGCCGCCGTGGGTATCGATGATGGCGTCGAATTTGTCGGTCACGACATGAATGGACTTGCCGTCGGCCACTGGGCTGGGGTTTTTACCGGGTACGACATTTTCGTCGGGCGTAGTACCGACGGCCTGGTCGCTGTTGCCAGGCGAGGATCCTGAAGAGGCAATATCGGGAACGTCGCTGTGCGGAGTCGATCCCGAGGATCCGCTGCTCAACTGTTGCGCGCTGTGGGAAGCCGTGCGTTGATCATGGGTTGGCGCGTAGTCGGTCTGCCATGCCTGATACAGGAAAAAGCAGATCACGGCGACGCCGACGAGCAAACCAAAACGAAGATTATCCATGCGTGACGAGTGTCCCTGACGTGGTGCGCAGCGTAGCGACTAACTGCGTTCGATTCGCTGCCATATCATCGCGAGCTGGGCTGCGAGTGCAGCGTTGCTCATAGTCGATGTCTGACTGCGTGCCAGTACGACAACGTCGATCGCTGGCAGATGGATACGCGCCTTGCGGAACGACTCGCGGACGAGGCGTTTCACGCGATTACGATCAACAGCCCGCCGAATACGCCGCTTCGCCAGTGCCAGGCCCAGTCGCGCCTGCGGCCGATCATTCACTGCGAAAATCACGACAAGTCCGTCGCTGACGTGCTTGTTGCCTTGCGCAAAGACTCGGCGGAATTCGGGTGGAGCGTGCAGGCGCGCTTCGGGTTTAAACGACGCCTGCCGGTACATCATGACTTACGGCGCGAGGCGCTTGCGGCCTTTAGCACGACGGCTGGCAAGCACGCGACGACCATTCTTGGACGCCATGCGAGCGCGAAAACCATGAGTGCGCTTGCGGCGGAGCGTGCTGGGCTGGAAAGTACGTTTCATAGCGAAGCTACCTGCGCCATGCGGGCGCACTGTGGCGAAAAGAGCGCGAATTCTAGTCGCCCCGGGTATGCGGTTGCAAGCGCTGAGTTGAGATCAGGGCCAGTCCGGCGATTCGCACAATCAGCGCAGCGCATCAACCACGTGGCGTTCACCGGCTGCCCGCGAGGCATCGCGGGCTGATTCGAAGAGACAGACCGATGCCGGGCGGCCAACAGCGCGCAGCGGAACAATCGCGCAGCAGATAGGAAACCAGACGGACAAGGCCCTGATGGCAAACGCGTCGATCGGCCATCTCCGGTACAACACTGTGGATAAGCTGTTGGCAGTGGAGTAACCTAGCTGGTTCGCCGTATCCACTGCGAGCGATTCCCCAACGGAGCAAAACAATTGGCCGACACGCTCTGGCAACGCTGTCTCAACCATATCGAAACGCGACTGTCCGAGAAGGACGTCAATCTCTGGTTGCGGCCGCTTGAGGCGCAGTTTGGCGAGGATGGCCTCGATCTGATGGCCCCGAACGAGGTCGTTCGTGATCAGGTCGAACGTGAATTGCGAGCGCCGATTGCCAACGCGCTGAGTGAACTGGGAGAGCAACCGCGGCGTATCCGGGTATTGGTCGGCGGCGGTCAGCGCCGCGCTGGCGAACCAATCGAGGAAGAGCCGCCGCTTACCGATACCAAACGACACAATCTTGATTCGCGTTATACATTCGAGTCGTTCGTGCAGGGCAAATCCAACCAGATCGCCCGCGCAGCCGCCGAGCAGGCCGCCAGCCCAGAAAACATTACCTATAACCCATTGCTGATCTACGGCGGCGTCGGTCTGGGCAAGACCCATCTCATGCAAAGCGTGGGCCATCGGCTGCTGGCTAACAATCCCCGCGCACGCATTGCCTACGTCCGGTCGGAGCATTTCGTAAATGAAATGATCACCGCGATACGCCACAACCGGATGGATCGCTTCAAGGACCATTATCGAAGCCTCGACGCCCTCCTGATTGATGACATCCAGTTCTTTGCCAACAAGGATCGCTCGCAGGAAGAGTTCTTCCATACCTTCAACTCCCTGCTGGAAGCCAACCAGCGAATCATCATTACCTGCGATCGTTTTCCCAAGGAAGTCGAGGGTCTGGAGGATCGACTGAAGTCGCGTTTTTCTTGGGGGCTTTCGGTTGCTGTTGAGCCGCCAGAGCTTGAGACGCGAGTGGCGATTCTGCTGTCCAAGGCAGACTATCTCGCAGTCGAAATGCCACACGAAGTCGCGTTTTTCATTGCCAAGCGCATACGCTCAAATGTCCGCGACCTGGAAGGAGCGTTGAATCGCCTGAAAGCCTCGGCACAGATCACCGGCGCACCGATCACTGTGGACTTCGCCAAGCAAGCGCTCTACGACATGCTTGCCGTCTACGACCGGCTGGTGACCCTGGAAAACATTCAGAAGACGGTAGCCGAATACTACAAGATGCGGCTGACCGACCTGCTGGGCAAGAAGCGAACTCGATCCATCGCAAGGCCTCGACAGCTGGCCATGGCCCTGGCCAAGGAGCTGACCAACCACAGTCTGCCGGAAATTGGCCAGGGCTTTGGTGGCCGCGACCACACCACGGTTCTGCATGCCTGTCGCAAGATCAAGGAACTGCGAGAGACCGATACCCGTATTGACGAGGACTATGTCAACCTCAATCGAATTCTTACCAGCTAGTTGTGGATAAGCCCGGGACGATTTTCGATTGCTGGACCCAGGCACAGCAGGTGTCGAAAAAGCGCACAAGTCGTCCACAACACCACCACAGGATGCATACCCGGTTTGCTAGCAAACTAGACACAACGTAACAATCTAAAAACAAATAATAAAAGTGGGTTTCCCACAGAAACAAGACCCCACTATTGTTACTACTACTATCTTTTTTCTTAAAGACATAAGACAACAAGACGAATATCGCTCGGAGACGTACGTCATGCAGTTCACAGCTCAACGCAGAGACATTCTTTCCGCATTACAAACCGTTATCGGCGTTGTAGAGAAGCGTCAGACGATGCCGATCCTATCCAACATACTTCTCCAGAGCATTGATAATCAGCTCGTGGTGACAGCAACAGATCTTGAACTCGAGCTGGTCACGCAGTGCCCGGCAGTGATAGGTGAACCTGGTGAAATTGCAGTTCCTGCACGCAAACTTCTCGATATTTGCCGAGGACTCCCGGATGACGCAGAGATCGATTGTCGGCAAGAGGGAACCCAGACGAAAATCCAGTCGGCACGATCACGTTTCACGTTATCAAGCCTGTCTTCTCAGGATTGGCCACATCTCGACGAAGTCGAAACCGGTCAGAGCATTACAATCCCGGAAAGCATTCTCAAAACCTTGATGGATCGAACGCATTTCGCGATGGCCCATCAAGACGTACGCTATTACCTCAACGGCCTGCTCATAGTCATACGCGCAGATCGTCTACGATGCGTTGCAACTGACGGCCACAGACTCGCCATGAGCGATGCAAACATCGCTCTTGATATTGACGAACCGATTCAAGCAATCGTCCCAAGAAAGGCAATAACCGAGCTCGTTCGGCTGCTAGGGACAAGCGATGCCGAGATCACGCTGCATCTATCCGATAAACATCTGCGATTGCAGTTGCCAGGATTGAACTTCACCACAAAACTTATTGACGGGCGGTTTCCCGACTACGAACGTGTTATTCCTGACAACCCCGAACGAAGAATGCATGCACATCGGGATACGATCCGCCAGGCACTATCGCGCACCAAGATATTGTCAAACGAAAAATTCGGCGGCGTGCGTCTGATGCTCCAGTCAGACAGCCTCAAATTACAGGCTCAGAACGTAGAGAGAGAAGAGGCTGAAGACGAGATCTCGGTCATCTATAACCATGAGCCGATCGAAATCGGGTTCAATGTAAACTACCTTCTCGACGCCTTGGGTGCACTACAAAGCGACGAATTCGTTTTGGCGCTCTCCGGTCCCGATAGCAGCGGGTTAATCCAAGCGGCTGACGACGACAACAGTCGATATGTCGTCATGCCTATGCGTCTGTAGCAAGCCAGACTCCGACCAGCTCAATCTTTAGAGTAAATCATGTCCTAACACGGTCCAGAGCACCCACAAGGACTATTTTCCCTCGCAGCCGTCACGACACCCCCTAATATTCGGATGACACGATGCTCCTGAGCCTTCTCCCAGTAGTCGGTCGCGCGCAAAGATATCATCGGTATACGACTCTCATAATAATTCGACAATAGCCGATGCAGTTCGATGCCCTATCGATACGCAATTTCCGCTGTATGGAAAGCGCAGAGTTGCTACCAGCCGAGAGCGTCAACTGCATCATCGGAGATAATGCGTCAGGCAAGACCAGCGTACTGGAAGCGATATATATCCTTGGGCGTGGTCAATCATTCAGACACTCACCTCTGCACCAGGCTATTCGCAGAGGTGACGACAGCTTTACTGTACGAGCCAGAATCAGTGACGGCGCCAGTCGCCATCGTCGCGTTGGAGCACATCACGATAAAAGACAGTTTTCTCTAAAACTAGACGATATAGACAACGTATCGCGTTTTGAATTGGTTAGCGCCGCGCCGTTGCAACTTATAGACCCCAACGTGCACAGACTGCTGGAACAAGGCCCGCAGCATCGACGACAATTTCTCGATTGGGGAGTGTTCCACGTAGAACCCCTTTTTTTTCCTGCGTGGAGACGCTATCGCCGGGCGCTAAAGCAGCGAAATCATGCCTTGCGCCATCGGTATGCAAAGCATGACGTTCTCGCCTGGGACGGAGAACTCGTCAAACAAGGCGAGCTCGTAGATGCCTGCCGAAGACGTTATCTCGACTATCTCACCGATTTGTTGCCGAAAAGCACCCACCGTGTAATTGGCAATGGACAATTGCAATTGAGTTATACGAATGGATGGAAAGGAACGGAAGGCTTAGGCGTCGCACTAGCGAGCACGCTCGATCGGGATCTCCGAGCCGGCTTCACCCAACAGGGCCCGCACCGCGCCGACCTACACGTTGCCATATCCTCTACGAAGGCACGGGACTGGGTTTCGCGTGGCCAGCAAAAGATTCTGACCACTTCGCTGCTTCTTTGCCAAGCACAGATACTTCACCTAAGGCGCGGTATCAAGCCTGTGCTTTTGATCGATGACCTAGCCGCGGAACTCGGAGAATCATTTCGCCAGACCGTCGCCGAGGAAATCATAAGGATCGGTGGCCAATGTTTCCTCACTTTTCTTGATGAGTCGCTTGTACCTGATGCGTTGACTTCAGCGCAGATGTTCCACGTGGAACACGGGCGTGTTCGCAGAGCTCTTTGATCGACTGGCGTGCTAAACTGGAAAGATTATTTCCTGAGTTCAGGTCAACGACGCAATGTCCGACTCCAGCGGCGAATACAATTCCAGTAGCATCAAGGTATTAAAAGGGTTGGAGGCCGTTCGCAAGCGGCCTGGAATGTATATCGGCGATACGGACGACGGCACCGGTTTGCACCACATGGTGTTCGAGGTCGTTGATAATTCTATTGATGAGGCGCTGGCTGGACACTGCAAGGAAATCGTGGTCAAGATCCACAGCGATCAAAGTATTACCGTCTCGGACGATGGTCGCGGCATTCCTGTCGACATGCACGAGGGCGAAGGCAAGCCGGCGGCTGAAGTCATCATGACCGTGCTTCACGCTGGCGGTAAGTTTGATGCCAACTCCTACAAGGTCTCTGGCGGCCTGCACGGTGTTGGTGTCTCCGTGGTCAACGCCCTGTCAGACACGCTGGAGCTGAATATTCATCGAGATGGGCACCGCTATCGTCAGAACTACAGCATGGGAGAGCCTCAGGAAGAGCTGCAGACGCTCGGCGAGACGGAAAAAACCGGGACCATGATTCATTTTCATCCAAGTGCGGAGGTGTTCTCGAATATTGCGTTTAACTACGATATTCTGGCAAAACGCTTGCGGGAACTGTCTTTTCTGAACTCGGGTGTTCGTATACGGCTGATAGAAGAAGCCAGCGAGAAGGATGTGGTCTTTGAGTACCAGGGCGGCATCCGGGCATTCGTTGAAAACCTCAACGAGCACAAGACACAACTACATGAAACAGTGGTCTACTTCAGCGCGGAACGCGATGACATCGTGGTTGAAGTTGCCATGCAGTGGAATGATTCTTATCAGGAAAGCGTGTTCTGTTATACAAATAATATTCCGCAGCGCGATGGCGGAACTCATCTGGCAGGGTTTCGCGGAGCGCTCACGCGCTCAATCAACGGCTATATTGAGTCCGAAGGCCTGGCCAAAAAAGAAAAAGTGGCTCCGACTGGTGATGATGCCCGTGAAGGTTTGACCGCCGTAGTCTCGGTGAAAGTCCCCGACCCAAAATTCTCATCACAGACCAAGGAGAAACTGGTGTCGTCCGAGGTTCGCGCAGCCGTCGAATCGGCCGTCAACGATCAGCTGAGCGATTTTCTTCTTGAAAATCCTCGCGAGGCCAAGCTGATTGCCGCGAAAGTCATTGATGCGGCGCGCGCACGCGATGCCGCGCGCCGCGCTCGTGATATGACACGACGTAAGGGCGCGCTCGACATTGCGGGGCTCCCTGGAAAGCTCGCTGATTGTCAGGAAAAGGACCCGGCTCAGTCGGAACTATTCCTGGTGGAGGGTGATTCAGCTGGTGGCTCCGCGAAGCAGGGTCGTGATCGGCACAATCAGGCGATCCTGCCGCTGAAGGGCAAGATTCTCAACGTCGAGAAAGCTCGGTTCGACAAGATGTTGTCCTCGGCCGAAGTAGGCACTCTGATCACTGCCCTGGGTTGCGGCATTGGCCGCGACGAGTTCAACCCGGCGAAACTACGATACCACCGCATTATCATCATGACCGATGCTGACGTGGACGGGTCGCATATTCGGACGCTGCTTTTGACCTTTTTCTATCGACAGATGTTCGCGTTGATCGAAGCTGGCTACGTCTATATCGCGCAGCCGCCGCTATACAAGGTCAAGAGTGGCAAGCAGGAGTATTACGTTAAGGACGACAAGGAATTGTCCAATTATCTGATGCGTCTGGCACTGAACAAGGCTGAATTGCGGGTCGAAGCCGATACGCCTCCTATCGCTGAAGACGCGCTGGCCAGTCTCTCGGGGCGCTACATGAGCATGCTGGACGACGTGGCTCGACTGGCACGGCGCTATGACCCCGCTACTCTGAACGAAATGACGTATCTCGAAATGATGACGCCGTCTCTGTTCGGCAATGTTGATCGCATGCATGCGTGGGCCGAATCCCTGCAGGCGCGGCTGGATGGCCGCAACGAGGCGCGTCATCGCTATGAGGTCCAGATCAAACCGGCCGAGGCTGACCATCCCCTGCATCTGCAGGTCACCCGTTACAGCCACGGTATACCCCATATTTTCGTCTGGCATGAGGATTTCTTTACGAGTCCTGAGTATGAGCGCATGGCCACACTCGGCAATGAGTTACTCGGGCTTATTGGCGACGGTGCTACGATTACGCGTGGCGAGCGATCGGAACCCATCGATTCCTTTGACACGGCTTATCGATGGCTGCTCGAACAAGCCAAGCGCGGCCTGAACGTACAGCGCTACAAGGGTCTTGGTGAAATGAATCCCGAGCAGCTGTGGGAAACGACGATGGATCCAAACAGTCGGCGTCTGATGCAGGTTAAGATCGACGATGTTGTCGGCGCTGATCAGATATTCACCACGCTCATGGGCGATCACGTGGAACCGCGACGCGAATTTATTGAGCGCAATGCGCTAATGGTTTCCAATCTCGACATTTGACGCGAGAGCTCCTACACAGAAAAGCCGTACTTTTTGAGGGTACGGCTTTTTTTCCTCAGCCTAAAGCCTCGCGACATGCGCTCGATGATAGGTCCGCCGGCGCGGATCGGGTTGAGTTCGCAAGACGTCAGTTCGCTTTCAGAACTCGGTGTGTGGCCAACAAGGCATCGGTCACGGCGGCCAAGTCATCGTAAATATCGACGTTGGCCCAAGCCGTGTCTTCCCGATTGACTGGCTTGCCGGTGTGAACGCCAATGGATGAGACACCGGCCGCTCTCGCAGCCACCATATCTGAAGCACTGTCACCCACCATCACAGCGTCAGCGGGCAGGATATTCCATCGGCGCAGGATATCCTCGATCAATCCAGGCGCGGGTTTACGACAATAGCAGCCTGCATCCGGCCGATGTGGGCAGAAGAACACGCCATCCAGTGCAACCGCCATATCGGATAGCTGACGTGCCATTTTGTCGTGGATAGCAAATAGCGTGTCGTATTCAAACAGGCCTCGGCCGAGACCCGATTGATTACTGGCGACACAGACCCGCAGACCGGCGTGTTTTAGCCGCACGATCGCCTCCAGGCTACCGGGTACCGGATGCCATTCCTCTGGCGATTTGATAAAAGCGTCGCTATCCAGATTGATGACGCCGTCGCGGTCCAGGATCACCAGTTTCATCAAATCTACTCCGGAGAGAGACAGGAGATGTCTGCAACCCGCCGGCAAAGATGGTCGATGCCACTCAGGAGTGCGAGCCGGTTGTTTTTCAATTGCGGATCTTCAGACATCACCATGACTCGTTCGAAGAAGGCATCGAGTGGCTGGGCGAAAGCTGCCAGGGCAGCCAGTGCAGCGGAATAGTCGCTCGATAACATGGCTCGGTTGACGACGTCGCTCTGGCGAGAGAACACCGACGCCAGTGTTTGTTCCTCGGGTTCGACTAATCGATCTTCAGCGAGCGTTGTAACCGCGGCTTCATCGACGTTGCGGCGTAGGATGTTGCGGATGCGTTTATGTGAGCCACAGACGAGCTGAGCCTCGTCCAGGGCAGTGAATCTGCCAATGGCAGCGATACGCGCGTCGAAATCCGTCATGACCGTGACGCTACTAGCCAATACCGCTTCGAAGTTTGCATGCGGTACGCCGCGCTCTTGGTAATATCCACGCAAGCGTTCCACGTGGAACATCCAGAGCGCATCGAATGTATCGTTTGCGGGGTCCACCGGCTGTAAGTCAATCGCACAGTGCAGGGCCTCTGCAAGATCAATGGGAAGGTCTGCCTCGATCAAGATACGAAGCACACCGAGGGCGGCACGACGCAGCGCGAAGGGATCCTTATCGCCACTTGGCCGCTTGCCGATCGAGAAGATACCGGCCAGAGTATCCAGCCGATCGGCCAGCGCAATAGTTTGGCCGGTCTTGGTCACTGGGATAGGCGCTCCGGCTGCTTCAGGCGCATATTGCTCGGCCAGCGCCTCAGCCACCGCCGGTGTCTCGCCGGCGTCCAAGGCGTAATAACGGCCCATCAGCCCTTGTAGTTCTGGAAATTCGCCGACCATTTCCGTAAGCAGGTCGGTCTTTGCGAGCTTCGCAGCGCGTTTTACGTCGTCTGACTTGGCGCCGGTGACTGTTGCTAGCGCGACCCCGATCCCGCTTATGCGTTCGCTTTTATCGGCAAGCGAACCAAGAGACCGCTGGAAGCTGACACGCGAGAGCTGATCGATATAACTGGCCAGACCATGGCGTTTGTCCTGTTCCCAGAAAAACAGGGCATCAGACAGACGTGGCCGCACGACCCGCTCGTTACCGGCGACCACCTGGGCCGGATCACGACTCGCGAGATTTGCGACGGTGACAAAGCCAGCCTTGAGCTGGTTGGTGGCGTCGACTACCGGAAAATAACGCTGATGACCTTCCAGTGTTGCGATCAGGACTTCACGCGGTAATTCCAGAAAGCGCTTTTCGAAATGGCCGGCAATCCCACTGGGCCACTCCACCAGCGCCAGTACTTCCTCTACCAGATCGTCGGTTATCAACGCTCGCCCTGACAAGCGTTCGGCAGCCTTGGCCACTTCGTCCTGTATGCGCGTCCGTCGTTCTTCGAGATTAACCAATACATGGCCTGGATCTTTCAGCCGCGCCACATAGTCGTCAGCGTGAGCGAGCACAATGGTCTCGCCGCAATGAAATCGATGACCGCGTGTTTCGCGTCCGGCGTCATGGCCGAACACGTGCACTGGGACAATATTGTGCCCATGCAGCGCGACAACCCAGTGCACCGGACGTACGAACGCCTGCTGTCGACTTCCCCAGCGCATCCGCTTGGGAATTGGCAGACGTTTGAGCGCGTTGTCGATCGCCGGCTGCAGCAGTTGTTCCAGAGGCTGACCCGCAGCGGTTCCCCGATAAACCAGACGAGGCCCTTTGTCACTATCCTCGGTGGCGAGGTCAGCCATCATCGCCCCGACCGAACGAGCGAAACCCTCACCTGCACGGGTCGGACGACCGGCCTCATCGAAGGCAATGGCGATGGCCGGTCCGAACTTCTCGACGGCTAGATCCGCGCTTCGATCTCCGGCATCAGCCAGGCTCACGGCCAGCCGTCGCGGACTGGCATGAATGGCGATGTCACTGTAAGCGATCCCAGCGTCCGTCAATTCGTTTGCCACACCCTGCCCAAAAGCCTCTGCAAGGGGGCGCATGGCCTTGGGCGGGAGCTCTTCGAGTCCAATTTCTACTAGCAGAGTTGCCGTCATGCCGCCTCAGTGTTCTTGAGCATGGGAAATCCGAGCGCTTCTCGCGCTTCGTAATATGCCTTGGCGACCGACCGCGACAGCGTGCGAACGCGCAGGATAAAACGCTGGCGTTCGGTGACAGAAATGGCGTGTCTTGCGTCCAGCATATTGAATGTATGGGAGCATTCAAGCATTCGTTCGTAGGCCGGCAGCGGCAGGTTCTCAGTCACCAGGTGGGCGCACTCGGCTTCCAGCGCGTCGAATCGGGTGAACAGATCGGCCACGTTGGCGTGTTCGAAGTTATAGGTCGATTGTTCCACTTCGTTCTGGTGAAAGACATCGCCATAGTAAATGGTGCCGGCAGGCGACGACGACCACACCAGATCGTAGACGCTTTCCACGTTCTGCAGATACATGGCGATGCGTTCCAGGCCGTAGGTAATCTCGCCTGATACGGGATGGCAATCGATGCCGCCGACCTGCTGGAAATAAGTGAACTGGGTAATTTCCATCCCGTTCAGCCATATTTCCCACCCAAGGCCCCAGGCACCGAGCGTCGGCGACTCCCAGTTGTCTTCAACGAATCGCACGTCGTGAATGCTCAGGTCGAGACCCAGCGTCTCGAGCGAGGCCAGATATAACGACTGGATGTCCAAAGGCGACGGTTTCATCAACACCTGAAACTGATAATAATGCTGCAGACGATTTGGATTGTCTCCGTAGCGGCCGTCGGTCGGTCGGCGCGAAGGCTGTACGTACGCTGCTCGCCACGGTTCCGGTCCGATAGAGCGCAGAAAAGTCGCTGGATGGAACGTGCCGGCACCGACGGCCATGTCGAGTGGCTGAACCACGACGCAGCCATGCTCTGCCCAGAATTGCTGCAGCTTAAAGATCAGCTGTTGAAAATCCATGCCAATACACCGTTTGATCAGACCGCGATTGTACCGGAACCGGTCAGCTACGCTGTGGTCCGGCACAATGCACCACGGCGAGTTGTGGTTTCATCCGGCACGACGCCCTAAATTTGTGCAGATATCCAAACGCACCGTAATAGTGCAGAACCAAGCTGATTCTTGGTGCATTTAGCACGATCTCATGGTTCATCTGCCCTAAGATGACGTGGCATGGAAACTGCCTATATAGTAGTCGACCTCCCGGCCCTGAATCCGGGCAGCCGATATCCGATCGTAAAGGAGTGATCATGGCGAGTAGTAAAACGGTCAAGCTTATCCAGGAAACCGAAGCCAAGTTTGTCGACTTCCGTTTTTGTGATGCGCGTGGCAAAGAACAGCACATGACCATGCCGTCGCATGTTGTCGACGAAGAGTTCATGGAAGACGGCAAGATGTTCGATGGCTCGTCGATCGACGGCTGGAAGGGCATCAACGATTCCGACATGGTCATGATGCCGGACGACGACACGGCCCTGCTGGATCCGTTCTTCGAGGAGCCGACCGTGGTCGTCCGTTGCGACGTTCTCGAACCGAACACCATGATGGGCTACGAGCGTGATCCGCGCACCGTGGCCAAGCGTGCCGAAGCTTATCTGGCGTCGACCGGTATAGCCGACACAGCGCTGTTCGGCCCGGAAGCCGAATTTTTCATCTTTGATTCCGTGCGCTGGCACAATGAAATGCGTGGCGCTGGCTTTGCGATCGAGTCGGAAGAAGCCTGCTGGAGCAGCGATATTTCGTATCCGGAAGGCAACATGGGCCACCGCCCCGGCAACAAGGGCGGCTATGTGCCGGTACCGCCAGTCGACGCGCAGCAGGACATCCGCTCGGCCATGTGCCTTGCGATGGAAGAGATGGGCCTGACCGTCGAAGTGCATCATCACGAAGTAGGCACCGCAGGCCAGGGCGAGATTGGCATGCTGTTCAATACGCTGGTCAAGAAAGCCGACGAGACGCTGGTCTACAAGTACTGCGTCCACAACGTGGCGCATGCCTTTGGCAAGACAGCGACTTTCATGCCCAAGCCGTTAGTCGGCGATAACGGCTCTGGCATGCACGTGCATCAGTCGCTGGTCAAGGACGGCAAGAACATATTCTCCGGCGACCAGTACGGTGGCCTGTCGGAGGAAGCGTTGTTTTATATCGGCGGCATCATCAAGCACGCCAAGGCGATCAACGCCTTTGCCAACGCCTCTACCAACAGCTACAAGCGTCTGGTCAAGGGCTTTGAAGCCCCTGTATTGCTGGCCTACTCGGCTCGTAATCGCTCGGCGTCGATCCGTATTCCGTGGGTATCAAGCCCCAAGGCCCGTCGTATTGAGGTACGTTTTCCTGACCCGACTGCCAACCCGTATTTTGCCTTCGCCGTGATGATGATGGCTGGACTCGACGGGATCCAGAACAAGATTCATCCGGGCGAAGCCATGGATAAGGATCTCTACGATCTGCCGCCGGAAGAGGAAAAGGCGATCCCCACCGTCGCCCAGTCGCTGGAAGAAGCGCTCAAGGCCTTATCTGACGATCGCGAATTCCTCAAGAAGGGTGATGTGTTCTCGGATGACCTGATCGACAGCTATATCGATCTCAAGATGGAAGAGGTGCTGCGACTGAAGATGAGCACGCATCCGGCCGAGTTCGATATGTACTATTCCTGCTAGCCGAAAACACGACGATGTTCGGGCCGGGCTATTTCCGCCCGGCTCATGCAAGAGCGCGTACCCTCGGGGACGCGCTCTTTTTATTGCCGCTGGCAGCGGGCAATATGAGGTCATAAAAAGCTACGCACGATTCACCGCTGGCCGGCAATATGGCGGGGTGCCGCCGCGCCACAGTCTCATAGCCGTGGAGCGGCGGCGGTCAAGCCGTCGTCTTGATGCGTGACTGAACACAACTTGATATCTCGGGATGCAGTGGCCCAAGTCTTGCTAGGCATTACCCATGCGTTCCCAAAACCGAACAAGCATCCGGACCGACAGCCTTCTCGACAACCTCAGAACCGCTGTGGTCTGTCTGGACGAGCACTTGCGGGTGATCTACCTCAACACGGCCAGCGAAATGCTGTTTGGTGTGTCGGCGCGCCAGTGTGGTGCCGAGTCTTTTGATCGAGTGCTGCCTTATCTGGCCGATCACCGTGAGCGGCTGAATGCGGCGATCCAGCAAGGCGCAGCCTATACCGAGCGGGAGCTGCATCTTTGTGCCGGTGTCGGCGAGCCACTGACGGTGGATTGCACGGTGACGCCGTTCACCAGCCCCGATTCCCGCCCTGCATTGCTGCTTGAATTCCTGTCGCTGGAACGCCAGTTGCGCATCTCCCGCGACGACCAGATGCGACTTCAGAATCTGGCCAATCGGGAAATGATTCGTGGTCTGGCTCACGAGATCAAGAATCCGCTGGGCGGGCTGCGCGGTGCCGCTCAACTACTGCAGCGAGAGATCGGGAGCTCTGACCTGGTCGAATACACGACCGTAATCATTCGCGAAGCCGACCGGCTGCAGAACCTGGTGGACGGTATGCTCGGTCCGCGCCGACCGCCCGACAAGCAGCCGCTCAATATCCACGAACCACTGGAGCATGTTCGTGCGTTGATCGCCACCGATCTGTCAGCGGATGTCACACTGGCGCGCGACTACGATCCCAGCATTCCGGATATCCTGGCGGACCGGGAACAGCTGATCCAGATATTCTTCAATCTGGTGGGCAACGCCGTCACGGCGTTGGACCGATCCGGCACTATTGTGTTGCGCACTCGGACCCAGCGGCTGTTTACCATCGGTGGCACCCAGCATCGTCTGGTCATCCGTATCGATGTCATCGACACCGGACCGGGTATCGATCGTGATCTGCTGCCCCGTATCTTTCATCCGATGGTCAGCTCGCGCGCCGAGGGATCGGGCATGGGCTTGCCTATCGCCCAGTACCTGACGCATCTGCATGAAGGGCTGATCGAGTGTGAAAGCCGCCCTGGCCAGACCGTGTTCAGCGTATTTCTGCCAATGGAGACGGCCAATGAGTAGCGGATTGACCGCATGGGTGGTCGACGACGACGAGTCCATCCGCTGGGTGCTCGAGCGCGCGCTTGGCAACGCCGCGATCGAGGTCCGGTGTTTTCCGGGCGGTGCTGAACTGCTGGACGCGATCGAGGGCAGCCGGCCTGACGTGCTGCTGACCGATATCCGCATGCCCGGCATCTCGGGACTTGACCTGCTCGAGCGCGTGCGCGAGAGCTACCCGAAGCTCCCGATCATCATCATGACCGCGCATTCGGATCTGGATTCAGCTGTGTTGTCCTATCGCGGTGGAGCATTCGAATATCTGCCCAAGCCGTTTGATCTGGATGAAGCGGTCGAGCTGATCCATCGTGCCGCGCACATTACGTCCGCGGCTGATGCAGTGAGCCAGACCAGCACTCCATCTCAGGCCACCATCATCGGCGAGGCGCCGGCGATGCAAGAGGTCTTTCGGGCCATTGGACGGCTATCGGCATCCAATATTACGGTCTTGATCACCGGCGAATCTGGAACCGGCAAGGAGCTGGTCGCTCATGCCCTGCATGAGAATGGCCCACGCGCGGCGCGTCCGTTCATCGCTGTCAATACCGCTGCGATCCCCAAGGATCTGATGGAGTCGGAGTTCTTCGGGCACGAGAAAGGCGCGTTTACCGGGGCCGCAGCTCAGCGCCGAGGTCGCTTCGAGCAAGCCCATGGCGGCACCCTGTTTCTGGACGAGATCGGCGATATGCCGGCCGACCTGCAGACCCGTCTGCTGCGGGTTCTCCAGAACGGGCAGTTCTATCGCGTGGGCGGCCACGAAGGTGTCAGCGTCGACGTTCGCATCATTGCGGCCACCAACCAGGATCTGGAAGCCGAGGTCAAGCGTGGCCATTTTCGCGAAGATCTCTATCATCGGCTCAACGTCATCCGCCTGCGGGTGCCGCCGCTGCGCGAACGCCGCGAGGATATTCCGTTGCTGCTGAATTTCTTCCTCGGCCGCGCCGGCCGTGAGCTGGACACCGAGGTCAAGAGGCTGAGCCCCGCGGCCAGTCGATATCTGGCAGGCCTTGAATGGGCTGGCAACGTCCGCGAGTTGGAAAACCTTTGTCGCTGGCTGACGGTCATGGCCCCCGGGCGCGAGGTAGTGCTGGAGGACCTGCCGCAAGAACTCAAGCCGCGCAGCGATGCCAGCGTGGCGGCCCACGAGGTGATGGGTTTTGGTGCCGAGAACTTAACCAGGGACGGGCCAGCAAGCCCGGCCGAGCCTGTGCAGAGCGCCATCGTGGGTTCGCCCGTTGTGGGTGGCGAATGGGACATGCAGCTGCGAGCCTGGGCAGAACAGCGGCTGGCAACTGGCGCCGATCATCTGCTGGACGAGGCGATCCCCCGCCTGGAGCGCGTGATGATCCGCGCCGCGCTGGCACAGACCCATGGCCACCGACAAGAAGCCGCGCGCCTGCTGGGCTGGGGTCGTAATACGCTGACCCGCAAGATCAAAGAGCTCGATATGCCCGACAACAGCTGAAGCGAGCGCGGGTGCATGCTAATTTGACGGTCTTTACCCGCTGCACCATCTCATGTGCCTGATCGTATTTGCCTGGCAGCAATGTGTAAATTTTGATGTCGTGCTCGCGGCCAACCGCGACGAATTTCATGCCCGCCCAGCCGCAGCTGCCCATTGGTGGGCAGACGCGACCGGCCTGTTCGGTGGGCGCGATCTGCAGGCCGGCGGTGCATGGTGTGCGGCAGGGCGCGACGGTCGTTTTGCTGCGGTCACCAACGTGCGCGAGCCGGTTATGACGCCCGGCCGATATTCGCGGGGCCGACTGGTTCGTGATTATCTGGCTGGCGCGGAAACGACGGCCGCCAGCTGGGCAGAACAGATCGACACTGCCGGCGCTGACTACTCGCCGTTCAACCTGCTGATCGGTGACGCCGGCCAGTTGTGGTTTGTTTCCAATCGAGGCCACAGCAGGCGTCGTCTGCTGGGCCCTGGCATCTACGCGGTGTCCAACGGGCACTGGGGTGAGCACTGGCCCAAGACGGATCGCGCCGAACACGCGTTGCGTGACCTGATGGCGCGCTCGCAGCCGGACGTCGATCCGCTGTTCAATATTCTGGCGGATAGGCAGCTGCCGCCAGGCGACGCACTGCCAAATACCGGCGTCGACCGGGCGCACGAAGAATTTCTGTCACCGATCTTCATTGCGGGCGAGCAATACGGTACGCGCGCATCAACGGTGTTGCGCCGCGCCGTCGACGGTCGCATGGATTATCACGAGCGCAGTTTTGACTCCGACGCGCGTCCCACGCACCGTGTCGACGATCAATGGTTTTGGAATCCAGATTCCGGGGTGTCCTGATAGGGTCGTCGCGGTTCAAAGGTAACGTCTGATGGAGAGTTGTTCCACATGAAACCCTTGCGCGTATACGGGAGTTGGCCGTCGGCCATCCATGCCGGCCACGTAGCTGCGGCCGGGCGAAAGTTTGCGGATATGCAGATCGATCCGGTGCGTCTCGCCCCGACTGTGCTGTACTGGGCCGAAAGTTGCCCGGAGGAAGCGGGTCGAAACACGATCATGCGTCTCGTGCTTGATGACGGGCCGGCCGAAACCGCCGGCGCCGAATCATTGCTGGATGCCCCCTACTCCGCGCGCAGTGCAGTGCATGAATACGGCGGCGGCGCATTCACGGTCCACGACGATACGCTGTGGTTTGTCAACTCCGCCGATCAGGCGATTTGGCAGCGCAGCCCCGAGGGCATGCTGACCGAAGTCACCCCGTCAAATGACGGTTTGCGCTTTGCCGACCTGCAATACGATGCGAACCACGCTCGTCTGATCGCGGTTGTCGAGACACTGCCAGAGGATGGCAGCGAGCCGACAGCCAGCATCGAGACCATCAGCCTGAGTGGCCAGCGAAGTGTCGTTGCATCCGACCACGATTTTCTGGCCAGTCCACGTCTGTCCCCCGATGGCCGACGATTGGTCTGGCTGGCCTGGAATCATCCGGACATGCCCTGGGATGTCTGCGAACTGTGGCAGGCCGAATTAGCTGATGACGGCCGAATTGAGCCGCCGCAATGCGTCTGGGCGCCGGACGATGCATCGTTGTTTAGCCCCGTATTCGATCCGGCGGGTCGTCTGCATGTGGTATGCGATGTCGATAACTGGTGGAATATCTATCGCGAGACAAACCCCGGCGACTCGTCGAACGGCTTCGAACAGTTGACCGCAGAGCGCTGCGAGTTCGGCCTGCCGCAGTGGGTGTTTGGCCAACAGACCTACGGGTTCGACGGCGCTGGCCGTCTCTGGGCGCTTTGTACGCATGATGGTATCTGGTCGCTCGGCGAAGTCGATCCGAACACCGGCACGTTCCGCGCAGAGCGCCAGGCCTGCAGTTTTTTCGAGCAGCTCGTGCCGCTGCCAACAGGCGTGGCCGTCGTAGCGGCCAGTGCCGCCGAGCCAAAACATATCCGCGTACTCGATCGACAGGTCGCGCATCGCACGGTGCGTCAGGTAGACGGTCTGCCAGCGGTCACTGCCCTGGCCAAGCCAGAGCCGATGAGCTGGACCACGGGCGGCGATGCAGTGGCCTATGGCCTGTACTACCCACCCACCAGCGATGCCTATGCGGCACCCGGGGACGAGCGTCCACCGCTGATTCTCAAATGTCACGGTGGGCCGACCGGTGCTACGAGCACCGCGCTCGATGCGCGGATCCAGTACTGGACATCGCGCGGCTATGCGTTGCTGGACGTCAATTATCGCGGCAGCACTGGTTACGGGCGCGATTACCGCATGCAACTGCGCGGTGCCTGGGGTGTGGCCGACGTCGAGGACTGCGTTTCTGGCGCAGCGGCACTGGCTGAACAAGGGAAAATCGATTCAAAGCGGGTCCTGATATCCGGCTCCAGTGCCGGCGGATACACCGTCCTGTGTGTGCTGACCTTCACCGATATCGCAGCAGCCGGTGCGAGCTATTATGGCATCGGTGATCTGCGCGCCCTGCTGGCCTCGACCCACAAGTTCGAATCGCGTTATCTGGACCGTCTGATTGGTGATGATGCCGATGTCCTGGCCGACCGTTCGCCGTTGATGCACGCTGACCGTCTATCCTGCCCCGTATTGTTCCTTCAGGGTATGCAGGACAAGGTGGTACCACCGGATCAGGCCCAGGCCATGGTTGACGCGCTGTCCGAGCGCGGTATTCCGGTCGCGTACGTGTGTTTCGAAACCGAGCGCCATGGGTTTCGTGATGCCGGTAATATCGTTACCGCCATTGAATCCGAACGGGCGTTCTTTACGAAAGTACTAGGCATACCGGAGGTAGACGACTTGATCGACCTGCCGGTCGAACACTTCGAACCGGACGATTAGATGCGCTTTGGTGGGCGCTATCGTATAGGCTAAGCTGCAACGATCTGGCCGATGGTAATGGCAGTTTCTTGATTCATGGGGTTTGTCGCCGCGTGGCGCGCAAACGAGGGTACGCGTCAGAGTGAACCACGACAGAAACAACTTCTTCAGGCGCTCAACGGCCATCGTATTGATCGTGGTGCTCGGCGGGGGATTGCTGCTGACGCGGGCTTTGGCGGACGATGTAGACGTCAATATCAAGGGCGTCAAAGACCCGCTGTTGAGCAACGTCCGCAAGTCGCTTTCGGTGGCTGGCAAACACAAGGACCCGTGGTCCGCTGCCCAGATCGAGCGCCTTTACCGGCTGGCGCCCAAGGAGATCAAGCAGGCGCTTGAGCCTTACGGCTACTACAACGCGAACGTCAAGACGTCGCTTGACAAGCCAACCGGTGATCATAAGACCTGGCACGCTGATTTCAAGGTTGATCACGGTCCGGCAACCAAGATTACGCAGATCAATATCTCAGCCACGGGACCCGGTGACGATCTCGAAGCTTTGCAACAGGCGATCGCCTCGACCAAGCTCAAGACTGGTGAACGTCTGGTGCAGTCGCGGTACAGCGCGACCAAGAGCGCGATGTACAACGCGGCATACCAGGCCGGTTATCTGGCGGCGAGCTTTGCCAAGTCTGCGATTCGAGTTAACCCCAAGACCAATACCGCGCAGATCGATCTGGTGCTTGATACCGGCGAGCGGTACTACTTCGGTCCGGTCACCTTTGATCAAAATCTGCTCAACGACAAATTCGTGCATCGCTTCGTGCCGTTCCAGGCAGGGCAGCCGTTCAACGCCAGCGATCTGATTGACCTGCAGCTGGCGCTATCGAATTCTGATTACTACAACCAGATTGCGATCAGCGCGCCGCGCGATCAAGCGGTGCGCACGAGTACAGGAGACGGGATGAACCAGTGGTTCTACGATCTGCTGTACCCGCCGGAGGATCCGCTGGCGTCTCTGGGGCAGCTGCGGATTCCGATCACCGTAAAGGCAAAGCCGAGCAAGCCCCAGCACTACCGTATTTCGGCCGGCTACGGCACCGACACCGGCCCGCGCATCGGGCTCGGCGTCAAGTTCCGTCATCTCAACCAGTACGGGCATCAGTTCTCGACCAATCTGCGGATATCCCAGATTGAGCGCACGCTGCAGTCGTCCTACGACATACCGATTGCGAACGTAGCGACCGACAAGCTCAGTTTTACCGCCACCATCAGCAACCAGAAATTTGGCGATATCACCTCGAACCTGTTCGGGATCGGCGTGGTACGGGATACCGGCTGGAAGCTGGGCCGCAAGCGCGCCTATCTCAAACTCGAACGCGAGTACTACAACTTGGGGAAAGGCAGCCGTTCAAGCACGCTGCTCTATCCGGGCTACGACTTCACGCTGAAAAAAGCCGATGATCTGCTGTTCACGCACAAGGGCATAAGCCTGTCGGTGGACGTGCGCGGCGGCAGTTCTGCGCTGTTGTCGGCAACCAACTTCTTCCGCGCCGATGTCAGCAGCCACGTCATATTGCCCGTCACCTCGACGGTGCGAGTCATATTCCGCGGCGAACTGGGCGCGATCGAGGCCAGCAATTTCAGCGATCTTCCACCCTCGCAGCGTTTCTTCGCCGGCGGCGAATCTAGTGTGCGGGGCTATACCTACCAATCGATCAGCCCGACCAACAGCAAGAACCAGGATATCGGCGGCCAGTATCTGGCGACTGCCAGCGCCGAGGCCGATTGGTTTTTCTACAAGAAATTCGGCGTCGCAACTTTTTTCGATGCCGGTGACGTGGCGAATACCATCCACCTGCGCTTGAAGAAAGGCGCCGGCATCGGTTTCCGTTGGGCCTCGCCGGTCGGTATGGTGCATCTTGATCTGGCGCATCCGTTCGACGATCCGCACAACAGCTACGCCATCGGCTTCAGTCTTGGAACCGATCTGTGAGCAGTACCGCCAAAACCGAGACCAATAAAGATTCTTCGCGGCAGCCGGTTCCGTCCGGAAAGCCGCGGCGCCGTCGTTCGCGTATCTGGCGCGTCATCAAGTGGGCGCTGCTGATTCTGCTGATTGTCATCGTCCTACTTCTCGGACTGGTAGCCTGGGTGTTCGGTACCAACAGCGGTACCGCGTTTGCCTGGAACCAGGCCAAGGGTTATCTGCCTGCCGACATCAAGGTAGCCAGCGTCCACGGACGGCTGATCGGACCGCTGACGGTTCGTGGCGTCGAGTACAAGACCGACAGCATGGACGTACACGTCAAGTCGGTCGATTTCGACATGGCCGTCTCCGATCTGTTTTCGCGTACCGTGCATATCCAGAATCTGGCGGTCGCCGGGGTCGACTATGAAGTCACCAAGGTCGTGCCACCCAAGCCCAAACCGAAGTCGAACAAACCGTTCTCGCTGCCGGATGCGATCCATTTGCCGGTCACGGTTCAGATCGATCGGGTGGCAGTAGACAACCTCAAGGCCGTCACTTCGCCCAAGGCCAAGCCTGTCATCATCAATAGCGCGCGTATCATCGATGCGCGGCTGGCCAACGCCCAGTGGAAGATCAAATCGATCACTGGCCACGGGCCGATGTTCGATATCGACGCCAACGCCGATCTGACCCCCCACAGCGGCTACGCCACCAATCTGCAGGCGGCGGTCGCTCTGCGCCTGCCCGATCTGGCACCTATCCATGTCAAAGCGGATATCACGGGCAGTCTGAAGAATCTGAACGCCAAGGCCAACGTCGCCGCGCCCTATAACGTCAAGCTCGCTGCCCACCTGAAAGATGCGCTAAGCAAACCGGTGGTTGATGCCCAGCTGCACGTCACCGATATCCACACCCGGAAAATCAAGAAGAGCCTGCCAAAAATCGCCGCCTCGGCCAATGTCTTTGCCAAGGGTCCGTTCGACGACCTGAACCTGCGTCTGAACAGTCAGCTCGATTCGGCGGACTACGGCAAGGTCAACCTCGACGGCCAGCTGGCGTATACCGGCAAGGCAGTGAAGATCGATCATCTGAATATCGTCACGCCAGCCACCAACGGCAGGCTCACCGCGGCCGGCCAGGTGGCTCTCGCCAAGGGCAACGCCATGGATATGACCGTGAATTGGTCCGGCCTGCAGTGGCCGTTATCCGGCAAGCCGGCTTATCTATCGAAGACCGGCAAGGTCAAGCTCACGGGCACGCTGGACAACTACGATCTGAACACTCGTCTGTTGTGGAAAGTGGTCGGGCAGACCGATGGCAAGCTGGCGCTCAACGGCACTGGCAGCACCAAGGCCTTTGATCTGAAATCGCTGGATATCTCCGGCGCCCCGGGCCATATCACCGGTCATGCCAAGACCCAGTGGTCGCCCAAGCTGGATGTCGCAGCCCATCTGGAAGGCCAGCACATCAATCCCGGCGCGATCGTCAAGGACGTGCCCGGGGACTTCGATCTGGACGCCGACGTCACGGCCCAGCAGGTTGGCAAGGCAATCCACGCCAACGTCGATAAGCTAACCGCCCACGGCAGCCTGCGCCACCAGCCGCTCGATCTGAAAGCCAAGCTGGCCTATCTGGGCAATCATGTCCTGATCGATACCCTGCATCTGGTCTCCGGCAAGGCGACGGCAGACGTCAGCGGGCGTTTCGGCTGGGTAGCCAATCAGCCGCTGGACGGTCGCTGGTCGATTCATTCCACCGACCTGTCGACGATCATGCCGGGGCTGGCCGGCAGTCTGCAGACCGAAGGCCATGTGAACGGCACCGTGAAGGCGCCAAACGTCGTGGCCAAGCTCAAGGCAGACAACGTCGATGCCTTCGGCAACAAGATCAACCGCGCGACGCTCGACGCGAACGTCGACTGGTCCGGCCACAGTCAGTCGAAGGTTGACCTGCTGGCCAGCAATATCGAAGCGGGCGGCCAGAAGATCAACAAGGTGACGCTGAACGTCGACGGCACGCCGGCCGCGCACACACTATCGCTCAATCTCGACAGCGATATCGCCCAGGCCGATCTTGGCCTCGACGGACATCTCAACAAGAAGACCTACCAGTACCGGTTCACCATGAACCGCTTGAAAGCCGCGTATCAGAAATTGGCGCCTTGGACGCTCGCTTCGCCCGCCTCGGGTATCGTTTCGGCGGACGCTCAGTCGCTGAAGAACGCCTGCCTGACCTCTGGCGGCGCCCGCCTGTGTATTACCGGCAGCCATGACGCAAAGGCCAGTGTTGGTCATATCAAACTCTCGAATTTTGACTACAGCTACGCCAAGAGCTTCTTCCCTCAAGGCCTGGGCGCGACGGGGGCGATCTCGGGCACGGTGGATGCGCGCGTGCCGACCGGTGGCAGCCCCGACGTCGAAGCCGATCTGCGCACCATGGCCGGGCGCGTGACCATGAACAACGTCAACGGCAAAGCGGTGCGCGTTCTCGATATGCAGCCGGGCCAGATCAGCGCGAAGATGCATGACAACGGCGTCAAGGCGAAGGTGGATTTGCCGTTGAACAGCAGCAGCGGCGTACAAGCCCAGGTAGACATCGCACCTGGCAAGAGCGCGCTGACCGAACATGCTCTCAGCGGTCGGGTGCGGCTGAGTCTGGCGTCGCTCGACTTCATCGAGAAGCTGTCGCCGGAAGTTGCGACCTTCGACGGCAATATCAACGGTGATCTGCGGTTGTCGGGCACCGTGGCCAAGCCCAGTGTGCTGGGCAACGCGGCCATCAACGCGTCCAGGATCGTGCTGGTGACGCCGGGGCTGACGCTGACCGGGGTGAAACTGGCGGCCATTGGCCACGGCACCAACATCGGCATTCAGGCAGCGGCCAAATCCGGTGGCGGCAACCTGAACGCCAACGGCAACATCGCGCTCAAAGCCAACGGCCAGGACGTTGACCTGACTATCAAGGGCGATCGCTTTCAGATGGCGAACACGCCCGAAGCCAAGGCGTATGTCAGCCCGGATCTGGCGGTCAAGGTGACGCCGGCCAAAGTGGACGTCACCGGCAGCGTGACTATTCCCGAGGCCTCGATAACGCCGCGCAACCTGCCGGCCTCGGGGGTGACGACAGTCTCCAGCGACCAGGTGATCGTGACCAACAAGCCGGCCGCCAAGAAAGCCGCAGCGCGCGCCATTCATGCTGACGTGAAGGTCATACTGGGCAAGAAAGTCCGGGTCGAGGCGTTTGGCCTCAAGGCCAATCTCGAGGGAGCTTTGCGGGTCGTCCAGCAGCCGGGCAACGTGCCAACCGGCAGCGGCGCGATCAACATCGTCAACGGTTCCTACAAGGCCTATGGCCAGAACCTGGATATCCAGAAAGGCAAGATTCTGTTCGCTGGTGGCCCGGTCAGCGAGCCAGGCCTGGATTTCAGAGCCGCGCGCTATCCCAATAACAACGTCACGGTTGGCGTTCAAGTTCAGGGCACGCTGACAAGCCCCCAGTTGACGTTGTTCTCCAAGCCCTCGATGACCCAGTCCGAGACGCTGTCCTGGTTGCTGCTGGGTCGTCCGCTCAACAGTACCAACGGCCAGCAATCGAGCGTGGTGGCGCGTGCTGCCCTGGCGCTGGGCAGCAGCAAGGGGAATCAATATCTTCAGGGGATTGGAAACAAGGTGGGCCTGGACCACGTCGGCATTGGTGCGCCGCCGGGCGAAGGTGGCGCCGGCAAGGACAACGGCACCGACAATACGGCGCTCACCGTGGGTAAATATCTCTCGCCGCGGCTGTATATCAGCTATGGGCTGGGGCTGTTCAACCAGGTGTCGACAGTATCGATGCGCTACACGCTGTCATCCCACTGGAATCTGGAGACCACTTCCAGCGGCAAATCCACCGGCGGCGACCTAATCTATACCATTGATCGGTAATGGGCCTGCCGGGCGGCCGGTTATTTGCGTCGGCGCCGGCGCAGGTAATAGAGGCCGCTGACGATAGCGATCACCACCAGTACGAGAACCAGCAGGGCCTGCTCGACGTTCTGGATGTGGCCCAGCGCTCTCTGGATGGCATCGGCCAGAAAATAAGCAATGATGGTAATGGTGGTCGACCAGATCAGCGTGCCAATCAGGTCATAGAACAGAAAGCGCCAGGGCGAAGTGCCTAGTGCGCCGAGCACAAACGGTGTGATCGAGCGCATGGCATACAGGAAACGAAACCCAATCATGACCAGCGGGCCATATTTCTCAAGCAAGACCTCGACCCGCGTGGCCTTGGCCTGCCAGCCTGGGCGCCGCGTCAGTGCCGGACGACCGGTGATGCGGCCGACGTGGAACCAGAAATTATCGCCTAGCATTGTTCCAAGGGTGGCAGCCGTCCAGACGCCACCATAGGTGAGAATGCCCCGGTGGGCAGCGAGCATGCCCAGCAGCACCGAGGTTTCGCCCTCGAAAAAACAACCAATGGCCACGGCTAAATAGCCGTACTGGCTGATCAGATGTGAAAGCGTCTCGACCATGACATAAATTGTCGGTTATCGGACTGGACAGGCGGCGTCAGTGTGCGAAGCGGGTTGCCAGCCAGCGTGCGATGTCGCCGATTTCCGGCATGCAGACCTGGTGCTGCATCGGATATTCATGCCAGTCCACGTGGTAGCCGGCGCTGGCCAGCATGTCGCGACTGGTCGTGCCCAGCGATATTGGTACAACGGGATCGTCAGTGCCGTGGGCCATGAAGATCGACGTATCGAGATTGGCATCGGTCGATTCCATTGGCAGGCGGTCCGCTAGTGGCAGATAGGTCGATAAGGCCATGATGCCGGCCAGCCGCTCGCGGTGACGAAGGCCGGTATGCAGGGCTACGGCGCCGCCCTGGGAAAAACCGGCCAGCACGATGCGCGCGGCGTCGATGCCGTTTGCCCGTTCACGCGCGATCAGTTCGCCAATCTGCCCCGCACTGGCTTCGATGCCGTCGCGATCCTGTTTATCAGCGATGGCGCTGCCCTTGATGTCATACCAGGCAGGCATGCGCATGCCGTTGTTGACAGTGACCGCTCGTACCGGCGCATTGGGAAATACAAATCGCACGCCGTGGTCCGCTGCCAGTCCCAGCTCGCTCACAATCGGCCGAAAATCGTTGCCGT
Organism: Salinisphaera sp.; assembly: GCA_027858915.1. Lineage (GTDB taxonomy): Bacteria > Pseudomonadota > Gammaproteobacteria > Nevskiales > Salinisphaeraceae > Salinisphaera. The sequence goes on from JAQIBT010000063.1 coordinate 45,143, forward strand.
CGGCGCCGAGTCCGTGCAGCCAGATGACTGCGGCATCGGGTGCAGAAGGTGGCTGTATTTCAACACAATCGAGCATGAGATCGTCTCGTGGGAAAAGCGATTTGCCGGGAAGTCTGGACAGGCAGATGGCAGCTTGCAAGGAAAACGTCTTGCAAGACGGACAAAACCCTGCGCTAGACTGGAAGTCTGTTACCCATACTGTGAACCGGTGCGGCCGGCCTCAAGGAATATCCATGAAATCACGCGCTGCTATTGCCTGGGAATCCGGTAAGCCACTGACCCTGGAAGAAGTCGAAGTCGCTGGACCGAAGCAAGGCGAGGTGCTGGTACGCATCGTCGCGACCGGCGTCTGCCATACCGATGCCTATACGCTGTCCGGCAAGGATCCGGAGGGTTTTTTCCCGCGGATTCTGGGCCACGAAGGCGGCGGCGTAGTGGAGGCCGTGGGTGAAGGCGTGACCACCCTGGCCGAGGGCGACCACGTGATTCCGCTGTATACCGCAGAGTGTGGCGAGTGCAAGTTCTGTCGTTCCGGCAAGACCAATCTCTGCGGCGCCATTCGCAGCACCCAGGGCGAAGG